>DATKFH010000147.1:0-59484 GCA_035511455.1 Candidatus Sulfotelmatobacter sp. | reverse complement strand
CGGCTGCGTCGATATTGTTCTCATCAACGATGAAGCTCCGATGGTGATCGGCCCGTGGACACAGCCCTTCGTCGCTCGTCTCGCTCCTGGGACTATCATTATCGGCGCTCGCTGCCATCCCGGACTTGCGCCGAGCCTGCTTCGCCTTCCTGCCTCAGCGCTACTCAACCAGTCGGTGCCGCTTCGCGACGTCTGGGGCCGCGATGCAACTGCGCGATTTGAGCGGATCGCAGATGAGCCAGATATTGCCGCGCGACGGTCGGCCATCGAGACAGCCTTGCTAAATTGCCTCGAGCAAGCTGCGCCGGTTGACCAGGCAGTCAGCGCGGCTATTCAATGGCTCGCCCGGAATCCGCAAGGCCGAGTTGAAAAACTCAGTAGGTGGATCGGATTCAGCAGCCGTCAGCTTCAGCGTCGCTTTACAGTGGCGGTCGGGTATGGTCCGAAGATGTTTCAGTCCGTGCTGCGTTTCCAGCGTCTACTGAATTTCGCCCATAACATGGGCGCTCGGAGGAGCTTTGCACAGTTTGCCGCGGACGCGGACTATGCCGATCAAGCGCACATGACTCGAGAGGTGCAGCGTTTTTCCGGCAACCCGCCCAGTATCTCGCTCCGATCTGCGCGGTGCACTCTTTGCCTATCCGGCCTCATTCAGACGATGCACGGCCTCGGATCTTGATGCGCTCGATGTGTCCGATTCGTTCAAGACAAGAACTCATCGATCATTCTATCTTCGGCCTATGTGGACTCGAAGAGAACTGCTGGTGGGCATCACGGCAGGGTTGCTTCTTCCTCATGGCAAGGGGGAATCTCATACCATGGACCAGCGTATTAGCCTTGTCACCCTCGGCGTGAAAGATCTGAGTATCTCGAAAAGATTCTATTCCGAGGGGCTCGGTTGGAAGCCGGCATTTGAGAATAAAGAGATCATCTTCTTCCAGGCAGGGGGAATGGTCTTTGCATTGTTCCTGCGTGACAAACTCGCCGCAGATTTTCAGGTCGATCCGGTGGCATTCGGACGGGCAGCCATGGCCCTTGCTTACAATGTGCACGCAAAAGGCGAAGTGGATCCGCTCATAAAACGCGCTGCGGCTGCGGGCGCGACGATTCTAAAACCCGCACAACAGGCGACTTGGGGCGGCTACTCGGGTTATTTTGCGGACCCCGACGGATTTGCCTGGGAAGTGGCTTGGAACCCCGCGTGGCGACTGGCGCCTGATGGTAGTGTGGCATTAGGACCCGGCGAATAGAAGGAAGCCGGCCATCCTTTCTCTGCGACCCGTTCCGGAACCACTTACAGCTGACTCGGGGAATCAATTATCGTGACCCGTTTATGGAAGCAGTGTTTGCTGTGGGCTTCGCTGTAGTCCGGGCGGTGCCCTCAGATGCCCAGCAATTGAGTCAAGCGCCGGTGATGAGACCAGGCTCGATTCGGCCTGATGGCCTGGAGCTTCACTATGTGACGGCAGAGTTTGTCCAGTATCGCTGGAAAAGTGCACTGCGCATCGTCGATGCTGCACCGGGCCACGGTGACGGCGTCAGCCGCATCGCCGTCGTCAAAAACACTTCTTTGCTGGCGGGACCATTGAAATTTAACTGAGCGGAGATGCTGTTCCCGATGCGTCGCAAGACTCTCGGGGTTTTGTGGGGATCGCGTTTCGAGTTACGGACGACGTTTCAGGCTACAAGTGCTTTTACTTGCGTCCTAAAAACGGACGATCGGAAGACCAACTGCGGAGAAACCATTCGGCTCAGTACATATCGGTTCCCGGTTTTCCCCTGGTATAAGCTGCGAGACGAAAGTCCGGCAAATACGAATCTATGTTGATCTGGTTCCCGGTGCCTGGACGAAGGTGAAAATCCAGATTGAAGGTAGAAGCGCGCGACTGTACGTCAACGGCTCCGACCAACCGACTCTCGTTGTCAACGACCTAAAACAACCCATTGAAAAAGGCTCAGTCGCGCTTTGGGTGGGGTCTGGAACCGTCGCTTATTTCGCCGACCTAAACCTGGGCCATTGAAGCGATCCGGAATACATACTCGATGGCGTCGCAGGACTCGGGACAGGACGCAATGCGCCCAGGATGTCACTTCAATCCCCACGATGGTGCTTTTGTCTATCTGGTCTCCTTCAGATTAAGGTTGGCCCCGACTTTTAGCTTCACATGTCCGATTCATTCAAGACGTACCCCGACAATCCAATTTATCTTTTCGGACTATGATGACTCGAAGAGAACTCTTGGCCGCCCTGGCCATTACGGGAGTGTCGCCCATTTCGACGCTAGGAGGCTATGGGATCATGAAAGAAATGGAAGATATCAAAGTTCTATTCGTTGCCGGATTTGGCCCAATCGTTAGTCACACGGCGATCAGCCGAAGGCTTTACAAAGATGCCCTCGATATTCCCTTCAAGGAGGAAAAAACGGCTACCTCCACACTGACGCTCTGCAAGGGAGCAAAGAGTTTGCTCTCTGGCCACTCTCTCAGCGGGCGCAGTCTTGTTTTGGCAACGATTCCTGGCCCCGCGAGATCCCTGCGCCTCAAGCTTGGCTTGAGTTTGATGTGGACAGCGTTGAGAAGGCAACAGCGGAGCTTGAGTCGCGAGGCTATCGAATGCTCATCAGGAACAGAAAAGAACCGTGGGGCCAGACTGTAACTCGTCTTGTGAGTCCGGAAGGATTGCTGCTTGGGATTACGTTTACTCCGTGATGCGGGATAAGAAATAGTCGCTTGCGCTAACTCAGGAAATCCTTTTGCCTGAGTCGAAGAGAACTGCTGCCCGGTTTTCAGCCAGCCCGCCAGCTGTTGCGGTCCACACCGTGCGCCTGCGATTGTCCGATCTTCGCCAGTCATTCGTGATCAATTTCCCGGAAGCAGAGAACTCATGCCAGTGCTGCTGAGTTACCCACGCGTTCCCAATCTGTGACCCAGGGTGCCCCGAGTCTGGCGCCAGTGGTTCTGGGCATTGGCCTGGAGGTACCCCACAGAAACTCCCGTCTTCCCAAAATGAAACCAGGCGCAGGTGCCGAGTTCTGCGCCCGTCTCAACTTTTTTTTCGCGTGATTTCCACCGGTCTAGTCGATGCCGTGAATGCGCATGCTGACCAGTTGATCGATGCTGAGATCGTGCAATCCGCGGGCACGCAGGTCGCTGATATATTCCGGCGTGACGTTATGAATACGCATGGCAATCAGCTCGTCGGGATCAGGATGAGAATAGCCAAGGCCCTGCACTTTCCCGATGAACTCCGGCGAAACGCCGTGGATGCGGAATTCGATCAACTTCTCGAGGTCGATGTGATCGTAGCCGCGCTGTTTGAGTTCCGCCATCCATTCCGGCGTCGCGCCGTGGATTCTCATGGCAATCAGCGTGTCCTGCTCCGGCGAGTAACCCGCCTGATGGAGGCTCCGAACCATTTGCGGAGTCACGCCATGGATCCGGAACGCAACCAGTTTGTCGCTGTCGGAAATCTTCAGCCCCTCGGACCGCAAATCCTCGATAAACGTCTGGTCCACGCGGAAGATACGGAAGGCGATCAGTTTGTCCGCGTCGAGGTCGCTGAGATGTTCGTTCTTCATCTGGCGGGCGAACTCGAGGCTGACGTCCTGAACTGCCAGGGCAAACTGCTTCTCATCGTCCACAGAGAAGCCGACGGAATTCATCTCGCGCGCGTAGTTCGAGTCAGGCTGAAAATGAAAGACGCCCGCGCCCTCGCCATCTTTGAGGAATCCCTCGCAGTCGATCTTGCCCGCGTCGCGGGTGATGGTGAAGTGAACGTCCTGGCGTCCGGGCTTCGAGAACTCCACGCCCTGAAACGACGTCGCCGGCCAGTCCGATTGGTGGCTGGACGTCCCGCCATGATGGTGCTCGATCAGGGAAAACTCGACCTTGCCAGGGGTGTCGGACTTGCTGATCGTCCAATCGCCGCTGCGGTTTTCGGCGGCTCGACTCTTGATCGCAAGCACCAGAATGCAAGAGGCGAAAACCAGATAGGCCAGCGTGCGTCGCATTCTCATAAGTCTTCTCCATATCGAACTCATAACTGCTCGTGTGGTGACGGGCGACTCGCCCGTCCAAGCTGGGGCGAAGCCCCGCGCCCTATAGATCAGCCTTTGGCTCCAGAATTCCCAACTGCCGAAGCTGAATCAGCTTCGGCAAAGTCAGGTCCTTGAAGCCATGCTGGCGCACTCGCTCGATGAACTCGGGCGTGACATCCTGAATTTTGGCGCTGATGATCTCGTGGACCGCCAGCTTGAATCCCGCCGATTGCAACGACTTCACGTATTCGGGCGTGACATCTTGTATGCGCATAGAGATCAGTTCGTTGGTCGCCGGTTTCAAGCCAAGCGCGTGAATCTCGCGCACATATTCCGGAGTAACGTCCTGGATACGCATGGAGATAGCGTCATTCGCGCTGGGATCAATACCCAGCTCGTGCATCTCCTTCAAATATGCGGCAGTGACGTCCTGAATTTTTAGCGAGATGACTTGATCGACCGTCACCTGGAGGCCAGCAGCGCGGAGTGCGCGAACATATTCCGGAGTTACACCCTGGATTTTCAGCGAGATCAGGCGATCAACATCGGGGTCAATTCCAGCATCTTTAATCCCGCGATAGTATTCCGCGTCCGCACCCTGGATCTTGAGCGAGATGAGGTGGTTCTCGTCGGGATTGAGGCCAGAAGCCTTCAGTTCGCTGACGTATTCCGGCGTAATGTCCTGCACGCGCATCGCTACCAACTTCTCAGAGTCCGGATGCAAGCCTAGCTCGCGCAAGTCCCGCACATATTCCGGCGTGACATTCTGGATTTTCATGGCGATGAGCTGGTCGACGGTCAAATCGCCAAGCCCCGCGGCTTTCATCTCTTCAATGTAAGAGCCAGCAGGTTGTTCGCTGCTTTGCGGGTGAGCGGGAGACGGCTTCGGGCTCGAAGCACCCTTGGGAGCAGCTTGGGGTGTCGCAGTCGGAGTAGACGCGGCTTGCGCGACGAAGGCGATTTGGGGTTTAGGCCGTGCCAGCCCCAACAAAGCGTTGCCCGCGATGATGGCCGCGGTCAGACAGACAATGCTGGCGCTGAGTCCGACACCGCGCCTGCCTTCTCCGAGGGTCCTGAGGCCAAGCACGCGCACGATGCGCTCGGTTAGCGGACCGCGGTTTGCGGCCATCGCGAAAGCAGGTGCGTTGCGCCATTCTTCCATCAGCGTGAGGGCGCGTGCATACTCGACGGCGTTGCCGCACATCGAGACCGCTACGTCATCGCAGCAATGTTCGCGCTCGGCACGAATCTTCTTGTTCAGCCACCAAACGGCGGGATGATAGAAGAGCAACGTCTCCACCAAAACCTGAAATACATTCACAAAGGTGTCGAATCGGCGGATGTGCGCCAGTTCGTGGGCGATGACAGCTTGTAACTGCTCCTCCGAGAGACCGGTAAAGGCGGTTGCGGGAAGGAACACGATGGGGCGAAACCATCCGATCACCGCCGGAGCTTGCAGCCACTTGCACTCGCAGTAGGTAACGGCGCGTCTCAGGCCGATTCGATCCTGCAGCGTGTAGCAGATCTCGAGCACGCGAGGGCCTACGATACTGGAACTTCTGCGGCGTTCGCGCTCGAGCAGTAGGAATCCGCCTGCGGTACGAAGGCTGAAGAAAGCCACGCCGAGCAGCCAGGCTTCGACGGTCCAGGCTTCGATCAACCGTGGGAGCGCACTGGGCGAACTCGAGACCGGCGCAGATCGAGCCTGATTCCTCGCCGTGTTGTTGGCGAACGCAACGGTCGCAGGCGCCTTCAGGGCTTCGGCCCCCGGCAGAACCTGCCCTGGATGATCCTGTAAATAGAAGAAAGTCGCCACCGGCGCCAGCAGCATGAGAAGCAACGCACCGATGCCCAGCACATAGCGCACCGAGGCGCGACGGCACAGAGCGATGGCAGCTGCGGCCAGCGCCGCGAGAGCCGTCCCTTGCCACAGAGAATGGAGGAGAGCCCATCCGAGAGAGTGCATCGTGGCTGGCGAGAGCCAGGTCATTATGGCTGTAGTGGTTGCGATCATCGGGGGCGGCTCCTTTCATAGTCGTCAAGCAAACGGCGCAGTTCGTGGATCTCATCTGCGGAGGCTTTGCCGCCGGCGAGCGCGTGCATCATGAGTTGGCTCGCCGATCCTTCAAAGACACGCTGCAACATGTCCCCGGCAATCTGTCGCTTGGTCTGTTCGGCGGGCAGGCATGCTTCATAGACGTGCGCGCGCTGGGTTTCGTTTCGGCGGACGGTGCCCTTGGTGGTCATGATCTGCAGCAGTTTCAACACAGTGGTGTATCCCAGGGACTTCTTTTCGCTGAGCGCTTCGTGGACTTCGCGCACGGTCGAGGGGCCTCGAAGCCAGAGCACGCGAAGAATCTCAAGCTCGGAAGCGGTGGGTTTCTGCGGAGTCTGTCGCATGCGGGGGACAATACTACGAAGATGTTCGTAGTGTCAACGAAAATCTTCGTAGATGCTGAACTTTTTCTTTCGCCATTCCATATTTCGGGCCCATAACGGTGAATCCATGGGCGGACCCAGTCCGAAGCTTTGGGCCGGGGAGTGCGCTAAGGAACGCCGCAAAGTTCCGAAAAAAGAGCGGAGGGCAGCCACTTGCCCGATGAGTTTTTTTCAGCCAGCACTTGGCAATCACGTCTTGTTCGACGTAGAGTACTGTCGTCTTATATCCCAGGTTCCAAACAGTCCCAAACAAGGAGTTCGCTCCCATGCGTCACGCAGTCATTGTGCTGGCGGCAGTGTCGTGCCTGAGTCTTTTCGGCCACGCGCAGACCGCCGAAGAACTGGTCAGCAAGAACATCCAGGCGAAGGGTGGCATCGACAAGATCAAGGCGATCAAGTCCCTTCGCATGACCGCCAAGTTCATTGGGGGCGGGGGATTCACTGCGAATGTTGGGCAGGAGAGTTTGCGTCCCAACCTGGTGCGCCAGACTTTCTCGCTGCAAGGGATGACCGCCGTCACGGCTTACGACGGCACGACAGGCTGGCAGATCCAGCCTTTTGAGGGACACAAGGATCCGCAACTGCTGGGCGAGGACGAGCTTCGAGGCCTGGTTCTGGATGCCGACTTCGATGGCCCTCTAGTCGATTACAAAGAGAAGGGGAATACGGTCGATTACCTGGGGCACGACGTGGTGGATGGCGACGACGCCCTGCGACTGAAGGTCACGCTGAAAAATGGCGACATCCTTTACTACTACCTCGACCCCGACACATTCCTCGAGATTCGCAGGGATAAACAGGAATTCATCCGCGGTTCCGTTCACGAGAGTGTGATGGAATTGGGTTCCTATAAGCCCGTGGCTGGGGTGATGTATCCCTTTTCTATGACGCAGGGGTCAAAAGCGAATCCGGAGCAGCAAACGATTAACGTAGAGAAGATTGAAGCAAATGTGTCCATCCCCGAGTCGGAGTTCGCCTTGCCGGCGTCCTTGAGGCCGGGGGCAAAAGCGGACGCTGCGAAGAAGTAACCAGTTCGGGTTTAACCGCCGTGAACGAAATCTTGTGCCGCCAAAAGATCTGAACAAAGAGGACTTCGAATGATGAATGCTTGCGCTACTTATGGCCATTTGCAGATGAAATTGAGCTGGTGTTCGGGAATCGCCCTGCTCGGTTGTGCGGTCTTAGCGTCCGCCCAGAGTGGCTACAAATTCGATGCTGCGACGGTGTCGGGGCTACCGGCGCGAAACATCGGCTCTGCTGCCATGAGCGGTCGCGTCGCGGCGGTTGACGCCGTGGAGCAGGATGGGCGCACTACCGTATTCGTGGGTGCGGCTAGCGGTGGTGTTTGGAAATCGATCGATGGCGGCACGACCTTCAAATCGGTTTTCGATCGCGAGAGCGTGCAGTCCATCGGAGCGGTGACGATTGATCCGTCGAACCCCAAGACGGTTTGGGTGGGCAGTGGCGAGGCTTGGGTGCGCAACAGCGTTTCGATTGGCGATGGCGTTTACAAGTCGACGGATGGTGGAGAGAACTGGACCAACGTTGGACTGAAGGACAGCGAGCACATCGCGAAAATCCTGGTCGATCCTGGCGACGGAAATAACGTCCTGGCCTGCGCGATGGGGCACCTGTGGAATGACAACGACGAACGGGGAGTTTATAAGACGACCGATGGCGGCAAGACGTGGAAGAGAGTACTGGCCGGGGCCAATGGATCCTCCGGATGCGCACTTCTGGCCATGAGCCGGCAGCAAGCCAAAACCATCTACGCATCGATGTGGGATTTCCGGCGCCAGGGCTGGACGTTCCGCTCCGGCGGGCCGGGAAGCGGCCTGTTCAAGTCAACCGACGGCGGCGACCACTGGAGCGAAATTAACGATAGCAACGGCAAGGGCCTGCCGGCCAAGCCCTGGGGACGGGTGGCGGTCGCGGTCGCGTCCGCCCAGCCGCAGGTCGTGTACGCCAACATTGAAGCGGAGAAAGGACGCGGGCTTTACCGCTCGGACGATGCCGGCGCGAACTGGACCAAGCTCGATGCCAGCAATTACATGCTGTGGCGTCCGTTTTACTTCGGCAATCTGATTGTCGATCCCAAGGACGAGAACAAGATCTTCAAACCGGATGGGCCGCTGCTGCTCAGCCCCGACGGCGGCAAGAGCTTCAACGTGGTTTCGAATGCGGCGCATGGCGACTTCCACGATGTGTGGATCAATCCCAAGAATACGAACATCGTGTATGCCACCGACGATGGCGGCGTATGGCGCAGCGAAGACGGCGGCAACCGCTGGAAGCACCAGATGAACCTGCCGATTTCGCAGTTCTACCACGTCAGCACCGACAGTTCCGATCCCTATCACGTCTATGGCGGACTGCAGGACAACAGTTCGTGGGTGGGAGATTCATCCTATCCGGGCGGGGTTTCAAATTCGCGCTGGGAAAACATGTTCGGCGGCGACGGGTTCTGGATGTTCGAGGACACGTCTGACCCGGACTACCTGTATGCAGAGGCGCAAGGCGGCGAGATCGGCCGGGTGAACCGCTACACGCACGAAATTCGCGGACTCAAGCCGTGGCCCAACTACGGCGAGAAAAAGTTACGCTTCAACTGGAACACGCCGATCCATATGAGCCCGAACGAAAAAGGAACGATTTATATCGGGGCACAGTTCCTATTCCGGTCGCGCGACCACGGGCAGTCCTGGGACCGCATCTCGCCGGATCTCACGACCAACGATCCTGAGAAGCAAAAGCAGGAAGAATCGGGCGGCGTCACCATCGACAACTCGTCGGCGGAAATGCACACCACGATTTATTCGATCTCAGAGTCGCCGAAGAACGGCCAGATCATCTGGGTGGGAACCGACGACGGCAACCTGCAGATCACCCGCGATGGCGCTAAGACCTGGACCAACGTTGTGGGCAACATCAGCGGCCTGGGCAAGAATTCCTGGGTGTCGACGGTTGAAGCCAGCCGCTTCGACGAGGCCACGGCTTACGCGACTTTTGATCGCCACAACTTCGGAGACATGGCGCCTTACGCCTACAAGACGGACGATTACGGCAAGACCTGGACTCCGCTTCCGGTACAGGAGAGCGGGGCGCGCGGATACGCCCACGTGATCAAGGAAGATTCAGTAGACCCGAATCTTCTTTTTCTGGGCACAGAGTTTGGGCTGTGGATCTCCGTCGATGGCGGCCAGCATTGGGCGCAATACAGAGGGAGCAACTTCCCGGCGGTAGCGGTGGACGATATTGCTGTGCAGTCGCGGGAGAGCGACCTGGTGTTGGCGACGCACGGGCGTGGCATCTGGATCGTCGATGACATTTCGGCGCTGCGGGCGTTGACTCCCGATTTGATGTCGAAGGAGGCCACACTGATTCCGGGGAAAGCGGTTCAGTACTTCGATGTATTCGGCGGCTGGTCCGACGGCGACGAGGTATTCAGCGGCCGGAGTCGGCCCGGGGATGCGCAGATTACCTACTATCAGAAAGGGCGCCACATTTTCGGCGACTTGAAAATCGAAATCCTCGATCAAAACGGCAAGCTGGTCGACAGCGTAGCGGGAAGCAAGCACCGCGGCCTGAACCGCGCCAGTTGGTCGATGCACGTGAAGGCGCCCGCGGTTCCACCGGCGGCTACGGCATTGTTCGAAGCGGCCCAGGGCCCGCGCGTGCTGCCGGGCACTTATACGGTGAAAATGACCAAGGGCGACAACGTCTACACCGAGCAGTTGAATGTGGCGCTCGATCCGCGGGCGAAGTTCTCTGTGGATGAGCGCAGAGCGCAATTCGATCTGACGATGAAGATTTATCACACCATCGAACATATGACTTGGGCGGTCGAGGCCATTGAGGGCGTGCGCGATGCCGCCAATGGAAACGCGGGCAAGGTGGCGGAAAAAGATCCCTTGCGCAAGCAACTGCAGGATCTGGCTGCCGCGTGCGATGCACTGCGGTCGAAGATTGTCGCCACGAAGGAAGGTGGCATGATCACGGGAGAAGAACGCATCCGCGAACTGCTGGGACAGCTTTACGGCGCCGTCAATGGCTACGAGGGCCGTCCGACCGATTACCAGGCTGCGCGCGCCGATTCGCTGGCCCATGAACTGGAAGACGTGATCGGGGATTTCCAAAGGCTCACGCAGAAAGAGCTGGCGGGGGTCAATGCGGGATTGAAAAAGAAAAAGGCGGAAGCAATTTCTGTTTTGACCGAGGCGGAGTGGCAGAAGAAGCGAGCGGCCGAAGGCGGTTCCGGGGCCGGTGCGGGGATGAGATTTTTCGCGCAGGCAGTCCGCGATCGCGACTAGGCGATCGGCCAGGTCCGCACTCCGGGCTGAAATTCTTCGGCTGCGCTCAGGGCACGCTCTTCGCTCCGCCTGAAAAGCGGCTGCGCTCAGGATGACGCCTTGGTAGGAAGGGATGCTTCTTTCCAGATTGCGCCAGTACGCGGCATCCACTCCATTGATTCCCTACGCTGAGGCGAGTAGATTGGTTTGTCCCCAAATAAGTCATCGTCGAGAACTGTGGAGATTCCCATGATAAAACGTTTCACGATCTGGATATTTCTGTGTGCTGGACTCGTAACGCTCTCGTTTGCGGTCGACGAGAATGCGTGCAAAGGCGATCCCGATAAGTGGCAGCAGCTTTTTAACGGCAAAGATTTGACCGGCTGGAAGCACGTAGGCCCAGGCGGAGACAAAGTGGAGGACGGCTTGATCCGCACCCACGGCGGAATGGGTTTGCTTTACTGGACCGGCGGGAAAATTGGCAATTGCATGATTCATGTGGTGTACAAAATGCGCGACGAGAATGATAACTCTGGAGTCTTTATCCGCATTCCGATTGAGCCTCGCGAAGAGTGGATGCCGGTGCACTACGGTTTCGAAGTGCAGATCGATAATCACCCGGAAACCTCGAAAGAGGATGAGTATCACGAGACGGCCATGTTGTATTCGCTGACCAAGCCCCTGGTTAAGCACGCATGGAAGCCGGGTCCGGAATGGAACACGATGGACATCACGCTCGAGGGGCCACGCACGGTGGTCCTGCTCAACGAGGTAAAAGTCACAGACTACAAGGACGGCGATCCGGTCCCGGACCGCAAGTTCGACTTTGAGCCGCAGCGTGGTCCGCGGCCCAACTTCGGCTACATGGGGCTGCAGAACCATAGCGACAACGACATCGTGTTCTTCAAAGAAGTGGCCATCAAGCCTCTTAAAAAGTAGTGAGATTCGAGCGGAGTCAGAGTTATCCATTCGGAGGAATTCTTATGAAACCTAGGGTTTCGCGACGCGCATTCCTGCAGGGCGGGGCTGCTGCCGCCGGAGGGTTGCTGATTTCAAAAACCGTTTTGCTCGAGGCGCAGCCGATGCCGCGCCTGGTAGGGCCGAGCGATCGTGTCCGCTTTGGCATGATTGGAATTGGAATGCAGGGCTCCGGCCTGTTGGGTGGGGCCATCACGCTTCCTGGCGTGGAGTGCGTGGGCGCTGCGGACTTGTACGACGGGCGCCACACGCTGGCCAAAGAGATCACCGCGAACACGAGCTTGCCCACGACACGCCACTATCAGGAACTGCTCGATCGCAAGGACATCGATTGCATCGTGGCGGCTGTGCCCGATCACTGGCACCGGCGGGTAGTTGTCGATGCCTGCAATGCCGGCAAGGACATCTATTGCGAGAAGCCGATGTCGCACAACGTGGCCGACGGGCTGGCCATGGTGGATGCGGCGCAGAAGAACCATCGCATCGTGCAGATCGGCTCGCAGCGGGTCAGCTCGGTGTTGTGCGCCAAGGCGAATGAACTGTACAAGTCGGGCGCGATTGGCGATGTGGAAATGGTGGAGCTCACGCTGGGGCGAAACGATCCGACCGGGGCGTGGGAGTATCCGCCGCCGCCCGATCTTTCTCCGCAGAACCTCGATTGGGAGACGTGGCTCAACGATGCGCCCAAGATTCCGTTCAACCAGTATCACTTTGCGCGCTGGCGCTGTTGGAAGGCCTACGGCACGGGCGTTGCCGGCGATCTGATGGTGCACCTCATCAGCGGAATGCTGGTCACGCTGGGATGGAACGAAATCCCGCGGTCCGCGACTGCGATGGGTGGCATTTTCCGCTTCCCGGACGGCCGCGACATGCCGGACTTTCACACCGTGCTGTTCGACTATCACGGAATTCCGGTTTACGTCCGCCTGGACCTGGGCTGCGAAACTCCGGAACTGGCGCGCTTCATGGGGCCGAAAGGTCTCCTCGATGCCGGGGAGTACGAGTTGCGGCATTCTGCGCAATCGGGCGTGGACACCGATCCCAGCTACTACAGCTACAGTTTTCCGGCGAAGATGCGGGAACAATACGTCAAGGAATGGCACGCGGAGCACGATCCGCAACTCGGGAAAGAGCCGGTGCACGAAGATACGGTCTATAAGGGCCACGACTGGGACGACGTGCGGCCGCACCTGCAGAATTTCTTTCAGTCCGTCAAATCACGCAAGCCGGTGACCGAAGATGCCGTTTTCGGCAATCACGCGGCTATCGCGTGCCACATGGCGAACGAGTCGTATTTCCGCAAACAGCCGGTGACGTGGGACGAGGCGGCGAAGACGATCAAGTCCTAGCGGGAGATAACATGCGCATCTCGTTCCTTTCAGGCGGGAAGAATCGGAGGATCATTCCGGTTCTTCTTGGTTTTTTAGTCTTGAGTGTTCTGGCCGTGGCTCAGGATCTGCCTACGGCCAAACCGGAATCGGTCGGGCTGTCGTCGGACCGTCTGGCGCGAATCGACGCGGCGGTGCAGCTCAGCATTGACGACAAGCGAATCGCAGGCGTGGTCACGCTCGTGGTCGGGCACGGCAAGGTGGCGTGGTTCAAGGCGCAGGGCAGGGCGGACCGCGAGGCCGCCAAGTCCATGCCGCCGGATGCCATGTTCCGCATCTGCTCCATGACCAAGGCCATTACCAGCGCGGCCGTCATGATGCTGTATGAAGAGGGCCGGTTTCTGCTCGACGACCCGGTCTCGAAGTACCTGCCGCAATTTAAGAATCCGAAGGTACTGGTGAAACCGGCGTCGGGCGAGCCGTACACAATCCCCGCGACGAAAGAGATCACGATTCGCGATCTGATCCGCCACACATCGGGGACTACGTACCACTGGAATGACGACCTGGGTCCGATGTACGAGAAAGCTGGAGTAGCCAGCGGTCTTCTCGAGTACGACGGCACCATCGCCGACATGGTGACCCATCTTGCGGGCCAGCCGTTACTGTTCAATCCCGGAGACCGCTTCGAATACAGCCTGGGTGTCGATGTGCTTGGCCGGCTGGTGGAAGTTGTTTCTGGCAAACCGCTGGACGACTTCTTCCCTACCCGCATTTTCGAACCGCTGGGGATGAAGGATACTTATTTCTATCCCCCCGACAACAAACTCGATCGACTGGCAACCGCCTACACGTACTATCCAGACAAGGGACTGAATCGTTTCCCGGACACGCCGATCCGGGAAGGATCCTTTGTTTATTCCGCGGATTATCCGACGCGTGGCCCGAAAAAGTTGTTCTCCGGTGGGGCGGGCCTGGTCTCAACTGCTATGGATTACGCGCACTTCTGCCAGATGACGTTGGACGACGGCAAGGTGGGTAACACACACATCTGCTGAGCCGCAAGACGGTCGAACTCATGACGCAGGATCAACTGGGAAAGATCAGCACCGATATGGGCTTCGGCCTCGGTTTCGGAGTGAGTGGCGTCAAAGGACCGCTCTCCGAACTGGGATCGGTGGGCGAATACAACTGGGGAGGCTTCTTCTACACGGGATTCACCATCGATCCGAAAGAGCAGATGATCGTCATTTTTATGGCGCAGCTGCATCCCACTGGAGGTTTGACACTGGATCGCCAGGTGAACGAACTCGCCTATCAGGCCATCACCGACTGAGGCGCGGAGACAAGTCTTACTGTGCAAGACTCCGGGCGAGTTGTTTCGGATCGACCTTCTGCTCGACCCGGACGTTTTCTTCGCCAGGATCGAAAACTCCTTGCATGAGCACGGCCGCGACGAGCATGAAGCAACCGCCGGCTACGATTGCGGTCAGGCGATTGTTGTGGAGCAGGTGGTTCATCACCCAGCCGAAGAACAGCGAAGCGATAATTTCCGGGGTCACGATGAAGAAGTTGAAGATGCCCATGTAGACGCCGGTCTTCTCTGTGGGCAACGATCCGGCGAGCACTGAATAGGGCATGGAAAGGGTGCTAGCCCATGCCACGCCGACGCCCACCATAGTCAGCAGCAAAACATATTTGTCGTGAATGAAAGCCACGGAAATCAGTCCCAGCCCCCCTAGGACGAGGCAGAGGCTGTGCGTGTGCTTGCGTCCGATGGCGCGAGCGATGGACGGGAGAAAGAAGGAGAAGGCGAAACACACGGCGGAGTACAAACCGAAACAGATACCTCCCCATTCGACGCCGGCGGCATAGAGAGGCGATGTGGTATCGGGGGCAGCGAAAACGTTACGTGCAACGGCAACGGGGAAATACAGCCACATGCAAAACAGTCCGAGCCAAGTGAGGATCTGCACGGGGGCAAGTTGGCGCATGGTCTTCGGCATCTTTGCGATGGAATCGAAAATCTCCGCGGCATTGGTGACCAGGCTGCGCTTCTCGCTTTTCATGCGCCGGAATGCATCCATGTCCTCCGGCGCATATTCTTTGGTGGTGACGATGGTCCAGAGAACCGCTCCCAGGAACACGGCGGCACCGCTGTAAAAGGAGGTGCGAACCGTCAGCGGAATGGCGTGTCCCGGGGCACCCGCTCCGAGGTGAAGCCAGTTCGTCAGCATCCAAGGCAGCGCCGAGGCAACCACGGCGCCGAGGCCAATGAATAGACTTTGCATGGCGAAGCCACTGGTGCGCTGTTGCTCGGGGAGTAGGTCGGCGACGAATGCGCGAAAGGGCTCCATGCTGATGTTGATCGATGCGTCCAGGATCCAAAGCAGGCCGGCCGCCATCCAGAGCACCGAGGAGCGCGGCATCATGATGAGTGCGAACGAACTGAGGATCGCGCCGGTCAGAAAATAGGGGCGACGGCGGCCGAGGCGTCCCCAGGTGTGGTCGCTGGCGTGGCCGATGATGGGCTGCACGATCAGTCCAGTAAGGGGGGCGGCCAGCCAGAGGATTGGAATCTGGTCGGCCCGGGCGCCAAGGTATTCGTAGATGGCGCTCATGTTGGCCATTTGCAGTCCCCAGCCAAATTGAATGCCAAAAAACCCGAAGCTCATATTCCAGATTTGCCAGAAGGATTTAGTGGGCCTTTCCATGTGGGCCGCCTCTACTGCGTCATCAAGCGTATTCGCCTTTCGTTACCGTACCCGGAAGTATTCTCAGTTTCCCGTAGCGGCTGAACCGACTCTGATCCTGTTGCCCTTACCGCGCGGCGGAAAGTGTTTGCGTGAGAACTCCTCTTTCGCCCCGTTGGGGCTGGATCATTTCCTCCACTGCACCCAGGGCTTGCGCCGTGGGCTCTATTCTTTCGCCGCTTCGCGGCGATAGATCGCTGGCCTTGTTCCACCCTGAGTTTGCAAAACGAGTTCTCAGGCACACCTTGAAAGCCGCGCCCTTTTAAAACCGGAACGCAATCTGAGTGTTTCCGCAATCTCCTAACGGTCATAGAGCGTAACCATTTCCTTGAGCTTGACGGCGGTCTGGTCGCTGGCGGCGCCGGGTTTCATCCGCCACTTCCAATACCCGCTGGGAACGCCCGGCAGGTTCATACGGGCTTCGCTCCCCAAGCCAAGAATGTCCTGCATGGGCGCGATGGCGGTGTTCGCGACGGAGGACATGATGCCGCGGATCATGACCCAGTGGATCGGTTCATCTTTGAAGCCGAGATAGGCGCGTGCGTAAGCGTGCTCTTTGATCACGTCTTCCGCAGTGCGGGTGCTGTCGCTGGCGCCGCTGCTACTCCACCAGCCCACGACCGTGTCATTGTCGTGGGTGCCGGTGTAGGCCACGAGGTCACGTACGTAGTGGTGTGGCTTGAACGTGGGCGCCTGCGGATCTTTGCCGAACGCGAACTGCAGGATGGCCATGCCGGGGAGGCCAAACTCGTGGCGAAGAGCCTCGACTTCCGGAGTGATCACGCCAAGGTTCTCGGCGATGATGGGCAGGTCGCCGAACTCTTTGCGAAGGGCAGAAAAAAGATCAGCACCGGGTCCCTTCACCCAGTGGCCATTGATGGCCGTGGTCTCCGAGGCCGCCACCTCCCAGTAGGCTTCGAACCCGCGAAAATGGTCGATGCGAACGCAGTCATACAGACGAAGGGCGGAGCGCAAACGCTCGATCCACCATTTGTATCCGCTCTGCTGCAGGAGCGGCCAGTTGTAGATCGGATTGCCCCAGCACTGTCCGGTGGCGCTGAAATAGTCGGGCGGCACTCCGGCGATTTTCAGCGGGTTGCCATGTTCGTCAACCAGGAAGAATTGACGACTGGACCAGACGTCGGCACTGTCGTGGGCCACGTAAATCGGAAGGTCTCCGATGATCTGGATATCGCGCGCACGCCCGTAAGACCGCAGTTCCTGCCACTGACGGAAGAATTCGTACTGAAAGAATTTCTGGGCCTGAATCGCGGGCGCCAGTAACGCCGACATGCGACTGATGGCGGCGGTCTCGCGCGCGGCAATATCGGGTGACCATCGCGTCCACGCGACCAGGTTGTGCGCTTGCTTTACGGCCATGAAAAGAGCGAAGTCATCGAGCCAAGTCGCATTGGCTTGCGCGAACTCCTGGAGTTGTCGCTGGTCGTCCGCAGAAGCGTAGGCGAAGAAATTTGACGCCGCCTTTAACAACAGAGGCATTTTGAAACGAATCGCGGCGCCGTAGTCCACCGTTTGAAGCAGGAATGGGGGAGTACTCCGCAGGTCGTTCTTGTCCAGAATTCCCTGATCGGCGAGACGATCGAGACTGATGAGCAGCGGATTTCCGGCGCTGGCCGATAGGCATTGAAAAGGCGAATCGGCGTACCCGGTAGGATTCAGAGGCAGGACCTGCCAGAGTTTTTGCCCGGCGGCCTGGAGGAAGTCGATAAAGCGATACGCCTCGGGACCGAAATCGCCCACCCCGTGGGGACCGGGCAGAGAGGTGGGATGAAGCAGAACCCCGCTGGAACGGGGAAAATTCATGCGAAAACCATAAACAGTTCTCTTGCCCGAAGCAAGGGCGATCGGCGGCTCGTCATGACTAATGGACTTTGCGGTAGATCCGGAAGTCCCAGGCCTTCAGGACAAGGGCCGGGAGCGAAATCTTCTTGCCAGCGGCATCGTCGAGACCCGGAGTCTCGTCCACGTATTCCCCGGCGGGCGCATCTGCCACGCCGGCATAAGGCCGGTTCGAGACGTTGATCGCGACGAAATATTCTTCTCCAGCGCCACGGCGGAAGAAAGTCAGAACGCGATCGGGCGCGCCGTTCCCAACCCACCCGGTTTCGCCCTGCTGCAGTGCCGGATGGGCGCGGCGGGTCGCGATGAGCTGCTTATGAACGGCAGGAAGTTCGACCGTCGCTCGGAGATCTGCCCGAAGACCGGCAGCTTCTCGAACAAGGCGGGGGGGCCAGATTCGGTCGTTTCGCTACTACCATCCCGTTGTAGAGCATGGGCACGCCGTCCACAGTAAAGACCAGGGCGGAGCCAGCCACTGCGCCGCGCTCGCCGAAACGGGCAATGGCGCGCTTTTCGTCGTGGTTATCGGAGAAGCGTATCTCAAGAGCGCCCTTGGGATAGCGCTCGTGCTCGGTTCGCCATTTAAAGATGATGGCCTGCGCTGCCGCGCCGTTCTCGAGCACGTCGGTGATGGTGCTGTGGAACGGCCACGCGTAGTCGAGGTCGAACGCTCTCAGCCAGTACTTCAGCATCGCATAGTAATCCTGCACCGCATAGGCGCGGCCGACGCTGCCTTTCTTCTTCGCCTGTCCGACGGGATGAATGGGCATGATCCACAGAATCGTGACGCCGAGGTCTTTGAGGTAATCGAGGCGCTGCTTGACACCGCCGAAGTCTCCGGCCGCGGAGGACGTGCGGGGGTTCACTTCATAGATGACACCTGACTTGATCCGGTCGGCGAGCTGGTGTGACGCGGGTTGCTGGGCAAGGGCGGAGAGCAGGAAAGTAAAACTCCAGGACGCCAACGCAAAAAAGACGGCCGATCTTGATCGCGAGGCCTTCCTTGCACTGCGCCAATGGTAAAGCGGCGATTCGAAAACCGGAGCGCTATGCTCGCCACCACCCAGAGGAGTCTATACTTTTCCACGACTCTCATGACAAGCAAGTGGAACGCTTCATCGGTTGCCCCGGCTGCGGCTGACGGGATCGCAAGCCGCTTCTCCGCAATTCCTGAGGTCGAGGCCGTAGTCCTGGCCGGATCACGACTGTCGCAGTTCGCAGACGATCATTCCGACGTCGATTTGTATGTGTACGCGAGCGGGATTGTTCCAACATCGTTGCGGGCCGAGATTGCCCGAGGCGCACGGCGTTCCGAAATCGGCAACTCATTCTGGGAACCTGGAGATGAATGGATCGACGTTGAAACCGGGACTGGTGTCGACGTAATGTTTCGCACGACACGATGGATCGAAGATCAACTGGCTCGGGTTCTGGAGCGGCATGAAGCTTCCGTGGGCTATTCGACCTGTTTCTGGTATAACGTCAGGAATTCGCAGGCGCTGTTTGACCGAGCGGGGTGGTTCAAGGCGCTTCAGGAAAAAGCGGGCCAGCCTTATCCCGAAGGGTTGAAGAGGGCAATCGTCGCGAAAAATCATCCCATCCTTCGCAATACCATGTCATCCTACCTGCACCAGATCGAACTGGCGCTCGCGCGGCATGACCCAATCAGCGTGAATCACCGCACGGCGGCCATGCTGGCGAGCTACTTCGATATTGTTTTTGCAGTGAACGGCCAGCCCCATCCGGGTGAAAAACGTCTGCTACAATTCGCGCGTACTTTGTGCGCGAAGTTGCCAACGGAAATGGAGGAGCGGGTTGGAACCCTTTTGTCGGCACTGCCGAGTGGTCGTGTACCGGAGCTTGCGAACACCATGCTGAATGGGCTGGATGAGCTGTTGCGCGGCGCCGGATTGGTTTAGATCGCAGCGCGGCGTGACTTTCTACGGGAGAGCACCATGATTGAACCTACGCGGCAAATCGATCGCCGAACCTTCCTGAGCGGATCCGCTGCGGCGCTGGCAAGTGGCGCGATCCTGCCCCGCACGGCGTTGTCTTACGGGAACATTATCGGCGCCAATGACCGGATTTCGCTGGGACACGTCGGCATCGGAAGCCGTGGTGGCGACCTCGATCTGATCGTGTCGAAACTGAAGTCCACCCACAACGTGGAGATGACCGTGGTCTGCGACTTGTGGAAAGGAAACCGCGAGAAGGCTGTTGCCACCAATGCCGGCTATTACGGCCGGGCGCCGCGGGCCGTCCAGCATGTCGAAGATTTGCTGGCGATGAAGGATGTCGATGGCGTGCTGATCTCGACCCCGGAGCATTCGCACTCGCCGCTTCTGAAAATGACCGCGGAGTCCGGTCGGGATGCCTATGTCGAGAAGCCGATGGGGAATGTGATTGCCGAAGCAAAGTCGGCGCGCGATGCAGTGCTCAAGGCCAAGACTGTCGTCCAGGTCGGCACGCAGCATCGCAGTGAACCTTACCCGAGCGCGGCGCGAGAGGTGGTTCGAAATGGGGCCCTGGGGGACATCAGCAAAGTTGAGATTGTGTGGAACTACCACGGTCCCCGTTGGCGCGGCCGTGAAGAAGTCAAACAGATCCACGAGCAGGACACAGACTGGAGCAAATGGCTTCTGACCAAGCCCGCACGCCCCTTCGATCCACGGCTGTATTTCGAGTTTCGTTTGTACAAAGACTTTTCCAGCGGAATTCCGGATCAGTGGATGAGCCACGCCATCGACCTGGTGCACTGGTTCATGGATGACCCCTTTCCACAATCGGCCGTTTCGCATGGAGGAGTCCTTGCCTGGCGTGATGGCCGCGAGACACCGGATACGTTTCAGGCCTTGCTGGAGTATCCGAAGAGTTTTCTGGTGAGTTATTCGACCAGCTTCGGCAACGATGCGCCCAGTTTCACGCGCTACATGGGCAAGAAGGCAACACTGATCAACATCGGCGGCGAAGGCAGCCCGCGGTATCAGTTGATCGAAGAGAAGGGCACGCACGAAGACGATGCCGACATTGACCAGAAGCGGCAGTCGAAGTTCATCTTGTTGCCCGGCGAGAGCAAGCTCCCGCCCATGGGCATCGATGATCTAACTCTGGAACACATGGCGAACTGGTTTGATTGCATGCGAACACGCACGCAACCGGCCGCCACCGTGCACGATGGATTCGCGCACTCCGTGGCCTGCATTATGGCGGCGCAGTCGTACTGGTCGGGGACGAAGGTTTATTGGGATTCGGTGACGGAGACGATCGTAGAGCGTTCGCCGGCTAAGGGGTCGACGAGCTGACGTGGATTCTTGACGGCCTTTAGCGGAGACGCTTCAAGGATCTTGTAATCCTGGTATTCGATGGAGAGGCTCGCTGTGCCTCCCAGGCGGATCACACTTTGCGTGCGGTTCTCGGCGGGAAGCCAGAAATCATCGACCTTGACATACTGGTGAGCGATTTCAGTCTTCTTGATCCAAAACGATGGGTTCTTGCCAGGCTCTCCCTCAATGCGAATGACAGCGAAATCCTTGGCATCGACCCAAACCTTTCCGCGACAGAGGAACTTGTTCTTAGTTTTAGGCAAGAGGTTGAGGACGTACCGGCCGCCATCAGGAGTGTTCTCGAATCCGGCGAATTCAAAATCATAATTCTCGCTGGTTAACCTGGTCTGGCGCTGATTGTCGCCTTTGGCGGCTTCCTGTTCGCCTTCCAGCAGCTTCTTGAAAATATGATCGATGATGAACTTGGAGCCGGTCTCTGAGACCACGGTGAATTGCTTGGAATTGGGAGCGCGGTAGTTGACCTTTACCACCATTTCCGCATCGCGATTACTGGGGAAGCCGCGATATTCCATGCGATAAACGCGTTTACCCTCGAACTGGCCGAGCGCCGCGGTTCGCGCAGCGTTTCTCTCCTCAAGATTCTTGATGACCTGGTCCAAGGGCAGAGGAGAATTCTGGAGGGCGGGTTTCGGAGCCTGCTGGGCCGCAGCCACTAAGGAGGCGAGAACAACGCCAACGACAACACTGATGGTGCTTATGTTCCGACACCTCGAGTCTCTCATGAGTCTCCCCTGGACAGCGCCGGTTCCTGTCGTCAAATGATTCACGACAACACGGTGTGCGGCCGCATCCTGATCTTCTTTCCTGCAGCCGCGCAATCTCTCAGATTGCGTTTGTAAGTAAGGTATACAGATTCGAAAACCGCATCCCAAGATGCCTTGAGGGCATGAGAGCGGGCCGCGATGCGCATCGTCTCGAGGAGCACCGGCTGCGATGCGAGATTTCGAATGCAGGCCACGAACTCACGCAGGTCTCGAGCCACAAATCCCGTTTCTTCCTCGCGAATGATGAACCGGGGACCTCCGCTTTCGGTCACCACCGCGGGCACTCCGGAGGCCAACGCCTCAAGCACGACGTTTCCATAGGTGTCGGTGCGAGAGGGGAACGCGAAGACGTCCATGTTGGCATACGCTTGCGCCAAGGCTTCCCCCTGCAGCACTCCGGTGAAGTCGGCCCGCCACAGATTGGACTTCAACTACGGCTCTTCTGCCCCTTGACCGACAACAAGAAAACGGAAGTTGGTGAGTCCACTCTGAACCAAAGCCCGTTCCAGGTCAACCAGAAACCGAATATTCTTTTCTACCGTTAATCGGCCCACGTAGCCAATAACGAAAGTGCTTCCGTCGCTGGTGCGCCTCTCGGGATCGAACAGTTCTGTATCCACTCCGCGATACATGGGATAACAGGCCTTGCCCGTTCCCTTTTCGATGAGTTCGACAAGCTCCGGGTTGGGTGCGAAAAGAATTTGCGCGATGTGATAGAAGCGGAGGGTTGCCAGAAGACTGCCCTTTTGGATCGCGGAGCTTAGATTCCTTCTCCATCCTCCTGGGAGAATCGACAAAAGCGATGCCGCCCTCTGCTCCGCATATTGATGAATATTCGTGTGCCACGAGGCCGCGAGAGGAATGCGAAGACGATGCGCAATGGCAACGCCAAGCTGGCCCACGTCGCTGGGGCCGGTTATATGGAGAATATCCGGATCGAAATCACGGACCACCTTCTCCACGGCGTTCAAATGCCGCCAGAAGGCCAGATCGAAGTCGTGCTTCTTGTCGAGGGGGAAGCCCAATCGTCCGCGGCGGCGCATCATGCGCAAACCTGACCCTTCGGTTTGCAATCGATCTGAGCTTCCACCGTGCACGGTCAGAAAAGTGTAGTTACGGCGCAACGCAAAAGATTCGAATTGGCGCGCGGTATTGGCCACGCCATCGACTTCGTTGTAGGCATCCGGGAAAAAAGCGACGCGCAGGGCGGTCGGAATCATGGCAAAGCCTCCTGGCGTTCTCCATGCACAAAACCAACTTCTGCTTGCGGCCTGGCGAG
Organism: Candidatus Sulfotelmatobacter sp.; assembly: GCA_035511455.1. Classification (GTDB taxonomy): domain Bacteria; phylum Acidobacteriota; class Terriglobia; order Terriglobales; family Acidobacteriaceae; genus Sulfotelmatobacter. The sequence continues at coordinate 36,413 of DATKFH010000147.1, read as the reverse complement.
CGCCAGCCGCATCGCCCTGCGCACCGCGGTCGACTCCAGGAGTCGAACCACAGAAAAGAAGTGGCGAACGTAGTACGGGGGTTTTTCCCAGAGCGCCGACAAAGGGCGGACCGCACCGGTGTGGTCGGGATGAAACACGCGCTCATCCCATTGCCGGGAGCCGCTGGAATAATCGGGATATTCGCGGATTATGTCCAGCAACGTTTGCAGCATGCGCAACGTCAGCGGCTCCGTGTATTGCGGCATGAAGAGGACGTGACTGGACCGTTCCTTTCGCACCTGGTGGACAAACTCGGTGAACCGCAAGGGCCATGAGATTCGTTTGATTGTTCCGGCGGAAGCCGATCGAGTGGAGCAGGTCGGAGAGTTCGGCAGAATCTATCACCTGCGAGCGCCGCAGGCGCGATTCAACTCGAACTACCGGGTCATTTATCCATCCCAGTACCTCCCGCCGGGCAGTAAGATTCAGCAGATTCTGGCGTTCGAACGCCCGAACCTGGTCGAGATTTGCGACAAATACACTCTGAACTATCTGGGGGCCCTATTGCGCATGAGGCTGGTCCAGAGACTCGACTTTCGTCCGCTCGTGGTCGGCTTGAGCCAGGAACGGATGGATGACAACTTCCGCGCTTACCTGGGGGCGATCCCGTTTTCTGCGCAATTCTGTTCGGTCTACATGAAGTGGCTCTACTTTCCATTCTTTGACCACCACATCACCAACTCGGAATACACGGCCGACGAATTGCGCACTGCCGCACAGGGGCAGTTGGTGCCGCGAGCGACGTGGGTTCGTCCGATGGGGGTTGATCTCGATCGACTGACTCCGCAGCGACGCTGTCCCGATCTGCGGCGCCGCTTGTTGCAGAAGTTTGGGGCGTCCGACGACGCTACGCTTCTTCTCTACGTAGGTCGTCTGGTGCCCGAAAAAAACCTGGCGTTGTTATTCGATTTGCTTCGCCGGCTTTGCCAGGAGGGTGCGCGCGACTACCGCCTGCTCGTCGTTGGCGAGGGGATTGAACGCGACTTATGGGAGTCCAGGTGTGCGACCAAAATGCCTGGACGGGCCTTGTTCCTCGGGCACATCCGCGACCAGGACGTTCTGGCTGATCTTTACGCCAACGCCGACGTCTTCATTCATCCCAATCCGCGCGAACCGTTCGGCATTGCGCCACTCGAGGCAATGGCTTCAGGGGTTCCCCTGGTGGCTCCAAATCGGGGCGGTGTGACCTCATATGCGAATCTGGAAAATGCGTGGACGGTGTCTCCCGAGGTAGAGAGTTATGCGGTCGCCGTTGGCGAAGTGGTCACAAACCGCGCAATGGTCGCCGCCAAGGCGCTAAAAGCGATTGAGGCCGCGCGTCAGTTCGGGTGGGCGGCGGCGGCAGCCTCCTTCCTGGAACTCTATGAGCAGTTGAAGCGACTGCAGGCGGATGAGCACGGGCTTCCCGCGCCCGCGTTCTGTTCGACCCCGGCGCGCGGCTTTCAGGCTGCCGTGATGCGTGCCGCTGCACAGACTGCGAAAAGAGGCTTCCAGCGGATCGACGACTTACTACTCCTGCGGTCGCTGCACCGGCCCCGGGATTGGTGGTTGTCCCGGTTGTTGCTGCTGCTGCATCTGCAGCTGGCGCTGCTGCATTTCCTGAAGTAGTTGTTGCGGCGTCTTTATGCCCGGCTGGTCCGGCTGTGCTACCGGCTGCTCTGCCTCGGCGGCGGATTGGTCTGCGTTGTCGTCGACAGGTTGCTCCTCGGCTGCATCCGCGTCACTCTGGTCCGCTGCCATTTCCTGCTGGTCCGGAGGTTGCGCCTCCGCCATGGCGGCGGCTGGCTGCTGTCCGGCCAGCTGGCGATTCCCACCGGCGTTATCCGGTCCAGATTTAGCAACCAACACCACCTTGGTCAGCACGTGCGCTTCATCCGGAGAACCCAGCAAAACGTAGTTGAACCGCGAACCATTCAACAGTTCCGCCATGACTTCTGCGGCCGGCGCCGGTCCCAAATGCGTCACGACCCGTTCCTTGGCGTCGGGGACTTCAATCTCCGCCCCCGTCTGTTTACGTACCGCCCGCAGAATGTCGCCCAAGGTGGAGTTGGGAGCAATGATCGTCAGGTGACCATTCTGATAACTGACCTGCGGAGCCACGGGTGCCATCAGGTCCAGCGGCACCTGCTGGATCGGTCCCGTGGGCCCAGAGGGCAAGGGTGGAAGTGGCGGCTTTTTGACCTTTTTCTGAGCACGAGCAGCGCTGGCGGAACTCAAGCTCCCCAAGCAAAGGACAATGATCCCGGCGAACTTCACGATTCTCATTCCGGCGATCATTTCCATCCTCCAGGGGGCACTAGGCGGCAGCGCGACACGACAATTGCCTAAATTCTAACACCGCGGCGGCACGGGCTAGCAGAACCCGCACACCATCAGTAATAGGAACGTTTTAGAACTCGTCCCTTGCTTACTTTTTGCGCTATTGCAGGATAAAAAACTATCCGGAAGAGTCAGTATGGTTCGTCGCCTTTAAGTGGCGTAAAATCGCACCTGGAGAGGCGCGGTCTTGAACTTGAAGTACACGGTTTCCAACTTCATGAAAGTAAAGGCGGAATGGACGAGGCGGTCATCCCAGCCCGGGCTTGGATTTTGGATCGCGCTTGTGCTTTTGGCTGGCACGGCCGCGAGCGCATCCGCGCAGAGTTGCCAGACCTCGACTGACCTCGACGACGCCCCGCGGAGCGCCATCACGGTGGCCGGTCAGCGCTACTTCGCGATGGCAGCCAAGGGCGACTCAGCGTCTTTGAGACAGAACGCCATTGCCAGCCTCCTATCCGATTTCTCCAGCATCGAGGCTACGGTCAAGGACCATCAGCCGGAGCTAGCTGCTGCGCAGGCCACGCTCAAATCCGTGTTCCTGCTTCAGGCCGACGGCTCCGCCCCGCTCCCGCACACCGAGTTCTATTGCGGAGTGTTCGGCAAGAACGGCCAGACCGCGAACAGCGCCGTTTTCTATCTCGACAATCTCGCGCCCGGCAAGTATGGGGTCGTTATTTTCGATGCCACTTCGTCCAAGGGGAGAGGCAATTTCTCGCTGATCCTCGAACAGACGGGCACCGACTGGAAACTGGGCGGGCTGTACATCAAATCCACTCAGGTGGCCGGCCACGACAGCGAGTGGTTCATCGCTCGCGCCCGCGACTACAAAGCGAAAGGCCAGTCGCACAATGCCTGGTTTTTCTACCTTGAGGCCCGCAGCCTGGTTTCTCCCTTGCCCTTCATGAGCACGGCCGCCACCGATAGGCTCTACGACGAATCCCAAAGCGCTCAACCCCCCGACGTTCCCACGAATGGAAAGACAGTGGACCTCGCGGCCACGGCCGCCAGCTACAAGCTCACTGCGATTTTCCCCGAGGCGGTGGGCAATGACTTGGACTTGATCGTGAAGTATCAAGCCGCCGATGCTTCAAATACCAATCAGGCCTATCAGAGTAATGTTGCCGTTATGAAGGCATTGGTCCTGAAGTACCCGGAAGTGAGGGATGCTTTCGCCGCCGTGGTAGCGCGCGCCGTCGATCCCGGTGGCCGCGACTATGGTACGTTGCTGGCGATGAAGGACATCAAGTAGCCGGAACCACTTCTGAGTTTCACCCGGGGAAGTTACTTCAAAGACTGCTCCAGCACACATTCGTTGGGATCTTTGTCGTCCCGCAATCCCAGAAACACCGGAGCGCGCAGCTTGGGCCCGCTGCCCTCGTTGGTCCCGCCCGTCCACTCGGCAAACTCAATCTCCGCCACCAATTCCGGCTTCACCCAGAGCGTCTTGCGCAATGCCTCGACGTCCCCGTAGAACGGATTCTTCTTCGTCTCCAGCTTTTTCAGTACCTTCCAGATTTCGTCCAGCAGCTTTTGATCGAATCCGCTCCCCACTTGCCCCACATGAATCAGCCGCTGCTGGCGGTCATAGAGTCCCAGCACCAGAGAGCCGAAATGCGCGCGACTGCCCTCCGGTTCGGTGTAGCCGCCGACTACGCACTCCAGCCGCTGACGGATCTTGATCTTTAACCACTCCCGGCTGCGGCGTTCTTCGTAAAAGCTCGCGCGCTTCTTGGCCAGAATTCCCTCGAGCCCTTTTTGCCGCGCCATCTCGAACAATGCCTTGCCCTGCGTTGCATAGTGATCGGAGTAGCGCACCGTATCCCCCGCGATCAGCACCGACGCCAGCTCGCCCTTCCGCTCCTCGAGCGCGACGCGATGCCAGTCATAGCCATCGAGATAGAGCAAGTCGAAGGCATAGTAAAGCACAGGCACATCCGCCTTGGCCGCAGCTCGCCGGCCTCCAGGACGAAACCCGGTCCGCTGCTGCATCAAGCTGAACGACGCGCGCCCCTTTTCATCGAGCGCGACCACTTCGCCGTCCAGAATCACGCTCTTGCCCTTGATGAACTGCGGCAGATCTTTCAACTCGGGATAACGCGGCGTGAGGTCATTCTGATTCCGCGACACCAGCCGCACTTTGCCATTCTCGATAAACGCGATCGCCCGATACCCATCCCACTTGATTTCGAACAGCCACTCCGGCCCATCGAACGGTTCGTCGATCGACTCCGCCAGCATAGGATGAATCGCCGTGGGCATCGGTCTTTTCACGGGACCGATGGGTTTCACCGCCGAGCTCGCCGAGACCACGGAGATAACCTCTTCTTTCTCCTTTGCGGGATTCGCTTTCTTCTTGGGTTCCGTATCTTTGAGGTCTCTAGCTGTCTGTTTCTTTTCTCGCGGTTTCTCTGCGTTCTCGGCGGTAGACTTCTTCTTCTCCACCCTCGCGATCGCATCCGCCAGCCATGCGGCCTTCAACTTCCCTCTGCCAGCAGGCCGGCTCTTCCACTCAGCCGATCCCGCATCCCCGGCAATCTCCGCCAGGCTTCGTCCGGTGAGCACCGACTCGTCGATGTCCCCCGCGTCGTATCCCTCGACCACTTGCTCATCGTGCTTCTTGATCATCAACCACTCGTTGCCCTTGCTCCCCGGGCGCCGGCCTTTCATCTTGACCAGCGCGAAGTCTCCCTTCAGCCGTTTCCCGTTCAGACGAAACTTCAGGTCGCCTTTGGCGATCATCGCCGCCGCTTCGGCCTCCGTGCCCGGCGGGTATTTCCCGTTCACCGCAACGGGAGAAAGCGGCTGCCACGTTCCCACGTCCCACACCATCACCGTCCCAGCGCCGTAGTTGTTCTCGGGAATGTTCCCCTCAAAGTCGTAATAGGAAACGGGATGGTCCTCTACCTGCATGGCCAGGCGCTTGTCTGCCGGATCGAGCGACGGCCCCTTCGGAACCGCCCACGACTTCAGCACCCCTTCCATCTCCAGCCGGAAATCGTAATGCAGGCGCGTGGCGTCGTGCTTCTGAACCACAAAGCGGTTTCCCGGCTTGGTCTCCACTTTTGGAGGAGGCTCCGGCGTTTCTTCAAACCGCCGCTTCCGTTTGTACTCCTCCAGAGCCATAGGCCTTCTTTTCGAGCGTCATTCTAGCAAGTCTGTGGGGTTTGCTTGTGTGGGGACGGGCGCCTTCGCCCGTCCGGTCGAGCAAAGCTCGACTCGTTTTCTTGGGTGCCACGAAGTCTGGTGGCTAGAGAGCCAAGCTCACGCAGCGCGGCCCCAGCTTTCCTGTTATAACAGTTGGCTTCAGCCCTGAACCCCCATGAAACGTGAATTCCCCGAGCACCCGCTAGTCGGCGTCGGCGCCATCATCATCGAGAATGCGAGCGTGCTGCTGGTCAAGCGCGCCCACCCGCCGATCCAGGGACAGTGGTCTATCCCCGGAGGAGTGCTGGAGGTTGGCGAACTCGTCGGCGAGGCCGCCGTGCGCGAGGCCCGCGAAGAGACCGGACTCATCGTTGAACCAGGCGAACTGCTCGGCGTCTACGACCGCATCCTGCACGACCTCGAACAACGCGTGCAATATCACTATGTGTTAGTTGATTTCCTTTGCCGCCCGGTTGGAGGGGAACTCTTGGCCGCCAGCGATGCCGTCGAAGTCAGGTGGTTCACGCGAGAGGAACTACCCGCCTTGCACCTCGCCGAAGATACTCTCGACGTAATCGGCAAAGGCTTCGCCAAGTGCGATTCCGATAGCAGATGCACCGGCCATTGATGTCATCGCAATCATGGTCCAGATGGCCGGATGTGGCTTGACTGGGAAAAAACATAAAGCTAGCCTTAACTCGTGCCTCAGAGGTGCGCCGTGCATTCTTTACCTGCGTGGTTACTTCTCCTTGCCGTCCCGATGTTTCAGGCCTCCGGAAGTAACGGAATCAAGATGACGATTCGCCTCGGTCATCCCGGAAATTGGGATTGGGGCGAGCATAGCGTCTATGTCGCGGGAGATCGGAAACGCATGGAATTCCGGAATTCCGAGGGCGGGAAGAAGGCGGATGGCACACTGCAATTGAGCTATGGCCCAAGACTGGTTGCGATTACCCGGTGCGACTTGGGACAAATGTTCGAGTTGAACCTTGACGCCTCCGAATATACCTCGGCGCCGTATCCGCCACGGCCGCTGACCCGGGAGCAGATCGAGGCCCGTGGCTTCGAACCTTCCCCGATAACCTCGGACAAACCGACGCTGCGATTAGAAGTCAGTACGACCGACACAGGTGAGCGCAAACAGATGTTTGGACACATCGCGCGACACGTCATCACTACACGAAAACAGATTCCGCTCGAGGGGTCGATGACTGAGCCTCAAGAAAGCGTCACGGACGCGTGGTACATCGATCTGAACCAGCGCTTATCCTGCGATCGCAACTGGCCTGCGGGAAAGACAGCTTATGCCTATACCACCCTCGCGGTCAATGGCAGATACCCAAGGGAGAGGGTTGAATTCATCGCTACTGGTGAACCGGAAACCGGCTTTGCTCTGCATTCTGTGATGACTTCGAAAATCACGTATCCGCTGCCGGACGGAACCAGAAAACAGACCGATTCAAGCAGTGAAGTGCTGGTGACACAGTTGGAGGAAGGGCCTCTCGATCCCGGCCTCTTCGAGATTCCTCCCGGATTCAGGCACGTGCACCACATCGAGCGAAATCCGCGGTCTGCTAGCCGAATGGAGGATCTCTGGCAGCGATTCAAGGCCGGGCTGACGAGCTTCTTTAACCTCTGACGGGCATTCTAGGAGTGCGACTCCGTTCCGCCGGAATCAGCCCCATCCTCCTCCCATTCGGCACCGCACGAGCGGCATCGCCATGCGCGGCGGTGAAACGGAATGGGGACACTCACGGCCATGCTCAAGTATGCCGCCGGCTCCAGTTCCTGAAATGTGACGTCCAGTGAATTGCACTTCGGGCACCGTGGCTGCGCATATTCGCCTACGCCCGAAACGTCAAAGTGTTCGGGGATGGGCTGGGTTAAGACCTCATCCGCTTCCGCGGCATCTTCCACACCCACAAGCAACTTGACCCCGCCCATCAGATTCGACCAGAGCCAATCCATGCGGACAACGTTGTCATCGGTCAAGACCGCGTCGATTCCGGCTGACTCCAGACTTCCCTTGGCCAGCAGAGCTTCGGGCAAGTCCCGGAACTGGCGAATCGCGACCACCTTGCGCAGTTCGACTTCGCCGTCGGGCGCAGAAGGTGGGGCCGGTGGCGCTGGCGGCGGAGGATCGCCGGGCATGACCGGCACCGGCTTTTTGAAAACGACGGGAGCTGTTTCGATCAGTTTCGTCTCCAGGCCTCTCCGGCCTAGCTCAGCTTTCAAAGCCGCGCGCGCGAGTTCGGTGAGTTCGCAGGCCTGTGTCGCGACTTTCTCCAACTCCCCATCCATCTGGCCGGAGTAGAACTCGGCCAAGCGCCGCCGCTCCTGCTCGGGATCGATCATCGCCATGGCAGGGAATCATACTCCAATCCAAATCGATGGGCTGTGGCCAGACTTCCCAGAAACAGAACGGCCCGCAGGCACGAAGCCTGCGGGCCGCCCGGTGGACTGGTTGGGATTGACCAAGAGGTGGTCACTCTACGTGGCCTCTACGGCAACTCCGGGTTCCTGACCGACCTGCGTCAGGCGGAATCAATCCTTACTCACCGGTTAGTGTGCGGGCTGTAGCTTCCGGCGCGGCGTGCTATCGTTGCCGCGGCCCTGAAGCCCCGCTTAGAGCAACCCGCTCTAAGTCTCAGCCACCTCACCTGGTCTTTGAACACCCCAACTACTGCCATCAGAACTTGTCATCAGACCACCTCCTTTCCGGTGTATTCGCACATTAGTATGAAATCGCCCTGTGCGTCAACTGGCACGAAAGTGGGTACCGAAGGCAGCAACAGAAGACACCCCTTCTGCAGCGATTACGGCCTCTCCTTGTAAAACGGCGTCCAGCGGAGGCCGGCGGAGATCGTCCGGTTGTAGTACTCGCGTTGTATGGGATATTGCTCCGCTCCTTGATAGAAGCCAAAAACTTCGTTGTTCAGATTCAGTCCGGAAACGACGACCTGAAGGCCATGGCTGCGTGGAATCCAGTAGCTCACCTGTGCGTCCACCTGGGTGTGAGGATAGAGATAGGTGTCGCCTGTCGGATCCTTCGCATTGCTGCCGCCGTAGAACCAGATATTTGCGTCGTTGTGGGTCAGGCCCATGCGGGCGGAGAAACCCTTCTTGTCGTAGGTCACGTCGATGTTCCAGTTGTTCGGTGCGGTGCGGAGCAGGGTTGGATGGTCGCTGCGCCCGCTGGCTTCGGGAAGGGTGGCCCTCGAAGTCGTGTAGCTGTAATTCGCCCGCACGCCCATTCTGTTCAGCGCGCCGGGCAAGAAGGACAAACGCTGTTGCCAGGCCCCCTCAAATCCCAGGATGTAAGCGTTTGGTCCGTTGACCAGAATGTTTTCGAAGGCGTCGTGATAAGGCACGAGCAAGGTGTAAATCGGATCGGTCAAGGTCTTGTAAAAGAAACCGCCTTGGATAAGACCCAGTGACTTCAAGTAATGCTCCGCCAGCAGATCGAAGTTCTGTCCGTGAGTTGGCTTGAGGTTTGGATTCCCCGCCCTGAATCTCGGAAAGGAATTGGGATCCTCCGTAAAATAGGGGGCAGAATCGCCGAAGTTGGGACGCGCGATCCCCATCCCATAGGCTGCCCGGAGTATTGTGTCCGAGCCGAAGCGGTACTGCGCCTGGACGCTCGGGAACGGATTGACGTAAGTATTGTTGGTCGAGACCGGAGTAACTATGAACTGTCCCTCGTGATTGGGGTCCACTACAACATTTACCGCGCCGAGCGTATCTTCGGTCGATTCGATCCGCAAACCAGCCTGCAGCCTCAGACGGCCGAAACTGATCGTGTTCATCACGTATCCCGCCCAAATGCGCTCCGCAATGTTGAAAGAGTTCTGTAAGTTGTACGGAATATTGGGAGTAGTTCCTCCGCCCTGGACCGCGGCCAGAATCTTTGTGTAATCGGTAACGGGCCCGTAGGTCAGGTTCCCGAAATAGTAGTTGTTGTCCCTGAAGTTGCTTAAAACCTGGCTCATCAGCAGTCCCGTGGTGGGCACGCTGAAGTTCTCTCTGTCAAAACGGGAAGTCTTCGTGGCATCCCAACCCTTAAAGCCGATTTGAAAAGAACTGTAATGCGAGCCCACCGAGTACTGCTTGTTCAGCGAAATGTCGCCAACGAAGTCGCGCTCAAAAACGTTGTCGTTTTCATTGTCGGCAAAGCTCAACTGGTACTGGCTGGGATCGTAGATATTCACTCCGTTCAGGACGGGAAACTTGGGAATGAAGGGGTTTTTTGTGTCGACCGCGAACGCCACGCTGTTGTTGCCAGAGCCGGGGCCGCCAAAGCCGCCAAATGCAAAGCCGCCCGTGTATTGGGCTTCCGATAGCGCAACCCGATAAGCGATCAGAGTACTTCTTGACGCGTGCCGAGCCCCCGCCTGCACACTGAAGATCTGCTGCGCCGGCGTACGGTACACGTCTGTGAAAGCCATGCCTCCGCAACCCTGCACACCACTCGTCGCGGTGATTCCACAAGTATTGTTCGGATCTGCGGGGTCCGTTATGAAATTGGTGATTGACGGCGTATAGATCCAGTCTTCGCCATAATCTTTGAACTTGGCGAACAGGCCGCGCAAATAGACGGAGGACATGTCACCCAGTTTGTAGTCCGCCTCTCCGTCGAAGCCGTAACGCTTACGGTCGTAGTGGTAGTTGCGTATACTCTCTGTGTTGGGCCCTACAAACACACTCCCATTAGGCAGCGTGCTCACCGCCTGCCCTGGCTCGAGGTCATCAATCCCACGCGCGTTGTAGTCGTAGCTGCCCCCAAAAAGCAGGCCGATTTTTTTGTCAGTGCCGAAGCGCTGACCAGCCGTCGCATCAAACTGGTACAGATTCCTGCTTCCGCTGATCGGCGTGTATCCGCCCATGCCCAAGAGGCTGACGTACGGTTTGTCGGTGGCTCGCTTGGTGACGAGGTTGACTGAGCCTCCGATCGCGTCCGCATCCTGGTTGGCGGACAGGGTCTTGTTGATTTCCACCAGGTCAACCAGGTCGGCGGGAATTACGTCGAGCTTCACATTGCGCACGCCCTCCGGCGATGGCACGTGAATGCCGTCAATCGTGACATTGCTGAGGCGTGGCTCGGTGCCTCGAATCTGGATGTACTTGCCCTCTCCCTCGTCCCGTTCGAGCGAAACGCTGGGTAGCCTGCCCACGGCGTCGGCGATATTGGTGTTCGGAAGACTGGTGATGACCTCATTCGGCAGCACTTGAACGATGTTGTCGGCGGTTTTCTCGATGTTGATAGCCTCGGCTTCACCGCGCTCTCGCCCCCCGCTCACGGTGACAACCTCGTTGTGTTTCCCAATCTGCAACACTGCCTCCACTCGCGACGCAGCTTCGCCGGTAAGGTTGACGTCCGTGGAAAATGGGTCAAACCCAACGTAGGACACCGTCAACGTGTACTTACCCGGCGCGATCTCGGTGATTGTGAACTCGCCTTGGTCGTTCGAGATCGCACTCTTCCCCGTAGGCTGCAATTCCACGCGTGCTCCGGGCAGCACCCCCTGGCTGGCGTCCGTGACGCGGCCGGTGATAGTTCCTCGGCGTTCCTGGGCGGACGTTTCTGCAACCCAAAGCACATTGCACAACAGGAAGGTCAAGAAAACGCATCGACCAGCCGGTCCCACACTCACACACCACCTCCAAGAAATCGACGAATGCGTCCTTATACGAGCGCCTTGTTAATAATCTGTCAATAAAACATTAAAGTTTATTCAGGTTGGAGCTCGGGCTGCGGCTGGACTGGTCGAATGACGGACGGGTTCAGTCCGTCTAGTCCGCTAGCTCACAGGTCTATGGTAGCCCAAAGGCATACACGGCGCTGCCCGCCGCAATGGCCACATATTCTTTCCCGTCCACCGCGAAGGCCATCGGCGGCGCGTAGACTGCCCCGCCCATCTGGAAGTGCCACAGGGGCTTGAGCGACGCGGCATCGAAGGCAATGAAGTTTCCTTCTGCATCGCCGCTGAAGACGACCCCTCCCGCCGTCGATAGCACTCCCGACCATGTCGGCGAGGTGTGCTGAAAGTTTTGCTTCACCTCGCCTGTCGCGGGATCAATCGCCTTCAGAAATCCCAGGTAAGGCTCGGCCTCTTCGGAAGGAAAATACGCGCTCCCGTAATAAGCGTGCCCGGCTTCATAAGGCTGAGGCGCTGTGCTGAAGGTGTCGCATTGGTCGCGCGCCGTTACGTAAAACAAGCCCGTCTGCGGATCGTAAGTCGGGGCCATAAAATTGGTCGTCCCCAATGCCCCCGGACAGATGGTGCGCCCTTCGAACGTCGGCGAGGCTTGATTGTTCGCCACCGGACGCCCCTCCGCGTCCTTCTTGTCACTCCAGGTAATCTTCCCGTACGGCGTCGCCGAAATCAGCTTGCCTGTCGTGCGATCGATCACGTAGAAAAATCCGTTGCGGTCAGCCTGCGCGATGAGATGCTTGCCGCCCGCGTCGAGCATCACCGGAAGCTGGGTCGCGTCCCAGTCATGCTCGTCGTGCTTGGTGAACTGGAAATACCAGTTCATTTTGCCGGTGTCGGCATTCAGCGCCAGCAAGGAATTGCTGAACAAATTGTCGCCCGCCCGCCCCTCGCCGCGATTCGACGGCGAAGGATTTCCCGTGGGCCAGAAAATCCGATTCGTCTCAGGATCATACGTTCCGGTGTTCCAGGCCGGCGCGCCGCCCACCTTCCACGAATCGCCTTCCCACGTCTGGTGACCCGGTTCCCCGGGACCGGGCACAGTGTAGAACCGCCATCTGCGGTCGCCCGTATCCCCATCGTAGGCATCAATGAATCCCCGCACTCCATACTCACCGCCGGACACTCCGATCACAATCAGATTCTTGACCGCGAGTGGCGCAACCGTGAAGCTGTGCCCGATCCGATAGTCGGCCGCGACCGTGTCCCAAACCACGGCTCCGGTCTTGGCCTCGAGCGCGATCACATGCGCATCGAGCGTCCCCAGAAAAACCTTGTCCCCCAGAATCGCCAAGCCGCGATTCACGCGCCCACAACAGGGACGAATATCCCCGGGCAGTGCACGCTGATACATCCAAATGGGCCGCCCCGTGCGCGCATCGAGCGCAAACGCGCGGTTGTCTTGCGCCGTCGCATAGAGAATTCCGTCAACAACCAGCGGCGAAGTCTCCAGCTTTCCCGTCGCTGCCGTCTGATACACCCACTTCGGCACCATGGTGTGCACGTTGGTCACAGTGATCTGGTCGAGACCGCTATGCCGCTTCCCGGAATAATCGCCAGAGTAAGTCATCCAGTTCTGCGGCTCTTTCGCGGAATTGACCAAGCGCTCGAATGTGACCTGGGCCTGACTCTGCGTGGTAAAGAAACTGGGCAGTGAAAAGCCGATGGCACAAACAATGAAACCAATCCGCAGGCGCAGCGATCTTTGCGGATCTTCTTCGCAACCTTCGCGGTTAAAAGCTTTTTTTCCGCTATTACCGCTTTCCCGTCCACTCATTTCGCCCCCACGCTGATCAGATACGCCACGATGTCTTCCAAATCCTTGTCGCTCAAGACATCAGCGTCGTATTTCGGCATCGCCGACTCCCGGCTCTTGTGAAACGATCGCAGCTTGTCTTTGTCCAGCAGATGAATGCGCTCGTTCGCATCCATAATCTGCACGCTGAAGCTGTCTTCGTTCAGCGCGACCCCTTTGATCTGTTTGCCGTCCTCGGTCACCGCCGTCACGCTCTCATACTCCTGCGGAAATTCCTTCGTAGCCTCGGTCAATCCCCAAGCCAGCCGCCGGCTAGGATTCCGCACCGAATCAATGATCGCTTCGCGCGTCCGCGAACCCCCGACAGCTGTTAGATCTGGGCCCAACCGCCCTCCCTTCCCTGAGACCATGTGGCACAATGAACAATTCGAGTCGCCATAAAACAAATCCTTGCCATGCGCCGCGTTCGCGAGCCCCTGAGCCGGAGCCTTCACCTCCTGGCTGCGAATGTAGGTGATGATCTGCCAGATTTCCTCGTCGGTCATGCCCACCCCCTGGCCGTTGGTCCCGTTGGCTGGCATGGCAGTCCCGGCAATGCCGTTGCTGATGATCTGAAACATGTCCGCGTCGGAGTGCGCATGCTTCTTCTGCGCCCGCGTCAGATCCGGCCCACGGCCTCCGCCGCGCGCGCCCAAACCATGACACAGCGCGCAGTTGATGCGGAACTCGTACTCCCCAGCTTTCGCCGCCTTGACATCTCCCGCCAAAGGATTGCGGTCATCCGCCGTATATGCCGCACCCACAAGCATCGTCGCCATCAGCGCCACCCACCCCATGCGCCATCGCCTGAACATAGTCATCCTCCGAAATTGCACGCATTCTACGCTAGCCGTATGCGTCTGACCCTCTGGAAATCATGGGCGTTACAGAGGAAATTCCGGCGTACATGTCCGGCGGGCATCTGGGACCAGCACCTTTGGCTCTCTACACTGAAATCCTCCTGGTACTGTGGCGATCACAGCAGGTGGAGTTGATGATTTTCCTGAAGGAAGTAAGTCGCTGAGCCGTCAGCCTTTCCAGCGGAAGGCCGAGGCCTGAGGCAGCCCCAGATGGGCCAGCACGCGATAAGCAAACTCGCGGGCCATCTCATCTAAAGAAGCAGGCCGGTAGTAGAAAGCCGGGATGAGCGGAAAGATCGTTGCCCCGGCATCAGCGGCCCGATACAGGTTGCGGATATGAATTTTATTGAGCGGCGTTTCGCGTACACACAGAACCAGAGGACGCTTCTCTTTGAGCGTGACGTCTGCCGCGCGCTCGATCAGATGCGAGGCCGCGCCGTTGGCGATGCGGGCCAAAGTGCCGACGCTGCACGGGATCACAACCATGGCATCGGCGGGATACGACCCGCTGGCCACGTTCGCGCCAATGTCAGCGTTCGATTGCAGTTGGATCTTGCGCGCGGAACGCCCTACGGGAAAACCGAGAATGCGGTCGACGAGACTGGATCGTCCTTTCAGATTCAGCTCTTCAGCCATGACCCGAAGAGCGCTGTCGGACGCGATGAAGTTCACGGTCGTGACGCGTTGGTCGCGGCCGACCGCAAGCAGCAGGTGCCGCAGAAAGATGGCGCCGCTGGCCCCGGTGGTCGCTACCGTCAAGTTTTGCGGGGGATTGGGCAAATAGGCTCCAGGGAGGCGTCGTCGCCCGAATTCTGGAGCATAGGGATGCCGCGTCGCAGAAGTCAAGACGAACGGGCTAGAAGCCAGGAGCCAGCAACTAGAAGCTGATGTCCTCGACCACCAATCTCCGAGACCGCCGCAGCGCCGCCGAACGGCACGCGCTGGCCGGAGTGGAGCGCGAAATCCGCGCCCAGGATTCGCATGGCCGCCGTAAATATCTCCGCGAGTTTAATCAGGCTTTTCGCGACTACGATTCGCTGCTGAACTCCGAACAGGTTCAGACCGCTCTGCGAGAGGCCGACGTGGTTCTTATCGGCGACTACCACGCCTTGGCGGCGGCTCAGCGCCATGCGGCGTCTCTGCTCGAGCAGCGCGCCCTGCCCGGCGACCGCCCCGTCGTACTGGGCGTGGAAACCATTTTCGCGCGCGACCAGCACATCCTCGATGAATGGTGGCGCCGCGAAATCGACGAGAACGAGCTTCGCCAGCGCATCCGTTTCGACCTGGACTGGGGATACGATTGGACTCCGTTTCACGAATTGCTGGTCACCGCGCGCGATCACGCGGAAGCCGTCTACGGCCTGGACTGCATGCCGCGCGAAGACCTGCGCAAGATTGGAGCTCGCGACCGCCACGCCGCCGCCAAAATCGCAGAAATCCGCGAACGCCATCCCAATGCCGTCATCTTCGTGCTCTTCGGCGAGTCCCACCTCGCACCCGGGCACCTGCCGCGAATTCTGCGGAAGCAGATGCCGGGCACAAGAGTTCTGACCGTACTGCAGAATATCGACGCGCTCTACTGGCGGGCCGCCGGGGAACGTGCAGACAAAGTGGAAGCCGTTCGCGTCAACGATGATGTGCTCTGCGTCTTCAATGCCACACCGTTGGAAAAGTACGAGAGCTATCGCCTGTTCCTTGATCGCTGGAGCCGCGCGGACGACGGCCCCGACTTTGCCCCCACGATCTACAACCTGATTGACAGCCTGGCCAGCTTCCTCGAGATCAACCGCTACGCGCCTCACAACGGAACCCAGCCCAAATTTCTCGTCGACATGCTGCCGGAGGTGTATGGCAATTCCTCCGACGCGATGTTGCGCCGCCTGCTGTCGCGCCATGGCATCGGCGATCAGGATCGAGAGTCCATGCTCGCCAGCGTCGAAAATCGCGGCAGCGCCTATCTGCCGCAGGTGAACGCGTTCTACATCCGCGAGTTCCAAATGATGCACGCCGCCGAAGATGCGGCCCGGTTCCTGCATCACGCCTGCCAGGGGCTGCCGCGACGACTCAACGGCAGCGCCCCGGTCGCGAATGCCGATCCGGAGAACGGGTCTCGCCGCCTCGCGATCGACGAGTTCTACGCTCGGACGATCGAGCACGCAGTAGCCTACTTCGGTGCGCGCGTCCTGTATCCATCCAGGACCGCTCCGGACCCAGCCGACTCCGAACCGCTATCGCGCGCCCTTTGCGAAAAGGCGGCGCAGGCAGCCGTTCGATCTGAACCAGGCAAGTGTGAATCTGCCGCATGTGATTTAGGCGGCCGCATCGGCAGCCAGATCTACGACGCTTACCTGGCGGGCAAAATCGCGCCCAGCGGCATGCGCCGCCTGTTCCTCGCCCACCTCGATGAGCCCGGAATGGCGCGCAAAGTCTGCACTGCAGTCATCGGCAAGCTCCGGTCGATCTCTTGTCCGCTCTCCCGCGACGCTCACGCCTAGTTCGCGATCATTCCTGAATGCTAAGCTAGACCCGGCTTGGTTGAATGCCGAGGTTTGAGTGCTTGTTGAACGCCGAATCCATCCGCAAACTTTTCGCGCAGGTCCGCTCGGGCAAACTTTCGCCGGACGACGCAGTAGACCGCCTGCGCCACCTGCCCTTTGAGGACCTTGGCTTCGCGAAAGTCGATCATCACCGCGCCCTGCGCGCCGGCATGCCCGAAGTCATTCTCGGAGAAGGCAAGACGCCCGCACAGGTCGCCGGAATCTTCTCCCGCCTCGCGAAGCATGAGGGCAACATCCTGGCCACGCGCGCCAGCGCGACGCAGTTTGCCGCCGTGAAGACAAAAGTCCGCTCCGCCGAATATCGCGAGCTCGCTCGCGCCATCGTTCTTCAGCGTGACAAAACAAAACACGGCAAGGGCACGATCGCCGTGGTCTCAGCCGGCACCAGTGACATTCCCGTTGCCGAGGAGGCCGTCGTCACCGCCGAACTGATGGGCAACGAGGTCGCACACCTCTATGACGTCGGCGTCGCCGGCATTCACCGTCTGCTTGCGAATCGCGAGGCGCTGACCCAAGCGCGTGTGGTGATCGTCTGCGCCGGCATGGAGGGTGCGCTGCCCAGCGTTGTGGGTGGCCTGGTCGGCGTTCCCGTGATCGCGGTCCCCACCAGCGTTGGCTACGGCGCATCGTTTGAGGGCCTCGCCGCGCTTCTCGGCATGCTCAACTCCTGCGCCTCGAACGTCAGCGTGGTAAATATTGATAACGGCTTCGGCGCCGGATACGTCGCCTCACTCATCAACCGCTTAGCCTAAGTCCGAAAGCAGAAGTCCGCCCGCAAAGGAGTCCTAGATGGCCGTCACGCTCTTTTCCGACGCAAAGCAATTGATTAACCGTCCCAACTTCGCCCACCTCGCCACGCTCATGTCCGACGGCTCGCCGAATGCCACTCCGGTGTGGATTGGCCGCGAGGGAGAGCACATCGTCATCTGCACCGGTGAGAACTCACTCAAGGGCAAGAATACGCGGCGCGACCCGCGGGTGGCGCTATCGATTGTGGACTTCACCAATCCTTATGAAGAAGTTCAGATCCGCGGCCGCGTCATCGAGCGCCGTCCCGATCCTGACCTGAAATTTATGGATCCTATCTCGCACAAATACACGGGCAGGCCCTTCCCGTTCCGCAATCCAGAAGGCCGCGTCGCGCTGATTGTCGAAGTGGAGAAGGAGCGCTACACCCAGCTGCCGTACGAGCACACGCCTGGGAAATGAAAAAGGGCGCGGCCTTTCTCCGCGCCCTCTCCCTCACCGCTACATCAACTTACATTCCCTGCTGGCTCGACTTCGATTCGACCTGCAGCTTGTTGTCCACGCTGAAGGCGCCGAAAAGCTGGTTAGCTTTCAATCCGGCAACCTGCTTATCCAACGTGCTGTCGACCGTACCATAGAGCGTCACGTGACCGTTCGCGACGATGATCCGAATCGGCCGTCCTGGATCCAGGGCGTACTTGCTCAACACGGGATCGCGATAGATGGCCCGCAAAGCACGCAGCCGCAATCCGTCGTCGAATATCGAAACCGGCTCGATCGAGATATTGTCGACCACGTCCTTGACGCCAGCCATGTTCGCGATGTCAGCGAAAGCTTCGTCGCGCCCAACCCCGGTTCGATCCTGACCCTCCACCGTGACCACTCCATCCTTCACTCCCAGAGCGAAGTAGTCGAACGTGCTGTCGTAGCCCTCGCGGACGTAGCGCAGCTTCGTGGCAAGCTTTTCGGCGAGTTGCGCATCCGGCACATTCGGACCGGCCACGGTAATCAGGTTGCGCACACCCTGCACATTGGCCGTCTTGCGCGCCAGCTTCGCGGCGTCGAGCTTGCGCTGGTAAAGATCCACCGTGCCCGTGAGGGTCACGATGCCGTCTTCCACGCTCGCCTTGACATCGCCGAACTGGCTCTTGGCGGCCAGCTTGTGCGTTACCGTAGGCTGAATTTGATTGTCGTAGCGGGAAGCCGCTGGCGTCTGGGCCACGAGCGCTATGCTCAACAGCCCCACGGCAAGGAACGATCCCGCCAATCTTCGAAAGCTTTTGTTGCTCGTCATACTTTTGTTGCTAGTCATAGAGGTCACCTCCGACCCGTTGACAAAATTTTACGAACTAACCATCTGGTTAATTCTTTCGATGCCGAGGGATGCCCCGAAGATGCATGTATGGCGGCTTGAAACGGACTCCCGGTACGGGGCTCGTGACCTGCAACTTTTATGGCAGGGTTGGGTTCTTATCTGGCAGGGGCGCACTTTTGCGCCGCGCAGTGTCTTTAGTGTTGCGCCCAGCTTGGAAAACTGGGCGCAAGTTTCAAAAGTCTGCTCGCTTACTTGCCCACCGTCGTCCAATCCGTCAGCAAGACTGGCTGCCCGTTGTGCACCACGGTTGGATAAACTTCATCGAACCCCTTGTGGTCCGCCGGGCCGAACTTCAGGACTAGTTTCGATCCCAGGCCGACGTTCATCTCGTGAATCGACTCGATCCCCGTGATGAACTTTTCTCGCGTTGGGTCCTTTCCTGCCCTCTTCAGTCCCTCGACCAGCACCATCGCGTCTACAAAGCCTTCGAGGCTCACGAAACTTGGCGCCGTGTCCGGATAGTACTTCCCCAGCAACTTCCGGTAGAGGGCAACCGTCGGGTAGTCGGTGCGATCGTAGGGCGGAACGACCTGGGTGATGATCGTGCCCTCCGCGTCAGGTCCGGCTTCTTTGATGAATTCCTCGGTCCCGACGAAGGACACGGTGAGAAACAGTGGCCGCCATCCCGCAGCATGCGCTTTTTTCACAATCGCCGCCACCGGCGCATAGGGCCCTACCAGGACCACGGCTTGCGGACGCGCCGTCATCACCTCTTTGAGTCCGGCGTCGACGTCCATGGTATTGCGCGCGAACGTGCCCAGACCCGCCGGGGTGGAGTTGTGCTTCTGCAGCGCCAGCCTTACTCCGTCCAGCACCGCCTTGCCGAACGCATCGTCCTGGTACAACACGCCGATCTTATGCACGTTCACATCCCACAACTTGTCCACCTGCTCCCGCGTCTCGTCGTAATATGACGCCCGTACGTTGATAACGTAGTGCTTGAGCGGCTCGTACAGCATCTGCGCACCGGTGAACAGGCCCACGACCGGGATCTTCTCGTCCTGCGCCATCGGCACGTACACTTTGGCGGTGGGCGTACCCACGAAGAATCCCAGCGCGAACACTCCCTCCCTGGACATGCGTTTGAAGCATGCCGGGGCCTTGTCCGGATCGTAGCCGTCGTCAAAGGCCAGCAGTTGCACCTTGCGCCCGAAGACTCCGCCGTCGTCGTTGATGGAATGAAGGTAGGTCGTGGCTCCCAGAACCGTCTGGTTTCCCAGAAAACGCGCCGGTCCATCCAGTGCCGAGCATGATCCCACCAGAATTGAGTTATCGCTGACTCCCGGAGCCTGAGCCAACGCCGAGGAGGCGGTGATCCCAACGATCAAGACCAGCAACCGCGTAGTGCGCAGACAAAAAGCTTTCGCTCCCGCCCCATAAACATTCATCCGTTTCCCTCTGCAAAGGTTATTTTCTCCGCAACTGGGCCGCACCGCACTTGCGTAAGACTTCTCCCAGTGTGTGAAACGCGTAGCCTGAGATTCAGTGGGGCCATTGTGTCACGCCGAAGGTATCGACGGAGCCTCACCAAAGTAACGTTCGTCGCCGTGCGACGGGTCGTTGGTGGTTAGTCGTTCGCCGTTGGCTCAGACCCGGCCCTCGACCGATAAAGCCAACCAAAACGACCAACCACCAACCGTCGTTATCGTCGGGTCCGCGTTGCGGAGGCAGATGGCCTGCGCTTAGATTTGGCTTTGAAAGCAGCGCCGCTAAAACACCAATATCCGGCCAAAGATCCTCCCGCGAAGATCGACCACAAGATGGTATCCGTCCAGGATCCGTACTGTTCCAGACCGAGGTTGGCGAGGTCCCAGAACGTGAGCGGCCAGACGATCACCAGGTAAACGCCCACCACCGCCAGGACCGCCGTGAGGCCAATTCCGACCGCCAGAACCCCAGCCGACAAACTTTCGAACATGAGCATGCTCCAGTGCTGATCGGTCGGGTCGAGCTGTCGGGCGGGTACGGCACGAGTTCGCTGAACGAGCGGAGACATGGTCCTCCTGCGCTACGGAAGATGACTCGACGCGGGGGCGCGCTCTTCCAGCGTAGAGCATAAAGATGGAGGGCGCCGCGCTCCAAGTTACGAAGGACCCGGAGTCCCGTGCCCAGTTCGGGTTTTGGCCGTTCCGGGATTACCCCCGTAACTTTCGAGCCAGTACCTAGCGCTCTACCATGCGAACGGCGGCGATGTTTTGAGGGGGAATTCGCGTATGGGTGAACGTGTCACCCAATCCGGACAACGGGAAGTCGCGCGCGCCCGGCGCCTGCAAAAGGCGCTCCAGGCTGGAGTTCCTCCGACCTGGGTGCAGCCGGAAAGCGCCTCGACCGCCGCAAGTTCGTGCTCGGCATTATCCTGCCCCGTCCCTTCCCTCTCTGAATCCTCCGGGAAGAATCAACTGGGCGCTGAAACTCGGCTCCAATTTCTGGAGCAGATGTTTCAAGCTTCGCCGGACGGGTTAAGCATCGCCGACAACGAGCAGCGCGTGCTCTGGGCCAGTGATCAGTTCGTCCGCATGTTCGGATACGCGGCGGCCGAAGTGATTGGACAACCGTTGGAACGTCTGGTCGTACCTCCCGAACGGCTGGCCGAGTCGCAGTGGGTGAACCAAGCTCTCGAGAAAGGCGAGCGCATCACCCTCGAAACCCAGCGCAGAAAGAAAGACGGCAGTCTGCTGGATGTTTCCGTGTCGTGCGCGCCGCTGCTGCTCGACGGCAAGATCGCCGGATTCTACGCCGGCTACCACGATATTAGCGATCGCACGCGCGTGGAGGCGCTGAGTTCGGCGCTCTACCGCATCGCCGAGCAGAGCAGCAGCGCCCACGATCTGCAACAGTTCTACACCGCCGTGCACAGCATTGTCGACGAACTGATGTACGCGCGGAACTTTTACATCGCCCTCTACGATCCCGCCACCGAGTTGGTGAGTTTCCCCTATTTTGTCGATGAGTTCGACACGGCGCCCCCGTCGAAGAAGATGGGAAAGGGATTGACCGACTACCTCATTCGCACCGGAGAGCCGCTGCTGGCCACGCCCGAAGTGCTCGAAGCCATGGAGGATCGCGGGGAAGTCGCGCGCAACGGCTCACGCTCCCTGGACTGGATGGGAGTCCCACTGAAGGTTGGCCATCATACTTTTGGGGCCCTGGTGGTGCAGACCTATTCGAAGGACACTCGCTACGGCGAGCGTGACAAGGAGATTCTCACCTTCGTCGCGCGTCAGCTCGCTAGTGCCGTCGAGATCAAGCACAACGAGCAGGCTCTGCGGCGATCTGAGGCGCGCTACCGCTCGCTGGTGCAGAGTTCCGTCTACGGAATCTACCGCTCCAGTCTGGAAGGCAGATTCCTGGACGTCAACCCGGCTCTGATCTCGATGCTCGGCTATAGCGCAGCGGAGGAAGTGCTTCTCCTTGACCCGGAAAAGGACATCTTCGCCAAAGCCGACGAGCACACCCGCCTGATCGAAGAATTCCGGTGCACCGGACGTCTGGACGGGATCGAAGTCAAATGGAAACGCAGAGACGGCAGCGCGATCACGGTTCGGATCAGCGGGCGGGCGGTCAGCAGCGCCGACGAACCGGCCGATGTCCTCGAAGCCATTGCTGAGGATGTCACCGACCGCCGCGCACTTGAGGATCAGTTCCGGCAAGCGCAGAAAATGGAAGCCGTCGGCCGGCTCGCGGGCGGGGTGGCCCACGACTTCAACAATCTGCTGATGGTCATCAGCGGTTACGCCGAAGTAATTCTCGCCGGCCTCGATTTCGATCATCCTTTGCGTGAGAAAGCCACGGCCATCCAGCAGGCTTCCGACCGCGCCACCACCCTGACCCGGCAACTGCTGGCCTTCAGCCGCAAACAATTGCTCGAACTCAAAGTGGTGGACGTGAATGCGATCGTCGCCGACATGGAGCGTCTGCTGCGGCCGCTAATTGGCGAGAACGTGGAACTAGTCGCCAAGCTGGCTCCCAAGGCGGGCCACGTCCGCGCCGATGCAGGTCAGCTCGAGCAGGTCCTGATGAACCTGGTCGTCAATGCCAAGGACGCGATGCCCGCCGGCGGCAGGCTCACCATCCAGACCCACAACCTCGTGCTCGATGAGAGCCATCGCCGTGGGCAAACCTTCATCCACCCCGGCAACTACGTAATGCTGTCGGTCACCGATACGGGCACAGGAATGGACAAGGAAACCCAGTCGCGCATTTTTGAACCCTTCTTCACCACCAAGGAAAAGGGCAAAGGAACCGGCCTGGGCCTGTCGACCGTATACGGCATCGTGAAACAAAGTGGAGGCTATGTCATCGTGCAGAGTGAATTAGGGCACGGCACCAGCTTCCATATTTACCTGCCGCAAGTTGAGGGGACCACCGAAAAACACGCGGCTCCAGTCGCAGGCGCAACCGCCGGCGGCACCGAGACGATCCTGCTAGTCGAAGATGAGGAGTCAGTGCGCCAACTGGTGCGCGATACGCTTGAGGCCAAGGGATACAATGTGGTGGATGCCGAGAATGGGGAAGCCGGCTTGGCAGCCGCGGCCCGCCACATGGGAAACATCGATCTCGTCATTACCGATGTCGTCATGCCCGGCTTGGGTGGCCGAGAAATGGTTGAGCGCCTCTCCCTGACCCGCCCCGCGGCCAAAGTCCTGTTTCTCTCTGGATATACCGAAGACGCGATTCTGAGCGAAGGTTCCATTCAGAGTGGCACCGCGTTCTTGCAGAAACCCTTCACGTTACAGAATCTGTCGCGGAAAGTAAGAGAAGTCTTGGGATAGTGTTCTCGCCTGCGATTCCTCCCTGTTGCCCGCGATTCCCATGCAACTTTTTTCTCCCACCGGCGTCCTATCTGATTGAAAATGTAGGCAGCCAAGTCCGTGGGGGTGGACGTCGCCGACGCGACGGGGGATCAGATGCTCATCAAAAAAGCCGCAGACATTCGTTCGTCGGAGGTTACCCCGAAAACGGTATACCTGAACCGCCGCAAATTTCTTGCAGGCGCCGCCATCGCCGGGGCCGCCGTTGCCACTGGCGTCGGCGTGCGCGAGTTGGCTGCACCGTCCACCGTCGCTCTTGCGGGCAACAAAATTGACGCCATCACAAAGAGTCCGTTCAGTACGACCGAGACCGTTACTCCTTACAAAGATGTCACCCACTACAACAACTATTACGAGTTCTCCACGGACAAGGATGGACCAGCCGAACTCGCCAAGAATTTCCGCACCCGGCCGTGGAAAGTGAAGATCGACGGCCAAGTCGACAAAAAGCAGGACTTGGATGTGGACGCGATCATCAAGATGGCTGCTCCCGAGGAGCGTATCTACCGCCATCGCTGCGTTGAAGGGTGGTCGATCGTCGTACCCTGGGTCGGTTTCTCGCTCAGCGAACTCATCAAGCGTGTCAACCCCACCAGCAAGGCGAAATTCGTGGAGTTCACCACCCTCTACGATCTGAAGCAATACCCTGGCCAGCAGCGAAATGTGTTGATCTGGCCGTACGTGGAAGGTCTGCGCATGGACGAAGCTATGAATCCGCTCACGCTGCTTTGCTTCGGCATGTACGGCGAGGAGCTCCCGAATCAGGATGGATCTCCGATCCGCATCGTCGTGCCGTGGAAGTACGGGTTCAAGAGCGCCAAGGCGATCGTGCGCATCCGCTTCACCGAGAAGCAGCCGCAAAATACCTGGAACATTTCTGCGCCGCAGGAATACGGTTTCTACTCGAACGTGAATCCCAACGTAGACCACCCGCGCTGGAGCCAGGCCAAGGAACGAAGACTCGGCGAATTCTTCAAGCGTCCCACCCTGATGTTCAATGGCTACGGCGACCAGGTCGCCAGCCTGTACAACGGAATGGATTTGAAAAAATATTTTTGAAGTCGGCCGACCGGACCGGGTGAAGGTCGGGGGTACCCCATTTCTCGCGCGTGCTTGGCGCGAGAAGCGGGGCTTCTCGACAGAGCTTGCCGAGACGGCTGCGCTACACTCGGAACCGGACACGAAACCGTCGGGACCGGCCACTTTGGTCCATGCTTCGCTACCTCAAACCCGTGGTTTTTCTGGCCTGCCTGGCCCCGCTAGGAGTTCTCATCTGGCGTGGCTTCCATTCCGCGCTGGGCCCCAATCCAATCGAAGCCATCACCCACGCCACCGGCGATTGGACCCTGAGGTTCCTGTTGGGTACATTGTCGATCACGCCCCTGCGCCGGCTCACGCGCCAGTACTGGCTGATCGGCCTGCGCCGCATGCTGGGCCTGTTCGCGTTCTTCTATGGCGTGCTGCACCTGATGACTTACCTCTGGCTCGACAAATTCTTCGCCGTCCATGAAATGCTGGCCGACATCGCCAAGCGTAAATTCATCACGGCGGGCATGACGGCGTTCACCCTGATGATCCCGCTCGCCCTTACTTCCACCAAGTGGTCGATCCGCAAGCTAGGCGGCAAGCGCTGGCAGGCCTTGCACCGCCTGATTTACGCCAGCGCCACCGCCGGAGTCATCCACTACATCTGGCTTGTAAAAGCCGATTTGAAGAAGCCTCTGGAATACGCCACCGTGCTCGGAGCGTTATTGCTGTATCGAATCCTAAGTTGGATCGCCTCTCGCACTTCCGTGACAAGAAAGCTGGAAACGGCCGAAGGTTAGGATGCGGCATGCATCAGATTGTGGTGCCCCATCCTAAGGTCGCGCTCCCTGCGACGTTAGGACGGGAATTTCCGCGTATTCGAGACCAGGAAGGTCGTTATCCCTGATCAACGACGGCGTGAAGCACCCTTCGCCCCCGGCTTCAAGCGCAACATGGCCAGGTGCGAGGCCGTCAGAGTCGACTTGGCACCTGCGTTCTGTACCTGAAATGCGCCCGCTCCGAGTTGGGTGCTGTCGGTTTCAAGGAAGAGCACATCCGAGCCACTCACAACGTAGAACGCCCCGTTGAACAGGTTACTGGTCATCACCCCGCGGCCAGTCGCCGGCGAGTCCAGAGTGTAGTTGCCGTGGAGTCGCTGATTGAAGCTCGGCTGCCCCTGATCGTTGAGGTCGACGATGCCGCTGAAGGCACCGCCGTTGCTAACGAACTCGGCGATGTCATCCTCTTCGAATCCCCCGTTGATTCCACTGATGTTCGCGGCGGACAGATTCAACCCGTACCCTTGTCCGGAAGCTAGGGACGTGCTGCTCTGTACGAATGCGACTCCGGCCGAGACGCCATTTCCGTCGACTTCCACCAGTTCGATACCGCCGCTCGATGGGTAGGCCGCAAAGGTAAAGGTCCCAATCGCCCCGCTCGCACCATTTTCAAAGGTATTCAGTTGGAAAACGTACCGTCCACCCGAAGAGGTGATGGTCCCGGAAAAGCTTTGCGGGGTAGTGTCCGACGTGCCAGAATCATTGAAGTCCTCCTCGCCGTTGCTAATCGTGCTCGTTCCATTCGACGTCATCAGCCCTCCAACCGCGAGGGGAGCCGCAGCTCCGTAATCAAAGCCCGCCATCGTGAAGACCAACTGACCTGAGGGCAAAGTGGAGCTTGTCTGCGAAAATAAATCCCCGGCAAGAATTGGGAACGAATCCGTTTCAATGAACTTCAGGTGCGTTGCATCTACGGCGTAGATGTCAAAATTAAACGTGCCTCCGCTGGTGACGAGCGTGGCCTTGCCGGGCGTCCCTCCCACCATTACCGTCGAGCCAGAGTTGATCGTAAGAACGGACTCTGCGGCGTTGTTGTTGTAGTCCAGAGAACCCGTGCCGCCTCCAGATGCGTCGAGCGTGATCGCACCCGCCGTGGCTGCCGGGATCAGGCCTCCCGTTCCAACGTTGACACCGGATACCCCGGACAAACCAAAAACGTATGTGCCGGCCGCCGGCTGGCTTGCCGGGCTCTGCAGGTCCAGGGATCCACTTCCAGTACCATTGCGGTCGAACTCGGTGATCAAGCCGTGTTGGCTCGATGTCAGCACAAAGTCAACTTCGAGGGATGACCCAAACGGCGTCGCAGTCGTAAGTGTGGCCTGGCCGCGTCCATCCTGGGTAATGAGATAGGTGCCACCAGTGATCGGATTGTTCATCACCGGAGCCGTGAATCCGGAGTCGTTAATGTCCAGCGTGCCGCCAGTAATGCCACCGCTGCCGCCAGTGCCGTTCGCGGTGAAGGTGCCTGCTATTGCCAGAAAATTTCCGAGGCTGTCAGAACCGGTAACCGAGAAAACATACGTTCCCTTCAGGCTGCTGTTGCTGAAGCCGCCAGTGGGAGGCGGTGTGGCCTTAACAGGGCTGCCCCCGCAAGCCAACAGAAAGGCAAGAAGAAGGAAAACGGGAACAATGGGCAAGATCACACCCTTGCGCGACAACATAAGATCCCCCTGATGGAAAAATCCGGAGCGGAGTCGGACTTGGGCTCAGCCTAGCACGAGAGCCCTCCCTGAAACTTCCAACCCGAATCTGGCGAATAAGTAGCGCACTGGGGACGTAAAAACTTGTAAAGCGAGGCTATGGATGTGCGGCAGCCCCATCCGCAGCGAGCTTCCGCAAAGAGTCCTCATAGGGAGCGCGCGCGATCCCTCTCTCGGTGATAATCGCGGCCACGTACTTCGCCGGCGTAACGTCAAAGGCGGGGTTTTCTATTGCGACTCCGTCCGGCACCATTTGCTTTCCCGCGATATGCGTGACTTCTTTGGCGTTGCGTTGTTCGATGGGAATCAGGCTGCCCTCCGGGCAAGCCAAGTCGACCGTAGAAATCGGCGCCGCCACGTAAAACGGAATGTTATGTTCCCGGGCCAGCACGGCCACCGTGTAAGTGCCGATCTTGTTGGCCACATCGCCGTTGGCCGCGATGCGGTCGGCTCCGACCACGATTGCTCCGATTTTGCCTTGCCGCATAATCGCGCCCGCCATATTGTCGGAAATCACCGTGGTCGGGATGCCGTCTTTCATCAACTCCCACGCGGTCAGCCGCGAACCTTGCAGGAACGGGCGGGTCTCGTCGGCATAGACGTGAATCTTTTTGCCTTGTTCGACCGCCGCACGGATGACGCCGAGCGCCGTGCCGTATCCCGCCGTGGCGAGCGCTCCGGCGTTGCAGTGGGTGAGCACCCCGCCATCGGCGGGCATGAGGGTGGCACCGTGGCGCCCCATGGCCTGGTTGGCGGCGATGTCCTCGGCATGCATACGCTGTGCTTCTTCGATCAGATCCTGCTTGATCTGTGGAATGGGACGGATTCGGACGCGCTCGAATTTCTCCTGCATGCGCCGGATTGCCCAGAAAAGGTTCACTGCCGTCGGCCGCGTTTTGCCGATCACGTCGCAGATCTGATCGAACTCGCGCTTGAGATCGCAGCTGGACTCGGCCTTGGAATTGTTCACGCCGAGTGCGATGCCCATGGCCGCGGCCACGCCAATCGCCGGTGCCCCCCGCACCACCATATTGCGGATGACATCGGCCACCTGTTCATGGGTCTTGCAGGTGACGTAGGTTTCTTCCGTCGGCAGCTTCGTCTGATCGATGAAGCGCACCCCGCGGTCGGTCCATTCCAGAGTCTGAATCATAGTTTTCGTAGAGACGTTGCTGGCAACGTCTCTCTAGCATCACTCCCGGCGCCGCCGGCAAGACCTAGCAAGCTAGGTCTCTACCACGTCAGGCTTTGTGCACCGCGCAGAGACTTCTCGGATTATTTGTCACCGCTGGT
The DNA here is from genome assembly GCA_035511455.1 of Candidatus Sulfotelmatobacter sp. GTDB lineage: Bacteria > Acidobacteriota > Terriglobia > Terriglobales > Acidobacteriaceae > Sulfotelmatobacter. The sequence goes on along the minus strand of DATKFH010000147.1, from coordinate 8,195 downwards.
TTCCCGCACACTTCGCACGCCGCCGCCACCGCGAAAATGTTGGGCTCGGTCTCGTCGGTCTGCAGCCCATGCTGTTGGCGCACGTCGTTGGCGGTGAAGATGGAAACGAACGGCGCGGGCGCCGCAGCCTTGTCCACGTTCGGCCGTCCCCCGGCCTCCTCCCGCTCCACCAGGCACATGGCGCCGACCACTTCAAATCCGAATTCCCGCGCCGCTTCGATCGCCTGAATCGTCGATGCCCCCGTGGTGCAGACATCGTCCACGATGACCACCCGTGCACCCTTCTCGCGGAAGCCCTCGATGCGCTGCCCTGTGCCGTGCTGCTTGTCCGCCTTGCGCACCAGAAAGCCGTGCAGTTCCCCGCTCACCACCGAAGCCGCGACCACGATCGGATCGGCGCCCATGGTGAGTCCGCCTATCGCCTGCGGCTTCCATGCGCGCTGCCGGATTTCTTCGACAAAAACTTCCCCCGTGAGCCGCGCACCTTTCGCATCGAGCGTGGTCGTGCGGCAGTCGATGTAGTAGTCGCTGGTCCCTCCCGAAGACAGCTTGAACTCACCCAGGCGAAACGACTTGTGAGCCAGCGTACTTAGCAGTTTCTGGCGCGCGGAATGCATGAAAATCTACGATATCATGGCATTCCCCTTCCTGTTTTCGCCACGGCTTCGCCGCATGATATGCCTGGATTCGGGGCCTTCCGAGAGGCAGCCAGCGCGCCTCGCATGTTAACCTGATTCTTCAACGTGAATCCTTCGGGTAGGCGTAAGCAACCCGCATTTCTGCGACGATCCCGAAATCGAGGTGAGACATTGCTGACCCGGCAACGAGTTTACCGTTCCATCCTTGCGTCCGTTTTTCTTCCCGTCTTCCTGTGCAGCCTGGGAGCGATCGCTCTGGCACAAGGCACGCGCACATGGGAGCAATCCAAATTCGAGGATCTCACCAAGGGCACAGCCACTGGCGTCGCGATTCGCAGTTCCGGCGGCCTGGAGCTCGCTCCCGTGTTCAAGTTGCTTTACGGAACGCCATCCACTTACATCTGGGCGGTGGTCGCTGATGATGCCGGCACGATTTACGCTGCGACCGGAGCTCCGGCACGGGTGTACCGCATCACGCCCGACGGCAAAGCGACGATTATCTTCGAGCCGCAGGAACTGCAAGTGCAAGCCCTCGAAGTCGCTCCCGGCGGCGTGATTTACGCCGCCACCGCCCCAGACGGCAAGGTCTACAAAATCGAGCACAAGCCCGCGGAAAAAACTGAGGCGCCCAAAACCGATAGCAAGAGTACGGATAAAGATGCGGTCAAGCCGGCCCTCGATCCCTCCTGGAGCTCCTCCGTCTATTTTGCGCCGGGAACGAAATACATCTGGGACCTGTTAGTCGACAAGGCGGGGAGCCTCTACGTAGCTACGGGCGATCATGGCGAGATTTACAAAGTCACCGCCAAAGGCGACCACTCCGTCTTCTTCAAAAGCGACGAAACGCACATTCGCGTGCTGGCCCTCGACGCAGAAGGAAACCTGATTGCCGGCACGGACGGGAGTGGCTTGGTGTACCGGATTTCTCCGGCCGGAGAAGGATTCGTCCTCTACAGCGCGCCCAAGAAAGAAATCACCGCGCTGACCCTCGATCGCGAGGGCAACATCTACGCCGCCGGCGTCGGCGAGAAGAAGCCGGGAATGGCGGGCGGCATGATGGGCGCGGGTTCGTCCATGATGCCCATGGGGGCGAACACGCCCACGCCAGTCGGCCCCCAAGGGCCGGGAATTGGACTCACCACCACGCCCAGCAACCTCCAGATGGGGCCATTTCCATTTCCTGGAGGAGGGGCTACTGGAGGTTCCGACGTATACCGCATCGCACCCGACGGCTCTCCCTCGCGCGTCTGGACTTCGCACGAAGACATTGTGTACAGCCTCGCCTTCGATTCCAGCAATCGCCTGCTGGCGGGCACCGGAAACCGCGGCCACATTTTTGCGATCGACCCGCAGGATGAATTCTCGGACTTGTTGAAAGCTCCGGCCTCGCAGGTGACGGGTTTCGCCAAAGCCCCCAGTGGCGGCCTTTACGCCGCGACCAGCAATCTGGGAAAGATTTTTGTGCTCGGACCGGGTCCGGAAAACGAAGGCACTTACGAGAGCGACGTGTTCGACGCCAAGATTTTTTCCCGCTGGGGACGCGCCGAGTTCCGCGGCGCGGGCAACCAAGATCTGCTCGTGCGTAGCGGCAACGTCGATAATCCCGACCGCAACTGGAGCGCCTGGAAAAAAGTGGAGTGGAGCAAGGACGGGGCGATGGCCGTTCCTCCCGCACGCTATGCCCAGTGGAAGACGGTGTTGCACTCCGGTAGTACGAAGCCGTCAGTCGACAGCGTGACTCTGAACTATCTTTCCAAGAACGTGGCGCCGGAGATTGACGACGTCTCGGTGCAGGTCGGCCTGCGTTACCAACCCCTGCCGAAGACGCCCGGAATAGGGATCAGCACAGACATCGGTGGGCCATCGTCAGGCCCGCACTTTGAAGCACCCGTGCCCAGCACGCACGACCGCGACTCGATCGGCGTGAAGTGGAGCGCCCACGATGAAAACGACGACCAGCTGGTATATTCCGTCTACTACCGCGGCGACGGCGAGTCTCGCTGGCTCCTGTTGAAAGACAACATCACCGACAAAGCCTATTCGTTCGATGCCAGCCTGCTGCCCGATGGGGGCTACACCGTGAAGGTCGTCGCCTCCGACGCCCCTTCGCACTCCCCGGGCGAAGCGCTGAGCGCCGAAAAGGTGAGCCGCCGGTTTGAGGTCGATACCACGCCCCCGCGAATTGAGAATCTGACGGCGTCCGTCGAGGGGGCACAGATTCATGTTCGCTTCCGCGCCGAAGACGGCTTCTCCTCCATCAAGCGCGCCGAATATTCCATCGACGCCGGCGACTGGAAATATGTGGAGCCGGTCGGTCAACTCTCCGATGCCAAAGCCGAAGATTACGACTTCAAAGTCGCGCCTGACGCGGCCAAAGGCACCGCATCGGAACACGTGGTCGTGGTCAGGGTCTACGACAAATACGACAACATGGGAGCAGCCAAAACGGTCCTGCGAGGAAAGTGACCGGTTGGCAGTTCGTGTTGAAACGGGCACCTAGCCGGGACGAATTCCGGCAGGGCACGGTTCGGGCTTGTGCGTTCTCGCGGGTGGCGTGTGGATAAACCACAGCGTCATCCCGAGCGAAGCGAGGGATCTGGGTCCTTGCCCGCACCACCGGTGTTGCCGCTGCCGGCGAACCCCTGGATCCCTCGGTGCCCTCCCGACGACAGATCGCTCTTGAGATACAGCAACCGTAAAACTGGCCTAAATCCAAGCGCAACTGCCAAGTGCTGCGTTGCTCTAGTGATGGTCCACTGGAATCTGGACATGTCCCAAGGGCCTCTTCCGCGAGCATAACCGGGCACGGACAATGCTTGTATGACGCGTTGTCCCGGGTCCGCCTGGAAGCTCTTTGTTTTTCTGTCGGTTCTGTTCGTGTTGGCCCTGCCGCTGATCGCCTGTTCGGGTGTATCGCATACGACAGGCAACACGGGCGGCGGGGCAGGCGGAAACGGCGGCTCGGGGGGCCCCAGCGGCAACTCTGCCTGCAGCGTGATGACCGTCGGCCAGACCGCCAGTCTCACCGGGTTCGTTCCATTCTCCAGCAGCAGCCTATGGAACACTGACATCTCTTCCGCTCCCCTCGACCCCAACTCCAGCACGATCATCAGCAACTGGGTTGGATCGGTGAATCTGCATCCGGACTGGGGCACCGATCCGACCTATGGAATTCCTTATGTCGTCGTCAACGGAAGCCAGCCACTGGTCAACATGAATCTGGGCGCATATCCCGACGAAAGCGATCCCGGTCCCATGCCGGTCCCGCCCAACGCGCCGGTCGAAGGCGGATCGTCGAGCACCGGCGATCGCCACGTTCTCGTGCTCAACAACAGCAACTGCTTTCTCTACGAACTCTATAACGCGTCACCGAATTCCGACGGAAGCTGGAACGCCGATTCGACCGCGGTTTGGGACTTGCTGGGCAACGAGCAGCGGCCTTACACCTGGACCTCCGCCGACGCCGCCGGTCTCGCAATTTTTCCCGGCCTGGTTCGCTACGACGAAGTGGCCGTCGGGAAAAATTCAGCACGCCTTCCGCTTCACCCTGCCGAAAACGAGCGCAGCCTTTACCCCTCCCGCATCCCACTGGGCGGCAACATCGAGTGATCCCACAGCGCCGCCCATGGGCATGCGGTTGCGTTTGAAATCAAGCTATGACCTCTCCGGTTTCTCAGCGCAGATGCAGGTCATTCTGACCGCGATGAAGCACTATGGCCTCATCCTGGCCGACAACGGCAGTTCGCTGTTTGTCACGGGAGTTTCCGACAGCCGCTGGGGATCCGACCTCGACTCGCTAAAGACCGTCCCCGCTGCGGCCTTCGAAGTCGTGCAGATGAACCCGGTGTACACGAAGGCCAACTATCCCACCGGATCCGCACCCACGATCAGCAGCTTCACCGCCTCCCCGACGCACGTCGCTTCCGGCGGCAGCGTCACGCTGTCGTGGAATACGTCCAGCACGCAGTATGAAATTGTATCGCCCGGGCCGGGCGCGGTGGGCGGCACGAGTGTAATCGTGAATCCCACATCCACCACAACCTACACGCTCTATTCGACCAACGAGTACGGCCGCACTACTGCAACCGTCACGGTGATTGTGCCCTAGCGCAAAGCGCAATCGGTTCATCGGAGGGAAGACGAAAGGGACTCACCGCGCTGCCAGCCCCGAAGGGGCGAATTCGTGAGCCCAGGAGGGCAGTCCTCGGTCAAACTCAGAAGGTGGAACGAGTCCCGTAGGGACGGCGCCGACAGTCCAAGCGGAGTTCTGTTAACTACCCCGCCGCCAGATACGCATAGCGCAAAATAAACAGCGCCGTGAGGATCCAAATGACCGCGCTGATCTCCCGATACTTTCCCGCCGCCAACTTCACCAGCGTGTACGAGATCAACCCCAGGCTCAACCCGGTCGCAATGCTGAACGTCAGTGGCGTGGCCAAAAGCGTCACAAACGCCGGGATCGCCTCGGTGAATTCTGCCCACTCGACGCGCGCAATCGATTCCGTCATCAACGCCCCCACCAGAATGAGCGCCGGAGCGGTCGCGTATTCCGGAATGGCCGCAGCCAGCGGCGCACAGAACGCCGCGAGCAAGAACAACCCTGCCACGAACATGTTGCTGAGCCCGGTCCGCGCTCCCGCAGCCACTCCGGCCGCGCTTTCAATGTAGCTGGTCACGGTAGACGTTCCCGTCAATGCGCCCACGATCGTCCCCATGGCATCCGACACCAACGCGCGGCCTACCCGCGGGATCTTCCCGTCCTCGACGAATCCGCCCTGTTCGCAAACTCCCACCAGCGTGCCGACGTTATCGAACAGATCCACAAACAAGAACACAAAAACAATTTCAAACAAGCCGAGATGCAACGCCCCGCGCAAATCGAGCTGCAGCCAGGTCAAGGAGGGGTGGGGGAGCGAAAAGATCGCCCCCGGCAAGGAAGCCATGCCGCGCGCGATTCCCAGCAGCGTCGTCGCCAGGATCCCGATCAAAATTGCTCCTGTGATCTTGCGCGTCATGAGGACCAGCATGATCCCCAGCCCGACGCATGCCAACTGTGCCTCGTGATTGGCGAACGTGCCCAGAGCCACAAAGGTCGCCGGATTCCCCACCACCAGCTTCGCGTTGCGCAGCCCCACAAAGGCGATAAACATCCCGATGCCGCCGGCGGTCGAGTGCTTCAGACACCCGGGAATGCCGTTCACGATCTGCTCGCGGACGCGAGTCACGGTAAGAATGAGGAAAGCGACGCCGGAAAAGAAAATAACGCCCAGCGCCGTCCGCCACGGCACATGCATCCCCAAGCAAACCGAGTAGGTGAAATAGGCGTTGAGCGACATGCCCGGCGCGAGCGCGATCGGATAATTCGCGTACAGCCCCATCACTAGCGTGGCGATCGCCGCCGCGATGCAAGTCGCGAACAGCACGCCCTCGACCGGCATGCCGGCCTGACCCAGAATCTGCGGGTTCACCACGACGATATACGCCATGGTCAGGAATGTAGTGACTCCGCCGAGAAATTCGTTGCGAACGGTGGTCTGGTTTTCGCGGAGACGGAAGTAGCGCTCGATCATGAAGCCGACATTCTACGGTATTCACCGCGGCGGCGGGGAAAAGGCAGCATCGGAATTCGCGATAGTCCCGAGCCAGAAAACATCTGTCGCCGACAAAAGCAGCATTGGCCACGACTCAGGAGATCATGCCGTCTGTGTCGATTCCAGTCCCGGCAACATTCTCCACCAGCGGAGCCTTGATTTCGGTGAGTTCGCCGGCATGCCGCAGCTCCGGGAACAGCCACGCCCACACTGCAATGACGACCAGCGTCCCCACCCCTCCCAGGACGACGGCGGGAACCGTTCCGAGCCACTGTGCGGTCACGCCCGACTCGAACTGCCCGAATTCGTTGGACGCGCCGATGAAAATCATATCCACGGCGGTCACTCTTCCTCGCATCTCATCGGGTGTAGCCAGTTGCGTGAGCGTGGCACGGATGATGACGCTGATCATGTCGCTGGCCCCGGCCAGCAACAACGCAGCCAGCGAGAGTATGAGGCTATGCGACAATCCAAACACAATTGTGAAGACACCGAATCCCGCGACCGCCCACAACAGAGTCACGCCCGATCGTCCGCGCAGCGGCCTGTGCGCCAGCAAGATGGCCATCAGCGCAGCCCCGACGCCCGGCGCCGTCCGCAGCAGACCGAGCCCCCACGGTCCAGTCTTAAGAATCTCGCGAGCATAGACCGGAAGCAGCGCAACCGCTCCTCCCAGCAGCACCGCGAAAAGGTCCAGCGAAATCGCGCCCAGGATGAGCTTCCGGCTCCAAATAAAATGCAGTCCGGCGAAAACCGTCTTCAGACTCATCGGCTCCCGCCGCCGCGCTTTCACTTCCGGCCGTATGCGGAACGAGGAAACCGTCGCCCCGATTGCCGTCAGCATGGCAACCACGTAAACGGCAGACGGACCGTGCGACACCGCATACAGAATTCCGCCAAACGATGGACCCAGAATCGTGGCCGCCTGAAAAATCGTCGCGTTCCACGCAACCGCATTCGGGAAATGTTCCTCCGGAACCAGCTGCGGCAAAATCGACCGGCTCGCGGTTGCGTTAAACGACCGCACCACGCCAATCAGCACCAGCACCACATAAATCGCGGCGACAGACTGCAACCCGCGCCGCGCCAGTACGAGCAGGGCAGCGAAACACACCGCATATCCTCCATAGCAAGCGGAGAGCACGTGGCGGCGCTCAAAGTGATCCGAGGCATGACCGGAAACAGGGAACAGCAAAATTCCGGGCAGAAATTGCGCTAGTCCCACCAGTCCCAGATCGAGCGGGTGCCTGGTGATTTCGTAAACTTGCCATCCCACGGCGACCGCCTGCATCTCGACCGCAGCCACCATGAGGGCGCGTGCAACCTGGAACAGCACGAATCCGGGATGCGTGAAGGCAACGCGGCCGGCTCTCGGGTCGGTGGGCGCGGGCATGAACTTCTAATTTGACACAGAATGGACGTGGAGTGCAGGCCGGGAACGCCAAGTCGGCTCTCGTCGAGCCGTTGACCATGTCAGGAACTGATCCTGGGCTTCATAATCCGGGGTCGGAAAAAGTTTACCCCAATTTTACAATTCCTTTGCGGTGCCACAATAAAGTGAGTGAACGCGACCATCAAGACTCCACCTCGCTACCCGTCCGCTTCAACCCGGCCCCAAATCATAGTTGTTCTCGCTCGGCCAATGGACCTGGCATCCATTTGCGAAAGTTAGGAGAAGCCATGAATTACAGAAGTATCGCAAGTCTCGCAGTATGCATGCTTGTGGCTGCGTCCGTTCCCGCTTTCGCGCAGTGGGGAACACAAGCAACGCTCGCCAGCAACGCTTTTAACGGCACCGTCACCATCGACTCTGCCGGCAATTTGGTTAGATGGGATGAGAAGGTCGATCCCCGATCACGGATTGCGTTAAGCTACCGATGATCAACGCACTCTAAGGTGCAATCAAAACGGCTAAGGAGATCAGACCTTGAAGAAGCATAACAATTCTCAAAAGAAGAGTGAACCG
>DATKFH010000146.1:0-16880 GCA_035511455.1 Candidatus Sulfotelmatobacter sp. | reverse complement strand
AGCGCATTGTTGGCGGCCAACTTGGAAGAAACCAGCAAGCTGCTCAACGCTTATGTGCGGGCGATCTTGGCTTCTGGCTCCTGATCTTCTGGCTCCATATCCCCAAGGGATATCAAGGGCGAAGCCCTTGCCTAGTTAGAGGGGCGGGGAACTACTCCCTACTCCGGCGGCCCAACTTCGCTGCCCTCCGCCGGAGCGAGAGGCAGACGGGTGGCCCCGCGCATCATCTCGCGTTCCTGCTCGGAGAACATACCCTTGAAGCGATCTGAGTTAATGATTCGCTCGCGCTGTTCCGGGGTCATTGGTCGAAGGTCGTGGATCGCCGTGCCCACGGCACGCTGACGATCTGGCGGCAACTGCTTGATCTGCCCGAAAATTTGCCTGGCCTGCTGCTTTTGTCCTGGGGTCAAATGCTCCCAGGTTTCCATGCGGTTGAGCATGCGCAGTTGCTGTTGCGGCGGCAGGCCGGAGAAATGCTGCAGACGCTGCCGAAGCTGCTGTTGTTGAGCAGGTGGCAAACGGCGGAAACCGGTGTCATTTTGCAGCGCGCGTTCCTGCTCTGCCGGGGGCAGATCTTTATAGCGCCGCAGCCAATCCCCGGCATGGCCGCCCGGTTGGGGCCGCACCTGAGCCTGTCCCGGGCGGGGAGGCTGATAAGCCGGAGGACGCCGCTGTTGCGGTGGCGGTGGCGGATGATAAGCTGGAGCGGGACGCGGCGGCGGATGCTGCTGCGCCGGGTGGAAGTTTCCTTTTTGTGCCACGCAGGGAAAGGGAACTGCCATCGCCCACGCCAAAGCGGCGCACGCCAGCCTTTCGGCGATGTATTTTCCCCGGATCACCTTCCCCGTCCTTTATCTTTTATCTTTGCCCGTCGCCGCAGTGTAACCGCTGCGCCCGCAGCGGCTCGACCTTTCTTACGGATTCGCTATTACATCCTGCTGCACATCCAGATCATCGAGCAACTCGAAATCGGAATATAAGTCATGGTTTTTATCCAGGGCCTGCAGATCGCCGACCGCAGTGCCGGGCTCGGGAGGAGCAAAGTTATCGCTAATGCCTGGCTCTGGGTTGTAAATCCCGCTGCCTCGAGTAAAAAGCAGACCGACGCCAATTCCCATCAGGACCGTCAGGGCCGCCGCCAGCACCGGGCGGCGGAACCACTGCAACCAGCCCGTCGGCGGCTTCGCCATTTCTTCCCGCAGACGAGCCTGCAGCCGTACGTCGAAGTACGGCGAAGGCCCCGGTGTCTGCCACTCATCGAGCAGTGCCATGGTCGCGCGCATTGCTTTCAGCTGTTCTGCGCACGCGTCACAGGTCGCGAAGTGCTTTTCCTCGTCCGCCGTGGGCTGGGTGAATCCGGCCGCTAGGTCGGGCATCCGTTCTCGAATTTCTTTGCAGTTCATGACTGCTTTCCCTCAACTCTCTGCTTCTGCGCTCCACGAAATGCTGTCTTGCTACACATATTCTTTTAACTGTTCTCGCAAAGTCTCATAGGCCCGGAAGAGCAGCGACTTGGTTGCCGACTCGCTCTTCTTCAGTACATCGGCAATTTGCTTGTAATCCATCTGCTGGTACTTATGCATGATCACGGCCAGCCGCTGAAGTTCGGGCAAGGCCTCCACCTTCCGCCGGATCGCCAGCATGCGTTCCTTTTGCACCATGGCCTGTTCGGCGGTCAGCTTCCCGTCGGGCAGTTCGACCCTGGAACCGGTTTCCTCGTTCGGTTCGTCCAGGCTGACGCTCAACTCCGGCCGCTCGTGACGCGTGTCGCGGGCATGGTTCACCGCCAAGTTGGTCGCGATGCGATACAGCCACGTCGTGAACTTGGCGCTGGCCTCGTAGCTCTCGCGCGAACGATACACGCGCAAAAAAACTTCTTGCGCCAGGTCTTCGGCCGCGGCCGCATTGTGCGCCATCCGGTACAAGAAACTGATCATCGGCCGGCGGTACTTTTGCACCAGGTAGTCGAAAGCCGACTGGTCGCCCGCCTTGACCCTCAGCATGATCTCGGCGTCTGAAACAGCCTCTCCACCGATCCGACCGGTTGAGAGCGCAGCGCCCTCTTGTGGCGTTGTCGCAGCCATCAGCATGCCTCGATCAAGTGCAGCTGTGCTCACACCTATTTCAACCCCGGCGGAGTCGGAAAGTTGCGTCTCTGCGCTGTTAGGGGACGCCGGGGAAGTTCCTGCAGATGAAGGAGATAGGGATCCGCAAGCGGGTTTTGGTTGGAACGTCATGCCTGGGGAAAAGACGGTCACGCGGCTCCGGTCGAAAGCCCGAGTCACGCTGCTGCAGCCGATAGGCTAACATGCCCGGGCAAGACGCCGAAACTGTGGCTGGGGCTGGCGAAAGATCAGCGAAAAAGGTCGACCCTTCTTCGCAAAACTGTTTCGATATTTGGGCGTAGGTTGCATAATCTGCAGCTAAAATGTTTGAGTAAAAACTCACTCTTCCTGGGCGCTTAACTCAGCGGTAGAGTGCCATCTTTGCACGCTCTCCATCGACCCGCCGGCTGTTGACTATAAAGAGGTTAGGTAAGGTTAGGAATGGGGAATACCGGTATATTTGTCGGCGTTTGGTACGCTTTTGGTACGGTCGTGGCCGCAGGCAAGACAATGGCGGGGCGCGGTTCCCCACTAAAACCATCCCTTAACTCCCTCTTCTCGAAAATGTCATCGGAGGCGTGTGTCTGGTGAATTGCTACAGTGGCACCGGAAACCAGAATGTGACACGAATGTTACACCGCCCCTGAATCGAGTTTTTGCGCACCGCAAGAACAACAAATACCAATGAATAGAGGCGAAACCACAACTCGACAGCCACAGGATGGCGGCTGCATTTGTTCTGAGTCACCCAATAAGCCGGTGCAAGACCGTCCACATACAGCCCTGCCTCTTCCCCGATACCAGAGCATGCAAAGTGTCAGTTTCCCGATCACAGCCAACACAGATGGATGATCAAGACACGATTCAAGCCGCAGACAGGCTGTAATATTCCCGCTCCTCCGCCTCCGTGGCCGTTTCGAGTAATTCCACGGGCACGATGAGGATATTCCCTGCCGCGAATCGGACCAAGGCTGTGCCGTCGTCGAAGGTTTTCATCTGGCAGGCGGGAACGCCGTAACGCATATTCTTGGCCTGACGGACCAGTACAATAGGAGTCGCAGTAGCTGCCATAACACCTCCTGCATGCGAAGAGTGAACATCTTTTCTGCACTCCATTGGAATCCCTGTTTTACCTGATTTCATGGTGGGTGTTTGTCCCTAATACCGTCACTTTCGAAATTGAGCGTGCGGTCCTGTGATCGGGTTGCTTCCAGAGACGGCGACCACGTGGCCCGATGCGACATCCAGCCGCTTGGAATTCAAGGCCGCCCTCAATCTTGAGGGTCCGACGCAGGCAAATCGCAACGATGAGGATGCCCCCGAAGAGTATCGCGAGATCTCCGACGCTGAACAGTCCGAGGTGCACTTGATCCGCCAGAAAGGTTAGCCGTGTTTTCGGTGTCGCCGCCTGCCACATCGGGTTCGCAGGATGCAGTGTGGAGGGCATGCCGACAACTGGCATCGTCCCAGCGTTTGCGTCGGTCACCAGGGCATTCAGCATCAGTCCACACACCATTAGCAGGACGCCTGCCCCTACCCAAGGCGATCGAACTGCCCGAACCACCAGCCACAGGATTGCGAAGGACTCGCACAGCCAGATCGCCGGGTATTGCGTCCATGCCAACTGATGTACAGTCGAAAGAAGATTCACCGACCACCACCCCGAATCACAAAAGGGACCAGTCACCGGAAGAGCAGAAGGCCCTCTACTGGACCGAACTGGCGACTGCTGAAAAAGCGTTGTTAGCGTACGAGCCGACTGGCCGAATGGTGCCGACGACGATCACAAAAATGACGGCTAGGATTACGGCGTACTCTGCGATGTCTTGACCTTGATCGGCTCTCCATAGGTCGGCGAGGATGGTCATAGACCTGCTGGAGACTATGCCTCAGGAACTTGCCGCATTCGAACGTCTTCCCGTTACTGTGACCGAGGCTGATCTTTTGCTCGATATACTGATTCACCTCCGGTGAATGAATCCGACTTCTTGTAGTCGGGAAGGGCAGATTCGCGGAGCACGCAAGCATCGACCGGATCGGTTTTTTGAGTTGGAGACAAGCGGTGTGCTAGGTGGATGGGAAAGACGCTCCCGGATAGCGAGGACGCTGTTTTGAAGAAAATAACCGTGGCCAATTACCGGCAGGATACATACTACGCTCCGATTGTGAAGGCGGTTGAGGGTCTTCTTCGGGAAAAGGGATTCGTTGCCCCGTTGGAACTCTTTATTCGTATGGATCTGCTTTCCCCGGAATCGGTGGAGGACTGGAGACGCGGCCGGATTCCGTATCTCGAGAGGGTCATACGCTGCAATTTAGCCAAGGCCAGCCGAATCTTGCGGATTTTGCGGATGCACGCGCACGATCTAGATCTCAAGCCCTCGCTCACCGTGTACAAACGATGGACCAAGGGCTCTCGCCCCCTCTTGCGGTTTTCAAAGACGGGCGACCACAACATCGAAGACGCTTACGCCCGTCACTTCGTTTCTCCACGTAAAGGCTCTTTTGGAGCAGTCATGAACTGACCTTGTGGATCTGGTCGGGGAGCCTCACCCTCGAGTTCGACTGATGACCTCCGCACCGGCTTTCCTTTGAAAAACCACACGATTTAGTTTCGGCGAACCACAGGTCTGAATTCTCTGATAAATTAACCCTTCGTAGCCGGGGCGGCGTTTTCCACGGCCCTTTTACCAACAAATTGTGCTATAGATCCAAAATTTGAGTCGCCCGTTTTTTCCGCAAACAAAAACCGCAGATCCGCCAGTGTCAAACTTTGCGCGAAGCGTTCCTCGCCCAGCACGTCGTCGGCGAGCGCGGCCTTTTGCTTCTGCAGGGCTCGTATTTTTTGCTCGACGCTGTCGCGCATCAGCAGCCGGTAGGCCATCACTTTGCTCGTCTGACCGATGCGGTGCGTGCGGTCAATGGCCTGGTTTTCCACCGCAGGATTCCACCACGGGTCGAACAGGACAACGTAGGACGCGGCGGTCAGGTTCAGTCCGAATCCGCCAGCCTTGAGGGAAATCAAAAACACCGCGCCGTCTTTGACGGACTGAAATTCCCGCACCAGTTGGCCGCGATTTTCGGTCGCGCCCGCCAGATAAAAATGCGGCCAGCCGCGCTTGTTCACCTTTTCGCGCAACAAATCCAGCATCGTCACGAACTGCGAAAACACCAGCACTTTGTGGCCTTCATCGAGGAGCGGTTCGAGCAAATCCTCGAGCGCCGAGACTTTTGCGCTTTCGGCCTCCCGTAAGTTTGCATCTACGAGCGCCGGGTGACAGCAAATCTGGCGCAGCCGCAGCAGCGACGTGAGAATGTTAAAACGCTCCTTGTTGAGTTGCTCGTTGGTTTTGACACCGAGGACGAGTTGCCGCGCACGTTTGAGTTCAGCGCGGTAAAGCGTTTTTTGTTCGCCTTCCATTTCACACAGCAAATCCTCCTCCACGCGGTCGGGCAAATCCTTTTCGACCTGCGCCTTGGTGCGGCGCAACAGAAACGGCCGCACACGCGCGGCCAGGCGTCGGCGGGCAAGGGGATCGTCTTTGCCGTCAAAGCGGCGGAGAAAATGCGTCCGATTGCCCAGCGCGCCGGGCATGGCAAAACCGAAGATGCTCCAGAGATCCAGCAGGCGGTTTTCAATTGGCGTGCCGGTCAGCGCGAGGCGGTGTTCGGCCTTCAACGCGCGGGCGGCCTGCGCGGTTTTGGAACTCGGATTCTTAATGTATTGGGCTTCATCCAAGATCGCCGCGAGCCAAGGCACACTTCCGATGTCGGGCGAAAGGAAGCGCAGCTGCGCATAGTTGATGACCAGCAGGTCGGAATTTTCGCGCGCCGCAAAGAGTTCCGCGGTCGGTTCGCCGCGCCACAAGCGCACGCGCAAGTCGGGATAAAACCGCTCGGCTTCAGCGTGCCAGTTGTCCATGACGGATTTGGGGCAGACCACCAGGGACGAGTTGAGAGCTGGCGGTTGAGTGTTGCGGGTTGTTTCCCGCAGCCAAGCCAGCCAGGCTAGGGCCTGCAGCGTCTTGCCCAGGCCCATGTCGTCGGCCAGCACACCGCCGAAACGGTTGGACGCGAGGTAGGCAAGAAAGTGAAAACCTTCGCTTTGATACGGCCGCATTTCGGCGCGGATGGCCGTGGGCAGCGGCGGCGTGACCCGCGTTCTCAATTCGCTCGCGCGGCGCTGAATGGTTTCAACCCACTCCGGAGCGAGAAATTTCTTCACGGCATCGTCGGCCAGCTGCAGCGCGTGGAATCGTTGCGGTTCGGCGGAGAAATCGCCCACGTCGAGGCCGAGCCGGGCAAGTTGTTCGTCGTCGTCAGGTGTGAGACTGAATTCGAACCGCCGCCAGCCCCTTTTTTCGAGGCGAACGTAACCGCCGCGCGCGTTGAGCAGCAATTTCATTTCCTCGGGCGTGAGCGTGGTATCGCTGACGCTAAGCACGACTTTGAGATCGAACCAGTCCATGCCCGCTTCGGCGACATCGAGCGATAGGTTGCCGCTGAGCGGCGCGTCACGCAGCGTCGCCAGTTCTGTGTCCAGGAGCACTTCAATTTCCGGCGGGAGTGACTTGAGCCACGCGACGAACAGTGCCGGCGTTTTTTTCGTGAGTCGCAACTTCCAGTCGGCGGGGTAAGTACTCCATTTCAATTCCAGCGATTCGATCGCCCGCGGAAAATGTTGTTGCGCGGCGCGATCGTGGACGACGATGACGTCGCCGTTGGCCGGCGCGAAATTTTTTCCCTCGCCGTTTTTCCGTTCCACTTTCCAGCCCATCGGTGTGAATCGTTCCGATTTCATTCCGGACGCATTGGCCACGACGCACAGGACGATGTCCTCGGTTTGGCTGCCGGGATAAATCGGCCTTAACGCGCACGAAATCGTGATGCCGACGGGAACGGTGCGGATGCGTTTGGACAGATGTTTCGGCAACGCAATGCCGGCGGCGTGGAGATATCGCAGGCCGTTGGGGGTTTCGAGCGCGGGCGCGGGAATGTTCTTGCGCAATTCGGTGTCGAGCGCGGGGGCGGGCGGGCCGGCGAACAAACCGCTTTCGGTCAAATACAAAGTCGGGCGGCCGTCGAGCACGCAGAGAATTTTCGGCGGCGGCGAACCGTCGGCGGTGCTGAGCGCCAGTTCATAACTGCCGTCGCCGTTTTCGGGTGCACGTAGATTCCAGCGCAGAGGCTGGGCAACGCGCGCCAACGGCTGGCCGTCCGAGGTCACGACGCGGTCAAGAGCGAGCGGCATGCGCAGCAAGCGGTTCAGCCCGGGACGGGCAGCAGCGTTGGTGTACCCAAACAACCACCAGCTTTCGTTACGCCACGGTCGATAAGCAGCGCCCCACAGCGGCAGCGAATCGGGCGCGATGGTCAGCGTGCCTCTCTCGAATTGCTCGGCGATTTTTCCTGCCTGCACCCGATCGAGTTCGGCAAACTCCGGGTTCTGGTCGTTGTGCCATTCGAGTCGCGCCTCTTCCGCGCCAACGGCCAGGCGGACTTCGAGCGCACCGGTTCCGGAAATGGCCGCGCAGTTGTCGAATTCGCGGAACCAATGGTTCCACCGCTCGATTTCCTTTTCGCGCTCCCATTGCTTCATCACCGGTTCTATCAGCCGGAAATCCGTGATGCCGGCGATGAATTGCGGATACTTCCAATCACGCCGGCGCAATTCCCAAGCGACGTAAAGCCAGAAATAGAAATCGTCGGGGGGAAATTCGCGCCAGAGATCGAGTGCGTTCCAGTAACCGTCAGAAGCTTGGCCGGCCATCAAGCCCAAGTCGTTTTCCGTCAGCATGCGGATGCGCGCATCGGCAAAACGCGCTTGCACCCGGCGGACGAACTTGGCTTCGTCGTCCTGAAGTTCGCGCCCGAGATTTTCAATGAGTCTTCCCCACAACGGCGAGCGCGGCGGCTTGGCCACCCGCTCCTCCGGATCGCGCGGCCGTCGGTTTGTCGCGGCAAGCGCTCCTCTTAACTGCTGCCAACGCCGCCTCTGGACTTCGGCAATCTTTTTCCCTGCTAAAACTGACAATCTGTCGTTGGCCATCGCCCGTTTTCCCATTCCAGCTGAGTCCATTCTGCCATCTCCCGACAGTGCTGTCACGGCGTGTCCAAGTCGGGCAGTGTTCAAATCTTAGATTAGGCCACCACCCGAAGTTGCTCTCGCGGTGGCGCACAACCTTGACGCCATTGACGTGAACCGTCGCAACCCAGCGATTGAGTTCCTCCCTGGGCGGGAGCTAGTCCCCCTATAGTCGGTGAGGTGGTGTGGCGATGAGTAATGGAAAGTGGAAAGTGGAAACCTCGAGGAACTGCCGTAGTGCAGATCCAGCTCCCAGCCGGTGGTCGAACGATCCAAAGATCCAAATGACAGCGGCTCGGCGAGCTATGTGAACGACGCTTTCAAGGTGGAGGTCTGCGGGAACACCTTTGCCCACTCATGCCACTCGCTCCACGATCAATCCGAGGGCAACCGCGGCCTCAATCTGCCGGTGGTCGGCACTGATGAAAGGTATCCGTGCTCTCAACTGCCCGGCAAACTCCTGCGCCGACGCGATGTGAATTGCGTCCAGTGTTCGGACCGAATGACTGGCGACGATCTGTTCAGTTCGCTCCAGAATTTCTGTTGACACCGAAAGCAGGTTCCATTGCGTACGGTCCAATGCGAGCTGCTTGAGTGCCGCAGGCAGGCGAGAACGTCCAATCACATTTTCGTCGGCACGTCGGCGTAGGGCTCCGCGAATTTCGATTGGGAGGATGGCTGACGCTACTACCTCGTGTTGCCGCAGCAGCCGCAAAACGGCCGTTCGACCTCTCTCCTGCACGTACAATTTCACGACCGCGCTGCTGTCGAAGTAGCCCCACACTAGAACCGTTCCTCGCGGTCTGCGCTGATCGCCGCTGCCAAAGGCTCTCCAGTTACCTTGAGAGGTCGGAATCGCGACAGCTTCATCGGTCGCCTCTGCCGCGCCGGCCGGATTAGCCCCTCCGTCACCATCAAGTGAAATGCCTTTTCTCGCGCATGGCGTCCGATTGGCTTGACCACGGCAATCGCTTCGCCACGGTCCGTCAATACTACCTCCTGTCCGGCACGAACGGCCCTAACAAGCCGAGAGAACTCCTGGTTCGCTTCGCGCAATCCGAGCTTCATGTAGCTATGATACTACATAGTTCAGGGAAAAACAAAGAAGAAAGCAAAACCAGTGGCGAGTACGTGCTCAGATCTGCCCGGCCCCACTCCGCAACCTAGGAAAATCCTTTTCCGTTCGTCGAGTCGCCGATCATGACGATGACGACACAGCGCTCTAATGTTGGTCGGTACGCTTTCGGGGCAAGGAGTGCGGGTCGCGTGCGTCGGCGCGGAGATTGATGCCATCGTTCGTGCGCGTTAGTTCCAGGTTCCAATCAGTCGCGCATCACTACCAAAAGAGCGAGCATTTGCGGACGATCATTTGCTCGATGAGCTTGGATGTCTAGGGTTTGTCGGCAGTGAGCCGTCGAACTTCGTTGAGATAGCGATCGTCATTGAGCACGCCCGCAAAGATCACGGCGTTCCAGACCGTGAAGGACACCTGCAGTGCTTCACGGGCTTGATGTTCAAGTGCCTCGCTCGGGAGATCACGCAACAGAGGTCCCGAGAAGTCCAGGAACGTCTCAGAGATCTTTCGATAGGGAACGAACTTCCCCATGCGTTTGGACACCTCGCCCTCAGTGCTCCGAGCTTTTATTGTACGTCCAGTCGATCGAGCCCAGTCGTCTACGCCCAGGACCCGGACCTTCCCCTCCTCGGGATGGCCTGACGTCGTCTTCACGCGCTCGAGTATCGTATCTCGGCTGGCGATCATTCCCACAGCAGATGCGATCCCGGCAATCCACCCCGAACATAACCGACTCGCCGCAACGTCTGGGTAAGTCGATTCGTTTCTCGTGCCTGCGGGGCGGCGACCCCGGGCAACCGCTTGGCAAAGATCTTGCGTGGGCAGTGCCAACTGCGACAACGGAGCCGCCGAGTCTTTACCTGCACATGAACTTGCTGCCCTGCCAGGGCAGGTCGCGCAAATGCCGAACATAAGTGCTGTGATACGGGACTTCCGGTCCAACGACTTCTTGTTCCCGAAGAAGCAACCGACCTGCGGGTGCTAATGCGCCAGAGACAGTTCAGTGATCGAACCGTAGGGTCGGAAACTTGTGTGCCATCATGGCTTTACCGCGAATCAGTGGGCGCTTAAGCCAGCGGCAGAGTGCCATCTTCACACGCTCACCATCGACCCCGCCGGCTGTTGACTATAAAGCTGTTGCCTATAAAGAGGTTACATAAGGTTAGAAGCAGGAAATACCGGTATATTTCTCGGCGTTTGGTACGCACGCGTTTGGTACGGTCGGTGGCCGCCGGCAAGACAATGGCGGGGTGCGGTCCCCGACTGAAACCATCCCTTAACTCCCTCTTCTCGAAAATGTCATCGGAGCCGTGTGACCGGTGAATTGCTACAGTGGGACCGGAAACCAGAATGTTACACCGCCCCTGAATCGAGTTTTTGCGCCCGCAAGAACAACAAATACCAAGGAATATAGGCGAAACGACAATTCGCCAGCCACAGGAATCGAAGAAACCGATCAGCATCAACCGGAAGTACATTCCAAGGCAGCGACGGGCGACCCAGCTTCTCGTGATAGAAGATGCGGCGGCGCGTTTCGCAGAAGTCGTTCGAAACCCGCACGATCCCACACTTCGTTCAGCCGCTGGTAGAAAGGATGGCCAGGAGCTTGGGCCAGATCCCGGCGGTATCAAAGCTCCTCTTGCCGCTGACGTTGTTTCCGTGTTCCCATCGCCATTCTCCCAACTTAACCGGAGACTGTATCAGCACAAAGTGATTAAATTGCAGCACAGTCCTGTGCTGCAGCCCCGGAGGCGGTTGGAGGCGAAATGAATTCTCGGTTATGTGTTCTTGGTCTTAGTTTGTCCACTCTGCTGGTCTTTACCCAGCCCGTTGTTGGCCAAAGTTCCGCCACGCGCACGGTTCCGCAAGAAGACTCGAGCTATATCGATGGGCAGGGCACGGCGCACATCACACGTGTGGTTGAGGTCCCGCAAACCATCAGCCCGGAAGCTCAGAAGGCTCTCGCCAAGGAAGGCAATCCACCGGCATCGCATGACACCACACCCAAAATGCCGCAGCCGAGGCAAGTCCGGCAGATGACGTCGGACGCAACCAAGGAGGTATACCCGGTGAATATTGCGTTTTCCACGATCGCCGAGATTCCCGTCAGCATCGTCACGCCGCTGGTTACTCCAGCCGACAAAGCGAATCGGGTGCTCATCAACCTTCACGGCGGGGGATTTACTTCGGATTCGGGCTCACTCACCGAATCCATTCCCGTCGCCAACCTGACGCAGACGAAAGTCGTGTCGGTTCTCTATCGCCTGGCTCCCGAACACCCCTTTCCTGCCGCGGTGGAGGATGTGATGGCGGTTTACAAAGAACTGATCAAGACCATCGAACCAAAGAATATTGCCATTTACGGTTCGTCCGCGGGAGCAGTACTTACTCCGGAGGTCGCGGTCAAGATCAAGCAGCTTGGCCTGCCACTGCCCGGCGCACTCGGCATATTTTCCGGCGGAGGTGACTTCACCCAGACCGGCGACTCGCAACAGATATACGGAGTCCAGGGACTAGTTGGACACCCGGACACCCGGCCGAAGGGAGTTCAGTGGCTGGCGGTGTACGTGGGATCTACTGGTCCAAAAGATCCCGTGCTCTCCCCGTTCTTTGCCGACCTGCATGGCATGCCCCCGACCTTATTCATGACCAGCACGCGCGACATGCTGTTGAGTGACACCACCATTCTGCACCGCGCCTTTCTGCGCGCGGGAGTGGATGCGAGTCTGGTCGTCTTCGAGGGGCTCAATCACTGCTTCTGGTATAACCCCGATCTGCCGGAATCGCGAGAAGCCAACGGCATCATGGCTAAGTTTTTTGACACGCACCTGGGCGCTAAGTAGTCAGGAACCTTTTCCTTAACTCACTGCAAACGGAGCCTAAGAAATGAACGACGGGAGGGAACACCTGCGAACTGACCGAAAGCGGCTTACATTCCAGAAACCCATGAACCGCCGTGCCTTGCTGCAAAGCGCCGCGGCGTTGCTGGGAACAACGGCTGCCTCCGCCATGGTTACCCCCGCAGCCGAGGATACCCATAATAAAGGACAGGCCGGTCAACCCGCATTTCCCGAGAAGTCTCCAATTGTCGCCTCGGCCGAGGTGGCGATTGCAGAAACCATCACCGGCAAGGTTCGTGGCTACATCAGAAACGGGATCTACACATACAAAGGCATTCCGTACGGCGACAGCACGGTGGGAAGCGGACGCTATCAGCCTCCGCAAAAAGCCAAGCCGTGGATCGGAGTCCGCAGCTCGATGCAATACGGCAGTGTGTGTCCGCAGGGTCGGCGCGGAAGCTGGAACGCCGACGAGGAATCGTGGTTGTTCCTGTACGACGACGGGGTGCAGGGGGAGGATTGCCTGCGGGTGAACATTTGGACGCCCGGACTAGATGGGCACCAGAAACGGCCGGTCATGGTCTGGTTGCACGGCGGCGGGTTTGTATCCGGTTCCAGCCAGGAACATCGTTCGTACGACGGAGAGAGATTGAGCCGTCGGGGAGACGTGGTAGTGGTTTCGCTCAATCACCGGCTTGGTCCTCTGGGATTCCTGAATCTGACCGCGTACGGCGAAAAATACGCAAGCTCTCCCCACCTGGGAATGCTGGATATCATTGCCGCGCTGGAGTGGGTGCGGGACAACATTGCCAACTTCGGCGGCGATCCCGGAAATGTCACCATCTTCGGCCAATCCGGGGGCGGCGGCAAGGTTGGGACGCTAATGGCGATGCCTGCGTCGCAAGGTTTGTTTCATCGCGCGATTGTGCAGAGCGGATCGTTTCTGCGGGCGGTGATGCCTGACCGATCGGCGATATTGACCCATGCCATGCTCGACCAACTCAACCTGAGCACGTCCCAGTTGGATCAGCTGCAGACCATGCCCTTGCAGAAGCTGATTGAGGCGGGCGACGCGGCTCTCCTAAAAACTCATCCCCATGGTCCGCTTGTCTGGAGCCGCGTAGCCGATCAACTGGGGTGGGGGCCGGTGATGGATGGCAAACTTCTGCCGCAGCATCCATTTGATCCCTCCGCCTCGGCTATTTCCGTGCGGGTGCCGATGTTGATCGGCACGACGCTCAATGAATTCACCACTTCGCTGAATCATCCCGAATACGAGTCGATGACCGAGGTGGAGGTGGAGAAACAGCTGGCGAGTATGTATGGCGACGATCCCGCGCGCATTGTGCAACTATTCCGCGCTTCGCACCCGGACGCGAAACCCTTCGACATTTTTTCCCTGGCCATGACCGCGCAGGTCCGGCAGGGCGCGGTGATTCAGGCAATGCGCAAGACGGCGCAAGGAACGCCGGCTTATCTTTATTGGTTCACCTGGAAGACTCCGGTTCTGGACGGCCGGCCGCGCTCCATCCATTGCTGCGATCTGCCGTTTTGCTTCGACAATACCGACCGCAATGAAAACCTGACGGGCGGCGGCGCGGAACCCCGGGAGTTGGCTGCCAACGTCAGCGAGGCGTGGATTCAGTTCGCGCGTAGTGGAAATCCCAATCACCATGGGCTGCCCAAATGGCCGGCATTCTCGACGGAGACTTGTCCGACCATGATTTTCGACTCCCAGTGCAGAATGGAGAACAATCCTGACAAGGACGAAAGACAGGGGCTGGCCTCGACTCCTCCCTTCCAGCCATTCAACAGTTGAAACCCCCACCGAGGTTTCGGTTTTTTGAAGTTTGGAAACCGGGAACTTTCGATACAATGCTCGCGATTTGGATCCGACTCCTATGAAAACCTCCGACGAGCTCGAGAAACAAAAGAAATCGGGCCGCCGCGATTTCCTCAAAATCGACGGACTGCCGATGGCTGCCAATCTGATTTACACGGCGCTGCCGGTGAGAGTGCGAGCGGAAACCACGGAACAAGCATCCACTTCGGCCGCGCATGCGATTCAGGAGATGATGCCGACGCGGAACCTTGGTAGGACCGGGTTTCGCGTGGGAATTTTCGGACTGGGCGGGCAGGGCGCGCTGGACAACGCGAACAACGAGGCGATTGCCCTGCCGGTGATCGAGAAGTCGCTCGAATTGGGCGTGAATGGAAGTCATGGCTCACGGGCGGATTCTCTCCAGTTGGACGCCGCCTCCGGTCGAAGAGCAGAAAAAAACGTGGGAGGGGACAGGCGCCATCGCCACCAGGCCGGGCACGCTAACCAAACACGAAACGATGTTTACACTCTTTCCGTGCCCATCAGCACGGCCATCATTGGGTGCGATTCGGTGGCGCAGGTCGAGGAGTGTGTTCAACTTGCCCGCGAGTTCGCGCCGCTCAACGACAGCCAAATGGCGGAGCTGACCGCCAAAACAGAGCCAATCGCCAAGCAGGCTCTCTTTTTCCGTGTGATGAAACGCTAAAGCGCGTGATGCGTCCGCGAATCTGACGGTCGCAAGAGAATTGTGACCGTCGACAATTCCACCCGCCCGACACTTCATCTTTTGTTATATAGTAGCCGCCACAAATGCTCCCTAAAACGCGTCGCGAATTTCTACAGCTTTCCGCGTCGACAGTTGCCGCTGTCACGCTTGCAAAGGGCGCCCCCGTGTGGAGCGAAGCGACAGCACCTTCGCGCCTGCTGAAGACCTGGGTCACCTCCGACACGCAGAGATTCGCGCCCGTCGAAGCTCCGAAGTGGGCCACAGCAGCGACTCAGGATACTGATGTCATCCGTATCGACCCGACCAACTGGTATCAGGAGATTCTTGGCTTCGGAGGCGCCTTTACCGACGCCTCCTGCTACTTGTTCTACCAGTTGAATCCGCCGGATCGTAAAGCGCTATTCGAGGAGTTGTTTGGACCCGACGGTTTGCGTTTCTCGATGGGCCGAACGTGCATCGGGTCGAGCGACTACACCACCAGCATTTACAGCTACGACGACAGCCCCGAGCCGGACCCGGAGCTAAAGCATTTCAGCATCGAACATGATCGCGCCTACATTTTGCCATCTTTGCGCATGGCACGCGAGTTGAATCCCGATATTTTTCTTTTCTCGGCTCCTTGGAGTCCGCCGGCCTGGATGAAGCCCAATCGTTCTATGCTGGGCGGGTCCATGGAGAGAAAATACTTCGATTCCTATGCGGAATATTTCGTGCGTTTTCTGCAGGGCTACGCGGCCGAAGGAGTCAAGATCAACGCGACCACGGTGCAGAATGAAGTCGATACCAACCAGAACAGTCTTATGCCGGCGTGCCTGTGGTCGCAGGAAGACGAATCGAGGTTTGTTGCGAATCACCTGGGTCCGGCGCTGGAGCGGGCGTCGCTCGACACAAGAATCTGGATTCTCGACCACAACTACAACTTGTGGGGCCGCGTGCTGGACCAGTTGAGCGAGCCGGGCGTAAATTGTTACGTGGACAGCGTTGCCTGGCACGCCTACAGCGGCAGCGTCGACGCGATGACGCGAGTGCACGACGCTTTTCCCAACAAGCACGCGCAATGGACGGAGGGCGGCGCGGTCATCACCAGTCCGGACTTTGAAGTGGATTGGAGCAAGTGGTCGTCCACCTTCACCGGAGTGCTCAAGAATTGGGGATGCTCGATTGTTGGTTGGAATCTTGCGCTGGACGAAGACGGCAAACCGAACATGGGGCCGGGGCAATCCGGAGGCATTGTCACCATTGATTCCAAAACGCAGAAGATCACGCGCTGTGGCCAGTACTGGGCCTTGGCTCATTACTCAAAGGTCATGCAGCGCGGGGCCCGCGTGCTCTCTTCGCACGGACACGTCGCCGATGTCGATCACGTCGCAGTCAAAAATCCCGATGGCAGCTACGTGTTAGTGCTAACCAACCACGGCGGTCTGGAGCGAGTGGTGCGCTGCGGCCTGGGATCGTATGTATTGCAGATGAAACTGCCGCGAAACTCCGTGGCCACCCTGACCTGGTAATTTAACGATTTAGTTCGGCTTCTCTTCGTCGCGAATCACAAGGGGAAAGCATCCGACCTTGCGCTTTTGCAGTCAAGACTCCGAACAATTGAGAGGACCCTATGATCGCAGCCATCGAAAGAATGTTGAGTGATTTGGAACACGGCAGAATGACTCGCCGTCAACTTGCAGTTTCTCTTGCCGCACTGGCGGCCGGGGCGTCCGCGGTGCCCGTCGCACTCGCGGCACCGACCAGCTTCCGGGCGGTCAGCATCAATCACGTCACCGTGAAGGTCCCCGACCTGCACCGCACCTCGCAGTTTTATCAGGAGTTCTTTGGAATGCCGATCAAACAACAGTCGGCGACGGTACATATCCTGGGAGTGGGGAATTCGTTTTTCGGCATCGAGCAAGGCGAAAGCAAGACTGCGACCGTCGATCACTATGATTTCGGAATTGCCTCCTTCAATGCCGATGCAGTTCGTGCCAAGTTAGCCGAGCGCGGCCTGAAGGCTGACAGCAATTCCCAGGAATCGTTTAAGTTTATTGATCCGGACGGATTCCATGTGCAAGTAAACGCCCCGGACTATGTAGGTCACGTTAGCTAAAGCCTGTCGTAAAAATTACACGTTGCAGAACCCCGATTCTTGCAGGAGCCCCGGTTTTCGCGGGTTCCGAGGGTAGTGTGCCCCTTTGGAGGGCCGCCGGCGGGCCCGGCGGGCCTTGCAACTTCAACCGCGGG
>DATKFH010000145.1:0-4560 GCA_035511455.1 Candidatus Sulfotelmatobacter sp. | reverse complement strand
AGCGCGCCTGAATTCGCAGCCGCGCCCGCGCTGCCAGAGCGCATCCGATGAAGAATAACCCTAGGAGGATTTCCAGCAAAACAATGCCAACTCGCGGGATTACCAGGATCAAAGCGGCGCTGACAAAAGTGCTGCAGCCAGTGCTCATCAGCACATCCGCTCGGTCATACGTAGAAGGAAACAACGAACGCATCTTTGCCTCTCTATTCTTCGCGGGTGTCTTTGCCCCGATCTCGGCGGCTTTCCACCACTTCGGTAATCTTCCGGCGCGCTTTGTAGCCGAACGCTATCAGCAGGAACGGAGATACCCATTCCAGAAACCAATCGGGTAGATCCAGAACATGGTGTTGTTTGGCGATGGTTCCGAGCAGAACGGAAATCAGGATCATGAGCCAGTCCAGTCGATCCAAACCTCCGAATCTTGCAAATCCCAACAGGTCCGTGTTCTCCCGCTTCTGGTTTGCGTCCGGATCAAGCATTGGTTCGTACCTCCTGCGTCTCCATCGCTCCTTGCACTAGTTCTTTTTCCGCGTCGCCTCGTGCGATAGCTCGTCCGCTTGTGAGAGACCGGTGTTCTTGTCCCCGACCATCTGTTGCTCCCAGTAATCGGCCACCAAGAGTCCGCTTGGGTTGTACTCCGTTCGCCGGTCCAGCGCCAGCCGCACGTTGTACCGGCCAACAATCTGGTCCGTCGTCTCCTGCTTGTTCTTCAAGCGGTGAATCTCTTTAACCCCGAACGCGGTGAAGGTCAGCGGTGAACCTTGGACGGCGCTGATGGTCCGGACCGTGAAGTTTGTGATGATCTGGTCGTCCTGAATCTTGTTGACGGTGTCGTCTTCCCGGAGGCGGCTGAGGACGAGCGCTTTGAAGTTACCGGTCATCATGTTCAGCGCGTCTGCCATCTGGCGATCAACCGTCGCCGGTGTGTAGTTCAAATAGTGGTCCAGAAAGCGACGAACTACGGCCTTTGACTCCACGTCCGTGGGAGCGGTATCGGCAGCAGACGCCGTGAACGTCAGCCCGCGAGTATGCCCGGGAGCTGGCGTTCCGCCGACAATCGCTGCCTCACCCTCGCTGTCCACACGGATCACTGTCGGCGGCTGCAGGCGCACGTAGACGGCGAAGGCAAAGGAGCTTAAGGCGATAACGCCAAACACCATCGCGAGCACCATCGAACGGTTCGCATACGCCCGCAACATGCCATCGTGTTCGTAATAGCGCGTGTAACCAACTTTCTCCGGCGCATTCTGCCCATCATTGCCATTCTTCATTTCCGCCTCCAGGTGTGGCCCCGTCTCCTTCACGCGGCGGCGGCCGCGCCGCCACCACCGCTTCCACTACCCCCACTGCTTCCGCTTCCGCCTCCGCCTCCGCCCCCACCGCCACCTCCTCCGGCTCCGCCGCCGCCTTTGAACAGGGAGCCAGCGCCTCTCACTGCGACCATCGTGGTGCTGATTACTGCGCCCATCGTCGTCCCAACATCTCCCTCTACGACCCGTTTCGCCAGGTAGGGGATAAGCGCGATGCAGAGCGACAACATGATGCTGGCGAGACCCAGCAGCAGCGAGCCTGTTACGCCGTTGAAGGCGCCAACGAAGTTGCCGCTGTTGAGTACCGTGTTTACGGAGTTCATGTTGATCGCGGCCATCAGCGCTCCGAAGATCGAGTACAGCAAGCCCCAGGCGTTAAAAATCATCAGATTCACCAGATACTTTCTTGCCATCACTCCAAAGCCAAACGCCGGATACAGCGCCAGCACGAATGGTCCGACCACATAGAGGATTGACCCATAGAGCGTGTAGAACAGGGAGAACAGCGCGTAGGTAATAGGGAAGAGTATGTATCCAACGAGAAGTAGAAGTGATTCCAGCACCCCGGAAAACGCACCGGTGATCAGGCCCCACAATGCCTGAATCCCGTTGTTGTTGTTCCAGTAGGTGGACAGGTCGGCCATCCACTTGCCAAAGACATCACCACCGCCCGCGGTGCTGGTATTGATGAAGCTCGCAACGTTGTTGAACATGCCGTTGACGTCACGGAATACGGTTCCGTAGTTGACCATCACGAGGCCGACGGCGAAGAAACGCACCGCCGTCGCTCCCAGAAAGTGTGTGTCTCCGCCGCGTGCCCAAGCCTCGTAGATACCGAATAGCAAGCTTGCCAATAGAATGTATTGAGCGACTTGAACGGCACCTGCGGTTGCGCCGCCGGAATCGATTCCGCTCATGGCGGTATTGAAGAGTTGCTGAAAGTAAAACATTGCTATTTGTGTTGCAGTGTCGTCGTTACGTTCTGTTGCGTCGATACGGCCCACGCACTTCCGAGCTTCAGGTTTGCGCCATTGTTAGCGAGGTCGATTGCCCTTACTCTCATCAGATCCGCCAAGGCAGACTGCGTGTAGGCGTTTGCTCTGACCAGCCACGCGTCAGCCTGTGCTTCAATAATCGGCGCCGTGCCAGGAGCTGCGCTCTGTACGTTGGCGTTGATCTGGTCCGCGGCGGAAAGTTCCTGGTCCGCTATGGCATCGATGGCTATCGCACGTTCCATGGCGTCTTGCGCGACGGCGTCCGTCATGTCAATCAGATCGCGGACTGCGGGAGGTGCATTTTGGGGCGCCGGAACTGCGTTGTAAACGCTGGCGTAGCCTCCAGTCGTGCTTGCGATCTGCCCAGGATTCCGCGACAGCAGAATACTCTCAAGCTGCCTCGGATTTGGCAGCGTCGCGGTGGCAATCGGGATCTGCAGAACCGCGCGAATTTGCGCGTAGAAGCCCTGGATCTGGCCCGCCATCCCGAGGGCCTGCGCGATCGCTTGCGGTGGCCACACCGTTGTCTGTAGGAAATTATTTGTGTTCCCCAGTATTGTGTTGATTGCCTGTAGGCCGACGGCGATCACGCTGCCGAGCGTGATGTTGATTGTTCCCAGCCCCTCCGCCAAGAGAGCGCAACAGGGACTCGGCAACTGCCCCTGAGCCTGCCTGGGCGAGACGAGGGCAGTCAGCATCAACGCCAATGCCAGCAGAACCGCATAGCGGCGGCTCAATCGGCATATGCGAGCACCTCCGGCTTTTGTGCTGCTCATCCACTGATTGAATTTGTCTTGCATTTCCTCCCCCTTTTACCTATGTTGGAGAACGTTAGTCATGTCAGTTTGCAATTGACCGGCGTAGGCCGCATTGCGTTTGCGGATCGCATTGCCGTGGCCGACACGTGCGGCTTCTTGCCGCAACATGGCGGCCAGCATCTTCTGCGTCACCGCCTGGCTCCTGATCTGACCCGAGACGGCTGCCGCCGTAATCAGCGACGACGATCCCGGGGCCGAGATGTTGATGTTGGGATTTCCGACCAAGCTCTCTATCTGATCGGCCAGTTGCAGTTGAAGGTCTTGGGCCTGATCGGATGCCTTCAACATCATCAGGCTGTCTTGCGCCATGGCATCGTCCATGTCGGTCAGATCGCGGTCCTGCGGTGCAATGTTGCCGGCTTGAGGCACGGGCCGGAACGTGTTTATATAGGCCGGTGGTACAGAAGCAAGATCACCTGCACTACGATTGCGAATGACGCTCTCCAGCGCGACTGGGTTCGGGAGCGTGGCGGTGTGAGGATTGATTGCCATAATGCCCTTGATCACTCCAAGGAACCGCGTGATTATTGATTGAATCTGCGACTTAGCCAGGCTGATCTTGCCAGGCGGCCACACCGTTTGCTGGAAGAGCGCGAAAATCTTTGCTAGCACGCCGTTGATCTGGTTCAGCCACCCACCGATCGTCACCGTGATAGTAACGAGCACCTTCTGAATGACGCACGGCAGGCAGAACGACTGAGCCTGGGCCGGGGGCGGCGAAATCGCCATTATTGTGATCGAGCTGATCAGCAAGACGGCGAGTACTCGGCGTCGACTTTCCATACTGAGCAGCATCAGAACGCCGAATAGTGATGTAAACAGCAACATTAAGTACCTCCTAAGTGAGTACGCACGGCCTCATTCGCGTGGACCGCGCCCGACAGTTCTTCCGGAAGTTGCGGCAGACCCGCGAGGCCTTGCGGAAACTTCCGAGCCAACTCCTCGTAGCATTCAAATAACGGCTGCTCCGGATTCCGCCTCAAGCACCAAGCTCGATACGCACGCTCGCGCGGGTAGGTCGTACAAATCCAGTAGTCGATAGGGGTCGGAACCAGTCGCACGGTTTGGGTCGTCTCCGACTTCTCCCCGATCACAAGCAACATCTCGGCGTAATGACCCTTTTGTGGCGAGGTGAATCGTTTGATCGCGGCGAGTGCAACTTCATTAAGGTGGAGTTGGTTTTCGAGCACGCTCATATCTCCAGGCTGTTGGCCGATCAGCTTCGTATTCGCGTTCTTCACGATGCCCGGGCCGTGCGGACGCGGCTGTATAGAGGTTCCAACAAAGTCTTCGAGAGTCTGCGAAATGCCCCAGACGCTGGAGTTCCGTTTGCGCGCGGTTCGAAACAGTTGAACGACTTCCGGCGCCAGGACGGGCGAGTCGAGCAATGACCAGCACTCATCCAGCACGGTAATGCTCGGCTGACCGCTCCTTCCG
>DATKFH010000144.1:0-5258 GCA_035511455.1 Candidatus Sulfotelmatobacter sp. | reverse complement strand
TGACAGTACATCGTCGGCACCAAGATCAAGACCCCGAGTGCGCTCGGCGGATCCACCTGGCGAGAGCATCACAACGCGAATATTGTGAGTCTGCTCGGAACCCTTGATTTCGGAGAGAAGGTCACAGCAATCGAGCTGCGGCGGATCCGCACCCAGAACCACGGCGTCGGGATCGAAGGCGACGACCGCTTTCATTCCTTGCTGGTAGTCGCTTGAGACTATATATCCCGCATCGCGCAGAATGGCGACGATTTGCTCCCTGAGAGCATCATCGGATTCCACCACTAGCAATTTCCCAGCTTTGGAGTTCATAGCACCCGTTTCTTAGGATGGTGCCAGACCGTCGGGGGATTCAGTTCGCCCAAATATTAAATACTCTTGCCGCTGACGACCCGATGGTGAATGCCGCATACTAACTCCAGAAAAGGGGAGAGCGCGGGCGGCGTAACCTATTGCTGTCAATAGAACCTGACGGTCATGCCGACGAGTGCGGTCAACGACCCTGTCTCGATTTCACCCAAGCGCGTTCGACGGGGGGACCCAGCCCAGTAAATCTAAGTCTTACCGGACGAACGACAATCCTACAAACATTACGTGCGAGTCCATGCCGGGGTTGATGCGGCCCAGGTTGGCGTTGGAAATGTGATGATATTCGTAGCCAAACTGCACGCTGCGGTGCCTCGAAGTGAATACTTGCACGCCCCCCGCAACCTGGGCGGTGAAATTGAACTGAGTAGCGCCGAACATCCGCCGGTCGAAGTATAAAAAGCCCCCGCCGCTCGTCAGAAATGGCTGGACCCTGTGATGGTAACGGAAATTGATTTGTGCCCCTATGGGACTCCCGCCAGTAGCGTAAGCGTACACACGCTGGCCATTCGCCTGCGGATCACCCACCACCGAAAATGGGATCGCTTCGGCAATGTAGCGTAGGACCAACAAAGGATTTGTGTAAACGATGCGGCCGTAACGGGCTTCGATCTGGTACATGCGACTGTCGGTAGTGCTAGCGAAGGCATGGCCGTTTCCGAGTTGCCCCTCAAACCAGAAAGCGAATTCATTCTGTGAGGGCCGGTCCTGCGCGCAGGCAAGGCTAACAAGGAATGTTGCTGTGGACAGTATCCGCAAAAGCAGGGAGACCCCTCGCGGCAGCCTGATCCGTCGTCGCTTCCGCGTTTGCAGCGTTACCAGCAGGCGACCCGAAGCTTGCCGATCGACTTCATCCTCACTGGAATGGTTGAGAATCCGAAGTGTGATTCTGGTGAAACAGCAGCCCACAATTTTTTCCGCAAATACCATCATGAGCTCCGGATTTGCAGCCTAGGCCGCGGACGAAAATCTCCTCAACTTAAGCTTCGACGGCACCGCCGTTCGGACCGCTCCTCTTCCGATTTCTGAACTGCAAGCGTGCTGCCAACCGAAGTCGCACGAGACCGACCGAGGTCGTTGGGAGCCGTGTCAGCGGAGCGTGAGAAAGGAGTGGGCGTCAGGATAAAGAAGGGCGAGGCTATTTGTCGCAAGAAGGTCAACGAGCACAACTCAGCGCGCGGCCCTAGACCGAGCCTTGCCGACCATGATCGTGCCTTCGCAAAAATGGATCCAAGAAATGCAGAAAGGCGTTTCATAGGAAGCAACAATCGAATTCCAGGCGCGGCCAGCGTGTGGGCTGGAGCCACAATCAATCGGCTGCCATCTCTTGCACCTCCGGCAGGCATGGAAGTGGCGGCGATGTGATCGGCCCGCGAAGTTCCGCTTCTAGCGCCGCTAGCTGAGCATCAATTTCCTCTGCGGCTTTCCGCTTGCGGATGACTTCGTCGCGATACCGCCGTAGGAAGTAGTCAATCGTCTCAACGCGGATCCTGATCGAACCCGAAGGTTTGTTCTCGTCCAGATCTTTGAAGCAGAAGTACGGCGTGCCGGACTGCTCGATGATTCCCTCGATCACGCCATAGATGGGCGCATCATGGCCGCATTTGAAGCTCGAAACCTCAAGCGCCACAAGGTTGGGATGCCGTGCTGTGAACTTCGCCGCCCACACCTTGTGGTTGGTGCTGCAGGAGTACGAGTTTTTCCAGGCATCGCCGATGTCCAGAGGGTGACTGATCACTCCGCGGCGCACTTCGTCGCCGAACAACCGCTCCAGCATGTCTTCATCCAGAGGCAAAGTGTTCTGCGAGAAGATGGGGTAACCCAGCTTCTGGAACTCTTCCATGATCTCGTGATTCAGTCCGGGATCGTGATGATACGGCCGGCCCAGCATCACGATGCCGATGCGGTCCTCGCGCTCAAGTTGGTCGAGAACTTCGCGGGCCTTTCGACGGATGCTCGTTTCGTAGTCGGCCAGGGCCTTGTATCCCACCTCCACCGCACGATCGTTTTCCTCCTGCGACAGCCCGAGGATATGCTGCCACGCCTGGAGCATCTGGTGGGCGAACAGTTTGCGATCCGCAAAGTTCAGCACCGGATCGACGTACTTGACGTTGTGTTCGGCGAAGACGTCGTTCTCTTTTGTGAAGGCGGCCTTCACCGTCTCTGGCGTTGCAGTCACGGTCGGGCAGGCGTTCGCTCCGACAATCTTCACCAAGGGCGAAGTCAGCACGTCGTACATCGGGAAAAAGACGACGTTCAGTGGCTTCTTGCGATGTTTTTCCTGGATCAGGTTGTACACGTGAGAGATGCCGATCTTGGCAGGGAAGCAGGGATCAATGGCGCCCCGGCTTGCTCCCGCTCGGTATAGATCGGAACTGGTGTAATCGGAATAGACGATGTTCTCCGGCTGCACACCGAGGCTCTCCAGATATCCGTTGAATAGAGGAGCGTAGGTGTAGATGTTGAGCACGCGTGGAATGCCCACTCGAAGTTTCTTGCGGTTCTCCATGAGCGGAATACGTTCTTTGGCCGCCTTGCTCCAGAATTTCGCTGTCGGAATGGGGTCGGCTACGCTTTTCGCATTCACAGGTCGGAAGACTTCGTGGGCAGCGATGTCCACAAAATTGGGATGTTTGTCTTTGATTTCGTCGAGACCTGCCTTGATGTCTTTCATATCATTGAGATCTTCGACCAAGCCTTTTTCGCAGGTGGCGATAATCAGGCGCTGCTCGCCATGCATCAGCGGAACCTTGGTCACCTTCTGAACAGGAACGAAACTCAGTTCATCCTTGGGTGCGGTTCTGATATCAATGAAAGTGCGCAGGCAATTGTTCTTGCAGAAATTGCAGCGCGTCGCTTCGTTGCGCGTAGTGCGGTACTGAATCTTCCGCACCGCATCCAAGCCGACAAATGTGGTCTGCGTGCCGTTGCGCCATAGCCGCAGAGATTCTGCCGCCGCTCCAATCGCGCCTGACTCGCCGCAAAACTCATGCACGATGATCTCGGGTTTCTTGCCAGCAGCACGGAAGCTGTTATGGATAAAATCGACTTCCGCCTTCACTACCGCCATATTGTTCTGCGTTCCGCCCTGCAGCACGAAGCGCGTGCCCAGCGCGGCGAGATTGGGAATGCTGGCAACATACAGGAACACGTTCTTGGGCAGCACCGCTGCCAGGCCGGCGAGAATTTCCTCCGCGCGCCAGCCCTGACGCTGAAAGTTAACGATGTCCGATTGCATGAACACCGCGCAGCCGTAGCCAAAAACGGGCATGGACCGGGCCGAAAAAGCCAGATCGGCATATTGTTCGACGCCTAATCCAAATCCTTCAGCAGTGGACTGCAAAAAATAGCCATTGCCCGCGGAACACTGGGTGTTCAGTTTGAAATCTTTCACGCGGCCGTTGTGCAGGATGATGATCTTGATATCCTGCCCGCCCACGTCGACGATGACGTGCGGATCTTCATAAAACTTCAGCGCCGACTCGGTGTGAGCCACGGTCTCTACCAGCGCCACATCCGCGTGCAGCACGTCTTTCAAAATATCCTTGGCATAGCCGGTGGTGGCGACTCCCAGGACTTCGAGCTTGGCGTTCTGCGCTTCAACTTGTCCGCGCAGATTCTCGAACATTTCGATTGTGTCCTGGATGGGGTTACCGTTTGAGAGTTGGTAGGCCTTGCAGAGGATGTCCCCGCGCTCGTCGAGCAACACGGCCTTGGTGGAAGTCGACCCACCGTCGATGCCGACGAAACCGCCGACGGTCTGGCCTTTCTGGAACGCTGCTGGCGTGAACTTCTTCCTCCGGTAGGCTTCCTTGAATCCGTCGAGTTCTTCTTCTTTTGAAACCAGACCCTTGGCTCCAGACTTGGCTTTTTCCTCCTGCCGGCCGAACTCGATGTAGTACACCAGCTTCTCGTATCCCTGATAGCAGCCGACGCAATCGTCCTCGCTCTTGCCGAATTCGATCGCGCCCAGGGCGGCGAAGTACTGCGCATTGTTTGGAACCTTGATCAGGTCTTCGGGTTTGGCGGCGTCGGGGATGGCAACTTTGCGCTCCTGCCACATGCGCGGAATGTTCGCCTGCCACGCCTCGCGCATGCCTTTGATGAAGCTGTTGGGTCCTCCCAGCAGCAACACGTGAGGCCGAAGCGTGTGGCCGCGGGTTAAGACGCTCAGGTTCTGCAGCACGATAGCCTCGAATAGTGAAGCCATCAGTTCGTCCGGTGGGGTCCCCACTTTTTGCAGACTGTTAATGTCAGTCTCGGCGAAGACGCCGCACTTGCCGGCTACCTTGTGCAGCTTGATCCCGTGGTAGCCCTGCTGGGCCAGTTCTGCCGTGGGAATCTTCAGCTTCGCGTTGATCTTGTCGATGACGGCGCCGGTGCCGCCGGCGCACTTATCGTTCATCGACGGAATCTTCTTCTTGCGGCCCGTCTCGTCGTCGTCTTTGAAGACGATGATCTTCGCGTCCTGTCCGCCCAGTTCGATCACGGAATATACTTCGGGATGGAGCTTCTCGACCGCCAGTGAGACGGCCGTGACCTCCTGCACAAACTTCGCGCCAATCTGCTCGGCAATGCCCCCGCCACCGGAACCGGTCATGAACATCCGCGTATTGTGCCGATTGATCCCGACCTCGGCTTCCATCCGGCGCAAAAATTCCAGGGTCTTCTCCGGCTGCTTGGTCTCATGACGCTGGTAGTCCTGCCAGAGAATCTGGTCCGCTGCGGCGTCGACCACCGTCGCCTTCACGGTGGTCGAGCCAACGTCGAGGCCAACCAGGAAGTGGGTGTGATGGTCGTGTGGCTTTTGATAGGGAGCCGCGGCAATCTGAAGTAGCTGGGATGCTTTTGTTTCGTGTCCGGCAAGATGGTCGTGCATTCAATTCTCCGAT
>DATKFH010000143.1:0-16334 GCA_035511455.1 Candidatus Sulfotelmatobacter sp. | reverse complement strand
GTTCTGCGTCCTTGCCGGAATCGAGCCGCCATTTTGCTCGCCCTTTTCAAGAGCACTCAGCCGGACCGACAGGTCGTCAACCAACTTTTCCTTCTCGTCCAGCTTCGCCTTCAGCAATTTCCGCTCGCTGTCGACGCTGTCCAGTTCACCGCGCACACGACTCAGCTCATTTCTGGCGTCGGTGGTCTCAAGCGCAGCAGGGCTGGGGCGCCCGCTCAATTGCGTCTCGATCACCCGATTGCACGCCTGCATATGGTGGTTGTGACGTTCGATTGCCGTCTCTGCCGTCGCGCGCGCATACTGCGCGTCGTTCCAAACGTCATTCAGGACTTCGGCTGCGCGCCAGAGCTTTCGCTTTTCGTCCATGACGCGCACGCCGTAAGCGAACATCAGCACCATAAGGAGTGCCGTGGCCAACGCGCTATACCAGAAAAATGGATTGGCCGCGCTGGCGTCCAGAAATGCCTGGCGTCGCCGTTCGAGCATCGCTCCATAATCGACGTCGGTCTTGTTCACCAGCTTGGTGGATGAACTAAAGAAGTCTTCCTTTTGCTCCTTCGGCCGTGTGTCGGCTTGCCGCTGGGAGTGCACCGCCGCTGGCTGCGTCTGGTCGGCTCCACGCGCCGAACTGGGCGCGGGCTGCCCGCTTGCCAGCGTGACGCACGCGGCAAGTGCGATCACAATGTGCGTTCTCATTTCCTGAAGTCTCCTGCGTATCGATTTGGAACTTTGTACTTGCGCGCCAACTCCGGATCCTTGAACCGGAGATTGGCGCCGCTCGATTCCGCGCGCGAGTGCAACATTCGCGAATAGAGCGCCGGGTGGAATCCCGGGATCGCCACTTCCTCCGGCGGACGAATCTGCAGCAGGGAGTGCAACGTTCCGCGCGTGTCGTCCGACATCAGGATTTCCATCTGGCCTTTGGGCAGGTTCTTGATGGACTCATCCTGCGACCGCGTCTCACGATCCTCGCTCTCAGTGGCACGTCCGGTTTCCTCGTAATTGCCCCACCCGAAGAACCCTCGCTCCTTTTGGACGCTGCGCCGCGTCACGACTTGTTCGGCCGAAGCCTTGATGAAATACTTGGCCGTCTCTTCGTCCCGGGTCCGGAGCGTGATCGTGGTATTCGGTGCCGAGGTGACCTCCTCCTTAAAGCCGCGGCCGACCTGCATGAGTTGTGGAAGACTCTGCATCGAGAACAGGAATGCGGTATTCGTGCCCCGCGCGGTTTGCAGAATTTGAGCAAAATTGCGATATCCAAATGGCGCGAACTCGTCCAGCACTACCGAGAAGATGGGCCGATTCTGCCGTCGCCGATCCGCCTGGTCCTCGTAACGCTTGCCGACCGTGAGTTGGATGTTCTGCAAAAGCATCTTGCCGAGCGACCGCACCGGCTCGGTATTCTTGTTCGCGTTCAGGCTCACGAATAAAATTAGCTCCTCATCGATCACATCTTCGATCGACAGCAGATCGTCGTACTGTCCTGTGACGGCAGACAGTTCGTCGTCCAGGAACGTCATGCACTCGTTGATCAAACCCTGAATTTTCGGAACGCGCTCGCGATCTTCGAGCGACTGCATCAAGTTCTTGACGCTCATCTCGAAATTCAACCGCTGCTGGGCGGTGATGCCGCCGTCGCGGTCGAGACGGTGCATCGCCTTGTCGACCTGTTCTCTCAAAACGTCTTGGTCAAGCAGCATGACGATCACGTCGTAGAAGTTGTACCGAGCGCCGGTGTAGAACAGGACGCGGACGATGTCGCCGAGATAGTTCAACTGATGCTTGGCGAAGAACTCGTCGTGCAGGTTGAAGCTGCCGAATATCATGTTCACCTGGGCCATGTAGTTGTCGTCACGCGTGAAGAACGGGTTGTACAGCGCCGAGAAGTCTGGACGCGAGGGATTGAGCAACCGTAGTTGGTGTAACCTTCCGGCACGGTGAATGTGTGGCAACAGTTGTTCGAAGAACTCGAGGTCACCTTTACCGTCGAAAATGACGATTGGGATGTGGTGACGATCTTCGGGCGGGCCGACGAATCGAGCGATGTCCTGAGTGATGATGTTCTTGAGCAGGGTGGTCTTACCCGACCCTGTCATGCCGAGCACGATACCCTGCATTACGCGCACTTCATCCGGCCACACCCAGGGCTTCTCGTCCATGTCGTATCCGAGCAGCACGGCGTTCTGGTTCCAGGCGGCTTCGATTGCGCGCTCATCCTTGCGGGCCGGGATGACAAACGGCGGTCGCTTCGTGCGCTGTCGCGGTTTGGAAAACTTCCGTAAAACCGGCGTCAGAACCGCGGCCGTAAGGATGAACAGGTACAGTGCCGCTTCGACGAGTTGTTCCTTGCGAATGTGAAACCGGGCGACAGCCAGGTACAGGGCAAGAGCAACAAGGCCAAAGCCGAGCACTGCGCCAACGACGCCCGCCTCGCCGTTGCTTATCTCACGCCGCGGGTTTTCAGAGTGATGGATCATAGACTTACCTTCGACAAATTATTTGGTTGTTCGAACTGCGGGAAATCCGCTTCAGAGGGCCGCCAAATGTGTTTGGAGCAACGAGGTCACGCCCATGACCGCGACGAAACCAGCCGCCGTCGCCAGCATTTTCCAGGCACGTTGGCCTCGGACTGCACGCCACGTTGCGTGGCCGAGAGATGCCACAATCCCGAATGGTGGCAAGGACACTATCAGCCATGAAGGTGTGGTTACGCCAAATGGGTCGCTAACCAGCTCGGCGAAGGTGGGATGCGTGAGGCGCCAGTAAACCAGACCCGCCCCAACAATTGCCAACAGAAGGGCCACCGACCAGTAGCAGACGGAGGTAAACAGTTCCGAGAAGAGGACGTCCTGCAGGCGGGACTCCAATTCCATCTCGCCGTCCATCGCTTCCGGTTCGCCTGTGCTGGAAGTAGACGCAAGACCGCGCAACATCTCTCGATTGAGCATTGACATCGCCTCTACCCCTTGTGTTGGAAACTGAAATAGAGAAAGACCAGCGTTAAAACGACAATGAGGCTGACCGCGATAGCGACGGTAGGTTTCGGCCGTCGCTTATCCGCTGGCGCGAAAGGGTTCCGCGGCTGCAGGACTGCATCAGTCACGGCAAGCCCAAATCCCGTGTCGTTGCGCTGACGGATCATCAACAGCAGACGTTCGTACATCTGGCTGACTGTTTGGTATTCGGGTTCCATTGGTCTTGCTCCGGAGAGAATTACAGCACCAGAGTGGCGGTCAAATTTCCTGAGCGATCGACTGGGAACAGAATTTGGAGAACGGTCGGTTGGGCCTTTCTCGCGTCGGGCTTCGCCGCTGGAAGTTCCAGCGCCATGACGCCAAGACGGATCTCGCCGGGCGCTACTTCCGCAATTCCCGGCTCTGATTGCGTGATCTTGACCGGAATAGGCGCGTCATCGGCTTTCAAACGAGAGGCGACATCCGTGCCGAGTTGCGAGTTCTGGAACGTCCACAGGGACCGATCAAACCTCAAGCCGTTCAAAGATATCGCTGTCGGCCGGCCGGTCCGAAGCGTCTGGCTCGAATGGTTTTCGATCGAGTAACGGACAAAAACCTGCTCCTGCCGGCGATAGATGTCCCGGATGAGCACATCCAGGGTCGCCTTCGGAGCCGCTGCTGTGCCGACCAACCGGACTGGAATGCTGTTCAGCAACATCTCGCTTGGTATGGCTGATACCGTGGCGGCCGGTTCAGGAGGCTTTGGCTTCGTAACCTGTGTCTGCGGCTGAGGCGCCCGGTAATCGATGGCGAAATCCATTTGGCCCGCGTCGTTGATCGCTGGCACCAGTTCGTAGTTGAGCCTGGTCGAAGCCGTCCATATAAATAAGTTGGTGGATACGCTCTCCACGAGTGGCTGGATGAATACCTTGTTCTCCCGTCGCTCAACCTTGAAAGACTGCGGAGCACCGACTGCGACGGTGGTCACTGGTTCGCCCACTTCGATAACGGTCAGATGGTTCATTGCGGTCTGCACCCGCACCACGTGTTCACGCGATGGGTTTTCATTTTCAATCTTCTGCGCTGGTATCGGCGGCACCGTTAATGCCAGCGTCAGAGTTCCTATCAGAAGATGTCTCACGTTCTTGATCTCCTCTCCTGTCTTCATTGACATCACCGGAGGCCCTCTTTCGAGTAGCCCCCGGCGAGTTGCTCACTGTACTGGCGCTCCTTGAAACGGCCGGGATTCCCAAGGGCGAACCGGCGCACATTCGAGGAACGCTTGCTTCTTTACATCGGTGTCGAGTTGCCGGATGCTTCGTGGATCGCCGTCCACGAAAACCGAAAAGCTCGGACCGAGGGTTTTCTCGCAAGACGCCAGAAACTCCTGCCGGTCTTCGCGACTGCGCAGAACTTTGGCCTTGCGGGTGCGAATGGCGGGATGCTGCGCGAGATTCGAGAACGTCACCATGCCGTTCCGGATCTCTCCTGATCCTTCCTGCATGGCGAATGGTTGTACTGAATCCACGCGCACTCCGTCGAGAATAATGTTTCCGTGCTCCGTCATCCGGAACAGGAAGATCCGCCGCTCCTGGACTTGCCCGCCTTCGAGTTGGATTCGCTCCACCCGGTACACATTCCCCGAGTCGTCGAATACAATCTCTCCATCTGGCAGTTCAGGCAAATGTAGCTGAATGGGACGTCCACCGGTTTCTTCGAGCAGCTTATCGAGAGCCTCCTGCGGAAAGGCGTGAAAGACGATGGCGCCAGTTGCCTTGCCCTCTTGCGCATTTCGCGTGCCTGTAGCAATCGAGTGCAAAGCCTGACACCAGCCTCTCCGGTTCTCCCGCTTGCCGTTTCCCCAGTCGGCGAGAAAACGGTGGAAGTCTCGCATCTCTTCCCGGCAGCGCTCTTCGTTATCTCGGAGAGCCGCCTTTGCCCGGAAGAGTGCCTTCGAAGCCTTCTTGCGAACGTCAGCATTTTTGTGATCCTTCACGGCATCGAACTTCGCCTGTGCCTCGCCAACTGCAGCCTGACACTTCTCAGTTCGTTTCCGGAGTTCACCCACGAGACTGCCGAAAGTCTTGTTGATCTTCCGGCATTCCTCGTACATATCCCGGTCGAAAGTCTCGCCCCGGATCATTCCGCCAAAATCACGGAGCGGAAATACATCCTGGAAGAGAATGCCGATCTCCTTGCGGACATGGTTGTAAAGCTGCCCGACAATATCCGAGGTGCTGATGGCTACTTCCATCGGCATATCGGAAATTCGCTTGGCCTCTTTCGTCGCCAGCCACGCTGCCTTGGGAACCTCGCCGCGAATCCGCTTGATCACTTCCTGATCCACCTGGACGTTATGCTTGAGGCTGTCCAGCGCGTTTTGCAACTGATCCACCAGTTCGTAAGCGCAGTCGCTCCGCCCGGCGGCAATACAGTCGCTGATCAGATTGGTGATCCTGCCGATTTGATTGCCACGAGCCTTCATGGCAACATCCGCCAGATTCCACCAGGGAGACTTGATCTTTGTCTTCTTGTCCTTCTTCTTCTGATACCCCTCGCGCATGTCAAAACGGCTCTGCACAAAACGCGGGAACTCAGAGTCCTGAAGAACGGCGACTAGATCGAAATCGAAATCGCCGCCATTGCGTTCCGCGGTCTTCGAGTGCAGCGAGAAGGTACCGGGAAGCCTCAACTGGCGCCCGACCAGGTCGGGAATTTTCGCCGAATCCATCCCGCAGCCGATCCCCCGAAGGACCTTCTCCAGGAGGGTTACCGTTTCCTCGAACGAGAGCATGCGTATCGGCAACAAATCTTCCTTCATCCGGATGGGATAACGAATCACCAACCCGCGCTTTGTTGAGAGCGAGTTGATGCTCGAATCCTCCGGAATCCAGTCCGATCCTGCGAATACCTGCCCGTCGTCAACGAACAGATAGCCATCGTCCGCCAGCGCGAATGCCGGCATCCGGAAGCCACCGCCGGTGGATACTTTAAACGCCCACTTCGCCAGCAACTGTTGCAACTTGCCATTGATGAAGGGGTGTTTGACCAACATGCCGCTGCCGTCTGCTTTCAACACGGCCTCGACGATGCTGTGCTCGTAAGAAGTGAATTCCTCGTCTTCGGAATCCTCCACCTTTGGCTGCACCGGAGACGACCCGATCGCTTCCAAAAGCTTCTGGTAGTCGCCGGACAGGGCAGAGGAGACCACGTCGCGCACCTCTTCGAGCGCCCGAGGGATGATTTCGGTCCTGAGAGAGTCGAGCGACGCGTGTTCGGTGAGCGTGTAGCTTGATTTGAATTGCAGCTCACGAGAGTAATCCCGGATTCCCAAAACAACGGGAGACCGGAACCGCATCCCCTGGATTCCACTCGCGAGGCCCGCAATCCATTTTTGGCATTCGTTGAGGAAACCCAGCTCAAGCTTTGGTTTGACCGAGCTTTCAGGAAGGATGATGTCGGCCTTCAACAGATCGGCAACATCGTCTTGCATGACCTTGAAGGATCCTTTGGCCTGGGTCCGGTCGAAAGCGAGGCGGAATTGATAGAAGCGCTGGTCCGGCAAATTGAGCTTGCGAAACAGCCTCTCCGAGATCCATCCCCGGCAATCGTTCGTTCCCAATGCGTGATCCTCGACTACCAGCATGTTGACGTCCGGCTCCTGGATTACGACCTTGCAGTCGGAAACCAGAATGCCGAAGTACGTGATGGCAGCCTGCGGCCACTTTTGGAATCTCTCGGCGATCAGTTTCTCGTGCTGGGCATCGACGGCATAAAACTTTCCGTCTTTGGCCGATCCGCTGGCGCCGATGAGACAATACTCCCGGCCTTCGTGACGCACGCGCATCAGGACCTGGCTGATCCTTGCTTGTTCGTACGCGTCCAGAAGACCTCCTGGTACTTGCATCGAGAGAACGCAAATCTCCGGATGCATCGCGAACAGCAGCGTATTCTTAAGCTGTCCCTCCGCGTCGATCCGAGGAAATCTCTTCGTCACGTTGCCGTCCTCATCGATTGCGATCTGTTTCACGCGCAGAATGTCTGTCGCGCGGTTCATATTAGGCATCTCAAGTTCTCCTTTTTTCTGATCTGGTTGGTTATGACAGAGCAGAGAAAGGAGCCGCGCTCCCTTGTCCGCCCTGCCGAAAACTGTCGAAGTTCCCGGCCTGGCTCCAAAGAGCCCGACCACCTGCTGATGCGATTCAGTTGCTATCTGGTGAGGGAGGACCGTTGAAAACGACCCGACCTCGCCTGGATCACGACTACCTAAGAGGCGTTAACTTTCGTTGTGCCTCCGCGGTACTCTCGAACCGAAGGCCCTCCCCGCCGTAACGAGGACAGCTTCCGGATACACTCGAAGATCGTTGGTTGGTTCTGCAGCGTCCACAGCAGAGCCACTCCAGCGACTATCTTTAAGGCCGTGGCTCGGTCGATGAACGCTCCAAGCAAGAGCGCCACAATCAAGACCACGACGATCTGGTTCCTTTCCGACATCGGCTTCTCCTTTTTGACTGCAAGTGAAGTTGCGCTGGCCCTCACGGAACAGCAGAATCCCAGAAAGTCTGGGTGCTTCAAGGAAACCGAAGTTTCCATTGTTAAGAAGCCGGATTATTCTTTTTTAGTCCATCCTTCCGTAAGATCGGTTCCCCGGCCGGACCCACGTCCGCCCGTGTCTGAAATTCAGCAACCCTGAAAAAGTTCACTCTTTCGCGAAACGCATCAATGATGGCTTCGGCTTCGGACGCGCACTCGCGGCCGAGCGCCGGGACATCGCTGCGGCTGCTTCCGCCGGCCAGGAAGAAACGCTCCTCTCCGCCTGTCTTTGAATTGTCTTGTCGATCGCGCCGGCGCCTTGTAGCGGTACCTTTCGACGGAGGCGCTTTGGAGTCCGCAATGGCCCGCGCATTACGCCCGTCGCCGACAGGAGGTTGAGTGGTCTTCGCGTCTATAAGGGTCTCTGCCCCGTTGACTGGCATCGTTGATTCACTTCCTTTCATTCGAGATCTCCATCTTTTGCTGAGCTCATGACGGTCTGCCTCAGGTCTTCGCTGTTGTCGACCGCACCGACCGATTGAATAGCCGGATCGGTGCCGATTCGCCTGGCCTGTTTCGTTTTCTTTCGGCCTTCGAGAAACTCCATCGCTCGGGGCTTGAGCAGGATGCCCCCCGCGAACAGGATGAGGGGTAGCGTGTTCACCGTGCCCTCTGACAAGCCTGCCTTCCTCAGCAGTCCTGCGGTGCAGGTCTGAACCACAATCACTGCCCCGATCATGAAGACGTCATATTTGTCGAACCATCTCGTCTTTCTGTCCTTTGACTTCTCCGCGCCGTCCTTGCCCAACGCCCGCCTGCGAAGCCTTCTCCTCGCGACCAGGGCACAGCCAACAAAGAAGAGCCCTAACAGGATTTCAAGCAGAAGAATGCCGAAGCGCGGAACCACCAGGATCAAAGAAGCGCTGACGAAAGTGCTGCAGCCGGCGCTCATCAGCACGTCCGCCCGGTCATAGCTGGAGGGAAACAATGAACGCATACGTTGCCTCTTTATCATTCGCCCGCGTTGCTCTTTGCCTTCGCTCGACGGCTTTCGATCAGTTCCACTACGAATCCGCGCGCCTTGTAGCCAGCTGCCATCAGCAGGAATGGAAGAACCCATTCGAGGAATCCCTCGGGAAGATCCAGAAAATGGTGTTGGTTGGCGATAGTCCCAAGTAGGACTGACAGCACGATCATCAGCCAGTCCAGTTGATCCAGACCGCCAAATCTGGCCAGCATCGAAGCCGCTGTATTTTCGCCCTTTTGGGTTGGTTTAGGGCCGATCACTACGTGTACCTCCGGGTTCCTTGCTCCCAGCTCTACTGGTTCTTGCCTGTCGCCTCGTGCGACAGTTCATCGGGCTGTGAGAGCCCGGTATTCTTGTCCCCCACCATCTGCTGCTCCCAGTAGTCCGCCACCAGCAGGCCGCTCGGGTTGTATTCCGTTCGCCGGTCGAGCGCCAG
Source organism: Candidatus Sulfotelmatobacter sp. (assembly GCA_035511455.1). Lineage (GTDB taxonomy): Bacteria > Acidobacteriota > Terriglobia > Terriglobales > Acidobacteriaceae > Sulfotelmatobacter. The sequence goes on along the minus strand of DATKFH010000143.1, from coordinate 7,384 downwards.
CCGAACGTTATAACGGCCCACGATCTGGTCGGTCGTTTCCTGCTTGTTCTTCAGCCGGTGAATCTCTTTTACTCCGAAAGCTGTAAACGTCAGCGGCGAACCTTGGACCACGGTGATCGTACGGATGGTGAAATTTGTGATGATATGGTCGTCCTGAATTTTATTGATCGTGTCGTCATCCCGCAGACGGCCGAGAACGAGTGCCTTGAAGTTCCCGGTCATCATGTTTAGGGCGTCCGCCATCTGCCGGTCCACCGTCGCGGGCGTATAGTTCAAGTAGCGGTCGAGAAATCGACGGACTACCGCTTTGGATTCGACCTCCGTGGGGGCAGCCTCCGCGGCCGATGCGATGAAGTTCAAGCCTCGGGATTGGCCGGGGACGGGACTGCCCCCGACGATTGTCGCCTCACCCTCGCTGTCCACTCGAATCACTGTCGGCGGCTGAAGACGGACATACACGGCGAAGGCGAAGGAGCTGAGGGCCATAACGGCAAACACCATTGCAAGCACCATCGAGCGATTCGCATACGCCCGCAACATGCCGTCGTGTTCGTAGTACCGCGTATAGCGGGTTTTCTCCAGCACGTTCTGCCCCATGTTTTCAGTTGCCATCTCTGCCTCCCAATACCCGACTCCCGCACCATCACGCCGCCGCCGCGGCACCGCCACCTGCCCCGCCGCCGCTGCTCGCACTGCTGCCGCCACCCCCACCACCTCCAGTACCGCCGCCACTGCCGCCACCGCCGCCACCCCTGAACAGAGATCCAGCGCCTCTGGCTGCAAACACGGTAGTGCTGACCACCATGCCGAGGGTCTGTCCAACGTCTCCTTCCACGACTCGTTTGGCGAGATAGGGAATGAGCGCGATGCAGAGCGACAACAGAATGCTGGCCAGGCCAAGAAGCAGCGACCCTGTGACGCCGTTGAAAGCGCCGATGAAATTTCCGCTATTGAGTACGGCGTTCACGGAGTTCATGTTGATCGCCGCCATCAGCGCTCCGAAAATCGAGTACAGCACCCCCCAGGCATTGAAAATCATCAGATTCACTAGATACTTTCTTGCCATCACGCCAAAGCCGAAGGCGGGATACAGCGCCAGCACGAATGGCCCGACGACGTACAGGATCGAGCCGTAGAGCGTATAGAACAGTGAGAACAGAGCGTACGTGATGGGGAAAAGGATATATCCGACCAGGAGCAAGAGCGATTCGAGCAGCCCCGAGAACGCGCCGGTGATCAAGCCCCACAATGCCTGCATGCCGTTGTTGTTGTTCCAGTAGTTGGACAGGTCCGACATCCATTGGCCAAAGACATCGCCACCGCCTGCGGTACTAGTGTTGATGAAGTTGGCGACGTTGTTGAACATGCCGTTGACGTCCCGAAAAGCCGAGCCATAGTTGATCATCACGAGACCAACCGCGAAGAAGCGAACCGCCGTCGCGCCCAGGAAGTGAGTGTCTCCGCCACGAGCCCAGGCCTCATAGACGCCGAACAGCAGACTGGCCAACAGAATGTACTGAGCAACCTGAACGGCGCCGGCGGTTGCCCCGCCCGAGTCGATTCCGCTCATCGCGGTATTGAAAAGCTGTTGAAAGTAGAACATTGCTATTTGTGTTGCAGCGTTGTGGTTATGTTCTGCTGGGTGGTGACAGCCCACGCGCTGCCGAGCTTCAGATGGGCGCCATTATTCGCAAGGTCGATTGCTCGCACCCTCATGAGATCCGCCAAGGCCGATTGAGTGTACGCATGTGCTCGTATAAGCCAGGCGTCCGCCTGCGCCTCGATAATTGGGGCGCTGCCGGGTGATGCGCTCTGAACGTTAGTGTTGATCTGATCGGCCGCGGCGAGTTCTTGGTCGGCGATCGCATCAATAGCGATCGCGCGCTCCATCGCGTCTTGCGCGACGGCGTCCGTCATGTCGATGATGTCGCGCACCGGCGGCGGGGCGTTTTGAGGGGTAGGAACGACGCCATAAACGGCTGCATAACTGCCTGTCGTATTCGGAATTTGACCGGCGTTACGCGAGAGCAAAATGCTCTCAAGCTGCCTGGGGTTCTGGAGCGTTGCGCTGGCGATCGGGACTTGGAAAATAGCGCGGATCTGTGCGTAGAAACCCTGAATTAGTCCGGCCATTCCAAAGGCTTGCGCAATCGCTTGCTTCGGCCATATCACGGTTTGTTCAAAACTGCTGATATCAGACAGAACCGAGTTGATTGCTTGAAGACCGCCGCCGATAACGCTGCCCAGCGTGCTGTTAATCGTTCCAAGACCGGCCGCAAGGATTGCGCAACAGGGACTCGGAAGCTGCCCCCGGACCTCTTTGGGCGAAATGAGAGCAGTTAGCAATAGCAGCACGGCGACCAACACCGTATGACGCCGTACATACCGGCCCGTGCGGGTAATTGTTCCTTTTGCTTTACCGATCCAGACGTTGATGTGCTCTCGCATTCGATTTCCCTCCTCACTGATGCTGGAGAACGTTGGTCATATTGTTTTGCAATTGGCCCGCGAACGTTGCGGCCCGCTTACGCAGTGCGTTGTCATGCGCCACCCGGCCTGCCTCTTGGCGCATCATCGCGGCCATCATCTTCTGCATGATGGCCTGGCTTTTGATCTCCGCGGATACCGCCGCTGCTGTAATCAGAGACGACGAACCCGGTGCGGACATGTTGATGCTGGAGTTTCCTACCAGATTCTCGATCTGGTCGGCCGCCTGCAATTCCAGATCCTGCGCCTGGTCGGCAGCCTTCAACAACATTAGGTTGTCTTGAGCCAAGGCATCATCCATGTCGGTCATGTCTCGGTCCTGGGGCGCGATTGCGCCCGCCTGCGGAACCGGCCGGAATGTGTTCACGTACACCTGGGGAACCGAATTGATATCTCCAGTGCCGCGGTTGCGGATGATGTTTTCAAGAGCGGCTGGATTCGGCAGCGTAGCGGTGTGAGGGTTGATCGTCATGATCGACTGAATCACGGCACGGAATCGGGCGATGATCGACTGAATTTGGGCCTTGGCAAGATTGATCGCGCTGATCGGCCAGATTGTCTGCTCATACAGTTTTTGGATGGTGGACATCACTCCATTGATTGAGCTAAGCCAGTTACCGATCGTCTGACTGATGGTCGTCAGTACTGTCTGGATGACACAGGGCAGGCAGAATTGAGCTTGCGCCGGTGGTGGCGCAACCCCGAGAACCGCGACGCAGCCAATCAGCATGATCGCGATCATTCGGCGTCGGCTTTCCACGCTGAGCAACATCAAGCCACCAAATAAAGCGGTGAAGAACCACATAACGACCTCCTAAACGTGCCTCGCCTCGCTGTTGTGGACAGCCCCTGAAAGCTCCTCTGGCAGTTGGGAAAGGGAGGCGAGCCCTTGGGGGAACCTTCTCGCCAACTCCTCGTAGCATTCGAGCAGGGGCTGTTCCGGACTTTGCTTCAGATACCACGCACGGTACGTACGCTCGCGAGGATAGGTTGTACAGATCCAGTAGTCGACGGGAGTGGGAACCAACCGGACCGTTTGCGTCGTCTCCGACTTCTCCCCGATCACCAGCAACATCTCCGCGTAGCGGCCTTTTTGCGGCGAACTGAATCGCTTGATCGCCGAGAGCGCAACGTCGTTGAGATGCAGTTGATTTTCTAGCGCGCTCATATCTCCAGGTTGTTGACCGATCAGCTTTGTATTCGCGTTCTTCACGATTCCGGGTCCGTGAGGGCGAGGCTGGGTGGAAGTACCGACGAAATCTTCGAGTGTCTGGGAAATGCCCCACACGCTCGAGTTACGTTTGCGCGCCGTTCGAAACAATTGGACGACTTCCGGCGCGAGGACGGGCGAATCGAGCAAGGACCAGCACTCGTCCAACACGGTAATGCTCGGGCGTCCGCTCCTTCCCGAAGCCCGGTCCGCCATCGCATTCGCGATCAGCATGCTCATGGCCGTCTCCAAGTGCGGGTCCGACCCGAGCCCCTCGACATTGAAGAACAGCCAATCGTTTTCAGTTCGGATGTTCGTGTGCCTGTCGAATAACCTGCTGTAGATGCCCTTTTCGGTCCATGTACGCAACTTGATGGCCGCCAGCTTCGCTTCATCGACGGCGCGCTGCATCTTCTCTTCGTCCTGCCATTGGGCAAGTTCATCGCGGAGATCGGAGAAGGTCGGTACCGGATTGGCATAGCGAAGCCCAACCCGTTTGTAGGTCCGGCCGATGGCCTCGCTGATGACGTTATCGACGAGTGTTGAATCCGAGCCCGGCGCGTCGCCGATCATATGCCGGGTCAGGTTCTTTAGGAACGCGATCTTCTCCTTCGAAGGCGCCTTTTCTCCCTGGGGGAGATCCCATGGGTTCAAAGTTTCGTTGCCATCCAGGTTTATGTCGATCACCCTGCCGCCCATGAGTTCCACAAGCGGTCTGTAGGAATCGCCCCGCTCCAGGATGGAGATCTGCGTGCCAGTCCGGCCCAGCATCAGCAGCAGCAACTGGGCCATGAACGTCTTGCCTCCACCACTCTTAGCCATGATCAGCATGTTTGCGTCACCCAGATTCGCGTCAAATGGCGAGAAGGGCACCATCTGGCGCGACGGAGTTTCCAGCAGGATCGCAGCCGAAGTCAATCCTTGCCACGGAACCTCGGCCGGTAACAGATCAGCTGCGTGTAACGTCAGGCACTCCTGCTCCCGTTTGGTCTCCTCCGCCATCCCAGGAAGCGTACCGATGTATATTCGCTTTTGGGCGAGCGTCTCCGGGATACCGCGGGCGCCGTTCATTCGAGCTACTGCGTGGAGGATGCGCTGGCGACGATCAGCGAGAATGCGCTCTGCCTCTTCGCGCTCTTTTGCATTGCGGATTGGGCTGGAGGTCCGAAGGCCAACAAGAAAGCTGAGCTGGCACATCTTCAACGAGCTGGAAACGACATCCTGAAGGGTATGGATCAGTTGTTCCTGAGCAATCTGCGCCTCGACGTTGATCTTGAAACCACCATGGATGTCTCTCTGCGCCGCCTGCATTCGGAGAAGCCGGCGTTTGTAAGACCGCATGATCTTGCTTTGATCGGGAATCGCGATCTCAGCGCTGATTACGAGCGGAAACTCCTGACCGACCAGTTCACGTGTGATGCCCGGAAAGGTTGCGTCCGGCATTTCCTTAACACTGACCCAGGTGTAGAGGAGGCCGCCGATTTTCAGGTGGTCATCCTGTTCGTCCTCGATGTTGACATTTGCGATTTGCGCCCGCGCGCTCTCATAGGAGAGGCCTTGTTTGTAAGGCCGCGAATCGCTTGAGAGGGGATTCAAGGCCCGCTTGATTTCGAGGAACATCTCCTGATCGGTCATGCGGCGCGGCTGCATTCCCGTAGCTTCGAGCGTGGCCTGGACTCCCGCCATCAAACTCTCAAACTCCGACAAGCAATCCTCATGCTCACGCAGAGTTCGCTGAATGCATTTGTTCGCGGAGAGGCTCCACTTGTTCGCTTTCTTGCGCGTCTTTCTCCACTCGAAATCAGGATTGTCGTGGTGAATTTCGGGGTTCCAGACGAAGTAGACGTGCAGCCGCCGCTGCAGGTAATGTCCCTCCCGCTGGCGGGTATTCCACAATCGGAGGCGTTCCCGGTCAAGCGCCTGGAGCACTGGGTTCTCGATTCGCTGCTCTCTGACGTAGCGCTCCGTCAAGTCGCCATGGCCATCCGTCACTTCATATCGAACCTGCATTCGCATCGATCTCTCAGGCAAAGAGCGAACAAGCGCCTCCAGCACTTCTTTGGTTCGATTGCGCGTTTCATCTGCGTGAAAGAATGTGTTCAGTCCGCTCGCCTCATAGCCGGCTACGAAACACCCGTTGGTCCGGATGATGCAGCCATCCAGATAGTCTCGAACCGGCAGGAGTTCGCAAAGGGCCGGTTGGCGTAGGGAATTCTCCCATTGGCGCATGGTCACTGGCATTCGGACTCCTCTGCCTTCAGGTATTCCGCTCGCTGTTCCGAGTCGGGCTCCAAGGCGCAATACACGTGGGGCTTCATATGAAACACCAGCCAGTCCTGCAGGTATCCACGTGGTTTCCCATACTTGAAGAGGATGAGCGCCGGAACACTCAGCACGGGAACCACGTATTGCAGGAAAACATTCATTGGAATGCCGAACATCTCCCTCTGCAGGAATCGGCCGAACATGTTCATCACGACCGCGAGACCGAGAATGACGAACAAGTCTTCGAACTCAAGGTAGAGAAAAGTCACCTTAGTCGCGAGGTTTCTTGGGACTGGGGTCACAGCTAGCGCCATGAATTCCTCCCTGCCGTTGATTTATCAGGCCGCATCGAAATCGCTCCTCTCAGCTAACGCCCGCCGTGCCTCTTGCGACGAAGAATTCTCCTAACCGCAGCAGCCCCGAGACCATCAGGCACAGGATGGCTCCCAGAAAATGCCGCGTGTGATTGAACTGGTGATGGACCTGGTGTTCGAACAGTCCGCCGAATTTCAGCGCTCCCACGGCGACGTGCATTCCCGCGTAGACGGGCAGAATGACATTCGCGAACCAATCGACCAGGTTCAGAAGCGAGTTCCAGTAGAGATCCGGGTTATTCCATCCCAGTTGCCCGGTGAATTTCTCGAACATTCGAAGGAGGCCGGACACCATGAGGCACATTAATCCCCCATAGGCCCATGTCGAGTACAGATGGTGATACCCTCGTGCGAATTGGATTACTGCAAACGCGATGAAAAGAGCGCCCAGAGTCGGCATGATCACATTGCCAGTCCAGTTGGTGAGGTTGAGAAGTCCGTTGTAGAAAGACATAGTTCTTGCCTGTTACATCATGGTCGTGATCAGCTTCCATACCGACGAAACTGTGAGGAGACCCAACGTGGCGCCGATCATGGGCATCACTGGCCGCCGTGACACGAAGTTCCAAATTCCTCCGACAACGGCCAACCCCGCGGCGATAGGGCAGAGAGTCCCCGCGACATAGTTCCATAGGCTATCGAGCACATCCGCGGTGGCGAATTGCGTGCCGCTGTTGTAACTGTTAATCAGATTCAGCGTTGTTTGAATCGCGAGCAGGAACATTGCTCCGAGGATCGAGGGAAGGGGATGCCCGCCCTGAACAGTGTCCAGAATTGCCCGCAGGACGAAGAATGCCGCAAAGCACGTCGCAAGCCTGGTCAACACGAAATTCTGCACAAAGTTTGCGAGGTCGCTTTGAAGGCTTGCCATCCATCCCGTACCGATGCCTCCACCAGGCAAAGATGCGGGTACTCCAAACGAAGGGAACCAACTGATGAGCTGGGGCAGAGTGAGGAAAACGATTGCCCAGAACATCCACTTCGCAAAGTTCCCGCCAACCAATGCGTCAGGAACCGAGCCCTGCCGCAGGCCGAGACCCGCCAGCAC
>DATKFH010000142.1:0-6424 GCA_035511455.1 Candidatus Sulfotelmatobacter sp. | reverse complement strand
CATGTCCTGGAAGGTCGCCCTGGCTTTCAGCGGAACAAAATGTTTGGCGGCATCGGCTGGATGCTGAATGGAAACATGTGCGTGGGTGTTGGGGCACGGCCGGCGGCTGAGCCAAATTGAGGTGAGACGGCTCCGCGTGATTTGGTAAGAGCAAACTACGAAGACTTGAAGGCAGAGAAAATCGCAACTACCAAGGAGAGCATTTATGCCGACGATTAAGACAAAAGACGGAACGGAAATTTATTACAAGGACTGGGGCAAAGGTCAGCCCATAGTCTTTAGCCACGGCTGGCCGCTGTCGGCCGATGATTGGGACAACCAGATGCTGTTTTTCGGCCAACGCGGCTATCGTGTGATTGCTCACGACCGTCGGGGACACGGGCGCTCCAGCCAGGGCTGGGACGGCCATGACATGGATCACTATGCCGACGACCTAGCGGCGCTGACCGCACATCTCGACCTCAAGGATGCGATTCATATAGGCCATTCCACTGGCGGCGGCGAAGTGGTGCACTACTTGGCCCGCCACGGTGAAAGCCGGGTGGCAAAAGCGGCCATCATTAGCGCAGTGCCTCCGCTGATGCTGAAGACGGCGGCCAATCCGACCGGTCAGCCCAAGGAGGTGTTTGACGGATTGCAGGCGCAACTGGCCGCCAACCGAGCCCAGTTCTACTATGATGTGCCTGCTGGACCGTTTTATGGTTACAATCGGCCCGGTGCGAAACCCTCTGAAGGCATAATCTGGAATTGGTGGCGCCAAGGCATGATGGGAGGCACCAAGGCGCACTATGACGGCATTGTCGCCTTCTCCCAGACGGACTTCACCGAAGACCTGAAGAAAATCACTGTGCCAGTCCTGGTCATGCACAGCGAGGACGATCAAATCGTGCCTTATGTCGCGGCTGGACCGCTGTCGGCAAAGTTGCTGAGGAATAGCACATTTAAAACCTACAAGGACTTTCCTCACGGCATGCCCACGACTGAGGCCGACACGATTAACGCCGATCTACTGACATTCCTCAAGAAAAGTGAGCGAGCGGCGGCATAGGACAAATCCGGCCTTCACCCTGATGTGAAGGCCGGACGTTCTGACCGACCTATATTGCAGGCTCTCTCGACCGTAACGACGATTCGGAAGTCGAAACCCCAGGCCTATTTGACAGGCCGCGAACCGGTGATGAGTATACGAGTGGCGCGAAGAACAATTGCAGCGTTTTAGACAAAACCAGTCCCAACCGGTCCCCTCGGTCGAGGCATTAAGCTGCCGATCGAAGTTGATGCACTTCCTCTTGATGTTTGCCGTACTTATTTCGAAAACGCTTCGACGCATCGCGGGTGATAGGCTTGCCATGGCCAAACCCGGCAGCATCGAATGAGAGACTGGCAAGTTTGCGCTGGCTCACGCGACCCTCCTCCAAGTTCTCGAAGCCAACGGGATCACCGAGGCCCATGATGTTCGTGCACACATGAGCGGCGAACAGCATTCGTCCGGGACGCCACAGCAGCGCGACTTGTCCGGCGCAATGCCGGGGGACATGAATTACTTCGAAGCCGCCTGCGATCGGCAGTGTTTCCCCTGGGGTCAAAGGCTGGTCGACGGCAACCGGGTCGAGTTGCTCCTCGGGATGGAAGAACAGGTTGCACAAAACTCGCCCCCAGAGACCAGGCGCCGGCCTCATCGGCCGAAAAGGACCTCCACTCTCGGCAATCGGGATATCGAGCGGATGCATGTAGGTCCTCGCACCGGTGCCGCGCACGATAGCGGCGGCGCTGCCGATATGATCCGGGTGAGCGTGAGTGAAAACGACGTGCCTGAACTGGTCTGGCGTACGGCCTAGCGCCCGGATCGCCTCGAAGACAGCTGCTTCCTTATGGGGGTAACCGGCATCAATCAGCGCTAACTCGTCGTCGTCCTCGATCAAGAAGGCGTTTGCAAACCCCATCGGGACGATATGCACACCTTTGATCACCCGCTTCACAGCCAGTGAGTCCTCCGTTCGGGGGAGTTGATGCACTAGCGCCCGCTGGGGTTGGAAGACAAGCCGATTCATCTAAGCTCGAGCGAAACTAGTCGAAGCGCATTTTCTTAATTTCTGTTGGCCGACTGTTCGGGAGTTCATGGCGATAACGCCGTTTATCGATCCTAGTCCAGCCACATCTCCTTGAAGCCGACTTGGGGCCTGCCTGATTCCGCGGGGGCTCAACTTCCGAGTGGCTCGTCATCCGTGATTATGATTGATTCGCAGCGCCCCGTCGCCACCGCACGTCACACTCAGAAACGAATTGCCTCCGATTCCGTGCACAAACTAAGTCGAGCTCTGTGTCCCGAGCTTCGAGAGTTTATTCTGCTCACCGTCCTAATCGAGACTGGAGATGAGCGCCACAGGTTTATTCATTGCGGCAACAGACCGTCAAGCAGTACTACATCGGCGTCGGTTTCTGCGATGGCGGCGTAAATATACTTGCCGTCCGGAGACCAGGACACGCGGCGCACGATCACCACCGAACGCTGCGCGAAATCGGTGATCTGTCGCATCAGGCCGCCGTGGACAGGCATCACCCAGAGGTTAGTGGTGCCTCGATCCACAAGGGGTGCCGCTAACCAGTTTCCATCCGGCGACAAGGTCTGCTGCCACACGAATCCATCGAACGGAAGGCGGGAGCCAGGTAGGCGAACAAGCAATTCGGACGGCCCGTTCTCTGGCCTTGCCTTCCAGACCTCGACGCCACCGAAGGCATTTTCCACACCATTGTAATAGTAGAGTGTTGCGCCGTCAGGAGACAGGGATTCAGGTGCGGGGCGATCTTGACAGCGAACCTGCACAGCGCTGCCGCCGTCAACCGGAATCTTCTCGATACAACGCTCCTTCTGGTAGTACACCCACTTTCCATTGGGAGACCAACTGGCTCCTGAGCCGAGCGGTACTAACTGCTGCAAATTGCTGCCATCGGGACTCACGACCCACTCCCCAGTTTTTCCTTGTCGAGTAACAATGAATACGATGCGGTCTCCCGCGGGAGACCAGATAGGGACACCGATCGCAACCGCAGGATCGTGTTCGAACGTGATTTGGCGGGTCTTCGAGCCGTCGGTGGTTGCAATCCAGAGATTGCCGTGGCCTCCACTGTCGGAAAGGTAGACGCATTCTCTGCCGTCGGGACTCACCGACGGCGTCTGTGCCTGACCGGTCTGGTGAGTGATCCTCATGGCGCCATTGGTGTTCTGCTGCGCAGAACCCGAAACCGGGAAACGCCAAATATCCGACTGGATGCGAAGCCGGCTGGCGGCCAGCCTCCCCGCCACCACATCCGGTTGCACATATGACACCTCGCCGAATGTCAGTTGTCGGTCCCCGCCGCCCGCGCGCCCGACGACTCTTAGATTAAAGATCGGCGGATAGAGAATGGTACTTCCCGCCGAGGACGAATAAACCAGGCCGGAGCCATCGGGCAGCCAGGAAAAGTCGCGCAACATCTCACCGTGGGCGACGTCTCGGGGCTCGCCTCCTTCAACAGCGATGACTTGAATGACCCAATCGAAAAGGTAGCTCCAGCCTCGCACATAAGCAATCCAGCGGTCGTCCGTGGACCAGCGCGGAATGTCGTAACCGTAAAGATTCGGGAAGCGCTTTATTTCGCGCAGCATCAAGCCATCACGTGAAATCATGACGAGTGCGACATACGCGCTTCGCAACTGAAAGGTCGCTATACGCCGCCCGTCGTGGCTGATATCTCCGGCCGACACCGAGGAGGCGATCCTCCGGGCAACTCCGCCTAAGGCTGAGATCTCCCAAATCGTGCCTGGTTGGCCGGGAGAAGGATCAGGGGTGAAGTAGATCAGGGAACTGGAATCGGGTGTCCAGCGTGGCTGCTGATGGTCGGCGTCATCATGGGTGAGCTGTAGAGGCGAGCCTCCGGCCAACAATCGAAGCCAGATTTGCTTGCGACCGTTGACGGGTGCTACGAAAGCTACCGCCTTACTGTCCGGCGAAATTGCTGGTGCCTCTTTCACACCGACGAAGTCAGTGATCCGTTGCACCTCAACGTTTTTCGCGGTCCTGCGAAGCAACCATTCCTTTGCGCCCCCCATGTCGAACACGAACACAATCGCCAAAAGTAACGCCCCTCCAATCAAACCGACCACGACGCTTGTGATCAGCCAGCGAGGATCGAGCTTCCCCGGCTGACCTTGAGCTTGATCTAATCCTTCATGATTTTGGGTGGCGGGTAGGGGATTTGCCATCGTCACTGGCGCGATGAACCGATACCCCCGCCGCGCAATGGTTTCAATGAAGCGTGGGCTTTCCGACGAGTCTCCGACCGCGTCCCGCAAGCGTGCGATCGCGCTGTAGAGTCCTTGATCGAACTCAACATAGGTATTCGCGGGCCAAATGCGTGTGCGCAGATCTTCCCGACTGACGATCTCGCCCGGGTTCTCCAGGAGGAGTTGCAGGACCTTCATGGGCTGATCTTGCAACTTGACCTTGACGCCCTGCTTGCGAAGTTCGGCGCGCTGCGGATCGAACTCGAAAACACCGAACTGCACGAGCTTCGAAGTGGGTGGCGACACAGACATGCGTGAAAAACACCCGTGCGGGAGTCTAGCATTGCCCGCAGACGCGCGCCAGAAGCTCCAGTAAACCATTGTCTTTAGGAACGTTAGACTGCTAGGAACATGTCAGTTGACTGCTTCGGTCTGCTCGCCTAAGTTCGCCCGCGTTCACGGGCCGACACCGCGCGATTCGAGAGCGAGTGGCCCGTAAAGGAGAAAAATCTATGACGCGTGGATTCGTAATCAGTTCGCTGGCATCACGTAGGGGTTTTGCATGGACGGGCTTTGCAGCCGCGACACTGGCGTGCCTTCTGGTTCTGCCGGGCTCTGCCCATGCTTGTGGACCGCAAGTCAGCAAGGATGGGTTCGTTCCCCTGGCACAAGTTCCCTCGGCGAAAGCCCTGGCCGGTATCGCCATGGCAACACCAGCCATGACCAGGGAAGAGGGTTCTGCCTCCATCGTGGGGTTGTGGTATGTGACTTTTGTTTCCGGTGGTCAGGTGTTTGACACCGGCTATGATCAATGGCACAACGACGGAACAGAGATCCTTAATGACACTGCGCCGCCCCAGCCCGCCAACGGTGCAGGCACGGTGTGTCTGGGCGTGTACAAACAGACCCAGCCGGGAAGCATCAAGCTAAAGCACCCGTTCTGGGCCTTCGACGCGAGTGGCAACTTCGCGGGCAACGGCGTCATCAGCGAGACGATTGCGCTTGATTCGGAGGGAAACACCTATCACGGCTCCTTCTCATACAAGGTCTATGACCCCTCCGGTAACCTGATCTTCTCGACGACGGGCACTCTGAGCGCTCAGCGCATTACCCCTTAGCGTCAATGCGCAGGACGAGCGAATCGTCCTGCGCCTTTGGCGTTTCTAGCGTACCGCAGGGCCGGTGCAGCGTCGGCTCCACTTGGTTTGAGGGGGTCCATGGATGAAACGTCAAACACTAGTGAATGTGTTGTTGATCATTGTAGGAATTCTGCTGGCCTTTACTTTATTTGCGGCTGGAGTCCTCTGGTACAGTCGGGCTGAATCGAAAACCTTCCACCCGGAACCCGGTTGCGCAGTCTGCTCCGCGAGTGGGGCGACCTCGCCTACCCTATGACATGCCTGCATGGGCTTTACAGATCCCCAAGTTCAAGTGGCACGTCGGCGCTTTTCCAAGCCACTACAAATTCTCGTCGAACCTCTTCCACGTTGGCAGTCTTACTCTGAGCTTCCAGGCTCTTCAACAGGCCAAGAAGCGAACGTGGATTTCGTGGGTGCTGTTCCAGATCTGCACGGAACACGGCTTCTGCGCGATCCGCTTGGCCGTTCAGCAGCAATGCGGCTCCCAGGGATTCGCGGACTGGATAGAACCACTCCGGCGGCTCGCCATAATACAGCTTATCTTCGACTTCTACTGCCTTTTCCCAATAGCTGATTGCCTGCGTATGGTCGCCTTTCGCAGCAGCGATCCGAGCGTCAAGGATATTCTCCGCGAGATCAAGGAAGCGTTGCGCTTTGTTGAAATAGAAGCTGAACTCCACATCGGCAGGTGTTTCCTTGCGCGCTGTAGCAAGAATCTGCCGTTCCGCTTCAGCCTTGGCAATTTGGCCCTTCGCGGCAAATGCGGACCCGCGTGCGAAACGCCAGAATGCATTGGTCATAGCCATGCCGGGGCTCGGTGCCGGGAGCGCAAGGATGTCATTCCAGCGATGGAAGCGAACGAGTATGAAGATTGGGTAGGGCACGTAGGTCTCCGCCATAGGCATGTCGTGGAGCATTGGAGCGGCGTGCGCAGCCACTGCATCGGCGGCTTGTTTGGCGTGCGCGAAATCCCCGGCCATGCTGTAGCTGGCCGCGAGAAAGTGAAGATTGTGGCAATAAT
>DATKFH010000141.1:0-56829 GCA_035511455.1 Candidatus Sulfotelmatobacter sp. | reverse complement strand
CATCGACAGTGTCGGCTAATCTGGTTAATCCTGCATCGCGGAGTCCGTTACGAGGAACACGGCCCTACGGTCACCGCACGATCGAGGCAAGCACGAACTAACAGAATGATCCGGCAACTCCGAAAGCTCGGCTACCGGGTCCAGCTAGAGAATTCGCAGTCGAGCAATCCACCAGCACGATGATTTTCGACCCTGCTCGGCACACGAAAAATAGAGACGTTGCAAGCAACGTCTCTAGGAACGAGGGGGGCGTCTTACGCTGTGGGAGGCGCAGAACTCGCTGGCGCTCCAGGAGTTGGCGCGGCCACGGGCGTGGTCTCGTTCACCAGATCTTTCAGTTCCTTGCTGGGCTTGAAGAACGGAATCTTCTTCGCTGGCACGTCGACCCGCTCGCCGGTCTTAGGATTCCGTCCGACGCGGGGCTTACGCTGCCGAGTCCGGAAGCTGCCAAAGCCGCGGATTTCGATCTTGTCGCCGGCACGCAGCGAACGCACCACGCTGTCAAAGATCGTTTCCACTATCACTTCACTGTCTTTCCTCGTAAGTTCCGCTAAACGCGAGACTTCGTCAATCAGATCGGCTTTGGTCATAACCCCTCTTCTCTGGCCGGGCTCCCGCTTGGGCCGGCGACTAAACCACCCATAACCTTCTCAAATTTCAGGGGTTGTGTGCAAGTGGGAAGCTGGAGTCACTGGAGTCACAGCAGGCGGAACAGTTTCTGGGCATTGGTGCGGCCAATCTTGAGGCGGTCCGGTTCGCTGATGGCAGCCTGATCGAACCATTCTTTGGCCTCAACGACGTCCTCGAAGGGATAGTCGACCGAGTACAGGACGCGGTCGGCACCGACCTCAAGCATCACGTCGGTCAGCGCCGGTGTACGGAAGTTGCCGCTGGTGGTGATGTAGAAGTTCTCCCGCAGATACTGCCCCAAAGGCAGCTTCGCTTTCGGGCGAAGCGTTCCCTTCGAGTTGCGATGATCAACGCGCCAGATGCCGAAGGGCAGGCCCTCGCCCAGGTGGCCGAGGATCACCCTGAGTTTGGGATAGTCGTCGAACAAGCCGCTGCCCATCAGGCGCAGAGCGTGAATCGAAGTTTCCGCCGCGAATCCCCAGGGTGAGCCCACCATCCACGGGTGCCCCTCGTAGGATTGCTGGCGCGTGGCCAGGGGCGCGCGCGGATGCAGGTAAAACGGCACATTAAGTTGCTCGACCGTCGCCCAAAAAGGCCGATATTGCGGTAAATCATAGTACACGGCAGAGTTTGCATCGCCGATCTGTGAGAATCCATTGACCAGCGCGCCGCAGAAACTCAGTTCTTTCACGCAGCGGGTCAATTCCTGGGCTGCAGCCTGAGGATCCTGCAAGGGCAACGCCGCGAAGCCTTTAAGACGTTTGGGATACCTCGAGATATGTTCGGCCAAATAATCGTTCGCTCGCCTCGCCAGGGCGTTTGCTTGCGGAATATCAGGAATGGCTTGTATCCCAGGAGCGGCCAACGAGAGGATGCAGATTTCCAGACTACCGCGATCCATCTCTGCGATGCGTCCGCTGCCGACGTCGAGGATCTGCTGCCGAAATTCGGGCGTTGGAAGGTCTTGTTTGGCGTAGCTGGCGTCGATTGTTTCGGCGAGCGCGAAGTGCTCTTCCAGAGCGATCTTGCCCGTCGCCTGCGCCGACTCAGGTTGAGGCGCAGCCAACGCATGCTCGCCCGTAGGCGCGGCGTCGACGGCCTTGGCATCTGCGAAAATCCCCGCGGTTGCGAGCGCTGCCGAACCGAGTTCGAGGAACCCGCGCCGGGAGATTCGATCTTTTTGCTGTGGTGGCTTCAAGCGTGGTTGAGCACCGACCGAGCGAACTGCGTAGCATGAGGCGTTTCGATCACTTCCACAGGTAATAGAACCCCACCTGCTGCTCAAGCATCCTTTCCCGGGTGGGAAGGTACTGGGAAACATCGCCCAATAGCAGATCCAGCAGAGTCTTACGATCTTTCTCTGGCCGGACCAGTGTTGGCTCCCCCTTGATCCCGACCGACTTCGCGGTGTCGGACACGGCTGTCTCAAAGTCACCCACCGTGTCGATCAGCTTCATCGATTTGGCCTGCTCGCCGGTCCAGACCTTGCCGTTGGCAAAAGACTTTACATCGTCGTACTTCAACCCTCGCCCGTCGGCCACGGCCTGAATGAACTGCCCGAACATGTTGTCGATCAGCGACTGCATGTAGGCCTGTTCCGAGGGAGTCAGATCACGGGCCGGATTGCCCGTGTCCTTGAACTCGCCGGTCTTGATCACGACGTCCTTCAGCCTGGCCCACTTCAGCAGATCGCCGTAGTTGACCCACTGCGCGATCACGCCAATCGAACCGACGATGCTCCCCTGGTCGGCAAAAATCTTGTCCGACGCCGCTGCCACGTAGTAGGCGCCGCTGGCGCCAACGGACTCGATGGAAACGACAATTTTTTTCTTCTTCTCGCCGCGGATGCGCTTGACCTCGCGATAGATCTCCTCCGACGCCGCCACGCCGCCGCCGGGCGAGTTCACGTGCAGGATAATCGCTTTAATCGAAGAGTCGTCGCCAAATTTCTTGAGCTGGCTCACCACCGGCTGCGGCGAAAGAATCACTCCGTCGAGATCGACTACGCCGATGCGGTCGCCGAAACCGGTGATTCCCGTCGACTCGCCGCCTCCCGCGTGCAGCGTGAGGTAGACCAGCGAAAACACGGCCAGAACGAAGAGGAAAAACGCTCCTCCCCCGATCAGAACCCAGAGCAGTGTGCGCGAACGTCCTTCAGCCATGAAAGAAAGTTTAGCACCAAGCGCGGCTTGATGAAGGCGATGGCGGAAGGCCGACTCAGATGACAACCTTCAGGGCCGCCGGCTGAATCGACACTTCTACCGGGGTCTGGCAGATATATTCCCCATCCGCGTAAACGTCGAGCGGATGTTCGGTCTCGACCCGCACGCGCCTGGCCTGAGAGTAGTCCACTTCACGAATTTTCAAATGGTTCCCGCTGTAAACAGTGGGAAACTTGCAGAATAATTGGAACGTATCAAGGCCGCCAACCACGCAGATGTCAAGCAGGCCATCGTCCATTTTCGCCTGGGGCGCGATCTTCATCCCGCCACCGTACACGGGAGTGTTGGCGAACGCAGCCAGCGTGGTCGGCTGATCGCTGATCACGGTCCAGCCGGGGTTAACCGTACTTTGACCTGAGCCCTCGGGTACGCCCTCAGCGGCCTTTAGGATCTTCATCGGCAGCGGAGCAAAGCCGAGGATCGTCGGAATCAGAGTCAGCGCGTATCCCCCGTTCCCACGCAGCCAGCGCGGAAGTTGATTCGCGCGCCGCGACACTTCGCCGTCAAGCCCCACCCCGGCCACGCAGCAGAAGTACCGGCCCGCGTGCCCTGCCGCGGAGATCATTCCCAGATCGATGGTACGAACACTCCCCGCACCGCCGCAGAACTTTTGCCAAGCCGCAAGCGAGTCACGCACGCGTCGCAACCCGAGCGCTCTTGCAAAGTCGTTCCCGCTCCCCGCCGGTACAACCAGCACGGGCAAACCGAGTCGCACCAGCGGCCCCAAATGACGGTGAACCGTCCCGTCGCCGCCGAACAGCAGGATCACGTCGACTTGATCGGAACCGGCCGGCATCCCCATGCGCCACTCGACAGCTCCGTTCGCCTGAAAAGCCTTCGGGTCCTCAGCAGAACATCCCAGCCCGAGAATGGCCGACGCCCGCATGCGTGCCGATGAGGGTAGCAGAATTTGCAGGAAAGCCAGGATGATTTATGTGGGGACAGCCGCCCCGGCTGTCCGGCGGGGCGAAGCTCCGCTACTGTGAGCGGATGATCAACGGTTGCAGGCGAGGGCGAATGGGTTCACAAACGATTTCTTCCAGAGCCAGCGAGAGTCACCCCAATTCTACACGCCAGCGAGTAGACCTCCATAGCCGCGGAATTGGTCAAAGGAGTGAACATCATATGCACATGATCGGGCATGACGACAGCAACCCGTAGATCTAAGCTCGACCCGTTGTCATGCCAACAGCAGAAACCTAGGCGGGCTTCGCTCGCCCGGACAGCGGGGGGCGGGGCTATCCCCACATGCACACGCTAGTTCGAGCCAGTACCGTTGACGACTCGTACCCTCTTTATTCGTCGGCCAACCCGCAGGAAGAAGAAGTGGTCCAAAAGCACATCGGCGATGAAGGTGCTCTCTCCGACGGCCTCTGCCTCGATGGCAACGGCTCCGCTCTTCAGGAGCTTAGCGGCTTCGCTGTTGGATCCGGCAAGCCCGGCCTGTCGAATCAATTTGTCAAGACGAACCATGGATCGTCCGGCGGGATTTGCACCTCTGCCGATGGTCAAAACAAGCTGTTTGCCTTGGGAGTCGACTTGAACATCGGCAAGGCGCACGTCTACTGAGTCTATCTCTTCAGGCACCTCATCCTTCTGAAACTGCCTCGCCCAATCCTCACCCGCCTTCGCACCCGCCTCCGCCGAATGAAAATCGGCCACGATCCTGCGCGCCAACTCCTTTTTCGCCTGCATAGGATGCACGTCGCGCTTCATCTTCTCGATCCCAGTCACCTGCACATCCGTAAGCAACTCGTAATACCTCCACATCATCCCGTCAGAGATGCTCATGATCTTCCCGTACATCTCCAGCGGCGGCTCGTGGATGCCGATGGCATTGCCCAGCGACTTGGACATCTTCTGCACGCCATCAAGCCCTTCCAGAATCGGCGTGGTCAGCACCACCTGCGACTCCTGGCCGTACGCCCGTTGCAGTTCGCGTCCGACCAGCAAATTGAACTTCTGATCGGTGCCCCCCAGTTCGACGTCGGCCTCAAGCGCCACCGAGTCGTATCCCTGCACCAGCGGATACAGCAGTTCGTGCACCGAGATTGGCTTCTCTTCCTGGAAGCGCTTATGGAAATCCTCACGCTCGAGCAGTTGCGACACCGTGTGCTTCGCCATAAGGCGCACGAAGTCGTCGGAGGTGAACGCTCCCATCCAGCGCCGGTTGAAATCAATGACCGTCTTCTGCGGATCAAGAATCTTGAACACCTGCGCTTTGTACGTTTCCGCGTTCTGTGCAATTTGCTCCGGGCTAAGCGGAGGCCGCGTGGCCGAGCGCCCGGTCGGATCCCCAATCATCCCGGTAAAGTCGCCGATCAGAAAAATGACGGTGTGCCCGAGATCCTGAAAGTGCTTGAGCTTGCGCAGCACGACGGTGTGTCCCAGATGCAGGTCAGGCGCGGTCGGGTCCATGCCCAGTTTGACGCGCAACGGTTTTCCCGTGGCGCGGGACTTCTCCAGCTTGGCGCGCAAATCGGATTCACGGATAATTTCCGCCGCGCCCTTCTTCAGGTAAGTGAGTTGGTCCTCTACAGGAGCAAAGTCAGGAGCCATGCCTTTTGATTATAGCGGCGACTTCAGCACGAGCCTTCGGCCGACAACTTCAAATCGCCCTTCGAGCACAATCTTGATCGCCTCGGTGTAGGCCATGTGCTCGTGCTCCAAGATGCGGGCCGCCAATGTATGCTCATCATCGCCTTCGAGCACCGGCACCGCCTTCTGCACGATGATCGCCCCGTGATCCAGTTCTTCGTCTACGAAATGCACGGTGCAGCCGGAAATTTTCACCCCGTAGGCGAAAGCCTGCTCCTGCGCTTCCAGACCTGGAAATGCCGGCAGCAGTGACGGGTGGATATTCAGAATCCTGTGCGGAAACTGCTGCACAAACCACGGCGACAACAGCCGCATGTAACCCGCCAGGCACACCAGTTCTACTCGGTGCTCTTGCAGGGCGGCAACAACTTCACGGTCGTGCTCTTCGCGCGAACGCCCCTTAGAAGGAATCACCAGCGCTTTGAGTCCGCGCTGGCGCACGGTCGCGATTCCCGGCGCGTCCGCCTTGTTCGAAATGACCACCCCGATCCGGGCGTCAGGTATGCGGCCCGCGTCGATGCCCTCCGCGATCGCAACGAAGTTCGAGCCGCGCCCGGAAAGAAGAATGCCGAGGGATTTCATGGGGAGCTTTCAGCTGTCCGCTGTCAGTTTTCAGCTTTTCAGCCAACCCATCATAATTCACTGCGGAGACACACCGAGTCCCTGGCTGAAACCCGACCTTGCGGAAAAAAGCCGAGCCTTCTCGTCTCGAAGCGGCAGCTCAGCTATAGGTGACTTTACGCTCGCCCTTCACGATCCGGCCGATCGTGTAGCCCTTTTCACCGACCCGCTCCAGCACGGACTGCGCTTTCTTGAATTGCGCCGACGGAACCACCAGTAACATCCCCATGCCCATATTGAAGGTGCGCAGCATTTCGTCCTGGGGAACATTTCCCAGTTGCTGCAAGTGCTCAAAGATGGGAAGCACGGGCCACGTTCCCAATTCGATGGCCGCGGCCGTTCCCCGGGGCAGCACACGCGGCAGGTTCTCGGTAATACCGCCGCCAGTGATGTGCGCCAGCGCGGCCACGCACCGCGCGTCAATCAGTTTCTTCAACGCCGGCCAGTAGCTCTTGTGGGTCCGCATCAGTTCGTTGCCGACCTTATTCTTGATTTCGTTGACGTAAGTCTCGGGCGAGTAGCGCGCCGCTTCAAAAAGAAGTTTGCGGGCCAGCGAGTATCCGTTGGTATGCAGGCCGTTCGAAGCCAGGCCCAGGATGATGTCCCCGATCTGTACGTCTTTGCCGGTGATGATGCGCTCGCGGTCCACCACCCCGACGATGAAGCCAGCCAGGTCGTATTCGCCATCGGGATAGAAGCCGGGCATCTCCGCCGTCTCGCCGCCGATCAGCGCGCAACCATTGTGCTTACACGCGTCGGCGATTCCCTCCACTACCTGTTCCGCAATCGCAGGATCGAGTGTGCCCGTCGCCAGATAGTCCATGAAAAACAGCGGTGCCGCTCCCTGCACCGCAATATCATTGACGCAGTGATTCACCAGGTCGCCGCCGACCGTGGAGTGCAGACCCATCTCAAACGCGACCTTCAGCTTGGTGCCGACGCCATCCACACTCGAAACCAGCACTGGATCGGCGTATTTTGTCCTGTCCACGGCGAACAGCCCGCCAAAGCCCCCAATTTCGCTGAGCACGCCGCGCGTGAAAGTCTTATGCGCCAGGTACTTGATGCGCTGCTTGGTTCGGTTGGCGCGGCTGATGTCTACGCCGGCATCGGCGTAGGTGATCGGTGTCGGGCTGGACGGGGGAGTCTTGGCCACAGGTTTCTCTTCCGCGAGTTGCTCTCTATCCTGCGTGGGGTCAATGCCGGGCGCTGAATCAACTGTTCCTAAGGCCGCTCATTGTAGCACGTTCAACCGAAGGGCTTAGGAGACGTTCGCGGAGGGTTGGATCGCGCAATCAGGCCAGATACACTTCGACATCTTCCACGGACGCGCTCGCCCGTTCGCGGCTGCGGGCCGGACTAATGAGCGATGAAGTCCGAGAAGAAGTAGGCTAGAACTCCGAACAGCGCCAAGCCACAGATGCCGTAGCACGTGAGAACCCAAGCTCCGCGGCCTTCATGTTGCCTGGTAGTAGCTGAGGACTGCTCGGTAGGAGACACTACTGGGGCCCGATCTTCCATGCCAAAAAACCTCCGACGGAAAGATCGTGGCGCACGTACGTTATGCGTCACGCCCGCCTCGCAACGCGGCGAAGCAGGACTATCTGCCTGCGATTTTACCCCGGATTAGCGAGTCAGAAGAGAAAAATGTGATAGGAATCACGGGATTGCTATGAAAATCAATTAGAACAATAAGAAAACCGCGGGGCGGTGAATGTGGGACAGTCCAAAAAACGATGCGGACAGCCGCCCGGCGGCCTTTGCCATCCTAACCGATCCTGCCTATTATTACGCCCCATGGGATAATAACCGGGGTCTCTATTTTCTCTCTATGCGTGATTTTGTCTTCCTGCTCCTGTTTGCGCTGCTGGCCGCCGCCGCAAGTTCCCAGCAGTCGAGCCCATCTCCGGCAAGCCCCTCACCGAATGGGCCTTCCGAGTGGGTCCCTCAGGGAAAGAACGCCGACAAGAACCCCATCGAAGGTCCCGCCCAAAAACCTGATGTCGCATCCAAGGTCCCGGAAAAGGCTCATGACTACGCTCAGGAATCCTTCGTCATCGAGCAGATGCACTCGCGCTATCGTTTTGAAGCCGATGGTACCGGCCGCAAGGAACTCACTGCCCGCATCCGCGTGCAGAGCGAAGCGGGGGTGCAGCAGTGGGGCCAGTTGCAGGTTGGATACAACTCCGCCAACGAGCGCGTCGAGATTCCCTACGTTCGCGTTCTCAAAGAAGACGGCACCATCGTCAAGGCGGGCGACGATGCCGTGCAGGATCTGAGCGCCCCCGTCGAGCGCGAAGCCCCCGTCTACACCGACTACCGCCAGAAACACATTACCGTTCCCGGCCTGCGCCCCGGCGAAGTCCTCGAGTACGACCTGGTAACAATCATTCACACCCCGCTCGCCGCTGGACAGTTTTGGACCGAATACGAGTTCGACAAGAACAGCATTGTCCTCGACGAGAGGGTCGATGTGGACGTTCCCGCCAACCGCCCCCTGAAGCTGAAGAACAAGCCGGGAAAGGATCCGGCCATCAGCGAGGACAAGGGCCGCCGCCTCTATCACTGGACCAGTTCTCACCTGGAACGCGAAGACGACGACAAAGCCAAGGACAAAGAAAAAAAGAAGAAGCGTCCACGTCCCGACGAGGACCGCCCCGACATTCAACTCACGACCTTCGGAAGCTGGGAGCAGATCGGCCGCTGGTACGCCAGCCTTGAGAAGGACCGCCGCACTGCTTCCCCCGAGGTAAAAGCCAAGGCACAAGAGCTGACCAAAGGCCTCGACAGCGACGTGGACAAAGTTGAAGCTCTCTACGATTTCGTCGCCAGGAATTTCCGTTATGTCAGCCTCTCGCTCGGTGTCGGGCGCTACCAGCCCCATTCCTCCGCCGACGTGCTCCACAACCAGTACGGCGACTGCAAGGACAAGCACACGCTCCTGGCCTCCATGCTCGAAGCCGAGGGCTTTCACGCGTCGTCGGTGCTGATCAACTCGAGCCGCAAGCTGGACCCAGACGTCCCTTCGCCCTCGCAGTTCGATCACGTCATCACGATGTTACCCATGACGACCAAGGGAAACGAAAAAGAAGAAATCTGGATGGACACCACTGCGGAGGTGGCGCCTTTCCGCCTCTTGGCCTTCACCCTGCGCAAGAAGCAAGCCCTGGTGATTCCTCCGGCCGATCCACCCTCCAGCGTCGCCCCCCATCTCGAGCAAACTCCCGCCGACACTCCCATGCCCGACACGGAAGTCTCCGACATCCAGGGCAAGATCAACGATATTGGCAAGCTCGAAGCCCACGTCCACTACCAGTTTCGCGGCGACGAGGAATTGTTGCTGCGTTCCGTCTTCCGCCGCGTCCCGCAAGC
Source organism: Candidatus Sulfotelmatobacter sp. (assembly GCA_035511455.1). Classification (GTDB taxonomy): domain Bacteria; phylum Acidobacteriota; class Terriglobia; order Terriglobales; family Acidobacteriaceae; genus Sulfotelmatobacter. The sequence continues at coordinate 47,386 of DATKFH010000141.1, read as the reverse complement.
CAACTGGCAGCGCGTGGTCGAGAACGTAAACTCCGGCCTGGGCGGCGACGTCACCAATCTCAAAGTCAGCGATCCGGCCGCAACCCGCGAGCCGTTTACCCTCTCGTATGACGTCTCCAAGGTGAACTTTCTCGATTGGTCGAAGAAGAAGACGGACATCGTTTTGCCGCTGGTGCAGTTCAGTCTCCCGGACGTCGATGACGACGATACCGATGGAGACGCCGAGCCGCTCAAACTCGGACCGAAGGCCGAGTATGCCTACAACATTCGACTCGAACTGCCGTCCAAGTACACCGCCCACGCCCCGCTGGCGTTCACCCTGAAGCGCGATTACGCGGCCTACGAAGCCGCCTACAAGGTCGAGAACGGCGTCTTCATCGCCTCTCGCAAGCTCACGCTCCGTCAGGACGAACTTCCACCGGCTCGCGCCTCCGACTACCAATCGTTCCGCCGCGCCGTCGGCTCCGATCTGGCGCAGCAGCTGTCGGTCGAAAGCAGTGTCGCGGGTGCTCCCGTTCCTCCCGCCGACATGAAGGCCGACGATCTGGTCGAAAGCGGCCGCGCCGCCATTCAAAACGGCAACTTACCCGTCGGAATCGCCCTGCTCAAACGCGCCACCGAAGTCGATCCCAAAAATAAGTTCGCCTGGAACAACCTGGGCTTGGCCTATTTCGCCATGCGCGACGACGAGCACGCCATCACCGCCTTCCAGAAGCAGATCGAAGTCAACCCCTACGACGACTTCGCTTACAACAACCTCGGCCGTGTTTATTGGAATGAGCGCAAGTACGACGAAGCCGTCAAAGCCTTCAACAAGCAACTGGAGAACAATCCTCTCGACAAGTTCGCCCACAGCAACCTGGGTTCGATGTATGCCGAGTGGCACAAGTACAACGAAGCCGCACCCGAACTGGAGAAAGCCGCATCGCTCAGTCCTGACAGCGCCGAGTTGCAGGTAAGTCTGGGCGATGCCTACCTGAATCTTGGACAGGACGATAAAGCGCTCGCCGCATTCGATCACGCCGTCGAGCTTTCGGCCACCCCGCTGGTGTGGAACAACATCGCCTATCAACTCTCGCTCAAAAAGTCTCATCTCGATAAGGCGCAGCAGTACGCCGAGTCCGCGGTTTCGGCCACAGCGGCCGCGCTCCGTAACGTCTCGCTCGACCGTCTAACCCAGCAAGAGTTGCCCCTCGTCTCCTCGCTAATTGCCTACTGGGACACGCTGGGCTGGGTGCACTTCGCCGAAGGCGATCTAGCCACAGCCGAAAAGTACGTGGCCGCCGCGTGGGACTTGGGACACCATGGCGAAGTTGGTGACCATCTCGGACAGATCTACGAAAAACGTGGCGACAAAGACCGTGCCCTCCGCACCTATGCCCTGTCGCTGAACGGCCTGCGCCCCACTCCCGAAACCCGCGACCGGCTGGCTTCGCTGGCCGGAGGCGAAACCAAAGCCGATGCCGCCGCCGCCCGCTACAAAGAAGAACTCCAGCACCTCAGCAGCGTCGACCTGGGCAAGGCCACGCAGACCGGTAACGCCGACTTCTTCATCCTGCTCAGCGGCGGCGCCGGTTCCCAATCCAGAGTCGACGCCGTAAGGTTTGTCAGCGGAGACGAAAAGCTGAAGTCCTACACCGAAGCCCTGCACACCGCCGACTACCACCTCACGTTCCCCGACGACACCCCGGTAAAAATCCTCCGCCGCGGAACGCTCTCCTGCTCAGTGACGAACGGCAAATGCGAGTTTTCCCTGATGCTCCCGGATGACGTCAGAACCGTCGATTAAATTTGAATAGGGGAAAAAAAGAACAAGAATATGTGGGGACAGCCGCCCTCGGCTGTCCGCCGGACGAAGTCCGCCACCTTGCGGCCAGGCGCAAAAGGCGCGGCCAGCGAGTGCTATCGCGATGTCGCTCCGGCAGTCGGCTAAGGTTGTTTAGTTCTAATATGGTCCGACCAGGAGAGACAACCACCACGACTATCCCGAACTCCTTGACGCCTACGAGCGCGACGGGTCGTACTTCGGGGCAGTGCGCGTAACTGTCGCCCACGAAGTTGCAGCATTCGAGTTCGGTGTTGAACCGCGAGGGTACGTCGCACTGAAAACAGATTCTCCAGAGGCGGCCATTCCATCCTCTCGGAAAGCATAGGTATTTCTTCCAGGGAAATTTCAGTAAACGTAAGCCTGATTCTGACACGGTCAGCTTTGACGTCCGTATCGAGCAAGGTATTAACGGCAAGAGCTTCGAAAACTTCCTCGGACCCGGATCGCTGGTGTCCAATCTGCTGTGCTTTCAGTGGACCTTCAGGACACGGCTGCGCTAAAACGACTGTCCTAAAAGCATTCGCGGTCAACCGCCCCCGGTGCTCGTGGGATGGCTGTCGAAAACAGCCTTCAACAAATCATCCCCCAGGGGTTGCTGATTTCGGCCCAACATCCCAACCCGACCGCTGGCGTCCTGCGCGCCCTTGACAGAAATCAGTTTGCCGTTAATACTCAACCGTATGGTTGAATATCCTCAAGCTGAGGGACTCGACCGGGTCTTCTCCGCACTCGCTGATCCGACTCGTCGCGCCATCTTGCAAGCGCTTTCCCAGAGTCCCTCCACCATCACCGAAATTGCCAAGCCTTTCCCTTTCTCCTTGAATGCAATTTCCAAGCATGTGATGGTGCTGGAGCGCGCCGGTCTCGTGCACCGCGAGATCAAAGGCCGTGAGCACCGCTGCCGGATTGATCCAGATCCCTTGGCCGAAGCCAACCTGTGGCTGGAACATTACCGCCAATTCTGGGAACCGCGTCTGGATGCATTGCAGGTTTATGTCGCCAAGAAATTCAAGGCTTCAAAAAAGGGAATAGCCCATGGAAAGCTCCACTGACGGCCGCTACCGCGTGGTCACACGCCGCCGCATGCCCGCGCCCCGCGAGATCGTGTTTGAGGCCTGGATCGATCCCAAGGGCATTCATGAATGGATGTGTCCCGGAGACGCGGTCTCGGCCGAAGCGATTCTGGATGTGCGAGTGGGGGGCTCGTACCGTCTGGTCATGAAGGGCAAAGACAAAGACCACGTGCACTTCGGAACCTATCAGGTTGTAGAGCCTCCCTCGAAGCTGGTCTTCACCTGGGCTGGAGCTGAGAATCCCGCAGACGTAACGCTGGTGACGGTGGAATTTTCTCCCCACGGCGACGAGAGCGAGCTGGTGCTGACTCACGAGCGCTTCTCCAAGCCCGATCCGGCCCAACGCTATGAAAATGGGTGGAACGCCATCGCGGAGAAGTTCGCAGCTTACCTGTCGCGTCACAGTTCAGAGATGAAAAGAGCATAGACAGAGACACGAAAGGATACAGGGCATGCCAATTTATACGATCGCGCAATATCGGATTCGGCCCGCCGGCGTTGACAAGGTCAAGCGGGCTATCGAGGAGTTCGTCCAGTATGTTCGAGCCAACGAACCGGACACGCGAATGTATTTCGCCTGGCACCAGGAAGACGACCCGACTCGCTTCGTCCACTTCTTCATTTTTGAGAACGAAGCTGCGCACGAGGTTCACAGCCGCTCCGCGGCCGTGAAGCGGTTCGAGGCCGCGTATCGGCCCGAACTCGACGGCGGAGATGTCGTTTTCACCGACTATCGTATGGTCGCCGCAAACCAACGCTGAACTCGGCGGCGCTCGAAAATGGGCAACTCTGCGATGGAGGCAAAATCGAATATGGATGCGACCGAGAAAAACAAGCAAGTCGTGCGAGAGTTTACGCGAACTTTCAAGAACGAACATAACGTAGACGGAATCGATCACTTATTCGCAACAGACTTTCAGCACCATTTCAAACAATCCTTGCCTTCCGGACTCGCCGGCTTCAAGGATGTGGGGCGCATGATGAATCGAGTTTTTCCCGACGTGGTGGTAACCGAAGAGGATCTGATCGCCGGCGGAGACAAGGTGGTCGAGAGAAGTTCAGCGGTCGCTACGCATCGTGCGTCGATGATGAATGAGCCCGTAACCAATAAGCGGATTCGCTGGACAGAAATTCACATTTACCGGATCCGGGATGGAAAGATCGCAGAACATTGGGTCGAGATGAGCATGCTGGAGCTGCTCAAGCAAATCGGCGCGGCCTGACACAGGCTTTCATGGGCACTTCCGTTTGTGCCACGCCGTCGCTTGCTCGTAGGTATAAGCCAGCCGCAGCACCATATCTTCGCGCCAGTGCGGGCCCGCTATCTGCAAGCCAATCGGCAGCCCGCCTTGCGTGAAGCCGCAAGGAACCGAGATTGCTGGCAATCCCCACACATTAAACGGCCGCGTATTGCGCAGCAGTTTCAGTTCTGCCGGACGAAGCGCATCCGGATTCGCCTTCAAATCCGCAATTGACGGGGCCGGCAGTGGCGTGGTCGGCGTCACCAGCACATCCACGCCATCAAACACCGCCCCGATGCTGCGTCGGGCCGCCTCCAACGCGCGCCGCCGTTCGATGTATTCAGCGGCTGTGACTTTCTCTCCCGATCGAATACGCCGCACCGTCTCCGGCTGATACAAGTCCGGGCTCGCAGCCAGGTTCGCCGCGTGATACGCATACGCCTCGGCGGCTTGCAGAGTGCGGTCCGTGGGAACCTCCAGCCGCACCTCTTTCATCTCCGCGACCAAAGTTGCGATTCCGCGCAATGCATATTCCAGCGCCGCCGCCACTTCCGGATCAAGATCATCGAAGAAATAGTCACGGGCCACACCCACGCGCAGATCCCTCGCGTCCTCCCGTAAGGCACCGGCGTAGTCCGCGACCGGACGATCGAACGAAGTGGTATCGGCGGCATCGTATCCCGCGATCGTCTGCAGCACGATGGCCGCGTCGGCAACGGTTGACGCCATCGGGCCTACGTGATCGAGCGACGTCGAGAGCGGAATCACTCCCCGGCTCGAAACGCGTCCATAAGTCGGCTTAAGTCCTACGCACCCGCTCAAGACAGCCGGCTCGCGAATCGAACCCGCCGTATCCGTCCCAATGGCGGCGCACGCGAGTCCGGCAACGACGGCGGCAGCCGATCCTCCCGACGATCCCCCGGCAATTCGGCCCACGTCCCACGGATTGTGCACCTCGCCGAAGAAGCTAACCAGCGAACTCCCGCCGTAGGCAAACTCGTGCAAATTGTTCTTCCCCACAATCACAGCGCCCGCCTGCCGTAACCTGCGGACCACCTCCGCATCGCGCTCCGGAACCCGATCCTTGTGGACAGCGCTGCCCGCCGTGGTACGCACATTCGCCGTGTCGATGAGATCCTTCAACGCCACCGGTATGCCGTGCAGCGGCCCGCGCCATTCCCCGCGCCCGATCTCAGCTTCCGCCGTCCGTGCCTCAGCGAGCGCCGACTCAGGAGTGACCGTGACGAACGCGTTCAGCGCAGGATTCAGCCGCTCGATCCGCTCCAGGCGAGCGCGGGTAATCTCAACCGGAGAAACGTCTCTTCGCCGCAAACCCTGGGCCAGTTCAGAAATTGAATTGAAAGGAGTCATTGCGAAGCGAACCCATTGTAAAGGCTCTCTCCGTAGAGACGTTGCTTCGAACGTCTCGGCCTGCCCAATCTCAAACGGTTTGTGATTAAACCGTTTCAGTCCGTGCCCGGGATCCAAAAGTCCTATAATCATCGCAGTCGTTTTATTGGGGGCCAAAAAAAATCATGGCAGAGATGACGATCGCGCCGGTTGCGATGCACGGTTTCTTCGTGGACGGCAGGTGGGGGGAAGATGGTGACGTCGTCGAGATTCGCTCGCCGTATGACGGCACCCTGATCGCCCGCGTCGTGCAAGGACGCCGGGAACACGCCGAAGCCGCCATCGCCGCCGCGGTCAAGGCCTTTGGTACCACGCGCCGCCTTCCCGCCTTCGAACGCCAGCGTGTTCTGCGCCGCATCTCCGCCTCGATCGCCGAACGCAAAGAAGAATTCTCGCGTACCCTGGCCCAGGAAGCCGGCAAGCCCATCAAGGGCGCGCGCATCGAAGTCGAACGCGCCATCTTCACCTTCAACGTGGCCGCCGAAGAGAGCACGCGCATTTATGGCGAGTATCTTCCTCTCGACTGGCAGGAATTTACCGCGGGACGCTGGGGCATCGTGCGCCGCTTCCCGCTCGGCCCCATCGCCGGCATTACCCCGTTCAACTTTCCCATCAACCTGGTGGCGCACAAGGTCGCCCCGGCGATCGCCGCCGGCTGCCCCATGGTCTTGAAGCCCGCACCGCAAACCCCGCTCTGCTCCCTGCTTCTGGCCGAGTGCGTCCAGCAAGCCGGCTGGCCCGATGGCGGTCTCAACGTTCTTCCCCTGTCCAACGAAGACGCCGGCCTCCTTGTCACTGACGACCGCATCAAGCTCATCAGCTTCACCGGCAGCGTGCCCGTCGGCTGGGACATCAAGCGCCGCGCCGGCAAAAAGAAAGTCGTCCTGGAGTTGGGCGGAAACGCGGCCGTCATCGTCCACAGTGACGCCGACCTGTCTTATGCGGCCGACCGCTGCCTCACCGGAGGCTTCGCTTATGCCGGTCAGACGTGCATTTCCGTGCAGCGCATTTTGGTGGAACATTCGGTCTACGGAAAGTTCGCCGATCTCCTCATCGAGGGCGTGAAGAAACTGAAGGTTGGCGACCCGCTCGACGATTCGACCGACGTCGGCCCCTTGATCCGCGAGAGTGACGCGGTCCGCACCGCCGTCTGGATCGATGAAGCCGTTCGCGCCGGAGCCCGCCTGCTCTGCGGTGGCAACCGGAAGGGTCTTATAGTCGAACCCACCGTGCTCACCGGCACCAGGCCTGACATGAAAGTAAATAGCCAGGAAGTTTTCGGCCCCGTGGTGACCGTCGAGCCCTACAAGGATTTCGACCAGGCCTTGCGCATGGTTAACAACTCGGCCTACGGCATGCAGGCCGGAATTTTCACGCGCGATGTGAAGCTGCTGTTTCAGGCCTACGATGAACTCGAGGTCGGCGGCGTCATCGCCGGAGACGTCCCCTCGTTCCGCGTCGATCACATGCCCTACGGCGGCGTGAAAGATTCCGGTCTCGGCCGCGAGGGCCTGCGCTATGCCATCGAAGAGATGACCGAACCCAAACTGCTCGTGATGAACCTGCGCTGAGACCCGAGCGGGCCGCAGGTCGAGCGATCTCAGGTTGAGAAATTCAACATTCTTCCCGATCGCCCCGTTCGAATCCTTTTTCTTTTGTGAATTCCAAAAAGCGCGACAAAAATCTGCCAACTATTTATAATCTCCAGTTTCACAACCAACTAGGAAAGCCAGTGGGGTGGCTTTCTTTTTCACCATTACTGAACGGAACAAACATCACCAATAAGAGCGGACGATCCGCCGGGGCTCATCAACCAGATCTCACGTACGAGAATGGCGCAGATTTTTCATCGCAGTACGAATACTCTGTCCCGGGCCACAATTTTCGGCGCGGTGTTTGTAATTGCCGCGCTGTCCTGGGTGGCGATGGAAGTCCAGCGCTCGCCCTACATTACCTATGCCGGTGTCCGCAAACCGCAACCAGTGCCCTTCAGCCACCAGCACCACGTCACCGGACTTGGCATCGACTGCCGCTACTGCCATACCTCGGTCGAAACTTCGAGTTTCGCCGGCATTCCCCCGACGAAAACGTGCATGAACTGCCACTCGCAAATCTGGACCAACGCGCAGCTGCTCGAGCCCGTGCGCGCCAGCTACCGCTCCGGCGAATCGCTGCAGTGGACGCGGGTCAACCAGCTTCCCGACTTCGTCTACTTCAATCACAGCATTCATATCAATAAGGGAGTCGGCTGCAACACCTGCCACGGACCCGTCGACCAAATGCCACTGATGTACCAGCAGGAGAGCCTGCAGATGGAGTGGTGCCTGGGTTGCCATCGCGCCCCAGAAAAGAATCTTCGCCCGCGCGACCAGGTATTCAACATGCGATACCAGCAGCCCACAGGTGCGAATCCCGTGGTGGTCGATGGACACAGCTACACCGACCAGATCGACCTGGGCACAGATTTGGCAAGGAAGTACAAGGTCCGCAGCGTGAAAGACATTACGACATGCAGCACGTGCCACAGATGAATTCGTAATGCGACCACATGCGCAGCACGTGCCACAGATGAGTTCGTAAGCGAGAAATACTCCAGTAGCGGCAAAAACCAGTCCGCCCGGCACGTAAGCGCCGGGCAGAACCACAAGAAGAGTAAAAAGTCCGGTAGGGACGACGGAACGCTTTAACGAGAGAATGACGAACAACGACAAAAATCGCGGCGGCAAGCGCGAAGACATTTGCCCCGGCAAAAAACTAGACCTAAAAGGGGTCCGCGACAAAATCGACGCGGCCACGGCCCACGACGCCGCCGAAAAAACTGGCCCCGAATACTGGCGCAGCCTCGAAGAGCTAGCCGGCAGCGAAGCCTTCCAGGAGGCCCTGCACCGCGAATTCCCCAAAGGCGCCTCCGAATGGGTCGACTCGGTCTCCCGCCGCGGATTTCTCAAGGTCATGGGAGCATCGCTAGGTCTGGCCGGTATGACCGGCTGCGTCCGCCTGCCGCTCGAGCCCATCGTCCCCTACGTCCGCCAGCCGGAAAATGTCGTCCCCGGCCGCCCCATGTACTACGCGACGGCAGTAACTCTTGGCGGATACGCCAGTCCGGTTTTAGTGGAGAGCCATTTGGGTCGCCCGACCAAGATCGAAGGCAACGACCTCCACCCTGCCTCGCAGGGCGGCACCGACATCTTCACGCAAGCTTCGATCCTCGGCCTCTACGACCCCGATCGCTCGCAGACGGTCACGTCGATGGGCGATGTGCGCTCGTGGCAAGCGTTCCTCAGCGCGGTCCGCGGTCCGCTCAGCGCGCAAAAAGCCCTCCAAGGTGCGGGCATCCGCATTCTCACTTCGACGATTTCTTCAACCACGCTGGCCGACCAACTGCGCAATTTCCAGAAGATTTATCCGCAGGCCAAGTGGCACGTCTACGAACCGGTCAACCGCGACAACGCCCTTGAAGGCGCCAAGATGGCCTTCGGACAACCAGTCGAGACCCGCTACGATCTCTCGAAGGCCGACGTAATCGTCTCCCTCGACGCCGACTTCCTCTACGCCGGATTCCCCGGCAACGTCCCCTACATCCGCGATTTCGCCGCTCGTCGGAATCCCGACGCACCCATGAACCGCCTCTACGCGATCGAGTCCACGCCGACTTCAACTGGCGCGAAGGCAGATCATCGAATTCCGATGTGTGCGAGCGCGGTCGCTAGTTTTGCGACTCTGCTGGCAGGCCCGATTCTTCATCCGTGTGAACATCCACGAGGTGAGGGCGGCTCCTGTTTTGACATCGGCTCGGGAGAGAGCTCCGAACAAAGAGAGAAAAGGCAAGCTCTCGGAATCTACTTGGACGTCTTCAATCACCAGGGCTCCAGCGTGATTGTTGCCGGCGATCACCAGCCTCCCGCCGTCCACGCTTTGGCTCACGCCATGAACGCCAAACTCGGCAATGTCGGCAAGACCGTTTTCTACACCGACCCGGTCGACGCGAATCCGGTTAACCACACCGAGTCGATCAAAGACCTCGTCGCCGACATGCGCGGCGGCAAAGTGGATCTGCTCGTCATTCTCGGGGGCAATCCCGCCTACGATGCGCCCGCCGATCTCAACTTCGCTGACGCCCTCAAGAACACCAAGATTCCTCTGCGCGTCCACCACGGCCTCTATCAGAACGAAACCGCCGAGCTTTGCCAGTGGCACGTCAGCGAAGCCCATGAACTCGAGGCTTGGGGCGATGCCCGCGCCTACGACGGCACCATCAGCATCATCCAGCCGCTGATCGCTCCCCTCTACAACGGGAAGAGTGCTCTAGAATTTGTCGCCTTGCTCTCCGGACAGGCTGACGTAACCGGATACGATCTTGTCCGCGCCTGCTGGCAGAAGCAGCACTCGGGCGCTGACTTCGAGCAATTCTGGCGCAAGTCGCTGCATGACGGATGGATCGAGGGAACGACATTCACTCCAAAATCAGTAAGTGTAAAGTCCGGAGCCATCGTCTCCAAGACGCACTCGGACGCAAAAACCATCGAGCTCAATATCCGCCGCGACCCCACCATCTACGACGGTCAATTCTCCAACAACGGCTGGCTGCAGGAACTGCCCAAGCCGATGACCAAGCTCACCTGGGACAACGCCATCCTCATCGGCCCCAAAATGGCGCAGGAGCAGGGCATCAAAACGGAAGACGTCGTCGAGCTAGAACTCAACGGCAACAAGGTCAAAGGTCCAGTCTGGATTCAGGCCGGCCACCCCGACAACTCCGTCACCATCACGCTCGGCTACGGACGGACGCGCGCCGGCCGCGTCGGCACCGCGCAGGGTTTCAATGCTTACGCGCTGCGCACCACTGCCGCGCCGTGGCTCGCCACCGGCCTGCAAATCCGCAAGACCGGCGAAACCTACAAGCTTGCCTCCACTCAGGGCATGCAGTCGATGGACACGCCCAACGGTGGCCATCGCCCGCTGGTGCGCGAAACCACGCTCGAGGAATATCGCAAAGAGCCCACTTTCGCGAAGGAAGAAGAGACGCCAAAAGAACTCACGCTCTACACGCCCTACCCCTATGACCATGAAGACTACGCCTGGGGCATGGCGATTGACCTGAACTCCTGCGTGGGTTGCAACAACTGCATGCTCGCCTGCCAGTCGGAGAACAACATTGCCGTCGTCGGCAAAGAGCAAACCGTCATCGGTCGCCACATGCACTGGATTCGCGTCGACGCCTATTACCAGGGCGACCGCGACAATCCCAAGGCATTCTTCCAGCCCGTGCCGTGCATGCAATGCGAGAACGCGCCCTGCGAAGTGGTTTGCCCTGTCGGCGCAACAAACCACACCACCGAGGGCCTGAACGATATGGTCTACAACCGCTGCGTGGGCACGCGCTATTGCTCGAACAACTGTCCTTATAAAGTGCGTCGCTTCAACTTCTTCTTGTTCCAGGACTGGGACACGCCGCAATACAAGATGATGCGCAACCCCGACGTCAGTGTTCGCAGCCGCGGCGTCATGGAAAAGTGCACCTACTGCGTGCAGCGCATCAACGAGCACCGCATCGACGCCGAACGCGACGACCGCAAGATCAACGACACCGAACTCCAGACCGCCTGCCAGCAGTCGTGCCCAGCGGGCGCAATCGTCTTCGGCAACATCAACGATCCCAACAGCAAAGTTTCGAAGCTGAAAGCGCAGGCGCGCAACTACAGCCTGCTGGGCGAGCTTAACACCCGCCCGCGCACGACATACTTGGCAGAAGTTCGCAATCCAAACCCCGAGTTGGAAGAGAAAAGCTAGAAGCTAGGAGCTAGAAGCTAGAAGCTGACATGAACGAGCCATACAAATCGACGATCGACGCCGACCGCGCCCCGGTCATCGAACCGGGCCACACCTTCGGCACGGTCACGGAAAAAATCAGCGCCATCGTGCTGACCCGTCCCGCTTCCAACGGATGGTTCGTCGGTTTCGGCATCGCGTTCATGCTCACGATGATGCTGCTGTTCGCCGTCGGCTACCTATTCCTGAAAGGCATAGGCATCTGGGGCGTGACCATCCCCATCGGCTGGGGCTTCGCCATCGTCAACTTCGTTTGGTGGATCGGCATCGGCCACGCCGGCACCCTGATCTCCGCCATCCTCCTTCTGCTGCGCCAGTCATGGCGCAATTCGATCAACCGTTTCGCCGAGGCCATGACGCTGTTCGCCGTTGCCTGCGCCGGAATTTTTCCCGCCATTCACGTCGGCCGTCCGTGGCTCGCCTACTGGCTCTTTCCCTATCCCAACACCATGAGCGTCTGGCCGCAATTCCGCAGCCCGCTCATCTGGGACGTCTTCGCCGTCTCCACCTACGCCACAATCTCTGCATTGTTCTGGTTCATCGGCCTTATCCCTGACCTGGCGACTTTGCGCGACCGCACCGAAAATCCCGCGCTGAGAATTGTCTACGGCATGCTCTCGTTCGGCTGGCGCGGATCTGCCCGTCACTGGCATCGCTACGAAACCGCATACCTGCTGCTCGCGGGCCTGGCCACGCCCTTGGTGCTCTCAGTTCATACGGTCGTGAGTTTCGACTTCGCCGTCGGCATCGTCCCCGGATGGCACACGACGATTTTCCCCCCTTATTTCGTCGCTGGCGCTATCTACTCCGGCTTCGCCATGGTGTTGATGCTGGCCATCCCAATTCGCAAGATCTATGGCCTCGAAGATTTCATCACCGAACGCCACCTGCAGAACTCGGCGAAAGTCATGCTGGCCACCGGCCTTATCGTCGCCTACGGCTACGGAATCGAAGCCTTCATGGGCTGGTACGGCGGCGATCGTTACGACGCCTTCACCCTATGGAACCGCCTGCACGGCCCCTATGCCGGACCGTACTGGATGCTGCTGGTCTGCAATATCTTCATCCCGCAGGTTCTGTGGATCCGCAAGCTGCGCAGCAGTCCAGTCGCGCTCTTCTTTATCTCCGGCGTGATTCTGGTCGGCATGTGGCTGGAGCGCTTTGTTATCGTCGTCATGAGTCTGCACCGCGACTTCCTGACTTCGTCCTGGGGCATGTACTACCCCACCCGCTGGGACTGGATGACCTACATCGGCACCATCGGCATGTTCCTCGCGCTCATGTTCCTGTTCCTGCGCGTGCTGCCCGCGATCTCCATCTTTGAGATGCGCACTCTTCTGCCCGAAGCGGAGGTGAAAGAGTAATGGCGAAGCGCGATCCCATCTACGGCATCATGGCGGAGTTCGACTCGGCTCAGGCGCTGATCGATGCGGCCCACGCCACGCACCAGGCGGGCTACAACAAGATCGACGCCTACAGCCCGTTCCCCATCGAAGGTCTGGCGGAAGAAATCGGTTTCCACCGCGACGAAGTTCCGCTGGTGGTTCTGATCGGCGGCATCATCGGGGGCCTGTCCGGCTACTTGATGCAGTACTGGATGTCGGCCGTAGATTACCCGCTGAACATCGGTGGCAAGCCGTACCATTCTTGGCCTGCCTTCATCGTCATCACGTTCGAAATGACGATTCTGTTTGCCGGCATCTCGGCAGTGCTCGGCATGTTGGCCCTGAACGGGCTGCCCATGCCCTACCACCCGGTATTCAACGTGCCGCGTTTCTCATCCGCCTCAAAAGATCGCTTCTTCCTGATCGTGTTCTCGTCCGACAAGAAGTACGATCCCGCAGCCACGCGCCAGTTCCTTGCAGGTCTAGCCCCCCGCTCAATCTCGGAGGTGCCCAGCTGATGCCGCCCCTCCGCAAAGCAAATTTAGGTAGTGGCAATGTCCATGTGGGGACGGGCGCCTACGCCCGTCCAGTCGAGCGCAGCTCGACGGCGGTTTTCTTTGCAGCGCTACTACTGTTGGTCGCGATGTCCACCGCCTGCCGCATCGACATGCACGTGCAGCCCCGCCAGAATCCGCTCTCCCGCAGTGACTTCTTCTCCGACCAGCGCTCCGCCCGTCCACCGGTCGAAGGCACGATAGCCCGAGGCCAATTGCTTGAAGACACCTATTTCTACACCGGCAAGATCGGCAACAACCCCGGGGACGTAATGCCTTTCCCGGTGACCAAAGAAATTCTGGCGCGAGGCCGCGAGCGCTACAACATCTTCTGCGCCCCCTGCCACTCTCGTGTAGGAGACGGCAACGGCTTCGTGCCCTCGCGCGGTTTTGCCCGCAAGCCGCCATCGTTCCACATTGCCCGCCTGCAGAAGGTGCCCGTCGGATACATCTACGACGTCATCACCGAAGGCTTCGGCATCATGCCCGAATACGCCTCGCAGATTCCGGCCAAGGACCGCTGGACCATCGTGGCCTACATTCGTGCGTTGCAGTTGAGCCAGAACGCCACCATGGCTGATGTGCCCGAAGGCCAGAAGATTCCCTCGGAACCGCCGAAGTTTCGCGAGCCCGGATCAGGAGCGACGTTGCCCGTGCCGGCGCCCGCGCCAAAATCAGAAAACACTAAGGAAGACCAGAAATGACGGCGCTGACCGCAACCCAACTCGATCTGACGGCCCCGCCGGTGGTGAAGAAGATTTCCCAGCGATCGCTCGTTGTTGGCGTTGTCTTCACGGTGATCGCCGTCGTCAGCGCTTTCATTTCTACGAATGGACGGGAGGAGTTCTTTCGCGCCTACCTGCTCGGCTTCATGTGCTGGCTGGGCGTCGCTCTGGGATCAATGGCGATCCTGATGATCCGTCACCTGACCGGCGGCGGCTGGGGCATGGTGATCCGCCGCATCCTTGGCGCCGCCATGCGCACGGTGCCGTTGCTCGCGGTCCTGTTCATCCCAGTAATTCTGGGGATGAAGCATCTCTACATCTGGGCGCGGCCTCTTCGCGAGGTCACTGACAAACATCTGCGCGAGCACCTGGAAGACATCACCAAAACGTATCTCACCCCGCGCGGATTCATTCTCCGCGCCGTCTTCTACTTCGCCATCTGGAATCTGCTCTCGTTCCTGCTGTCGAAGTGGTCGAAGCAAACCGATCACGCGGGCGCCCCGGACAACACCGAACGCTTCAAGGTAGTCGCCGGCCCCGGCCTCATCCTCTATGGATTCACCATCTCCTTCGCCGCCATCGACTGGGTCATGTCGCTCGACCCCAGCTGGATTTCCACCATCTTCGGCCTGGTCATCCTGATCGGCGAAGTCCTGACGGCCATGTGCTTCGCGGTGGTAGTCGAACGCATTCTCTTCAACTACAAGCCCATGTCAGAGATGTTGAAGCCCGACTTCGTCCACGACCATGGCAAGTGGATGCTGACCTTCATCATGGTCTGGGCGTACTTCAATTTTTCGCAGTGGCTCATCATCTGGGCCGGCAACCTGCCAACAGAGATTACGTACTATATGCGGCGCTTGAACGGCGGTTGGGGATATGTCGGCCTGATCATCGTGATCTTCCATTTCGCCGTACCGTTTACGATCTTGCTCTCGCGCCCGCTCAAGCGCGACATTCACCGGCTGGTCTGGCTGGCGACGGGGCTAATCCTGATGCGCTTTGTGGACATGTTCTGGATTATCGAACCGAATTTTTCGCACACCTTTAAAGTGACGGTGGCAGACGTCGTCGTGCCCGTCGCCATCGGCGGTCTGTGGCTTGCCTACTTCTTCCGCAACCTGGGCGCGCTGCCCCTGCTGCCCGCCTACGATCCGTCAGTGGGAGAAGTTCTGGAGCCAGTCCACCATCACGGGGGCGCATGAGAAAGAATGACTGACGAGACCAAACCCGCGGACTCGGCCCACGGCGGCTTCGAGCGCCGCGACATCCGCGTCGCTGGAGTGCTGTATTTTCTGGCAGGCCTCGCCTTCGCCGGCCTGATCGTTCATTTCATCGTCACCGGCCTGTTTTCCTATCTCGACAAACAGAACGAGACCCAGCAAACGCCGGTAAGTCCGTTGGTCGCGAATGCCCCGGCGGACACCCGCCATATCCCGAAGGAATACACCGGCGACTATGAGAAGTATCTGAAGGAAAACTTCCCGGCGCCGCAGTTGGAAGTCAATGAGCGCAACCAGCTCGACAAGATCCGGCTAGCCGAGGAGAACACTCTGAGCACGTATGACTACATCGACCAGAATGCCGGAACCGTCCGCATCCCGATCGATCGCGCCATGGACCTGATCGCCGAGCGCGGCCTCCCGGTGCGTTCCCAAAACGGAGAAGCAGCGACCAAGAGTCCCGACAAAGGTAAGACAAAGGAAGCCAATCAGTGAGCAGTCAGAATCACAATTCGATTTCCGCGTGCATCTTCGGCAGTGACTCAATTTGGAAGTGGAGTCGCCATTTCTACAAGGGCGTCATCCTGACCGCAGCCGTTTTTCAGGCGGAGGGAAGGATCTCCCAGCAAAGAATGTCGCGCGGACTAAGAATCAAGCTGAGCCAGTTCCTGCCGCTCGCGCTCCTAACCACGATCGCCTGGGGCCAGGGGATGTCGAAAGGCATCATGTCCCCGCCGGCGAGCGTCCGTCCTCCGTATCTGGAGAACGTTGGCATCGAACAGCATCTCGACGCCCAGGTGCCTCCCGATCTCACCTTCGTCGACGATGCCGGCCGCACCGTCCAACTCGGCGATTACTTCGGCAAAAAGCCTCTGATCCTCAACCTGGTCTACTACAACTGCACCATGCTCTGCGGAGAAGCGCTCGCCGGTCTGACTGGCGCTATGAAGATGGTGAAGTTCGACGTGGGCAAAGAATTCGAAGTTGTCACCGTCAGCTTCAATCCGCAGGAGACTCCGGAAATCGCCGCTGCAAAGAAGAAAGACTATCTAGCGCGCTACGGCCGTCCCGGCGCCGCATCGGACTGGCATTTCCTGACCGGGCCGCCGGAGTCGATCAACGCACTCACCAAGGCCGTAGGCTTTCAGTATCAGTACGATCCCAAGATCAATCAGTACGCGCACGTCACCGCCATCATGGTGCTGACCCCGCAAGGGCGCATCTCACGCTACTTTTACGGTGTGGATTTCCCGCCGAAAGATCTGCGCATGGGATTGGTCGAGGCCTCCGAGGGCAAGATCGGCAACGCCGTCGATCAGGTGCTGCTCTACTGCTATCACTACGATCCGGCGACCGGAAAATACGGCGCTGTCGTGAACAACATTTTGCGGCTGGGCGCGGGAGTCACCATCGTGTTTCTCGGCGCCCTGCTGCTGATTCTGTTCCGTCTGGAAAAAGTCGCGCCGCGAAGAAACTGGAATCACACCCACGCGACAAGGAGCTAGCAGCTTGCTGAGAAACTCGCGATTCGTATCAGGGCATCGCTTTAGCGATGCCGTGAGGGCCGTAGGCCCAGTCCTGCTTCAGCCGCTGCGAAGCGCCGCGATCTGTCATCCCGAGCGCAACGAGGGATCCAGGTATTTACTGGCGGCGGCAATACCGGTGGCGCGACCAGGACCTAGATCCCTCGCTTCGCTCGGGATGACAATGTGGTTTGGTTAACGCTACACCTGAAAAGGGTACCAAGTGCACTTCGTAAAGACCGAGTCAAGTAAGTAAGCTATGTTCGATAATTTTCCATTATGGCCGGATCGGGCCTCCACTGCGGCGGGCAACGTCGATGCCCTCTACATCTTCCTGCTCATCGTGTCCGGGTTGATGACGCTGCTCATCTTCACCGCCGTCATCTACTTCGCTGCCCGCTACCGCCGCCAGCAAGGGGTTCCCGCCGAGCAGATCGAGGGTTCCATTCCGCTGGAGTTGACCTGGTCCGTCATCCCGCTGGGCGTGTTTCTCGCGATCTTCTTTTGGGGAGCCGTCGTCTACTTCAAAGGCCGCACGCCACCCCGCGACTCGACCGAAGTCTACGTCGTCGCAAAACAATGGATGTGGAAGCTCGAACACGCCGAAGGCCAGCGCGAGATCAACGAACTGCACGTCCCCGTCGGCCGCGACGTGAAGCTGATCATGACGTCTCAGGACGTGATCCACAGCTTCTTCGTGCCCGCGTTCCGCATGAAACAGGATGTGGTCCCCGGCCGCTACACCGTGGCCTGGTTCCGCGCCACCAAGCCCGGCACTTATCATCTTTTCTGCACCCAATATTGTGGCACGCAGCACTCCGGCATGATCGGCTCCATCATCGTGCAGGAGCCCGCGCAGTACGAAGCGTGGATGAGCGGCGGCACTACCGGCCCCCTCTCCGCCGCCGGAGAAAAAATCTTCGCCGAACTCGGCTGCGTCACCTGCCATCGCAGCGACGCCCAGGGCCGCGGTCCGAACTTGCACGGAGTCTTTGGCAAGCCGGTTCAGCTCGAGGACGGGCGCACCGTGATGGCCGATGAGAATTACATCCGCGAGTGCATCCTCGATCCCGGCGCCAGACGCGTCAAGGGATTCCAGCCCCTTATGCCCACGTTTCAGGGATTGGTAAGTGAAGAACAAGTAAACGCGCTGGTCGCTTATGTGAAGTCGCTGGCGCAGCCGGGAGCCGCTGCCGGTGCGACTAAGACGGCCGCTGTCGTCGTGCCGCAAGACGCGCCGAAAGAAGTGCCCCAAAAAGATGCGCCGCAAGACGCGTCCGAACCAGCCCAGTCCGCAGGAAGTCAGGTGCAATAAGTATGGCTATGGCTACCACAACAGTTCCGACCGTAGAGCGCGAGAATTACCTGAACAAACACTACGGCGTCAGCTCGTGGCTCTTGACCACGGACCACAAGCGCATCGCGCTTCTCTATCTGATCTCGATTACGTTCTTCTTTTTCATCGGCGGCTTCTTCGCCCTGCTGATCCGTCTCGAACTGCTCACGCCCGCCGGCGACCTGGTCCAGGCCGACACCTATAACAAACTTTTTACCCAGCACGGCCAGGTGATGGTCTTCTTTTTCCTCATCCCGTCGATTCCCGCCGTGCTCGGAAACTTCCTCGTGCCCATGATGATCGGCGCGAAGGATCTCGCCTTCCCCCGCATCAACCTGCTCAGCTGGTATCTCTACATCATCGGCGGCGTCATGATGCTGCACTGCATGCTCACCGGAGGCGTCGACACCGGCTGGACCTTCTACGTGCCCTTCAGCACGGCTTTCAGCAACACCAAGGTGATCGAGGCCGGACTCGCCATCTTCGTCGTCGGATTCTCTTCCATCCTCACCGGCCTGAATTTCATCGTGACCATCCACCGCATGCGCGCACCAGGCATGACCTGGTCGCGCCTGCCCTTGTTTATCTGGGCGCACTACGCCACCAGCATCATTCAGATTCTGGGAACGCCGGTCATTGCCATCACTCTCGTGCTCGTTGTCGCAGAACGCGCGTTGCATCTCGGCATCTTCGACCCCAAACTCGGCGGCGATCCGCTCTTGTTTCAGCATTTGTTCTGGTTCTACTCTCATCCCGCCGTGTACATCATGATTCTCCCGTCGATGGGCATTATCAGCGAGATCATCGCCTGCTTCGCGCGCAAGCGCATCTTTGGTTACGGCTTCGTTGCGTTGTCGTCGATCGCCATCGCAGTTTTCGGCTTCCTGGTCTGGGCACACCACATGTTCGTCGCCGGCATCTCGGTCTACGCCGCACTGGTCTTCTCGTTGCTGAGTTATGCGGTGGCCGTTCCCTCCGCCGTCAAAGTCTTTAACTGGACCGCGACTCTCTACAAGGGCTCGATCCGCTACGACGCGCCCATGCTCTACGCCTTCGGCTTTCTGGGCCTGTTCACCATCGGCGGATTGACCGGTCTCTTCCTCGCCTGCCTCGGCGTCGACATGCACGTCCACGATACTTATTTCGTCATCGCCCACTTCCACTACATCATGGTCGGTGGCGCGGTCATGGGCTATCTCGGCGGAATGCATTTCTGGTGGCCAAAAATTTCCGGCAAGCTCTACCCCGAAGGCTGGGCCCGGCTTGCTGCCTTGATCGTCTTCATCGGTTTCAACCTGACGTTCTTCCCCCAGTTCATCCTGGGCTACGTAGGCATGCCGCGGCGCTATTACCAGTACCCGCCGGAGTTTCAGGTGCTGAACGTGCTCTCCACCGCCGGCGCGACAGTCCTAGGCGTTGGGTATCTGTTGCCCATGATCTATTTCCTGTGGTCGATGCGTTACGGCAAGCCAGCCCCTGACAATCCATGGAACGCCGCCGGCCTGGAGTGGAAGACAGCGTCTCCGCCGACGACCTACAACTTCGAAGAAGAGCCCGTTGTGACTTGGGAAGCTTACAACTATGACGAGATAGACGCGGAGCACAAGCAGGAGGTCCCCGTTGTCGGATAGCCAAGCCATCGCCGTTGACGGCGAAACTCACAACCCGGCCCTGCTGCATCATTTCGCCGAACCGCAGCAACAGCGCGACGCTGCCAGCCTCGGCATGTGGATCTTCCTGGCCACCGAAGTCATGTTCTTCGGCGGCCTGTTCTGCGCCTACCTGATCTACCGTCTCAAGTATTTCGGGGATTTCGGCGCCGCCAGCAAGTCCATCGACGCCGCCCTTGGCGGCACCAACACCGCCGTCCTCATCTGCAGCAGCTTGACCGTGGTGCTCGCTATCTGGGCCGCGCAGACCTCGCGCCGCGTCCTCCTCATCGCCATGCTCGTGCTGACCATGCTCTTCGGCCTCGCCTTCCTCGGCATCAAAGGTGTTGAGTATTACGACAAGTTCGTCGAGCATCACATTCCCGGCGCGTCCTTCAGCTTTGAGCACGTGCCTATCCCCGGCCATCCCGATCAACACGCAAACCCGCAGCACGCCGAGATTTTCTTTGCCCTCTACTTCGTCATGACCGGACTGCACGCCCTGCACATGGTTGTCGGCCTGGGCATTTTCACCTGGCTTTTGTGGATGGCATGGAGGGGACGCTTTACGCCGGAGTATTACACCCCACTCGAGATCGGCGGCCTCTACTGGCACTTCGTCGACATCGTGTGGATTTACCTATTTCCGTTGTTGTATCTGATCGACCGGCATCCGTAAGGTTGGTTGCAGCAGGCCGGTATTTGGGAGACGGACTAGCGCAAATTCGAAAAGGCGTCATCCCGAAACCAGCGCTTTTACCAGCAGGGCGAGGGATCTCGCGCGGAGCTTAACCGTAATAACTCTGTGAACGCAACTGTAGAGACCGTTTGCCCTTGAGGTTATTCATGGCTGACCATTCAACATCGAACCATGCGAAGCATTCGCCTCTTAAGACTTACTTCAGCGTCTGGGCCGCACTCCTGGTCGGCACGTTCCTCACCTATGAGGCCGCCAAGATCGACCTTGGAGTCTTCAACGCCGCCGTCGCCCTCACCATCGCCACCATCAAAGCTCTTCTGGTCGCGCTTTTCTTCATGCACTTGAAGGGCGCGAGCGACAAACTGCTCAAGCTGGTGGTTATCTCGACCATATTCTTTCTGTTTATCCTTCTCGCGCTCTCCATGGCCGATTACGGCACGCGCGGGTGGAGCTAGGCCGAATCCTGAGCAAGATGTACGTAGGGACAGCTGCCCCCGGCTGTCCGCCGAGCACAGCTCGGCCGCTGGGCCTTGTAATTCGCATCGGAGCATAGGGTGCCCCATTTCTCGCGCGCTATTTGCGCGAGAAGTGGGGGATTCTCGCCGGGCTCGCCGCTCGAGCCCCGATCTGCGGTATACTCGCGCCGTCGATTCATCACCACGAGGTTTGGAGGTGATTTATGGCATTCTGCAATTCATGCGGCGCAACTCTGAGCCCAGGAACAAAGTTCTGCAATAAATGCGGTGCCGTCGTATCCTCAGGACCGACCACTCCCGCTGCAACGCCAGTTGCCCCAGCTCCGACCGGAGGCAGCAGTGCTCTCAAAATCATCCTGATCGTTGTCGCGGTGATCGTCGGCATCGGAGTTCTCGGCGTAGCCACGGTGGGCATCGTTGGCTATCGCATCGCCAAGAGCGCTCACCTGCGCCAGGAAGGCAAAAACGTCAAGGTAGAAACACCTTTCGGCAATGTCGAGACCTCTCAGGATCCGGAAAGAGCAGCCAAGGATCTGGGCGTCGATGTTTATCCCGGAGCCGAGGTTCAGAAAAATGGCGCCTCCTCCGCCACTTTTGGAAGCATTCACACCATCACCGCCAATTTCGAAAGCAATGACTCGGTCGACAAAGTTTGCGCTTTCTACAAATCCAGGTTCCCCAACGCCATGGCAACGACGGCTGATCAGAACCGCTGCACCATTGTCTCCAATGACCAGAAGAACATGGTCACCATCAACATCGAGCCCAATGGCGACACCTCGAAATTCCAGATCACCAACGTCAGTAAGAAATCCGCCTCCTCCAACTGAGAAGCATCGGCCCCATGTCAGATCAAGTCGCAGATTCCATTACAGTCCCGACGCCCTCGACCGATGCGGAGGGGCTGGCCGAAGCTCTCCGTAAGCGCGTGCAAGGCGAAGTCCGCTTCGACGACGGCAGCCGCGCTCTTTACGCGACTGACGGCTCCAACTACCGGCAGGTCCCGATCGGCGTAGTTCTCCCCCGCGACGCAGACGACGTCCTCGCCGCCATTTCTCTTTGTCGCGAATTTGGCGCGCCCCTGCTCTGCCGCGGCGGCGGCACCTCCCTCGCCGGCCAGTGCTGCAACGTTGCCGTGGTCCTCGATTTCTCCAAGTACATGGCGAAGATTCTCGAGATCGATCCCGCCCGCCGCATCGCCCGCGTGCAACCCGGGGTCGTGCTCGATACCCTCCGCAACGCCGCTGAAAAACATCACCTGACTTTCGCCCCTGATCCCGCCACGCACGACCGCTGCACGCTGGGCGGCATGATCGGCAACAACTCCTGCGGCGTCCATTCGGTAATGGCCGGCAAAACCGACGACAACATCGAACAACTCGATGTCGTCACCTACGACGGCGTGCGCCTGACAGTCGGCGAGAACTTCATTCGAGATCATGTGGGAACAGCCGCCCCCGGCTGTTCAGGCGGCCCCGAAGTATCGGGCCGCAGTGATTCCGGACGCCGCAATCAGATCTACAACTACTTAAAACAAATCGCCGATCAATACGCCGATCTGATTCGGAAAAAATTCCCCAACATTCCGCGCCGCGTCTCCGGATACAACCTGAACTACCTCCTTCCCGAAAACGGCTTCCACGTCGCCCGCGCACTAGTCGGCTCGGAGGGAACCTGCGTCACCATCCTCGAAGCGACGTGTCGCCTGGTAGAGAGTCCCAGGGAACGAATCCTTCTCGTCCTCGCCTATCCCGACATTTATCAATGCGCCGACCACGTCCCCGACATCATGGCGCACAAGCCCATCGGTCTCGAAGGCTTCGACGACCTCCTCGTCGGCTACACGCGCAACAAAGGCATCAACTCTGAAGGACTCGCTCTTCTTCCCGAAGGCAACGGCTGGCTGCTGGTCGAGTTCGGCGGCTCGACGATGCAGGAAGCCGAATCCCAGGCTCGCGGTCTGATCGAAGCACTCAACCGCAACCCAAATCCTCCCCACGCGCGCCTCTATTCCGGCGCACAAGCCAAGCGCGTGTGGGAGGTTCGCGAGTCGAGTCTCGGCGTCACTTCCCACGTGCCCGGCGAGCCGATGAATTGGGAAGGCTGGGAAGATGCTGCCGTTGCTCCTGAGAAACTCGGCGCCTACCTTCGCGACCTGCGCAAGATGATGGCCGACTTCGGATACAAAGGCTCGCTCTACGGCCACTTCGGCCACGCCTGCGTACACACCCGGTTGAACTTCGACCTGCGCTCGAAAGACGGCATCGCCAACTTCCGCCGCTTCGTCGAAGAAGCCGCCGACCTCGTGGTCAGCTACGGCGGATCGCTCTCCGGCGAACACGGCGATGGACAAGCCCGCGCCGAGTTGCTCCCAAAAATGTTCGGCCCCGAACTGATGCAGGCCTTCCGCCAGTTCAAGTCCGCCTGGGACCCGGACTGGAAGATGAATCCCGGCAAGGTGATTGAAGCGTACAAGCTCGACGAGAATCTTCGCCTCGGGGCCAACTATGCCCCGTGGGAGCCAGAGACTCACTTCCACTTCCCCCACGATCACGGCAGCCTGTCCGAAGCAAGTCTTCGCTGCGTGGGCGTTGGCAAATGCCGCCGCGACGAGGGCGGCGTGATGTGCCCCAGTTATCGCGCCACCCGCGAAGAGGAGCACTCCACCCGCGGCCGCGCTCACCTGCTCTGGGAGATGACCCAGGGCGAGGTGATCCGCGACGGCTGGCGCAGCGAGGAAGTCAAACATTCCCTCGACCTGTGCCTGGCCTGCAAGGGATGCAAGAGCGACTGTCCGGTGAGCGTCGACGTAGCCACCTACAAGGCCGAGTTCCTCTCGCACTACTACGAAGGTCGCGTGCGTCCGGTGAGCGCCTATGCCTTCGGCAACATCGATCTCTGGGCGCGCCTGGCGTCGACCGCCCCGGGCCTGGTGAATCTGACCACGCAGTTACCCTTCCTCCGTGACATCGCCAAGATGGTCGGGAGAATCCCAGCCCAGCGCAGCATCCCAGCCTTCGCCCCCGAAACCTTCAAGTCCTGGTTCCGTCGCACAAGGTGGAAGAGCGTGACGTGGAAGACCGGCGCTTCAGCGCCTCGTCAAGGACGAGAAGAGAACCGGGCTTTAGCCCCTGACGCCCCGCCCGTTCTCCTCTGGGCCGACACCTTCAACAACTACTTCCTGCCCGCAACCGCCCGCGCCGCCGTCGAAGTCCTCGAGACCGCCGGATTCCGCGTCGTCGTCCCCCCGGCAAATCTCTGCTGCGGACGCCCTCTCTACGACTTCGGCATGCTCGACCGCGCCGAATCGCTGCTGCTAGAAATCCTCGACGAACTCTCGCCCGAAATCGAAGCCGGAATCCCAATCGTAGGACTGGAACCCAGCTGCGTCGCCGTGTTCCGCGATGAGCTGGTCAACCTCTTCCCCAACGACGAGCGCGCCCAGGCGCTCTCCCGCCAAACCTTCCTTCTCAGCGAATTCCTCGACCGCCACTCCGGCAACGCCCCGCTGCCGCGCTTCGAGCGCAAGGCGCTGCTGCACGGCCACTGCCACCACAAGTCCATCATGAAGATGAGCGCCGAAGAATCGCTCCTGCGCCGCCTCGGCATCGATTTCCAGTCCCCGGCGCCGGGATGTTGCGGCATGGCCGGCTCCTTCGGCTTCGAACACGACAAGTACGAGATCTCGGCCGCCATCGGCGAACTTGAACTTCTGCCGGCCGTCCGAAAGGCTCCGCCCGACTGGCTCATCATCGCCGACGGCTTCAGTTGCCGCGAGCAGATCGCCCAGGGCACGGGACGTCATGCCCTCCACTTGGCCGAAGTGCTGCAGATGGCACTCAGCCCAGAGTCCCAGTTAGCCTCAGATCCCTTCCCCGAATCCGCCGCGGTCCGCCAGCGCGAAGCCGAAGTCCGAGCCTCCATGAAGGTAGCCGGACTGGGCATGTGGGCCCTGGCAGCTGGCAGCCTAGCGCTTTGGCAATTCGCCAAAAACCGCTGATAAATCAGGTACTTACAATCACCATGTGGGAGCAGCCGCCCTCGGCTGTCCGGTCGAGCGAAGCTCGACTGCCTACGCCTGTAGCCCAACTCCCCCGTTTCTGGGACAATATACGCAGGCCAGTTTCACCGTTCCAGCACCCCAGACCGATCTGTTATCCCGAGCCAGGGACCCGCTTTCAGCGGGTTGAAAGAGGAATGAACAGGCGGCATGTATCGAAGTTGTTCATTAGGAGCGAAGCGAGGGATCCTGGTGTTTGCTCTCAGTGGCGACTCTGGGTGGTGCAAAGAAAGAATCTAGATCCTTCGCTTTGCTCCGGATGACAAGGTAGTTCGACTTCCGGGCTCGACTCTAACCACCAACGTCAGTCTATGGATGGCAAACTTACAACCACGGTAGTGGGCCACGAGGTCGCGCCAACGACCTCGCCCGTACCCCAGCCCTCGCCCGACAAGTCTGCTCCAGCCCCGTTGCGCGGTTCGGTCCTGGTGCTGATCCAATTCGACGTCTGCGAAGAGATTCGCCTGGACGAACTGCGCAAGATCTTTGGCGCCCGCACCGCCGAAGCCAGCTTCAAGAAAGCTCCATCGTACGTGCGCTACCAGCGCACTCCGATCGAGGAGACGCTCGATCCGGTCATCCTCGACAGCGGCGAGCGCCTTGAGGGACAGATCAAGTACTACGATTACGGCGTAGTCAGCCTGGTCTTCGAGCTGCCCTTTTCCGGCACCTGGCAAGATCTGATCCAGGTTTCCTGCCGCTGGACCTCCGACACGAACTTCGAATCCGTGGCGACGCGCATCGCGCGGCAAAAGCTGGAGCGCGCCGCTCCAGCCATGATCAAGCCGTACCTGACCAAGCCCGGCGTCTCCAGTTCCGAAACCGGCGAGTGGCTGCAAGAGGACTACTTCATCTTCCACCTGCGCGAGATCGCGGGCGCTCCCTCGGCCAACGACCTGCTCGCCGCCGACGGAGACAAGATTGCCCAGGTCGTGCGCGGCGAGATGTCGATGCTCTCCGAAGGCGAGCGCCAGGAGATTCTGCAGTCCCGCATTTCCTACTATCCCCACGATCTGGCCGTGATCGGATGGAACGCGGCCTTCATCTACGACACGCCCGCGGGCGCCGAGACCGCGATCCAGCTTCTGCAGTACGCCAACTCGCAGCTGCTCGAGTTCCGCCACTACGACGAACTGCTTACCAAAGAACTGGAGAACGTCTACGACTTCCTCGACGCCGGAGGCACCAACGTGTGGTCGCGCTGGCAGACGGCCCGCGCCGCCTCCAAGCTGCACACCGTGCTGCTCGACGTCAACGAACTGACCGAGCGCGCCGACAACGCCATCAAGTTCCTCAGCGACATGTTCTCGGCGCGCCTGTACAAACTGGCCGCCTCCAAGGTCGGAGTGCCCGACTACAAAGACCTGGTCAAAGAAAAACTGCAGACCGCCGAAGATCTCTACAAGTTCATGGTGGAGCAGTTCAACCAGAGCCGCGCCTTCGTCCTCGAACTGATGGTGGTCGTCATCCTGATCATCGAGCTGGTCTACTTCTTCCGCGGCAAACCGATTTAAGGTTCTCCACCTCACTTTGTAACTTGACGGCGCTGGGTGCTCCACCCTTCCCGCGCTTTTTGCGGGAGGGTGGGGATTTTGACTTTGCCATCCTGAAGGAGCCATCTTCATGAAACTTTTCTTTCGCCCCTTCGGGGCTTGTTCTCCTTTGCTGAGCTCGCTCACCGCTTTACGCGGTGGTCTGCAATCCTTCGCTCCTTCGGAGCCGCCACTTCTTTCACACCTAGTGGCGGCTTGCGGTGGGTCGGATCGATAGCGGGCGACTCGACTCCGGCCTGCCGTGCTGGGGGTGATCTGACTGTCGTGGAGGGTGCAACTGCGCTGCGGCCCGGTACTTCTGGGCCGCCGGACGGACGAATGCGTCTGTCCCCACACGATTCGGCTGAGCCGTCCGGACTTGCGTCGGTCCCCACAGGAACTGGTCTCGCGACGGCTGCCATGTACTGCTGCCGCGCTCGCTGTCGACCCGTGGGCTGGTGCGGGAGTTGGTGTTGGCTCGGCGGGGCGGGGTCGGGGGGAGCGTCTCTCACTATCTTTTCCGGGTAGAGGTCGAATTTGACGGGGCGGATGTTGTCCACGGCGGTGTTAAGGGCGCGCAGGATCAGTTCTCCGCGCTTCAATTCGATGGTGCCGCGGATCAGGCCATTGACGACCTCCATGAGGGAGACCTGGATGGCTTCCTCGTTTTCGAGCAGGGCTACGGGAGGCGCCGGTCCGGGACCTCGACGGTGCGCAGCATGCCCTGGTGGAAGTAGCAGAACTGCTCTCCACGGAGAGCGGGGCAGCCGCAACCGACTTCGGTGACCTTGATGCGGGTGCAATTCTTGACTCTGGTTTGACTGGCATGTTGGCCTGGTGGTGCTATCACAATTTTTTGTACTTCTGAGCTAAGATCTTGACTTCATTGGAGTTAGGGGCCGAGGATAGGACGACGTCCGCGTATAATCTTGGAAACGCGGGGCTTGCGAGTAAAGTATTGCGGACAATGGACTTAATGCGATCGGCCGTAGAGGGCGGAAGAGGAAGTGGCGCGAGGGCCTGCGGCGGTGAAGTCGCAGACGCATCCGGGAGTGGGGCGGTGACGGCGTTGGCCATGGTGCTGACGCTGTGGAGGCGGGCCAGTCAACGGCGCACTATGACGCCGAGTTGGGACGCTTCTATCGTCGCCTGGCCATGCGCAAACATCGCGCTCTGGCCAAAGTGGCGGTGGCACGCAAACTGGCGGTGAGGTTGTAACTGATGTTGCGCCAGGACTGGACGTACGCGCAACTATGCAGGGCGGTCGTGCAGGCGAGCCCAAGTCATTCCATGGTGGAACGACAGAACCGAGCGCTTGGCTAGGCAGCCCGCCTCCC
Organism: Candidatus Sulfotelmatobacter sp.; assembly: GCA_035511455.1. Classification (GTDB taxonomy): domain Bacteria; phylum Acidobacteriota; class Terriglobia; order Terriglobales; family Acidobacteriaceae; genus Sulfotelmatobacter. Next base: position 19,505 of record DATKFH010000141.1, on the reverse strand, counting down.
CGAGGAGCGGGGAGTTCGAAGCACGGATCATGGGAGCACGAACGAAGAGATGGATGGCTGGACCCCTGCGTCCCCCGCGAGATTAAGGACACAACCTTGGTCTGGAGAGTCAAAACCATTTTGCTAGAGCGAAATGGCGCTGCTTTAAAACCCGACGCGCCGGCGGAGAGGCGTGGGCAAAATTTGCTTGACACGCACCGCCGTCGTTAGAGACGGGATGACAGAGCATCGGCGTTCGCGCCGCTTTGAGATAATCCATTGTTGATCCACACACTGTGGGAGGGTGCTTGAAAGTACTGTTGCTGGAGAACATCAGCGCGGTGGCAGCGGAGTTGTTTCACAGCGCGGGATATGAGGTCGAGTCGCTGAAGGCGGCGCTCGAGGAGCGGGAACTGGTCGAGAAGGTGCGCGGGGCTTCGGTTTTGGGAGTGCGGTCGAAGACGCGGATCACGGCGAAGGTGCTTGAGGCGGCTGCGAAGCTGATCGCGGTGGGCGCCTTCTGCATTGGCGTGGACAAGATCGATCGGGAGGCGGCGAGCGAGCGCGGGATTGCGGTGTTTAACGATCCGCACTCGAACTCGCGGTCGGTCGCGGAACTGGCGTTGGGGGAGATCATCGTGCTGCTGCGGCGGACGTTTTCTTCGTCAACCCAAATGCACTCGGGGGTGTGGAACAAGTCGGCGGCGGGCGCGCATGAGGTGCGCGGGCTGACGCTCGGCATCGTGGGATACGGGAAGATCGGGTCGCAGCTTTCGGATCTGGCTGAGGCGATGGGTATGCGCGTGGTGTTCTACGACGTGGCGCATGTGCTGGCGCGGGGAAACGCGCGCGGGGTCAGTTTCCGCGAACTGCTGGAGATTTCCGACGTGGTCACGCTGCATGTGGACGGCAAGCCGCAGAATCAGAATCTGTTTGGCGAGGAAGAATTCCTGGCGATGAAGGATGGGGCTTGCTTCCTCAACTTGAGCCGCGGATTTGTGGTCGATCATGAGGCGCTGGCGAAGTATCTGAAGAGCGGCAAGGTTGCGGGCGCGGCGATCGATGTGTTTCCGAAAGAACCGGAAACTGGAGCGGGCTTTACCAGCGTGCTGCAGGGGCTGGCGAATGTGATCCTGACACCGCACATTGGAGGCTCCACCGAAGAGGCGCAACAGAACATTGGGCAGTTTGTGTCGGCGAAGTTGCTGGACTATGTGAAGACCGGGGATTCGATGCTGAGCGTGAATCTGCCGCAGTGTCATCTTGAATATGAGGAGGGGTCGTACCGGCTGATGCATATTCATCACAATGTGCCGGGGATTTTGCGGGCGATTAACGACATTCTGGGGGATCTTGGGATCAATGTTGAGCGGCAGGTGCTGAGCACTCGCGGGACCTTGGGCTATGCGATTTATGACATCAATCGGCCATGCGATCAGGAGTTGACGCGGCTGCTGCGGGCTGTGCCGCATACAATTGCGGTTAGGACGGCGGGGTGCTAGCAGTTGTGATGATGGCCGCGAAAAGCGAGCCGAACTGGTGCTCGGCCTGGACCCTTCGGCTGCGCTCAGGGCAGGCTGGCGAAGGCGCCCGTCCCCACATATCACATCATCAACATCTAACGAAGCGGCTTGATGTACTGGCGGATCCAATCGAGGATTTGTGGGAAGCGGAATTCGTGGCGGTCCATCGAGCCGGCAATGAACTGGTATCCCTCGCGAGCTCCCACCTCGAGGTAGGAACGATTGCGGCGCAAGAAGACGTCGGTTGCAATGAAGGCGATCCGTTTGTTGCCATCGACGAAGCCGCGATTGTTGCCAAGCGACTCCATCAGCGCCGCCGCTTCTTCTTCGATGGAGTTATAGTAGCCGGTTTGAGGGCGGAAAATGGCGGCCTCGACGGCGTTCTTGTCGCGAACGCCGTGAAGGCCACCGAACCTGTCGATCAGCAGGTGCTGCATCTGGTAGACCTCGGCGATCGTCAGGTATATTTCCGCCATCTAACTGGACGAACGAGCGGTCTTCACTTGGCTAACCGCTCCAGCAGATCACGGTTTCGGGCCACCGACTGCTCGAAAGCGTCCATCACTTGTGGGCGCACCAGGTGTTGAGAGGGAACGACGTTGTGCAGGTAATGGGTCAGCGCTTGTTCGAGCACATACCGCTGCTGCTGCCCGTTCCGCTTGGCAACGGCAACGAGTTCCTCCCATAGCTTGGCGTCGATCTCAGGAGCAATCTTCTTAGTCTTCCTGGCTGGCATGGTTTGCCTCCCATGAATTTCAATTCTAGGCCTATTTCTTGGGAAGTCAAGTATTATCTAGATAAATCTAGCAACATAAGCCGAGCGCGGAAGGAGACAACATGAGAGGGCTGAAGGACAAGCGAGTTTTGATTACTGGCGGGGCTAGCGGGATTGGGGCGGCTACGGCGGCGCGGTTTCTGGAGGAGGGGGCGCGGGTGTGCGTGCTGGATCGCGACGCTGCGGCGTGCGAGGGGATTCGGCATGAGTTGCAGGGACTGGGAGAAGCCATCATCGCCGACGTTACCGACCTCATGCAGGTGGAGGCGGCGTTTGCGGAGGCGATTCGTCTGATGGACGGGGTGGACGTGCTGGTCAATAATGCGGGGATCAGCATCCGGCATAAGTTTCTCGACATCACTCCGGAAGAGTGGGAACGGGTGATTGCGGTGAATCTGACTGGAGTCTTTTACGTGGCGCAGACGGCGGCACGGCACATGTGGGAGAACAGGAGCGGCGTGATTCTGCAGACGGCGTCGACAAACGGGGTGGTGGGACAGCCTTACTACGCGGACTACAACGCGACCAAGGCCGGAGTGATTGAGTTGACGCGGACGATGGCGCTGGAGCTGGCGCCGAAGGTGCGGGTGTGTGCGGTAGCCCCGGGATATGTCCTGACTCCGATGCAGCGCACGGAGTATACCGATGCGATGCTGGAGGAAGTGAATCAGAAAGTTCCGCTGCGGCGGCATGCGCGGCCGGAGGAGATTGCAGGACTGTTTGCATATTTGGCGTCTGAGGATGCCGCTTACGCGACGGGGCAGGTGTTCACCATGGACGGGGGAGAGACGGCGGGGGGACTGGCTAGCCGGTGAGGCGGTCGCTGTGAGTGGGTCGTTAGTCGGAAACGGCGTGGTCAGGAACTCGTCTGTAGCGCGCCTAAAGGCGCGATCGAATCTCACGGCAGCGACGGTATGCCTGAAGGCGTACCCTGATACGAATCCCGCCTGAGGGCCTACCCTGACACGAACCCTGAGGGCACAATCTTGATACGACCGTCTGGACAAATGCGCGGTCGGTTCAAGTCCGGGTTACTTTTGTCACCTTCTACCGAGAAGCAAATCTGCCACAATGGAAGTGACCCCTTCCCTCGTTGAAAGCATAGTGTAGGAGCAAGCTTCTGCTATGGGATTACTGACGCCTAAATCAACACGACGCAGCGCGCGACTCCGGGTGCAGATCCCGGTCAGCGTGATTAGCCTGGATCGGAAGCGGCCGTTTGGCGAGAAGTGTGTGGTGCTGGTGGTGAGTGCGCAGGGGTGCGGCTTCCGCAGTACGGAGGAGCTGCAATTGGAAACTCCGATCCTGCTGAGCGGCCTTCCTGGAGGCGGCAGCGTGACGGCGAGGGTGGCGAATTGTCTGCCGCTGGGCACGGACGGAAAATATTTTCTAATCGGCGCTGCGCTGTACACACATGGAAATGTCTGGGGGATCGTGGATCCTCCAGAGGATTGGACGATGGCGGCGCAGAGTACGCCGGTGGCGGATCCGGAACAGAGCGGCGTGGTCCCCACGCTGAAGGTCAGCAAGAAGGCGTGGCCTTACAATCTGTTTTCTGAAAGCGCGGAAGCCCATCCTGGGCGGAAGTAAGTCCGCGTCCACATCAAACGTAAAGAAGCGACTACGCGGGCTGAGGAGACCGGGTGAAAGCCTGTGCCGTCCAGGGCAGTCTCTGTCGTGGTTTTCTTGCGCCCCTCCGCCACGGCTTGGGGTGTGGGCTTTATCCTTGCGCCGCTTCGCGGCTAAAAAGCGCTTACCCGGCCCTGCCGTGCTCGCTTCCCATGCCGCCGCTGGGCAACTGGATTCTGGCAGGTTTTGGTCCACCGTTCTCTTCGAAATTTAATCTCACGCTTACGAGTCACTACCGTGACGGCGGCTTGATCAGGGCTTTATTAGAGGCGAAGCTCCGGTCTTGTTCTAGCTCAACTCTTCAAGCTGAAAGTGGCGGACTCATCGTCAGATGACAGCCCCAAGCAAGGAACGCCACGGGCGAAAGCCCTCTCTAGTGCAGCGCCTTGGCATCTTGAGAGCTAACACTAGGGCGGTTCGCTACAATATTCAGTTGTGATCGTCCCGACATTCCAGCCATTAACCCTCGGGCGTGCTCCCGCGCCGTTCTCCCATCCCGATTGGATATTCGAGGTGAGCATGTATGGAACCTGCCGTTGACTAGTATGCGAAATCAACTGGATTACACGTAGCGTGCGCGATCCACACGTTCCGGAACCGAGATAGAATCGACGTACGGTATCTGCTCGTCCGTAATTCCGAACCAGTGGTAAATTTCCTTCAATAGCTTCAACGCTTCTACTTCCGGGATCGCGTCTTTTAACTCGAAGTCGATCCCAAATATCTTGTTCTCTGCCGTAACTTTCCGCCCTTGGAAACTTCCAACCTGCGGTGAGATGGGAACATGACTCAACTCGTACGTCGAGCCCTCGGTCTTTTCCCACATGAACCCAAAAGACACTCTGACTCTTTCGGGTGGTTGTTGAATGCTGCTTAAAATCTGGATCGCTAAGACAAGAAAGAGGGAAATCACTTCTGTCATTACGTAATTGTTGATGTATAGGTTGTTTTGGTTGTTTTCTGACGTGCGCCTCACAGCCCAACCTAGGAAGTCTTCATCGTTTCGCCCAACAAAAATTAGGGTTCCATCCTGCCACAGGTCCACTCCTCTTTCTTCCATTGTTACTCTGCGCATAATCTCGCCGCGAACATATTGAACTGGGCCTTGCACGTTAAGGTCGAACCGCATTTGCCTGTATACAGGCGGTTCGCTTATCGCCTTATACTCCGCTGACTTGGACGAATATAGGCCGTTCAATCTGACAGGTTGTACCGGAACTGCTGACAAGAAGAAGGAGCGTACGTCTGAAAGTTGTGCCGCTATCTTCGCGTCCGCGGCACGCTGAAGCAACCGCTCACCTGTCACAGGGTTTTGTTTTACCGAACGATTCGACGCCAACTTCGCCAGCAGTCCTTCGAAGCTCTCCGTCCTCCTTCTAAATCCCCATACCGCTTACGGTCTTTCATCGTATCCCGTATGATCTGAACGGTCGTCGGCAGTGCGTCGTCCCCAACGCGCTCAAAGTATCCAAAGAGATGACCCCGAATCTGATCTGGTTTGGTTCATGCGACCTGCCTGTTTAGGCATGTTACAATTCCGCCCACTATGCGGACATTGGACATTGGCAAACTCAGGCAGGAACGTGAACAACTCACAAAGCGGATACAGCAAATAGACGTACTCTTAGACGCCGTTGCGGCGTTTGACGGCACCGCCCCGAAGAAAGCCGGGAGACCCAAAGGGAAAGGCGGCATGTCAGCCGCAGGACGGGCGGCAATCGTTCGCGCTCAGAAAGCGCGATGGGCCAAGGTCCGGGCCGCAAAGAAAACGGGCAAGACCTAGTCCGCTTTCCGAACAAGCTCACGGCCTGCCTGCGCAGAAGTCTTGTACTCACTGGGGAAGGACGGGAACTTCTGTGCCCTGCTGCTTGGTGCGAGCCTGGCCACGTAGCAATCCTCATGCACGGGCTGCCCGCGTTCGTCGATCTTGCAACTTTCAAGCTCCGCAGGCCTGCCGCAAATCCAACAGTTGGGAGTCGCTCTAAGAAGAGGTGTCATACGGTCTCCTGCGCGTCGTTGTCATTTGCACAAGAGACCGAAGTCCAGAGGGGCACAGCGGGGGATGTGTAATTGATCAACCAAGCCTAGGCTTATGCGGGCAACTTTACAAGCCCCTGCCACATACTTCATCTTCTTCGAGGAGGGAGTCATTACTTTGGTCATGTACTTCCGCGTAATGAACTATCTTTCCCAGCCATCCCGGCTCAAAGTTTGTTGTCGCGGTCTACCCGCGAAGAAACAGACTATTCGAATTCATCGATCTGTTTCGAAGGGAGTTAGAAAAATGAGCGAAATCGAGGATCTGAGCGGGCTGATCGGCAAGCCCAGCGAAAGCGTCCCTGTCGTCGATGCGGCTGACCTCAAGACGATGTGGGCCTACGGCCAGAAGCTGAAGGCCGAGCATGGGGGGATGGCTGTCGGTATGAGTGTGTGGAAGCAAATTCTGGCTCCCGGCGTAGACATTAGGGCTGTAGGTTACCGTATCGGCGTGTTGAGCATGTTGGAGATGATGCTGTCGAGCCGCTTGGACCCTCGGGGAACCAACCGAAAATGCGTTCAAGGTCGCTGCCCGGATGGATTTGAATTGGCCGCAGGTCGGCGTCGTTCACAACGGGTTCCTCTTCAATCTGGAGGGATTTCTGGCGGAAGTGCAATATGAGGCGTTCATTCAGACCTCTGGAAAAGCTGACAAATAGCCCGTATCCGGTTTCCGTACAGGTCCCCGCGAGGTCTAGAATGACGGTATGCGCGATTTCAGTATTGCTGCTCTGGTCCGCCGTTGGGTTCGGTCAGAGTACCTCAACCCCTTCGGACTCGAAGCCGGGGCCTCCTAATCAAAAATCATCAACTCCGGATTATGGTTTGGCAATTGGGGCGGATGGGCATCCGATGGGGGCCGTAGACATTCTCAGCGATCCTCAAGGAGTCGATTTTGGCCCTTACCTCAAGCCGATGCTTCAGCGCGTCAGAAAGAATTGGTACCGCCTGATTCCAGACTCAGCCGAGAGAAAGAAAGGGAAACTCGCGATTGAATTCGCGATTTCCAAAGACGGTAAGCTGGCCGACATGAGGCTAGTTGCGACCTCTGGCGATACGATTCTCGACCGAGCGGCTTGGGGCGGTATCACCGAGTCCAACCCTTTTGCTCCGTTGCCGAGTGAATTCACTGGGCCTTATCTCGCCCTGCGATTTCGGTTCTACTACAACCCAGACAAGAGTGACCTTCGCCCTAAATGATTGTCCGCGAGGACGTGCCCCCATGCTCCTCTGGGGCGTATGGCATCTCCAGAAATCACCCCAAACTTATCTTGCTTGACTAACCCTCCGCTTGGTGTATCGTCGTGGCTTTCGGGCGGAACCCTATCCCTTTTTAAAGGCAAGTCTCTAGTCGGACCCCTCTGATTCAGACCCTTTGGCGCTCGTTTTTCAGCACATAAAATGGAGGGGGCCGCAAACGCCCGCAGGACCGTGTCATTGCTAACGTTCCACTTTTCCGCCAATTCTTCCGGCGTCCAAAATCGCTCTGTTGTTTGCTCAGACATAATTGTCAATATGACAATTGCACGCAAATCACCAATGTTTACGTGGGTCAAAGCGGTATGATGTTGTGGTTGAGTTTGATGGGCGCTAAGGGAATAGGGGAAATTTCGCTCTAAGCGAGACTTTTTGTTGGGAACGCTTCCTTCCCCTTATCTGCAAGAGATTGCACCGTCCTATATTTGTACCGACTGGGGCGAATTTCAATAATCCCGATAGGGGTATGATTCTCCCAAACCCTTGAACCCACGAGGAGTCAACAACTTACAGACCAAAGGAGGCGTCCTTTCGTAACTTCGCCGGCTTACTTCACGCTGTCATACTCATGGGCGTATGGATGAACAGGCCGAGTCGACGGCGCCTGAACTGTCTGGCGAGGAGCACAAGGTTGTCGTCACGCGGCCGTTCCGCGTGAAGCTGCGGGGCTCGGTGCTGGTACTGCTGCGGCTGCCCAACCGGCGCGACGTGCGTGGAGCGATCCACCAATTGTCGGTGACGGGTGGCGTGGTGCATTTGGAAAGATCGCTCGACGAGAAGATTGAGGTGGATCTGATCTTCCACATTCAAGGGGCGACGATTCGAGAGAAGGCGCAGATGCTGTTTCCCATGTGGGCTACGCAGGGGTGGATGCAGCCCTTCCGCTTCGTAAATCTGAGCGACGCCAGCCGCGAGACTCTGGACTTGCATCTGAAATCCATCATCGGAGAAACCGCCAAGGGTGCGGCGGCCGGAGCCTGAAGGCACCATCCCCTGGTGACTGCATTTCCCCGAATTCCTGTTCGCCCTTTTCTGAACAACTGACTCTCCGTAGCGAGGACGATCTGCAGCGGCTGAAGCCGGCACTTATTCTGCGGCACTTACGGCATCGCTAAAAGCGATGCCCTGATACGAATCTCGGATGTGCCAGCAACCGTTAGGAGTTCATCCCAATGTGCGAGAGTCGTGGAGCACGACGCAGAAAGCAGATTCCTCCCTCCGCTCGCTTCGGTCGGAATGACAAACTGTGGATTCCGGGCGGTGGACTCTATGGCGCCAATTACTGCATGGCGCCGGTTACTGCACGCATAAGTTGCTCAACGGCGTCAGTTACTCCAGTCACATTGGTAGTCCCTAACTTTGGACTATGATCCGAGCAGTAGGGTCACTTGCGATGAAGAAACTCAACTTTCTGGTTTCGCTCACCAATAACGACAACGACTATCAGCAAGAACAGGCGGCGGCGGCGGAGAAAGCAGCGCGAACGTTGGGTGTGGATGTAAAGATCATTCATGCGAACAACGATGCCGTTGCGCAGAGCCAGCAATTGCTGCACTACGTGCAGGATTCGTCGGCGGTACGGCCGGACGCGATTCTGTTTGAACCGGCGGGGGGAACGGCATTTCCGCAAGTGGCGCGGGCGGCGGTGGCGGCGGGGATTGGCTGGGTGGTGCTGAACCACGAGGTGGACTACATCCTGGAATTGCGGCGAGTGAATAAGGTTCCGGTGTTCGCCATCAGTTCGGATCATGAAGAAGTTGGCAAGATCCAGGGGAAGCAGTTCGCCGCGCTGCTGCCAAACGGCGGATCCATTCTCTACATCGAAGGACCGGCCAATAGCTCTGCCGCGAAGGAACGCACACAAGGGATGAATCGGACCAAGCCTTCGAACATTCAGGTGAAGTCGATGCGGGCCAACTGGACCGAGGAGAGTGCATACCGGGCAGTGAGTTCGTGGCTGCGGTTGCGGACTTCGCAGGAGACGCATATTGATCTGGTGGGGGCGCAGGACGACAGCATGGCGATGGGTGCGAGAAAGGCATTCGGAGATATGAGCGTCGCCGACCGCGAGCGCTGGCTGAAGCTGCCGTTCACCGGATGCGACGGAATGCCGAAGACGGGGCAGGCCTGGGTCCGCAACGGACAGTTGGCGACAACGATTTACATCCGTCCGAATACGGATCTGGCGATCGAGATGGCGGTCGATGCGATCAGGAGTGGTGCGACGTTGCCCGACCGCAAGGTGACGGAACCGGAGTCGGTGCCTCCGCTGGCGGAGTTGGCGGAGTCGGGCAGCAAGAGGAAGCGGGGAGCGGGCGCGTAGGCGTTCGCATCTGCTGGCACGGCAGGTTCAGTCGTTCCCACGTAGCTTTCTCCCGCCCCTTCGGGGCTTGCTCATTTTCCCGCAATTCTCCCACGGCTTTACGCCGTGGGCTGTATTCTTCCGCCGCTTCGCGGCTGGGATCACGCAGCTCACCAGTTCGTCATACAAGAAGTCAAAATCCCCACTCTAACGTCGCGAAGGGCGCGACGTTAGAATGGGGCACCCGATTCAGTTCTATCCGCTAGCCCTCCATTGTGGAGACGTCGCCGGCCTCGACTCCTGCTTCTTTGGCTTTCAGGAAGCGGCGGAGGATTTTGCCGGAACGGGTTTTTGGGAGCGATGCCACGAATTCCAGCGACGATGGAGTTGCGATGGGACCTAGCTCGCGGCGGACGTGTTCGATCAAAGCCGCGGCGAGAGCTTCGGAGGGGACGTGGTCGATACGGACTTGCACGAAAGCTTTGATGCACTCACCTTTTAGCGGATCGGGGACACCGATGGCCGCGCCCTCGGCTACGGCGGGATGCGAAACCAGAGCGCTCTCGACCTCGGCGGTGCCAATGCGGTGTCCGGCTACGTTGAGCACGTCGTCGGAGCGGCCGAGGACGGCGATGTATCCGTCTTTGTCTTTCATGGCGACGTCGCCGGTGACGTAGCAGCCGGGAAAGAACTGCCAGTCGCGCTCGTAGCGGGCGGGGTCACGCCACACCGTGCGCAACATGCAGGGGAAGGGACGCTTCAATACGAGGCGTCCGCCGACTCCCGGAGGGACGGGCTTACCCTCTTCGTCGACGACGTCGGCTTCGGCGCCGGGGACGGCTACGCCGACTTTTCCTGGGCGCATCGCCATCGAGGGCGCAGTGCCGAGCGCGGGGCCGCCGAGTTCGGTTTGCCACCAATTGTCGATGACGTAGCCCCATTTGCCGTCACCGGCGAGGTGCGTCTGCGCCCAGCGCCAGGCTTCGGGATTGAGGGGCTCGCCGGCGCAGGCGATCACGCGCAGACTGGTTAAGTCGTGCGCGGTGGGGTAGGCATCGCCGTAACGCATGAACATTCTGAGCGCGGTGGGGGCGGTGAACATTTTGGTAACGACGTAGCGCTCGACGATTTCCCAGGCGACTCCAGGGTTGGGATAGTCGATGGCGCCTTCGCGGAAGAGAGTGGTGACGCCGGCACAGAGCGGGGCATAGACGATGTAGGAGTGACCGACCACCCAACCGATGTCGGAGGTGCACCAGAAGATGTCGCGCTCGCCGACGTCGAAGAAACTTTCCAGATGATAGGTGGTGCCGACCATGTAGCCGCCGTGGACGTGCAGCACGCCTTTCGGCTTGCCGGTGGAACCTGAGGTGTAGAGAAGGAAGAGCGGGTCTTCGGCGTCCATTTCTTCCGCGGGACAGTGCGGGGGAAATTTGAGCAAGTCGTTGAAGTCGATTTCGCGCGGGACGGTGATCTCGGTTTTCGCGCGCGAGTACACAATTACTTTTTGAACGAAGTCGAGCGATTCCAAGGCCTCGTCGACGATGGCTTTGAGGACGACGGTCTTGCCGCGACGGTAGCCGACGTCGCCGGCGATCACGATCTTGGCCTGAGCGTCGGTGATGCGGTCGCGCAGCGCGGTGTGGCCGAGTCCGGCATAGACGACGGAATGGATGGCGCCGATGCGGGCGCAGGCCAACATGGCTACGGCGCCTTCGATGGTCAGCGGCATGTAGATGACGATGCGGTCTCCCTTGACCACTCCCAAGGATCTCAATCCGTTGGCAAAGCGGCAGACCATGCGGTAAAGCTGGCCGTAGGTGACGATGCGCTCGGTGCCGTCTTCTGCCAGCCAGATGAACGCGGCGCGATTGCAGCGGTCTGAGTTGGCGTGACGGTCGAGAGCGTTGACGGTGATGTTCGTCTTGGCGCCGGTGAACCACTTGTGGTGAACGCCATCCCACTCGAGAACCTTGCTCCACGGTTGTGACCAGACGAAGCTGGCGGCGTAGTCGGCCCAGAAAGCTTCGGGATCTCTCAGGGAATGCTCGCGTTCTGCTTTCCAGTCTTTGTGCAGCACGTTGTTGGCGACGATCGCAGGTGCTGCGTATTCCTGATCCATGTTGAGAAGGTTGGAGATGTTTTCGGGTTTGGTGAGCGGGAGTGCGCTCATTGCAGCCTCCGGAAACGAAGGGTTGGGCCCAACGATGACGAGGATTCTGATTCTATCGCGGGCGATGGGCAGTGATTAGGATCACAAAGGATCACAACTGAGTGTGTTCCAAAACTGGCGGAATCATCCACAAAAGCCCGCGGATAAATCGATCGCACGCAACCCTCACGGGAATCATGGTGACGAAGCCCAACGAAAATCGCAAGCAGAATCGAACTTCCTTCTGATTGTGTGTTTTCGTGCTGCTGAGCGTCGGTCGCATTTGGTAAACGCGGCCCGTGATCCAAATCACACCGACGAGTGCCCTTTCTCACATCTTCGCAACCACGTTCCATCCTAGTGCGTCTTCCCATTGGGTCCGAATCGGACCAGGCCTTTGGTTCCCAAATTGGGTCAACATTTACGTTCCAGCGGGAGCCGGTCCAAGGTCGCAAAGTGCGGACGGGAGGGACACAGGGCGGGGGTGGCGGGGACGGATTTGTTCCCCGGAAGTTGACAATGGGAGTAAGCTGTCCTGCGTCAGTCTCACACGCTTAGAGGATCAGTCCGGAATCCGGCAAGTCAACCCTGGTTGTTTCGAACGCCAATTTCAAGAGGGAACCTATGGCAAACGCCGCGAGGAATTTGGAAATTGCTGAGCCGAAGCAGTACCAGGCATCGAAGTCCACCTGGGACGAGATTGCAGCCAGCAGGGAATTTCGGGATCTGATGGCAACGAAGAAGATCTTCATCGTACCGGCGTTCATATTCTTCGTGGTCTATTACTTTGCGCTGCCGGTGCTGGTTGGATATGCGCCCCAGTTCATGTCCGCCAAAATTGGGAATGTGAATCTTGCTTACCTATTCGCCTTGTCCCAGTTCTTCGTGGCCTGGATCATCGCCGGGCTTTATGTTCGAGCGGCCAACGGCTTCGATCGTCTGGCCAAGGACATTCTGGATAAGGCGGAGAGCGCAAGAGGAGGAAAGTAGGCCATGAATATCTCACTCTTCATGTTCCTATTGTTTATCGCGATCACACTGGGCATTACGTACTGGGCTTCGCGGCGGTCGGCGGGGTCGAGCGCATATTTTGCGGCCAGCCGGCAGATTAAGGGCTGGCAAAACGGGATCGCGGTGGCGGGCGACTATATGAGTGCGGCATCGTTCCTGGGGATTGCGGGCATCATCGCGTTCCAAGGGTACGACGGGTTCCTGTTCTCGGTGGGATGGCTGGTGGCCTACCTGACGGTGCTGCTGGTGATCGCGGAGCCGCTGCGCAACGCGGGAAAGTACACGATGGCCGACGTGCTGGCGTACCGGATGAAGCCGCGGCCGGTGCGGGCCATGGCGTCGCTGAGCACGTTGACCGTCAGCACGTTCTACATGATCGCGCAGATGGTGGGCGCGGGAGCGCTGGTGAAACTGCTGCTGGGCGGATATGTCAACTATAACCAGGCGGTAACCGGGGTCGGAATCCTGATGATTGTATACGTGGTGTTTGGCGGGATGCTGGCCACCACGTGGGTGCAGATCGTCAAAGCCATCCTGCTGATGTCGGGGACGATTCTGCTGAGCATTCTGGTGATGGCGCATTTCCATTTCAGTTTTGGAGAGTTCTTCGGCGCCATTTCGCAAGTGACGTATCACGATGCCAAGGGGCAGCAGGTGGTGAAGGACTTTCTGCAACCGGGACTGCGCTACAAACCGCCGTACGGGCCGCTCGACTTGATTTCGCTGGGGATGGCGTTGATCTTCGGCACGGCCGGACTGCCGCACATTCTGGTGCGGTTCTACACCGTGCCCGATGCGAAAACAGCACGCAACAGCGTGGTGTGGGCAATGGTGCTGATCGGCAGCTTCTACATCATGACGACGTTCCTGGGATTCGGAGCGGCGACGATCGTGGGGCCGGATTTCATCAAGGGGCACGGCGGAACGAATATGAGCGCGCCGCTGTTGGCGCAGGCGCTAGCGGGGAATATTTTCTTCGCGTTTATTTCGGCCATCGCATTTGCCACCATTCTGGCGGTGGTGGCCGGGCTGACGATCAGTGCCACGACTTCATTCTCGCACGATTTCTGGACCAACGTGATCCACAACGGGGTGGAGCGCAAGCCGGGCGAAGAGGTGCTGGTGGCACGGATTTCGGCATTCGTGGTGGGAGCGGTGGCGATCCTGATTGCCCTTGTGCTGGGGCCGACCGCGAACGTCGCGTTCCTGGTGGCGCTGGCCTTTGCGGTGGCGGCGTCGGCGAACCTGCCCGTGATCGTGCTTTCGATTTTCTGGCGGCGGTTCAATACCACGGGGGCGGTGGCGGGGCTTACGGTCGGATTGCTGGCGTCCATCGGGCTGATTCTGGTGAGCCCGAGCCTGATGGCGGTCGATCCGCCCACGGTAGTGGGCACGGCGCGGCATTTGATTCAGGCCAAGGCGTGGTTCCCGCTGGAGAATCCCGGCATTCTGAGCATTCCGCTGGGGTTCGTTGGAGCCATCCTGGGCACGCTGTTGAGTAATGAACCGGCGTCGCAGGAGAAGTTCAACGAACTGCTGGTTCGGTCGAACACCGGGCTGGGCGCGGAGAAAGCTACGGCGCACTGAGAGCGGTGGTCAGGTATCAGGAATCACGGATCAGGGATCCACCGCTCACGAAAGCCCCACCCTTCGACTGCGATCAGGGCAGGCTTTCTCGCGAAGGACGCGAGAAATGGGCACCCGGATCTTTGGACCTGAAGGAGCGGGATAGGTGAATATGCTAGATTGGGGTTCGCGGGCCTATAGCTCAACGGTTAGAGCAGCAGACTCATAATCTGTTGGTTCCAGGTTCAAATCCTGGTGGGCCCACCAAATCCCATACCGTTGACAAATTCTCACTGCACACTCACCTTTGGGTCACAACTGGGTAACAACTGGCTACCCACGACCTTCCAGACCACGAGCTTGACGAAGAGTAGGAACCCAGCGAGTCCGAACCGCCGCGCAGGTTGCCGAAGGCGACAAGGTCGTCACACGGACAAGCGGAACGGGAACCCATCGCGGAGAATTGTTCGGCACGGCACCCACCGGAAAGCGCGTGAGCGGCGTGCAGAGCATTGTGGTGACCCGGATCGCCAATGGCAAGGTGGTAGAGGACAACTGGGTCTACGATGCGTTGGGCATGTTGCGGCAGTTGGGCGTGGTGCCCGCACCTGTTGCAAAAGCAGCATAGAGGTACTTGTGCCTTTCCGGGCGCAAAGCCAGTCGCGAAACCGAAAGCGGCGTGAGTTCGGTTCTTCCAATCTTTGCCCTCGAAAGAGGGCTTTCTTGTCGAAGCGATCACCAAGACTAGTGCGAGGCAAGGCTCTATCTTGATCTAGTTCAGCCTTTCCGGCAGCCGATCTCAACCCAACGCGGTAGACTGCGGTCATGCCTGCCCGACGCCTGCGGATCGTAAAGACGTCCCCGCCTCCGGCTATTGGCGTGTGCGAACGATGCGACGCCCAGTTCAAGTCCAACCTGCCCAACTCGACCGCTGAGATTAAAGCACTCTTCCTCGTTCACAAGTGCAAGCCGATGGACACCAGTCAGAACGCCCTGCGGATCGTGCGCGAATCCACGGATGGCAAGTAGCTGTTTCACTCTCCCTCGCTTTTCAAAATTCTCTCTTGCATCGCTGTGCTCTCAGTTTGGTGATTGCTCGCCATGACAAAATCATACAATCTGGAGTGCAGTCCAGAGTCCAAGCGAAAGGAAGGAGCGGAGATGAACATCGCTTTCCTGATCGGAAGGATTATCTTTGCTACGTTTTGGTTGATGGGAAGTTTCAACCACTTCAAGAACCTCAATTACATGAGCGAGTACGCGAAGGCGAGGGGAACACCGTCTCCCAAGCTTGCGGTGGCAGGAACCGGCGTCATGCTACTGCTGGGTGGTCTCAGCATGTTGCTCGGCGTCTATCCTGCGGTTGGGATCATTCTGCTGATCATCTTTCTGCTGGGAGTGTCGTTCCAGATGCACGCCTACTGGAAGGTAGACGACGCGCAAATGAAGCAGATCGACATGATCAACTTCACGAAGAATATGGCGCTCGTGGGGGCGCTATTGATGTTCTTGCTGCTGCCGCATCCGTGGTCGATGAGTTTGGGGATCGGTTAGCGGCACACGGCATGTGCGGGAGGTCTTTGACCGCGAACCATGCGAGTACGGTTCGCAGCCTGGCGGGCACGGAGTCCCGCTTTGCTTGCATTTGGTGGAGCCATTCGCGTTCAATCATCGTCGTGATCCGGTCGTAGCTTGCTCGCATTGGTTCCTCAGGTGATGGTCGATGCTGATACCACAATCAGTGGGCTGGGGACAAGTCAGCGTGGTGACAGAACCCATGCGGCGGCGAAGCAGCAGGTACCAATGGCAACGCCGATGGCAGGAGCACGAAACCAGTAGAGCAGAGCGAGAACCTCATAGGCGCAGCCGATCAGAGTCAGCGCTGGCATGATGATACCGACTGGAAGCGTTTTGATTCTGAACCCAGCCCAGAGCGCCAGCGCTGCAACCAGCAGCACGCCGAGGCTGTGGCTGAAGTTAAAGCCAATCCAAGCTCGCCACATGTCCGTGCGTCCTCCCGATAGTCTCAGCGCCGAATTCGCCATCGCGTGTGCAACCGAAGGATCGACAGGGACAAGTCGTCGCGGGTTGTGCAGATCGAGCAGAGTGTAAACGGCATGCAACGCGCCTAGTACACCGAATGCTGTTCCGCCAAGGATGAGCAGGGTGGCGATCATTCTAGTTCTTGGCATGCTCCGATTTTATGCTGGTACCGGTTCAGCCGGAGAACGTGTCGCGTGCCGATTATACGAGCGCCATGGCATGAAGATTAAGGGCACGGTGGCATCGGCTGGTGGGTTGATCCCCGGTCTGGTCTATAGATTGACGAGTAAGGCACGTTTTCCGCTCTGATCGCCTACTGCGCAAAGCTACACTGGGTGTTCACAAGGAAGCCACTGCATTGTCTTTTTTCGCGAAAAGCGAGGCTCGCGTTGCAAAAGCCGAAGGCACTGTGGATGGGCGCAAGAAAATCGCTGACCCGTGCTGTGGCGATTGAGCAATATGTCATTCTTCGCCTACGAACCGAAGACATTAACCGCCTCGATTTTCTTTTGAATGCCCTCTATGACAAGAGCATCACTCTTCCGCCCGACTCACCATTCTCGGCACAAGATTTGAAGGACACAGTGAGGACATCCTTCTTGGGTTGGTTTGCTACGTTGACTGACAGAGATGGAAGAGCGATCTATGCTTTTGATTGTCTTTTCACGCTGTTCCCGGAACGCAAGGCACAGATCATCAAAGCCCAGCTTTCGCTGGAAGCGGTGCATGAGAAGCTTCAGCAGTTCCGAAACAACGTTGCCTTTCATGGGCGAGCCAAAGTCGCTGACCAGATTACGGCGCGGATGAATCTCAGAGATGAGGATACTTACCTTGACTTTATTTCTGCAATTCACGATTTTCAAAACCTGATGAGAACGTTGAGAGCGGAAGAATTGACGGCAATTCCCGAACTCCCAAAAGCGCTGGGTGCAGTTGCGTGTGAATCTGCACCCAGCATTTGCCCCGCTGTCAAAATAGCCGACATTCTTTCCGGCGCAGGGAATCTGGCATAATCCTCTGATGTGCGGACGTTACAGATTGTCGCGGCGAAAGCAACTCGTAGAGGAATACTTCGACACCGCCGATTGGCAAGACGACTGGACTCAGCGTTACAACATCGCCCCGACGCAGCCCGTTCCGGTCATCAGGCAGAATCCCAGAGAACCCGTCCGTGAACTGTCGCTGATGAAGTGGTGACTCATACCATCGTGGGCGAAAAATCCCTCCATTGCGACGAGCACGCTAAACGCAAAGTCGGAGACTGCCGCCACTAAGCCTGCGTTTCGCGACCCCCTTAAGTTCCGCAGGTGCCTGATCCCGGCAGACGGCTTTTACGAATGGTCGCGCACGGGCAAAACGAAGCAGCCCTACTGCTTTGAAGTCGATGAGGGCGAGATGTTCGCGTTCGCTGGACTGTGGGATGGGTGGAAAAATGCGAGCGGCAGTTGGATCAAGACGTGCTCGATTCTCACAACGACTCCAAACATTGTCACCTCGGCTATACACGACAGAATGCCTGTCATCCTCGATCCAGACAGCTATGATCTGTGGCTCGATCCGGGGATGAACAAAGTCAGCGAGTTGTCCCGTCTATTGGTGCCGTTTGGAGCCAAGTCGATGCGGAGCTACCCGGTGAGCACGCGAATCAACCACGTGGCGAACGATGACGAGGAATGCTCACGACCTGTGGAGATCGCCGAGTCTCAATCAAGTCTCTTCGGTTGGGGCACGAACCAAAACTGATATGAAAATTTCTGCTCGCGTGTCGAATACTTCATCCGGTCACACCGTTGAGGTCGAAACAGAAGGTCGCAAGCAATCAATAGCCATTGCTCCAAAAAGCGCGGGACGCGGTTCCAGCATCAACGGAGGCGAGCTATTGTTCGCCGCTCTCGCCACATGCTTCTGCAACGATCTTAATCGTGAGGCGGCGAAGCGTGGCATTAAGGTTCATGAGGTCAGGGTCGAAGTGACGGGGACCTACGGCAATCCCGGCGAACCAGCACGCGACATCCGCTACTGCGTGCAAGTGCAAGCCGATGCGCCGAAAACAACGATAGATGATCTGATTCGCGCAACGGATGCGGTCACAGAGATTCAAAACACGCTTCGTGCTGGCTGCGCGGTTCGATTGGAGCAGGCATGAGTCCGGTTACTGACAATCCGGTCATCGTTCCAGACCACGAGCTTGGAGAGGAGAAAAAGCCCAGAACGTCAGAACCGCCACGCATCCGCTGCCCATGGTGCGGCTGGTCACGCAAGGAATCCGCAAAACCCCATTCGACGGTTAGGTTAAAGAACGCCAATGTGGCGACCACAAAAGCCACCAAACTAGCCAAGGTCGGATGGCTCGCGCTACGATCTGAAACGGAGAACACGATGTCCAACAGCATATCTACCTTGCTGCTTCGTAATCTGAGCGACGTATTTGGCGAAAATGAACCCATGCGTCGTCGCGCTGCAATCGACGAAATCTTTCACGAAGACGCAGTATTCTATGACCCAAAAGGCGGTGTGTTTCGTGGTCGTGACGAGATTGATCGTATTGCTGGTGTGATAAAAGCAAAACATCCAGATTTCGAATATCAGCCCCTCTTCCCTCCCGAGGAACTAGGTGATGCCGGACGGGTTCGATGGGTATCGGGCACTCCGGGCAAACCGCCAGCTTACGCGGGAACCGATTTTATCGTCGCCCGGAACGGTCGCATTGCTTCTGTCTATCTCTTTCTCGACAATCTTGCTTAAGACAAAATGTGCGACCTCAATGAGATCGAATGCTTTGTTAAAGCAGTCAGCAGGCGTTCGCTGCGCTTCGGCATAACGGCATGAAGTCGGGGCTTTCGACATGAAAGTGGTTATTTTCGGAGCGACGGGCATGGTCGGGCAGGGCGTCCTGCGCGAGTGTCTGCTCGACCCTGACGTCGAGAGCGTCCTCGCGGTTGTCCGCAACGCCAGCCTGCCGCAGCATGACAAACTGCGGGAAATCGTACACCACGATGTTTCTGATCTCGCGGCGATTGAGGACAGGCTCTCAGGCTACGACGCATGTTTCTTCTGCCTCGGCGTCTCGTCAGTAGGGATGAAGGAAGAGACGTATCTGCGCGTGACATACGATCTGACGGTCTCGATGGCTAAAACCTTAGTCAAGCTCAACCCGACGATGACCTTCGTCTACCGGTCTGGCGCAGGAACCGATAGCACGGAGCGAGGGAGGCTCATGTGGGCACGGGT
>DATKFH010000140.1:0-181738 GCA_035511455.1 Candidatus Sulfotelmatobacter sp. | reverse complement strand
GAGCGAATTGTTGGCGGCCAACTTGGAAGAAACCAGCAAGCTGCTCAACGCTTATGTGCGGGCGATCTTGGCTTCTGGCTCCTGATCTTCTGGCTCCATATCCCCAAGGGATATCAAGGGCGAAGCCCTTGCCTAGTTAGGAGGCGTTGCGGTCGCCGCGAGTTCGCCGCTTATGCTATAGCAGTCTACCGCAGGCGGGGGGAAGCAGATAAGCGAGTTGGACAGGTTCGTGATCCTGTAGATCACCACGACTGTTTCGTCTACGCTGTAGTTCTGTTTAGAGAGTGCAACATCGAGCCGGGCAGATTCTGTTTGCTGAGTACTCAGTTCAGGCATCGAGACGAACATTGCCGCTGTCAGAAGGATGAGTATGGCCACAATAGGGGTGCGTCTCATATACGAACTCCTTGCAGTCGCCGAATCGTTTAGATGCTCTCAATGATCTTGTCGTGACTGACGTTACCAGGCGATGTCACAAGTGAGCCAGAAGACAATCATTTTAACCGTCAGTTTATTAGCGCTGTAAGCTGTAGGCTTCCCTTGTTGTATACCCCGCGATTTAGTTTCTCTTTGGTTGCTGACAGGATTTCTAGGCGCCTAGAAGATGACCGTGGGAGCCGCCGCGAATTACAGGAATAACGAGTTTATTCAAAGGACTGCTGTTTGAGCGTAAGTCTGGAAACAAATTATTCTATGACCGCGATCACGTTCAAGCATTCAAGCAATGTGCGAGTTGTCACAAATACTTAACTTTTACTAAGAGTGGGGCCTCGGTAGAATCATTTCTAATGCATCTGAAAGGTCCTATAGGTGAGCGAAGCGTGGGATAAGGCCAAAATACGGGCTAGGTGGCTCGGCAAGGCAGGACTTGTGGCTGGTGCTGCCGTAGGAGCAATCGTAGGAGGCTTCGTTTTTGGGTTGCCTGGATTTGTCGGCGGATTGATAGCGGGGGCGCTAAAGCTCGGATTCATGGCGTTGTGGCAGGAGTGCAATTGGCGGTGTATTCGGGGCAGTTGCAGCAAATCGACTTGAGTCCACGAAAATGGAGAAAGAAAAAGCTGTTGGCTGCGCCCTGTCTGAGAGCGTCGCCAGCGTTGAACCGAACTCAGCGATAGGCACACCTGCTCCAACGCGTAGCTTTCAGCAAGCTATAAAGCAATCGCGGTCTCAATCAAATGCTCGAAGCGACATAACGTCTTTGCCGGCACCGGGGGGAGCAAAGGTGCCATCGTCAGTTTTGTGAAAGCCCAAAGATTTTAGATGACGCCGCAGGCGCTTCTTGAGCGAGGCTTCAAGCGTCGAAACGCAAATAACGGATTTGCCGTTCTTACCCATGATCCCCTCATCAATGCGCGAGTTATCCCCGGAACATCGTCACTTTATTAAATGGGGTGCAACAACGCTAATGAATTCTCGCGGTGTTATTACTTTGGTTTTCTTCCAGAATCTGGGAAAGTGCTTCAAATTGCCGGTCACCAAGTAGTCGGCACGCGCATCATCGGCGCATTCGAGGAATACGTTGTCATCGGGATCACTCGTGACCTCCAGTCGGCGCGTCGGCGCCACAGTGTAACAGCTGTTCTTGATGAGTTGTAGAAGCTGCTGCCGGAGGCCTCTGCGAATTTTCAGTTCAGGGCGGGCAAGCACTTCGCTGTATTCTTCCAGAATAGGGCGGGAAATATACAAGCGGGCCGGTTTGGTAATTGCAAGCAGCAGAACGGTGCGCTGCAGCCCGGCTGGCTTGATGGCAGCGGAAATCAACACATTCGTGTCAATGACAAGCCGCAGCGGGAGCATTACCGCTTCGATCTCTCGGTGCGTGAGACCTTGATAACCTGCTCGATCTGACGCGCGGTGAGGTTACTCGTCCCCTTGCGTTCGGATTCCTCGCCGATGACCCTTAAAACTTCGGGCTCAGGCGCGGCAAGCTTCACGTAGTCGCGGATGCTGAGCAGTACCGCCTTGGGCGTTCCGCGCTTTTCGATAACGAGCGACCGGCGCTCATCCTCCACCCGGCGCAGGAGCTTACCAAAATTGGCGCGAGCCCGCAGGGCGGAGACGACTATCGTGCCGTTCTTGTCGGTGGTAAGGGTAGCCATAAACTCTCCATTTCGATTAACTGAACTGTACAGTTTGCCAGGGGTAGAGTCAATGGGCCCGGCAGGGGATTTATTCCCTGCCCGTCCGCCTGCCTCGTGCTGCAGCTTCGGCGGCGTTCTTTGCGGTGATCAGGATGGTGAAGGACTTCAAACACCGCGGCGTTCCCATCGACGGAGTCGGGCTGCAACTGCACATCTCCGGCTAGACGTGGACACCGCAGCCATCGCCAGCAATATCGCGCGCCTCACCGCTCTCGGCGTCCAGGTCCATATCACCGAGCTCGACGTGTCCCTGCCTGTCGACGCGAGTAGCGCGGGCAGTTCCGAGGACTTGCACCGCCAAGCTGACGTCTATCGCGGCGTAGTGCGCGCGTGCCGCCAAAGCTCCGGCTGCAGCGCAATTCAGACCTGGGGATTCACCGACAAATACTCATGGATCGGATCTCAATTCTCACCGGACCGGCGAAGCGCCCCTGCCTTTCGACCGTGCCTACAAGCCCAAACCCGCCTACGATGCCATGCTCGAGGAACTGGTGGGGCACCACAGATAGCGCTAGCCCGGGCCCGCAGACCGCTCTCCCGCATCTATAATGACCTCCAGCGGAGTGGTGCGAGACGCCGACTTCGCCTCCGAACCTGACTCAACGTGATGGATTCCGCTCCAAGTCGTCCTGCGAAACGGACAAACCGAAAGCAGGTCATCATTCTGCTGGCGATTGCGGTGGTTCTCCTGTTTGCCGTTCTGGCTTCACAGACGGCTTTTAATCCAACCATCCTGCAAGCCGAGACCAATCAGCAAGCGGTGGTTTTCTATGCGCTTTCGCTGTTGATCTCGCTTTTGTTCGTCGCGCTGACGTTTGTGCTCGCGCGCAACCTGCTGAAGTTGTTCGCCGAGCGCCGCATGGGGGTGCTGGGTTCGAAGTTTCGTACCCGGATGGTCGCCGGTGCGCTTTTGTTATCGTTCGTCCCTGTAATGGTGATGTACTGGTTTGCCTACGGCTTGATGAATCGCTCTATCGACAAGTGGTTCTCCACGCCGTTGGAAGAAGTCCGTTCGGATACGAACGCCATGACGTCTCTGTTGGCGAACTACGCCATGCAGAATGCAAGGGTCGAAGCCGCCGCCATCGCCGCTTCGCCAGAGATTGAGCACGCCTTCTCCGGGCATGATTTCTCCGACGTGGTGAGCCAGTTTCAGCACCGCCAACTTACGCTGCAGGGCGGGTTCGCCCTCGCGGTTCGCGACGACAATGCCGAAGCCGCCTTCAACGCGCCTGCAGCCTGGTCCGCTCTGAAGTCCAGGCTTCCCCTGGCGGAGGCGGCCGCGGGACATCCCGCGCAATTCACCTGGCAGCAGACCGACTACTCGGTGGGCAGCGCTCCAGTACAGGGAGGCGGTCTGATTCTGGTAGGGATTCCGCTTCCTCGTGAGTTTTCGCAGACGGTGCGCCAGGTAGAAGCGAGCCAACAACGCTATTTCCAGTTGAGCCGGGAACGCCGCAGAGTGCGCCAGACCTACGTCGGCCTGCTCTTGCTGCTGACGATGATGGTTTTGTTTGTGACCACATGGTTGGCGCTGTTTCTAGCCAAGCTGGTGACGCGGCCGCTTTCTGCCTTGGCGGAAGCGACTCAGGAAATCTCGCGAGGCCGGTTGGATTATCGCGTGGACGTCAGCGCCGCCGACGAAATTGGCGATCTGGTGCGCTCCTTCAACCGCATGGCGGAAGATCTCGAGGCGAGCCGGCGGCAGATCGAAGAGTCTAGCCGCGACCTGAGCGCAGCCAATGCGGAGTTGGATCAGCGTCGCCGCCAGACTGAGACCATTCTCGAGAGCATTCCTACCGGCGTACTCTCGCTCGACGGCGACCGGCGCGTGATCCACGTGAACCAGGCGCTGCTGCGCATGTTTTATCCCGACCCTGGACATGACTCTTCCGGTCAGATTCTTCGTGGGGCGTCGTTGGCAGATGTGTTCCCGGCGGAGGTTCTGGAGGATTTCGAGCCGCTGCTCCGGCGCGCCGACCGCATGGGGATGACCACCAGCCAAATGGAGATGCAGTTACCTCGCGGGTCGTTGAACGTGGCGGTCACGGTAGCGATCCTCAAACATCAGGGAGAAGGTGCGGGGTACGTGGTGGTGTTCGAAGATCTCTCGGACCTGCTCAAGGCGCAGAAGCAGGCGGCGTGGCGGGAAGTCGCGCGCCGAGTGGCGCACGAGATTAAGAATCCACTGACTCCGATCGCGCTCTCGGCGGAACGCATCCAGCGCCATCTGGACCGCGCCAAACCCGCGGATGCGGCCGCGCTCGGCGTGGTTCGATCGTGCGCTGAAACAATCGCGGAGGCAGTGGAAACTGTGCGCCAGTTGGTGGATGAGTTCTCCACCCTTGCTCGCTTCCCCGTGGCCAAGCCCAAGCTCGCCGACATTAACGACGTGATTGAGACTGCGCTCTCCATGTTCACCGGCAGGCTCGAGGGCATCGTCCTACACAAGTCGCTGGCCTCCGATCTGCCGAAAGTGATGGCCGACGGCGAAGCGATCAAGCGCGCGGTGGCCAATCTAGTCGATAACGCGGCGGAGGCCCTCCAAACCTCTATTGTGCGCGAGATTGAGATTTCCACTGCGTTGGTAGCAAGCCGCGATGCCGTCGAGATCACCGTGGCCGATACCGGCCATGGCGTGACCCGCGAGCTCAAAGAGAAACTCTTCCTCCCTTATTTCTCGACCAAGAAACGCGGTACGGGCCTGGGCCTCGCCATCGTGAGCCGCATCATCGAAGATCACCACGGCTCGATTCGCGTGGAAGAGAATCGTCCCGTTGGAACGCGCTTCGTTGTGGAATTGCCGGTCGTTCCCGAGCCGGTCCCGGCCGCCGCCACCGCAGACCATGCATAACGTCCTGATCGTAGACGACGAAACCGGCATTCGCGACTCACTGGCGGGGATTCTGACAGATGAAGGCTACTCTGCCTCGACCGTCGAGAGCGGCGAGGCCTGCCTGGACTTGCTGCGCAAGACCGCATTCGACGTGGTCCTGCTCGACATCTGGCTGCCCGGTATCGACGGCCTCGAAGTTCTCGAAAGGATTCGCGAACTCGACAACCCGCCCGAGGTACTCATGATCTCGGGCCACGGCACGATCGAAACCGCCGTGCGCGCGACTAAGCTGGGCGCCTACGACTTCCTCGAGAAGCCGCTGTCGATCGACAAGACGCTGATCCTGGTCAAGAACGCCATCGACTCGAAAAAACTGCGTCAGGAAAATGTCGACCTGAAGAAACAGCTGCAGTCGAAGAGCATCATCGTTGGCGACAGCATCCCGATGAAGGCTCTGCGCCAGCAGATCGGCCTCATGGCTCCGACGAACGGCCGGGTCTTGATCTACGGCGAGTCGGGCACGGGCAAGGAACTGGTGGCGCACGCGATGCACGCGCAGAGCCTGCGCAAGGAAGAGACCTTCGTCGAGGTCAACTGCGCCGCGATCCCGGAGGATCTGATCGAGAGCGAGTTGTTTGGCCACTACAAGGGCTCATTCCCGGGAGCAGCGGCCGACAAGGAAGGCAAATTTCATAAGGCCCACGGAGGCACGCTCTTCCTCGACGAAGTTGGCGACATGAGCCTCAAGACGCAGTCCAAAGTGCTGCGCACACTCGAAGAGCAGCGCTTCACTCCGGTCGGGAGTGAAGAAACCATCACCGTCGACGTGCGTGTGATTGCTTCGACAAACAAGGATCTGGAAGAGGAGATTTCGCGGGGCAACTTCCGCGAAGATCTTTTTTATCGGCTCAACGTGATTCCCTTCTTCGTTCCGCCGTTGCGCGAGCGCAAGGAAGACATCCCGCTGTTTACGCGGCATTTTCTGAAGGAGCTAGCGGCAACCTACGGACGCCGGCCGCGGGAAATCACCGACGACGCCATCGAGGTACTCATGCGCTACTCCTGGCCCGGCAACGTGCGCGAGTTGCGGAATGTGATTGAGCGCATCGTGATTATGAATCCAACCACCACTCGCTTCGACAGCAAACACCTGCCGCCGCTGGTGTACCGTGACGGCAGCCGTCGCGCGCCCAAGACGGAATTTTCCACGCTGCACCAGGCGCGCGACGCCTACGAGCGCGACTACATCCTGAAGAAGCTCGACGAAAATCACGGCAACGTGAGCCGCACCGCCGAGGTGCTGGGCCTGGAGCGCAGCCATCTCTACCGGAAGATGAAGGCTTTGGGGATTGCGGCGAAGGAGTGAGGCTTTGGGCAGAACAAAAGCGTTGGTTAGAGTTAGATCCCCAAGCTAACCCTCGCCGCAGAGCTCGATCGAACGGCAACTCAGGTTCTCCAATGCGCGCAGCCAGCGTGGTCTGTACGTGTTCCAGGACAAACCTCCGGTCGTTGTTCCCCAGCAAGCGACCTGCCTTCGGCAACACCGTGCCGAACAATACCAGTGCAGGCGGCACAATGTGTCCGACCCATGTGTCGCCAATCATGTGATGACTTCCTGTGGTGACGTCCACCAGGGTCCCCACAAAAATCGGTATCCCCACCAACGCGGCTCCGGCAAGCCAGATTCGCATGGAGTATCTCGCCCAACGGGGGGCATCGAAATAGCCTTCGGTTCTTGTTCCTCCCGGCTCGGGTGCCTCTTTTGTAACCTGAATGTGTCCTTACCCACCTCGCCCACTAGCCCTAGCGGGCGATCACCTCGGCAGCCGGACAATGAGAATAGTGTCCAGTGCTCTTCGTCGATTGAACGCCGCAGCACATCCGCAACTGAGGTCGGCGCGACAGAGGAATGCAATCCGTAGACTGTGCGGCCCATACTAGTGGCCTACCGCTTCACCATGTGGATCTCAGTGCCGTTCTTGTGGAACTTCACCTCGTCCATCAGCTGGTTGATGAGAAAAATTCCGCGGCCGTGATTGGAATAGAGGTTCTCACCCATGGTGCAGGCAGGGATCGCTTTGGGATCAAAACCCTCGCCGGGATCGCGCACGATGATGAGAATGCCGCGCTGCTCATCGCACATCACGAGGCACTCGACCACCTTGCTTGGGTCTTCCTTCGCGCCGTGGACGACGGCATTGGCCAACGCTTCCTGAAGAGAGAGTTCGATAGCATCTTCCTTGCCGTCGACACACTTCATCTGGCGGACGGATTCCATCACCTGCTCTATGACTGGGTCCACGGCCTTGCGGTCGGCCGCGAGCGTGACGCGCACGCGCAGGGTTAACTGCTCTGGATCGAAGTCTTGCTCGGGGAGGTGTTCCTCGGGAGGTGCCCCAGATTCCATGGTGGGTTCGCGCGTCCTTGTCCGCCGGTTAGCGGCCTGTTGAGATTCTAGCGGTAATACGCCGAATCCGGCAATGACCGCCGCATTCAATCAACCGTTACGCAAGTTCGGGTACGGCGCACAAAACACAGCTTCATGTATCTGTCTCGTTTCGCCCGGCCTGCGCAACCGCGGTAGATTCTTTACTTGGTTCGTTCGTCCTCTGATCTTGCATGCGCTGCTCAAGTTGCCTGCGCCAGTCGAGTTCTTCTACAAACGCCCGCGAGTCGCGCCATCCGGGCTGGACCTTCACGAATAGTTCGAGGAAGACCTTGGTGCCCAGCATGCGCTCGATTTGCAGCCGCGCCGCCGTGCCGATCTTCTTCAGCATCTGGCCGCCTTTGCCAACCAGAATTCCCCTCTGGCTCGCGCGCTCGCAATAGATGGTCGCTGCGATCCGCGTGAGTCTGGTGTCTTCCTCAAAGCTCTCCACGATCACCGTGGTTGCGTAGGGGATCTCCTCTTTCGTGTTCAGCAGCACTTGCTCACGGACGATTTCCGCCGCCATGAACCGTGCGGGCTGGTCCGTGACCTGATCCTCGGGAAAATAGGCTGGGCCCGCCGGCAGCGCCGAAACGACCAGGTCCAGAAGCACGTCGAGCCCCTTGCGCTTGAGTGCGGAAATCGGGATCACCTCGCTGAAGGGATAGAGCTCGCGGTATTCCTCGATGAGCGGCAGTAATTTCGCCTTCTCGTGAATCAAGTCGACCTTGTTCAGAATGAGGAATGCCTTCGTCCCCGACTGCTTGAGCAGATCGAGCGCAAACTGGTCACGCGGATCGAACTTGTGCGTGACGTCCATGATGACGAGCACGAGATCGCAGCCTTCCATCGCTTCGCGCACTTCGACCATCATCTTGCGGCCTAACGAACTATCGGGCTTGTGCACGCCGGGAGTATCGAGGAGCACGATCTGTCCGCCGTCCTTACTCTTGCCCTTGATCTTGGGAACGTGGACGACACCCTGGATACGGTTGCGCGTAGTCTGAGGCTTGGGCGAGACGATCGCCAACTTCTCTCCTACGAGCGCATTGAGCAGTGTCGACTTGCCCGCATTGGGCCGGCCGAGAATGCAAACGAAACCAGAGCGGAAGGGCATGAAAACAAGCTACTAGCTTCTAGCTCCTAGCTGCTAGCTAAAATGACTCGCCTGCGGCGTTTGCGAGCTTCCCCGTTGCCATTGGAAACCTGCGCAATGACGCAAAAGCTAGAAGCTAGGAGCTAGAAGCTGTTTTATATCAGTTTCAGTTGCTGTGGCTGCACAGCGGTTACGCGTACGCGCTCGATCTTGCGGTCGGTCGATTCGACGACTTCGAAGCGCAGGCCGTCTCCTTCGACGACTTCGCCCTTGCGCGGGATCCGCCCGGCCATTTCGCTGACCAGGCCGGCGATCGTCGCCGACTCTTTCGCGTCGGGCTTGGTGCCGAAAAGTTCGTCGAGACGATCCACATCCATTCCGCCGGACACGATGAACGAGCGCTCACCTTCGCGCACGATTTCCGGCTTGTCGCGCTCGTCGCGAATCTCGCCCACGATCTCTTCCACCAGATCCTCGATGGTGACCAGGCCCGCCACGCCGCCGTATTCATCGACCACGATGGCCATACGGATGTTTTGCTTCTGCATCTCACGAAGCAGGTCGCTTCCCAGCTTGCTTTCGGGAACAAAGTAGACATCACGCCGCATGAGGGTGTCGAGGGTACGAGTATGAGCCTCGGTGTCGGAAACCTGCAGCACGTCCTGCGCGTAGACAATGCCTTTGATGTTATGGATGCTGCCTTCGTAAACAGGCACGCGCGAGTAGTGCTTGGCCCTCAGCATCTCGATAAAGCGCTCCACCGTTGTTTCGATGGGAACGGCGAACATGGCGGGGCGTGGCCGCATGGCATCGCGAACGGTCTTGCCGCTGAACTCCACCACCGACTGGATCAGATCGCGGTCGCCCTCCTGAATGATTCCTTCTTCCTGCCCGGCCTCGATCAGAGCGTCCACCGCCTCAGCCGGACTTTCGGGTTGCTCGGTCGTGCTTTGCCTGGTCAGCGATGCCACCGACTGAAGGAAACCCAGCACGATCGTCACCGGCAGCACGAGGTAGATCAGCATCTTAAGGACCAGTGTCCAGCGAACCAGCCAGTCCCCCTTGGTGCGCGAGAAGAACACGAACGGCAAGAAGCGATTGAAGACGATCACGATCATGATGAAACTGAACGCCGCCTGCAGGATTTCGTAGATGCTCCATTCCTGATCGCTGAACACCACGAAGCCCACGAGCAGGGCAATCGCTGCCATGCTCAACTGCGCGAGCACGGCCATAGAGAGTGAAGCCCGGGCGCGGCCCACTCGCAGGCGCGGCTCTACCTTCTGCTCGAAGGCATCGATGTTGTCCTGGAAATCGCGAGAAAGAAACCTTCCCGCTTCCTGGTAAACGCGGTCGACGTAGGAGACCAGCGTGAGCAGTCCCAGCAAGAGTAGCAGCGAGATGGCGACGGCGACGTTCATCCCGTTTTTCGTGCTGGCGTTGCGCGAGTGTTGCCGCGTTTCTGGCGCAGCGACGCTTTCGCGGTGGATTGAGTTCGCTCGGTCAAGGCAGCAGGCAGGTGAAGCCTCTGGCGCAGTGTCATTTCTTTGCGCGCCATCGTTCCATTATCGCGCTCATGGTCAAACCCTGCCAGATGAAGAATGCCGTGAAGGGCCAGGATCTTCACCTCTTCGGCGGCAGAATGCCCAAAACGGGCCGCGTTTTGCCTGGCAATGTCGGCTGAAATTGCAATGTCTCCCGCAAGTGGAAGTCTCTGCCGGGCAGCTCGAGCCGACGGCGCACTTGAGGGAAATGACAGCACGTCAGTGGCTTTGTTTTTGCCGCGGAACTGGCGGTTCAGAGTTCTTACCACGGTGCTGCTCGTCACCAGAACATTGGGGATGCCGCGCAGGTCCACGGCACGCCGCGCTCGCAGCACGAAGCCAGCGAGCGCCTGCTGGCTTAACTGAGGAACGCGTTTTTGCAGAATGACCAAGCTTGGCTCCATCGCTGCAAGTTCCTTGCTAGAACAACACGGGAGGGCCCGAGTTGGAGCCCTCCCGCGAATGCTGCATGCTCTATTCTTCGACTTGCGGCGCCGCCGGCTTCTCCGCCCCAGGCGATGCGGACTTTCCGTTGGCACTCGCGGTATCCATGCTCTTGCCTTCGCTGAGCAGAAGCATCTGCTGTTCAGCGACGCGCGTCTTGTGCTCGTCGTAGGCACGAACGATGCGCTGCACCAGATGATGGCGCACAACGTCGCCTTCGTCGAAGTAGGCGAAGGCCAGCCCTTGCACGCTCTTGAGAACGTCGATCGCCTCAAGCAAGCCGCTGCGGCGCGCGTTGGGCAAGTCGATTTGCGTGATGTCGCCGGTGATTACCGCTTTCGAGTTGAATCCCAGGCGCGTGACGAACATCTTCATTTGCTCGGAAGTGGTGTTCTGCGCCTCGTCGAGGATCACGAAAGAATCGTTCAGCGTGCGCCCGCGCATGAAGGCAATGGGTGCAATTTCGATGACGTTCTTCTCGAGATAGCGATCCACCTTCTCGGGATCGAGCATGTCATATAAGGCGTCATAAAGCGGCCGCAGGTAGGGATCGATCTTGTCCTGCAGTGTGCCGGGAAGAAAGCCGAGCCGCTCGCCCGCTTCCACGGCCGGACGAGCCAGGATGATGCGATTCACGCGTTTGGCCAGCAAGGCCGAGATCGCCATGGTCACGGCAAGATAAGTCTTGCCGGTGCCGGCGGGACCAATGCCAAACACCATGTCGTGTTTCTCGATGGCTTCGAGGTAGCGGCGCTGGTTGCTGCTCTTGGGCTGGACAGTGCGGCGTCCAAACGAGCGCTGGCGCCCGGCGTCGGCCAAGCCGCGCAGCGTTGAGTTGGGATCGGAGGTCAGCACACGCAGCATGCTGTTGAGGTCGCCATTGTTGAAGCTGTAGCCGGAGCGCTGCAGGCTTTCATAGTCGGCAAAAACCTGCTCGGCGCGGGCCACATCGCGCGCCGCGCCCTCAAGTTCAATGGCGTTGGAGCGAAGGTTGATGGTGACGTTGAGTCCTTCTTCCAGCAGGCGCACATTCTCGTCCCGAGTGCCGAACAAGGTTTCGATGTTGGGACTGATCCCGATACTCTTCTTCATTCAGTTTCCATGAACCATGTTGGGACAGCCACCCCCAGCTGTCAGCCGAGCAACGCTCCCCGGCCGGCTAGTCGAACGCACCTACGCCTGCTGTTCTTCGCAGACAAAGCAGGATTTTTCTCAGAGACGGGAAGAATCGGAATGTTCGCGCCCATGGGGCGAGCGACTACCATTAGTTAAAGCCTACCCCGAGGCCGAGTGGCCGTCAATGGCGGTTAAACCCGGAGATTTACACAGCCGAATCCTGGGCGGAAGCGGGCACGGCCCTGGTCCTTGCCCATTGGCGCAAGGCCTCGATTTCCTCAGCGCGTGTGGTCGACAGAGGCACCGTCTGGCCCAACGCGTCGATCAGCGACTGCGTGGTCACAGGCTTCTTTTCCGAATATGCCGCGTAGAGTGCGCCTTGCACGGCGGCGTCGATTTCGGCGCCGGAGTAGCCCTTGGCGGCCACGGCGACTTTGTCCAGGTCGAACTCCGCCGGATTGCGCTTCCGCTTCGCCAATTGAATCGAGAATATCTGCTTACGCTCGGCCTGATAAGGGAGATCCACGAAGAACAACTCGTCGAAGCGGCCCTTGCGGATCAACTCGGGCGGAAGCACCGTGACGTTATTGCAGGTGGCGGCGACGAATACGGGCGCTTTGCGGTCCTGCATCCAGGACAGAAATGACCCTAGCAGGCGAGACGAGACTCCGGCATCGGCCGATGCTGAATCTGGGCCACTGCCGGCGAGAACCTTCTCCAACTCATCAATCCAGAGCACGCACGGGGCGAGGCCCTCCGCTACCTGAAAGACTTTGCGAATGCGCTTTTCCGTCTCGCCGATGTACTTGTCGTAGACCGCCGAGGTGTCGAACTTCACCAGCGGCAGCTTCCACTCTCCGGCGACGGCGCGCGCGCAAAGTGACTTGCCGCAACCCTGCACACCAAGAATGATCATGCCACGCGGCGGCTCCAGGCCGAATTCGCGGGCCGCGTCTTCCCACGCTCCGCGCCGTTGCTGCAACCAGTGTTTCAAGTTCTCCAGACCACCGACGCTGGCCATGTTGTCGAGGGCCTCGACGAAGTCGAGCATGCCGGAATGCCGCAGCAGTTGCTTTTTGGCCTCGATTACATCGGTGACGGATTCGGGGCAAAGCGCGTACCGCGTGACCAATGCTTGGGAAATTGCGCGCTCGGCCTCTTCCTCAGTCAGGCCGCGCAGGTTGGCCGACATGGCGTCGACGCCGGCGGCGTCCAGTTGCAGCTTCAGCGTGTAGGTCTTCGAGAGGCGGGTGAAGGTCTCGCGGATAATCTCGTGCAGCCGATCGCGATCGGGCAGCGGCAGATCGAAATATTCCACGAGGTGACCAAGTTCTGCGGGGACGGTGAGTTCGGGCGCGGTGATGACGACCGTCCGGCGGTTCGCTGCGAATTTCTGGCCGACATCGCGCAGCCGGCGAACCACGATGGGATCCTCCATGTGGCGATGAAAATCTTTCAGGATGAAGACGGCTTCGAGCGTCATCGACTCCATATTGGCGAGGGCCTGCACCGGCTCGCGCGTGTTGTAGATGGCATTTCCTGCGGCTGCCGTCGCAGAATCGGCTCCCAGCGAGGACATCACGGCTCGGGTCAGCCTGTCCGCTTCCCCGCTGCCGGGGCTAAGGACGGTTCGCGTTTGCGTGGGACCCCGACCACCCTGGGTCAAAACGGTGGCCTGGTCCACACGGGCGTGCATGGCTATCTTTTGCGGTTCGGGCGGAGCATTGGACCCCGAGCGCAGAAGGCCCTCGGCGATGCTCCATTCGAAGGTCGCCATGTTCAGTTCGGCGCAGGCGGAACGCACCAGGTTTACGGCGCGCACTTCCTCCGAGGTCTCCATCACGACGATCGGGGTCGAGGAGTTGATCAAAACTTTCAGGCGATCGAGGCCGTCGCTCATTAGGGCAGTGCTCCGCAATGGGGTTGAACTGGGTAGTACCTCAGTCAGGTTGACAAAGAAGCGAGCCGAACGCGCGATTGTTGCGTCGCAAAGAACGCGACGCTTCGCGCTGCTCGCCCAGATTCCTCGCTGCGCAAAAAACGCTTGCTCGGAATGACAATCAGACTGAGATAACTGCCCTGACGCTGCATCTGTTTGACCGGTCGAGAGTTGCTGCCCTATAATAAGTAATTCGGACCCACCCGAATATCTCTCTAGGCACACGAAGGTAACGAAGCAAACATGGCAAATCATTTTTCGGCGCTGAAGCGCGCCCGTCAGACTGAACGCCGCACCGCCCGTAACCGGGCCAACACTTCGCGCCTGCGCACACAGTTGCGCGAATTGCGCGAGACTATTGAGAAGGGCGAAAAGGCTGCCGCTGAGCAGATGTACCGCCAGACCGTTTCCAGGCTCGATAAGGCGATCCAGAAGGGCACG
This sequence comes from Candidatus Sulfotelmatobacter sp., assembly GCA_035511455.1. Classification (GTDB taxonomy): domain Bacteria; phylum Acidobacteriota; class Terriglobia; order Terriglobales; family Acidobacteriaceae; genus Sulfotelmatobacter. Next base: position 167,753 of record DATKFH010000140.1, on the reverse strand, counting down.
CTGCATGAGAACACCGCCTCGCGCTACAAATCCCGCCTGGGCGCGCGCGTGACGGCGATGAAGTAGGCTGTCGGCCATCGGCTCTCAGCAATCAAAACTCTGGGCAGGCGCTTCACGGCGTCTGCCCTTGTTGTTTTGGGCAATTGGTATATCCCACGATTTTTGGGGCATCCAAATCTCTAAAATCCTTGTTTTTATTGAGTTGCGCTCCGAGATATGAGTGGGGGATGGGCAAAATCTCGAGCTGCAAAGACTTGCATGCAAGATATTGTGGAATAAGGAGTTAGCTTCCGAGGTTTGCGGTCGCTCCGGCTTCAGTCCTGTTGGGGAAGCAGTCAAGCATATTCCCAGTTTCTTTCTGTATCCTGTAAAGGTTGTGCGTCACATTGGGAAGATTTCTTGCTGTGGAAATCCGAAGGATCTCCGCAAGGGTGTTGACGATTGAACGGGGATTTGAGCGCGTGATTAGGCCGTCGAGTCCGGTTTCTCACAATTGAGTTGGGGTCGGGAGGCCAGATGGGTTTCTGGCGAGGTTTCGACATTTGTTGGGTCTGATAGCTATCGGGAAGGTCTTTTTCAGTAAGGAGTTCAAACCGAGGGGCTGGACAATCTGGATTATATGGGCCAGTCGCCGGGGCAGAATGCCCCGGTGACTGCTCTCGGCAGGCTAGACGAATACTTCTCCCGGCAATGCCGTCAACGTTCGCGAGACTAGCGTGTCCTGAATGATCCGCCTCGGTGGCGCCGCTGTCTCCGTGGCAATTTGCTTGCGTTCCATTCTTAGTTGCAGGCTACGCTCGATGTGGCGCAACTCCAGCACTTCTGCGCCTGCAACCAAGGTCGACGCCCGACCTTGCAACCCGGCTCTGCCGGTGCGGCCCACGCGATGGATAAAATCCTCGGCCATCTTGGGCAGGTCGTAGTTGACCACATGGGCCACGTCGTCCACGTGCAGGCCACGGGATGCGATGTCGGTAGCGACCAGCACCTGGAAGCGGCCTTCCTGAAATCCGTTCAACGCTCCATTCCGCTGCGACTGCGAGCGACCGCCATGAATCATGGCGGCAGCGAAGCCGTCCCGCACCAACTCCTTGGCCAGGCGTTCCGCGCCACGCTTGGTACGGGTGAAAATCAGGGTTTGCCCCTTTTCCGAATAGAGCAACTGCCGCAGAACGTCGAGTTTCTCTCCTGGTCGAACTTCGTAGGCTTTGAGCTGCACGCTCTCGGCGGGCTTGAGCACCGAGCCCAACGCCACGCGCACCGGATCGCGCATGTAGTCATTTACTAATCCGGCCACGGATTGCTCCAGAGTGGCCGAGAAGCAGAGGGTCTGCCGGTGCTGCGGGAGTGCCGAGAGAATGCGCTGGATCGCAGGTAAGAAACCCATGTCGAGCATTCGATCGGCTTCATCGAGCACGAGCATTTTGACGTGGCGCAGATCGGCGAACTTGCGGCTCATCAGGTCCTGCAACCTTCCCGGCGTGGCAATTACCAGGCCGGAGCCGGCACGGAGACCTTGAATCTGCGCCTTCTCCGACACGCCGCCGATGACTAGAGCGGCCTTGGGCAAGGCTTTGGTGCTCAGTTGCTCGTATTGCTCGTGAACCTGCATCGCGAGTTCGCGCGTGGGCAATAGCACAAGTGCAATGGTGTGGCGCAAAGGTTCTCGGTCGAGAGTCTCGATCAGCGGGATCAGATAGGCCAAGGTCTTGCCGGTGCCGGTCTGAGCAGTGCCGATGACGTCGCGGCCTTCAAGCGCGGGAGGAATTGCACGTTCCTGGATGGGGGTGAGGTTAGTGAACTGGGCTGCTGCCAGGCCCCGCTGCAATGCAGGAGACAAGGGCAGTTCCGAAAATGTGGTCATTCGAATTTGTTTCTTTCTGGAGGGGCTTTGTGATCACGCACTCTGACACACGTCGAGAGCCGTCACGCCGCTCACATTCAATTTTGGGTTTCACGCAAATAAACGGAGGGCAGGAAAAGCGGAGATGATTCTGGTCAAACAACTGACCACCGCGTGACGAGCAAACCGTGACAAAAGCGTCTTGATCATTATAACAGAGCACGATTCTAAACACTGATTTCCTCCCAGAGCCGCAGGGTCAGGTGGTCGAACTCTGGGCCTTCTCCTTGGTCTCTGGCCACTCGGGGCCGACAGCAGCGTGACCCGGAACCCGAGCGTGCGCAGCAGCGCTGCGAACGCGCCGTTCAGTTCGTAGCAGAATCCGCCACGCCGCTGCTCGACGAACTTGTGGACGAAGGCGTCCTCGTCGACGAGGAACGATGTGTGATGGCCGTTCTGAACCACTGCGAACATAAAGGGAACTTTGGGGATTGACACGGTGTCATTTGAAGGTATCTCCTGTCGCCACCGATATGACGTCCGCGCTCGAATGATCCCCCTGTGAGGAGGGTACCGTTTATGCACCTGCTTGCGACAATTCGTGGCCTGCAGTCCCTCTTCTTTCCAGCCCGAAAATCCACACCTCTTGCCAAGAACCCGAGACATGGGCCACCCCGCAAAAGCCTGGAAATCGCATTGTGGATTCCGGCCTTGATGTTTGCATTAATCGGGTACGCGCAAACGACTATACCGGATACTCCGGCCGGAAGAACTCTCGGTGCCTGGCTCGACGCATTTAACAGTGGTGATCGAGCGAAAGTCGAAGCGTATATCAAGACGTTCGATCCCCAGCAATCGGTGGAGCGGATGATGGGGTTCCACGACCAAACAGGCGGCTTCGATTTGCTGGCAATCGAAAGCAGCGAGCCGTTGCAGATCAAGTTCCGCGTCAAGGAGAAAGGGAGTTCGACTGTCGGAATCGGAAGCATACAACTGAAGGATGACCAGTCGGGTATTGTGGAAAGCTTTGGCTTGCGGGCAATTCCGCCAGGAGCTGTTGTTGAGAACGTGAAGGTGGATTCCGCTGAGCGGCAACGCGTGATTGACGGAGCCGCGAAGAACTTGAAGGAGTCGTATGTGTATCCGGATCTGGCGCAGAAGATGGAGACGCCATTCGAGCGCATCAGAAGAAGGGCGAATACGACACCATCACAGACCCCGATGCTTTCGCGAACCGGCTGACGAAGGACTTGCGGGCGGTCAGCCACGACAAGCACCTCGGAGTCAATTACAGCCCGGTCAAGCTTCCGCCAGAAGGACATACGCCCAGCCCCGAGGAAGAGGCCGAGTTCCGAAAGATGATGGAGCGAACGAATTGTTCCTTTGGGAAGGTCGAAATCCTGTCGCACAACATTGGATATCTCAAGTTCAATGCCTTCGCAGACCCAACCATTTGCGGTCCAACCGTCGTCGCGGCCATGAATTTTCTGGCACACGTGGATGCGATTATTTTTGATCTTCGCGAGAACGGCGGGGGAGACCCAAAGATGGTGGCTATGATTTCAAGTTACCTCTTCGATAAGCCAACTCATCTCAACGACCTTTATAACCGCAAGGAAGACTCCACGACACAATACTGGACTCTGCCCTACGTTCCCGGCGCGAGGCTGGCTGATAAGCCCGCATTTGTTCTGACGTCGAAGAGCACTTTTTCCGGCGCAGAGGAGTTTACTTACAACCTGAAGAACCTCAAACGCGCCGCGATTGTGGGCGAAACCACTGGAGGCGGAGCCCACCCGGTATCGGGGCAGCGCATTGATGACCACTTTATGATCGGAGTCCCCTTCGCGCGAGCAGTGAACCCAATTACGAAGACGAACTGGGAAGGAACTGGTGTTGAACCGGAGGTAAAGGTTGAGGCGTCGCAAGCCTTGGATGCGGCAGTCAAGCTGGCCGCAGAGCGTATCAAGGACAACGCTGACAAGAGCGAACCGGTCCGACATCCATAGATGCGGAGTACGCCTGATGGGATTCCTGGTCAGACCGGCAACTGATCTTGCATCCATCCCGGCGTTTCGGGCTTGGGTTCGGTGGTCAGATCGATCACCAGGCGCTCTAGCACCATGCGTTTGCTTACGGGATTGGAGCGCAGGGCGAGATCGGCTTTCGCCACCAGGCGAATGGACCGCGTCAGTTCGCGGCGTGATTTATAGCGACGGGCCTGCTTGATAATGTCGTCGGCGGCGAACGGGGGAACGCGGAAGCCCTGCCACAGCGCCGCCCACAGCATGCGTTGATCGCGGACGTTGCGCTCCAGGATCACCAGCATCTGGCGGAAGGTTTTGGCCAGCATGTAGATGTGACCGATGGCGGCTTCTTCGCCTTCGCCCGAGGATAGAATCGCGTCCAGAATTTCCAGAGCGCGCACGCGGTCTCGGCTGGAAATGGCGTCGGTCAATTCGTACAGCGAGCGCTGCTTGGCGGCCAGGACCATGGTCTCGACGTCGCCCAGCGTGATGCGCTTCTTCTCGCCGACATAGAGAATCAGCTTCTCCAGTTCGTTCGAGATCATCATCATGTCGCCGCCCAGGGCGTCGACCAGTTCGCGGCCGCCGTCGGCTTCCATCTTCACGGCGCGACTGGAGCAGTAATCCGAGATCCAGCGCACGGCTTCGCCTTCTTGCACCCGCGCCAGTTCGACGATGCCGCAGTACTGGCCCATGGTGTCGCGGATGCGCTGGTAGCGGTCTTTGTCCTGCATTTCCATGCGGCGAACGTCGGCGGGGATGCTGATGTGGTCGGCTACGAAGACTACGAGCGCGTCGGGATTCGGATTCTTGCAGTATTCCTCGATGGCGGAGAGTTTTTCTTCATTCGATCCGCGGCCAAAAAGGGTCTTCACGCCGCGCACGAAGAACACCTGAAACGGGGCCATCAGCGAGGGCGTGCGGGCGCGGTCGAGAACCTCGGCCAAATCGGTCTCGGCTAGATCGAATTCGAACAGGCTGAAGTCGCGGAGGTCGGCCGGCACGAGGTGGTCGAGAATGGCATCGCGGAAGCGCTTGCGGAAAAAGGCTTCATCGCCAACGAACACGTAAGCCGCGCGCAGTTTGCGCGACTCCAGTTCGCTGACGAAGCGCTCGGCATGGGCGAAGGCTCGCATTCAGGAATTCTCTGTCTTCGATTGCGACTTTAGCATTGGGCAATCGATTCGCATAGTGGCGCGTTCGTAACGGCTCGAGGGACTGCGTGGCAACCTGTGCCGTCCCCTACAGGACCCGCCTGCTGTCCCCACTCCCACCCGGTACTTTCGTGCCGGGCTTTCCCATTCCGCCGCTGCGCGGCTGGAATTTGACGAGGTTTTAGGTCACCAATCTCCCGCAATCTAGTTCTTCCGCACATTCTAGAGGCGGCTCAGGAACTCCATGACCTCGGGGGAGTTCCAATTGATGGGGCCGACGACCTTGCGGCGCATCACACCCTGGCGATCAATGATGAAGGTTTCTGGCCAACCGTGAGTGCCATACCTACCGCTGATTTTTTCTTCCGGATCGCGAACCGTCAGAAAATTGACGCCGTGCTGTTTCAGGAAGCGGTGGTAAGCGTCGCCATCGACGTCGATACTGATGCCGAGCACAACCACGCCCCTGGCCCTGGTGCGCTCCTGCATGCTCATTAATGATGGCAGTTCTTCATTGCAGGGAGGACACCACGTCGCCCAGAAGTTTAAGACCAATACCTGGCCGCGAAACTGGCTCAGCTCAATTTTTCGATCCGAGTCCTGCACACTGAAATCTGGCGCCGTCTCGCCGATACGTCGCGGGCGGGATCCGTGATAGCAGCCTGTCGCGAGCGCTACGACAAGCAAAGTCAGGGCGAGGATAGATCTCTGCAACTCTAGAAACCCTCCAGAATGTTCGACACCAGCGTCCGCGCGAAATCCTGGGAAAGGCGACGCGAGGCTGGGGTGTCCTCCTCGAAAAAGCTCTTGAGATCCTGCGACACTTCGTACTGTTCCCGAAAGAGATAGGCGGGATTCTGGTACAAGACTTTGCCCTCGCGGTCGGAGAGCGTCACTTTCATGCTGACCACTACCAGCACGCTGGCGGCGCGCCCCGAGGCTGTGTCGTAGGCGAGTGGCGAGGCTGCGGTCGACAGCACGGTTCCACGCAGCGTGGCATCGGCGGCCTCGCTGGGGTCGTTGAGTATGCGGTAGTGCGTGCGGGTGGTGAATTCCCGCACGACTGAGGCGGTCAGCATTTGCTCGATGCGATAGGTCGCGGTCTCATTCTTGAACGCCGGCACGGCGATGGTCTTCACGTTGTCGGGCAATTGCACGGTGTGTCCGGCGCTGTGATAGCCGCAACCCAGGCTGCATACGAGCAGCGTCGCGAGAGGCCAAACGCGTGCGGTCATTGAATTTTTCCCGAGGGGCGGGTGGCGGTCATGCTCTCGGCGCATTCCACGGCGGTGAGGGCGGCGATGCGAAGATTGTCTACTGCGGCCCACAACCAGACGCCGTTAGCTTGCGCGGGATCAGGTTTCACCATGAGCTGAATATCTGCTTGCCCGGCTGAACTCACATTGCTCGGCGAATCCTCTTCCGGTGCGGGGATGGCCACATGATCTCCCGCCAGCGCCTGCGACAACGTGGGCAGATCCGCGGCACTCTCCATCTCCAAGAAAACCGCCAGAGCATGACCGTGGAAGATCGGCGCCTGCAGCAACATGAGGAAAGGCAGTGGGGCATCGTCGCCAGCAATCTTCTTGTAGTGCCGAAGTACGCGCGCCTCCACCGAATCGAGCGAGGGCTGCGATTTGTGGCCGTAACGCGCGACCATGTTGAAAGCCACCTGCGCGTCGTAGACATCCTTGGGCAAAGGCTGAAACGAAAGCAGATTTACGGTCTGTTGGTGCAACTCGTCCATGCCGCGCTGTCCATGCTCCGACGCCGGTTCAAGGACAGTGACCACGACACGCCGGATCGGCCCAGCTTTCCTGACGCGCAACAGCAGCAGGGCGAGCGCCACGGCGGCCGGATGCGCCGTCACGCAGGGGCCCGGCTGTAAATCGGGCGGGGCAAGTTGGCCGCGTTCACGCTCGACCCACAGGGAGCGCACGCTAGCCCCGGGTTCGTTTTCGAGGGCCGCCGAAACATCGATAATGGCGCTGCCAGCGTCGCGGGCACGCTTCCAGTTCTTGCGCGTGCAATCGGCATCCGAGGCAAAGAAAGTGAAGTCCACATGTTCGAACTGTTCGGCGCGGACGCTCTGAATGAAGCTGATTTCGTCTCCCATGGCCTCGAGCTGACCCAGCGACTCGTCGTCGTCGAGCAGACGCACGTCGACAGCGGGAAAATTCCGCTCGTTCAGCATCTCGGCTATCTCTTTGCCTTTGAGCGAAGCCGCGCCCACAATCGCGGCGCGGTACAGTCCGCCGCGAAGGGCGACGCTGTGCTGAGATGCGGATTTCACCGGCTCGCTCATGATGTCTGTGAGGCCTCTTTGTAGTGTGGTGGAGGGGGAGGGCCCGACCGCCGCCGAAAGATCCACTGCAGACGCCAGAAAACCCCGGAAATCATGTAGAGCAAAGCGATGAAGAACAGCACCTGGCGCGAGAAGAACCAGATCGAGGCAAACAAAGCGGCGAAGAAGATGATCAGACGGAAAGGATGCCGCGAGCGGAAATCAATGTCTTTGAAGCTGTAGAAGCGCCAAGTGCTCACCATCAGGTAGCCGACCGTGGTCACCATGGCCAACCAGGTCAAGGCCGTGTACCAGGAGACGACCGGATCCCCGGCTTCGAAGTGGACGACCGCCGCAATCACGCCGGCTCCCGCGGGGATCGGCATGCCGACGAAATATTTCTTGCCCGGACGCCCCGGATTGGAAGGCTGCGGGTTGGAGGTGATGTTGAATCGTGCCAGCCGGCTCGCCCCCGCCATCAGAAACAGGAAGCTGGCAATGGCCCCCAGTTGCGTCAGCTTAATGTGCCAGTCAGTCAGCAGGACGGTGGGCATCAGATGAAATCCCCACGTCCAAGCCAGCATAGCCGGAGCTACGCCGAAGGTGATGGCATCCGCTAAGGAATCCAGTTCCCTGCCGAAGTCGCTGCTGGTGCCGGTCATACGCGCGATGCGACCGTCGAGTCCATCGAACAGCACGGCGAAACCAATCGCTTTGGCCGCATTGTCGAGGTGCCAGTGTTCGCTGAGGGAAGCATGCATGACCTCGAGAATGGCGTAGTAGCCGAGCGCCATATTGGCGGTGGTAAACAGCGAAGGGAGGATGTACATCCCCTTGCTGAGGTGGCGTCGTGGTCTGGGGGGAGCTTGATCCATCAATACGCCTTCTCAGCGGCAGCACCGCCAACTGCGGCGAGTGTTCCCTGGGGTTGGACATAGGCGAGCACGCTGGCGCCGCCTTTCACGCGGTCTCCTACCTTCACGTTGACGCGCGCGGAGGCGTCGACCAACAAATCCACGCGCGACCCGAACTTGATCAGGCCGACACGCTGGCCCCGCTCCAAGCGGTCTCCGACTTTGGGGTAGAAAATAATCCGACGCGCCAGCAGGCCGGCGATTTGTTTGAAGATGATCCTCTGGCCGTCGGCTTCCATGGTGACGATGTTCTGCTCGTTCTGCTCCGCGGAAACCTTGTTCATCGCGTTCAGGAACTGGCCGCGCTGGTAGCGCACATCGCGAATGACTCCCCCGACCGGGGAGCGGTTCACGTGCACATCAAAGACGCTGAGGAAAATGCTGATTCGCGTTTTCTTTTCATTTCCGGTGGTCACGGTGGAAACGTCGGTGACCTTGCCATCGCCGGGAGAAACTACCGCGCCGGCCTCGTGGGGAATTGCGCGCTCCGGATCGCGAAAGAACCACAAGAAGAAAAAGGCCAGCAGGAAAGGAATAATCGCCCACACCGGATTTGTCAGCCAGCCGAGGAGCAGTCCGGCGACAATCAGGGGTACGGCGTAGAAGTATCCATCGCGAACCATGGGAAGTCGTCTAATTATAGTCGCGAGCAGCCTGCTCGTGGGGCCTGGGCTGGCTGAGGTTCTGTAAGTGCAAATAAAAAAAGGCGCTTCATCGCGCCCTGTGGAAGATGAATTCCTCCCTTAGCGGCGACGCCGCATGGAGGTTGGTCAAATCAATTACGCTACGTTGACGCCGTACTGCTGCCGATACTCGCGCTCGATGGACTCCATCTGATCCTTCAGGCGCAGTTTTAGCTTCTTCAGCCGGACTTCCTCCAGCTTTTCGTCTTCGCTGAGATATCTTTTTTGGGTGAGTGTATCGAGACGTTGCGAGTACTGCGAATGCTCCTGAGCCAGCTTGCGGAATTCCTCATGGCTGGTCAGGAGTTGGTCTCTCGAAGTCAGCATCCAGCAGACCTCCAAACCGGGATATATGCCCTCACCGTAGCACAGCCCAAAAACAGGAGCAATGCCAAAAAGTGGTGCAGTCTCAGTATGAGAAATAGGTTAGCTACGAATTCGAAGAGAGGTTCCGGGCATACAGAATGGCGTCTTCCGTCGGATTTGTATAGTACGACTTCCGCTGACCCGTCTGGCGGAATCCCGCTCTGTGGTACAGAGCCCGCGCAGCGGCGTTTGATTCCCTCACTTCGAGAAAGATGGAATCGCTGTTGGTGTGGGCGGCATGGACCAGCAAGGCATCCACCAGGCGCTGACCACAACCCTGACGGCGGGGCCCAACTACGATGTTCTGCAACTCCCATTCAGACACAACGCGCCTCGCCACAAGAAAACCGAGCAGCGTTTCTCCGCGGTCTCCCGTCGACGAATCCGCAGCCCTGGCAAGCGTTCCACGAATCACGAGAACGAGTCTTTCCGAGCCAGTTCCGCTCGTTTGGAACAGCTGCCGATACTGCTGTTCCGACCAGTGGGCAGCGGTTGGGCACGATCGTTCAAGATTCATCATGAAAGGAATGTCGGCGGCAGTGGCGGGGCGGATGGTCACGGGTTTCGGGTTCGGCATTGTTAAGCACGAGACTCACTGCCCATGGAGGCACACCCAGGACTTACGTCCTGGGCTAAATTATGCCGCCGCTTCGCGGCTGGATCTTGGGAGGTTTTCGTCCACCGGTGTCTCCGGAATTCTGGTTCTCCCGCACGAAACTGGCGTCGCGCCGTCTCAAAACCTCGCCCACTCTTCACGCGAACTGACGGGACAGCACATTCGCTAGGAACTGGAAACCGGCTTCGCAAAAATTTCGGCGTCCGACCGGCGGATGTAGTTCGCTTCCAGTTGCTCGGGCGAAACGGTTTTGCCAGCTTGCAGCTTGTGCCACCCGAGGCGCGAGATCATCTCAGCGCTCGGAGACGGAACGGGGAGCACAGAGATGCAGGCTGTGCGGGCGGATGCTGCCAGAGCCTCGTCGGGTGTCGTGACGGCAGTCTTTCCCGCGCCGGACCAGAATTCATCCTTCGGCAGCAATTGCTCCTGCAGCAGACGTGCGGCGTCCCCGGCAATTTCGTACTCGCCGACATACACTTCGCCGCGGCCAGCGTCGAGCGCAGCCAGAATTTTCCCCTGCGCGCCGCTGACCAGCGCCAGCACTTCCAGCAGAGAGACGGGGACGATGGGCTTTCTGAGAATCTCGGCCAAGGCCTTGATGGCGGCGAGTCCCACACGCAGGCCGGTAAACGATCCGGGCCCGGAGACCACTACGAAAGCGTCAATATCGATCTTGCTGAATCCGTTTTTGGCAAGCAGCGCCGCAATCTGCGGCACCAGTTGCGCCGAGAAAGTGCCGCCGGCTAGTGGCATCTCTTCAATCACCGCAATTCCGTTCGGCTTCGCGCCTTCACCCCCGCGCGCCAGCGCCACGCTGCCGTGCTTGCCCGAAGTGTCAGTGACGAGAAGAAGCATTGATGTGTTCTTTCACCCTTCGACCAACTCGAGCAGCACCCCGCCTGTGCTTGACGGATGCACGAACACGTATTGGTGACCGCCGGCACCCGTCTTGATCTCATCTGACACCAGGCGCACGCCGTCTTTTTTCAGCCGATCGACCGCCTCCGGCAGGTCGGGAACTTTAAGGCACACGTGGTGCAACCCTTCGCCACGCTTCGCGATAAACTTCGCAATCGTCGAATTCTCTGAGGTTGCCTCCAGCAGTTCCAGTCGGCTCTCTCCGACTGGCACCATGACTAGCCGCACTTGTTCCTGCTCCACCGTCTCTTCCGGCGAGATGCTGAGGCCAAGCTTTTCGTAGATGGCCTTGGCTGCCGCCAGTGACTTTACGGCGATGCCGAGATGATCAATCTGGAAGGTCAACGCTTGCCGACCTCCGCCGCAATCTCTTCGACCAGCGTATAAGGATCGCGCCTATGTGCAGCAACCTCGGCCGCCAGGCGGGCGACGTTGCCGTTGCCTAGGTGTTCGCGAGCCTTTTCCAGCATGGCATCGCGCAACATCTCGACCAACCGCTCCTGCCAGTTCTCGACACTTTTTTTCAACGCCAGATTCTCTTTCTGCAGATAGGCTTCATATCCGGCTACGGCGGCAGCCAGTTCCGGCACGCCCGTCCCTTCGCTCGCGACGGTTTTTACGATGGGAGGGGTCCAGCCGTCTTGCCGCACGGCGAGCGACTGCAGGGCGCGGATTTCGCGCTCCACGCGTTCGGCCCCTTCGCGGTCGCTCTTATTGATGACGAAAATATCCGCAATCTCCATGATGCCGGCCTTGATGGTCTGCACGTCGTCACCCATGCCGGGCACCAGGATGACGACCGTGATATCGGCTAGGCGCACGATGTCGACTTCATCCTGGCCAACGCCGACCGTCTCGATCAGGACCACGTCGCGGCCGGAAGCGTCGAGCACAGTGGCGACGTCGGCCGTAGTGCGCGCCAACCCACCCAACGAGCCGCGGGTGGCCATGCTGCGAATATAAATTCCCGGGTCGGAGAAGTGATCCTGCATGCGGATGCGATCGCCTAGAATTGCTCCGCCCGTGTAGGGGCTGGTGGGATCGACGGCAATGATTCCGACGGTCCGGTCCCGTTTTCGATAGAGGCGTGCCAACTGATCAACCAGCGTGCTTTTCCCCGCTCCGGGCGGGCCGGTCATCCCAATCACGCGCGCGCGGCCGCTGTGCGGAAATAACGCCTTCAGCAAATCGGACCATCCGGCTGCGCGATTCTCGACTGTGGAGATGGCGCGCGCTAGGGCGCGAGCATCGCCCGCACGAAGCGACGCAATCCATGCCTCGATGTCGTGATTCAAAGCACTGTTCAAACAAACAGTGTAAAGCAGGACTGGCGCTTGTGAACAAAGTCATCCCCGTCTGCGACCTTGCTGGCTAGTACCTCAGACCGCCGCAGGCGGGACGCGACCATCGAGCACTGGTGTCTGTCACCAGGGGCGGTTGGCAGAAGGGCAGACTACATCCGTGGCGGGCAGGATCGTAGCAAGCCTCTGCTTCAGAGACGGCCCGCTGGGCGTTCGCAGCAGATGACGCAGAAGCAGGACTGCGAGGGTTGGTGCGGCGATTCGGAAAAACCAAGGGAACGCAAAATCGGATTCGACTGGTGATATCCAGAAGATGACTGAAACGACAATCAGGCACGCCAGACCAGCCCATTTCAACGATCGGCGAGTCTTCCGGCTCACGTGGGGATCGTGACCACGTTGACTGCATTTCCAGTGCTACCAAAAACCTCGAAACTGGTCTGCAACCTTCCAGCATCCGTTGTGAGGACGTGACCGTCGTTCGGAAGGAATCGCTCATCGAACCCCGGCAACCGTTGAGATCGCTAAGCCTTACGCGGATTTGCCAGATTGCGGATGCGCTTCGCGTCGCGATGGGCTGCCCGCCCAAGTAAGAACTCCCAAGGCAAACGCCGGGTGCGGAACCGAAAGCTAATCCCTCAGCAACTGGCGCGCGATCACTAACCGCTGGATCTCGCTGGTGCCCTCGCCGATGGTGCACAGCTTCACGTCGCGGTAGAACTTCTCGGCGGGATAATCCTTGGTAAAACCGTAACCGCCGAAAATCTGCACGCCTTCGTTGGCGCAGCGGACGGCGACCTCGCTGGCATAGAGCTTTGCCATGGAAGATTCCTGCGTAGTCTTCATGCCAGCGTCTTTCATCGAGGCGGCGCGCATGGTGAGCAGCATAGCAGCGTCAATCTCGGTGGCCATGTCGGCCAGCTTCCACTGGATTGCCTGAAAATCGCTGATCGCTTTGCCGAACTGCTTGCGCTGTTTCGAATATTTCAATGCGGACTCATATGCCCCCTCGGCCATGCCCAGCGACAGGGCCGCAATCGAGATGCGGCCTCCGTCGAGCACCCGCATGGCATCGGGGAATCCCTGGCCTTCGCCGCCCAACAGGTTTTCCGCCGGAATCACGCAGTCTTCGAAGATCAGTTCCGCGGTGTCGCTGGCACGAAGTCCCAGCTTGTTTTCCTTCTTGCCCGGGCGGAATCCCTTGGTGTCTTTCTCGACAACGAACGCGGAGAGGCCATGCGTGTGCGCCGTGCGGTCGGTCACGGCGAGCACGACAACTACGTCGGCGTAGTGGCCATTGGTGCAGAAAGTCTTGGTGCCGTTCAGCACCCAGTTGCCGCCCTTGCGCACAGCCGTCATGCGGGCGCTGCCCGCGTCGGAACCCGACGATGGCTCGGTCAGGCCCCACGCGCCGATGAATTCGCCCGCTGCCAGCTTGCTGATGTATTTCTTTTTCTGCGCCTCGTTGCCGGCAAGAAAAATATGATTCGAACAAAGCGACGTGTGCGCGGCGACGATGATTCCTACCGAGCCATCGACGCGTGACAGTTCCTCGATCGCGGTGACGTACTCCACGTATCCCATGCCGGCGCCGCCGTACTCGGGAGGAAAAATTGTCCCCATCAGGCCGAGCTTGCCCAGTTCTTTGATGGTGGCGAGCGGGAAGTCGCCGGCCTCGTCCCAGGTCATGACGTGGGGCTTGATCTCACGCTCGGCAAACTCGCGCACACTTTTTTTCAGGTGTAGTTGTTCGTCGTTCAGCTGGAAATCCAAGGTTCCTCCGGCGTCGAGAGGGCCGTACGGCTGCCATCCTACTCTCTCTGCGGCACTCCGACCGCAACCCGTTTCGATTAGAGCATAGCGCTACAAGAGTGAGAAGTTACCTGCAGAAGGAAAATCGAGACATTGAGATGAGCCGCGTCAATACTGAGGATTTCGCGGGTTGAATCGACTGGAGCCAACCGACCGGATGGTTGGGCTTGGAAAGCGCGGTTGGAGCCGGCACCGAAAATCTTGCGCTCCGTTCGGGGTCTCAGGTTTTGGCAGCACAATCTGCGGACGTGATGAAGCGCTGGAAAACTTCGTTGGAAAGTAAGCGGCCGCGCGGGGTAAGACGGATGCGATCGGCGTCTCGCTGCAGCAGTCCGTCCGAGACCAGTTGCTCTATCGTGGGGCGCACGCTCTGAACGGACTGCGCTCCAAACTCAGCAGCAATGTCCTCGAGGGCGATGCCCCGGTTTAGACGCAAACCCAGGAAGAAGCTTTCCTCCAAAGCCGTCGCGGCGAACACAAACGTCCTCTGCAACGGCGCACCTGCCACGTATTTCTCCAGCACATCTGCAGTTCGAAGGCGCAGGGCGGCGGGTGCGCCTCGGGTGGAGGGCAACATCGAATGCGCATCCACCCCGAAACCGAGATAGGGCTGCCGCGTCCAGTATTTCAGGTTGTGTCGCGACTCGAAGGCGGCGCGTGCGAAGTTCGAGATCTCGTATTGTGCCACGCCTGCCGCTTCCAATGCTTCGCAGGCGGCGAGGTAGGAGTCCGCGGTGGCGTCTTCGTCGGGGACGAAATGGGCGTGATAACGGGTTCCACCCGCGATCAATTCGCGGCCCAGTCGAGAATCTTCGTCCACTTCGAGCATGTAGACGCTCACGTGTGGCACTCCGGTGGCGATGGCCTCCGTCAATGATTCCTTCCAACTCTGAGGGGTCTGGTGCGGCAGACCGGCAATCAGATCTACATTGATGTTCGTGATTCCTGCCGCGCGAAGGCGGGCAATGTCATCCAGCACAGTCGCCCGCTTATGCAAGCGCCCTACCGCTGCGGCCTCCAGGTCGACAAACGATTGCACGCCCAGACTGACGCGATTCACGCCGCATCCGAGCAATCCTTCCAGCCCAGGGGGGGTCAGCGTGCCGGGCGCGCACTCCACGGTGATCTCTGCATCCCGTATCACGGAGAAATGCGTCCGCAGCCCGTCAAACATCCGCCGTAACTGCGCGGGTTCTAGAACCGTGGGCGTCCCGCCGCCCAGGTAGATCGAGTCCACGTCCCGGTCGATCTTCGCGCCCATCTGCTCGGCAAGATTCCCTGTCGCGGCAATGTCGGCGCAGACACGATCGACATAGCGCTCGAAGACGGCCCGGGAGAATACATCGGAGGCGAAGTTGCAGTAGCTGCACTTGGTGCGGCAGAACGGCACCGAAATGTAGATCCCCAGAGCCACTGTCTTGATTATCCCACCCCAAACCTTTTCCATCCTGGGCAATGCCCGGGCATCTATTTTGGGGTACCCTGTTGGACGGCGCGCGCGCAGCGCCGTTCGTCGCCCGACTGACTGCCCGAGACGCAATGGCCCAGGAAGAAGAAATACTAGGCAAAGCCTACGATAGCCGGTTGATGCGGCGACTGCTCGCCTACCTACGGCCCTACCGCTGGCAGGTGAGCGTGGCGATCGGTGCCGTCGTCCTCAAGTCTCTCTGCGAGATACTCGGCCCTTATCTTGTGAAGGTCGCCGTCGACCGCTATCTCGCGCCTGTTGGGGGTGCCGACTCCGGTTTGTGGAGCTGGCTCAGTCCCGACGCACGGCACGGGATTGCGCAACTTTCCGGCATTTACTTCAGTCTGCTGGCGCTTACCTTTTTGTTCGAGTTCCTGAAAACTTACTTCATCCAGTGGACCGGCCAGAAGGTAATGTTCGACCTTCGCAGCCAGATCTTCCGCCACCTGCAGCGCATGCATGTTGCCTTTTATGACACGAATCCGGTTGGTCGGCTTGTGACGCGCGTCACCACCGACGTTGACGCGCTGAACGAGATGTTCACCTCGCAGGTCGAGGCTATTTTCGAAGATCTCTTCGTGCTGATGGGGATCCTGGGAATCATGCTTTGCATGAACTGGAAGCTGGCGCTGGTTACGTTTGCCGTGTTGCCCTTGATCGTGGTTGCAACAAAGGTTTTCCGCGACAAGGTGCGCGATTCTTATCGACGCATTCGCATCGCAATTGCCCGGATCAATTCCTATCTCCAAGAGCACGTCAGCGGCATGGTGGTGCTGCAGCTTTTCAATCGCGAACGCAAGGCCTACAAGCGCTTCGCGGAAATCAACCGCAATCACATGGACGCGTACAAAGATGCGATTATGGCATACGCCGTCTACTACCCAGTGGTCGATTTTTTCTCGGCGATCGCCATTGCCTGCGTGATCTGGTACGGCGGCCAGGACGTCATTCGGAAGGTCGTTTCCAGCAGCGTGAGCCTCGAATTCCATCGTCATCCGCTGGTCGTGTTACTCCATCTGGTCGCCGTTCCCGCCTCGCTCGGCGTACTGATCGCCTTTATGCAGTACGCGCAGCGCTTCTTCCGCCCCATCATGGACTTCAGCGAGAAATACAACACCCTCCAGTCCGCCATGGCGGCCAGCGAACGCATCTTCAGGCTGCTGGACACGCCGGTTGATATCGTCTCGCCGGGCGTGACCAAGAAACCCACAGGCCCGGGCCGGATCGAGTTCGACCATGTCTGGTTCGCTTATCGCGATGTGCCGAATGAGAGTGGCAAAGACCATGGGGGGACGGCGGCCCCTGTGGCAAGCTCAGGGCAGGGTGCAGGCAGTCCGCCCGAGCAAAGCTCGGCTGCCTCTGGCCCAAACAATGGCTCAGGCCCGAATCCCGACTGGGTACTGCGCGATGTCACCTTTGCCATCGAGCCGGGAGAAACCGTCGCGGTAGTGGGCCACACCGGCGCCGGCAAGACCACGCTCATTTCCCTGCTGCTGCGCTTTTATGACGTGCAGCGAGGCGCGGTCCGCATCGACGGAGTCGACGTGAAAGAAATGGATCTCGCCGACCTGCGCAGCCGCTTCGGCGTGGTGCTGCAGGACCCGTTCTTGTTCAGCGGCACGATCGGCGGCAACATTCGACTGGGCACTGAGCGGATTCAAGACCAACACGTCGAGCAAGCCGCCGAAGACGTGAACCTCGGCGACTTCATTCGCGCGCTGCCCAAAGGCTTCGACGAAGAAGTGCGGGAGCGCGGCTCGACGCTTTCGACTGGACAGAAGCAGCTCATTTCGTTCGCCCGGGCTCTGGCGCATGAGCCGAAGATCCTGATTCTCGACGAGGCTACTTCGAGCGTGGATACCGAAACTGAATTCAAAGTGCGCGATGCGCTCGGCCGCATGGTCGAAGGACGCACGTCGCTGATCATCGCCCACCGCCTTTCCACTATCCAGCGTGCCGACAAGATCATCGTCCTGCACAAGGGCCAGGTTCGCGAGATGGGCAAGCACCAGGAATTGCTGGCCAACCGCGGAATCTACTTCAAGCTCTACCAGTTGCAGTACAAGGATCAGGAGATTCCCGTGGGAAGTTCGCCCCAGTCTACGGTCAGCGCGGACGACTAGATTGTGTGCGCCGGGGAGCTTCGCTCGGCGGACAGCCGGGGGCGGCTGTCCCCACATGACAAGCGCTGATTTCCGCCTCCTCATTACCTCATTTCCCGCAGTAGGATAGTCCGTTCAGGGAGACTTCTTCCGCTACTCATATGAGAATCCTAAATGCTCTCTTCCGCTCCGTACTGGCCCTGGCAGTGGTCTGCTCGTTTGCCGCTACTGGTCAGGACAAGATTGCCAAGCCTTCGCCAGCGCCATCGGCCGCGCCCAAATACCGCAATCCAGGTTGCCCATCGAGGACCGGGTGGCCGACTTGCTTTCCCGCATGACGCTGGAAGAAAAAGTTCAGCAGATCTGCGGCGGATCGAGAGCCGAGATGGAGGTCATCGATCCCACAGGAACTTATGCAACCGAGACCGCGCGCGCCGTGCTGACTCGCTGGTGGGATCCAGATCTCGCTTTCCCGGCGCGCAAGGCCGCCATCCTGCGCAACGGGGTGCAGCGCTATCTGAAAGAGAAGACTCGCCTCGGCATTCCGGCGTTATTCATGGGCGAGGCGCTCCACGGATTCATGGAATACGGCAGCACCAGTTTCCCTCAAGCGCTCGGTCTGGCTAGCGCTTGGGAACCCGACCTCGTTCATCAAGTCTTTACTGCCGCGGGCAATGAAGCTGGCGCTCGAGGCGCATGGCAGGTCTTCAGCCCGGTGCTCGACATCGCGCGCGACCCGCGCTGGGGGCGTACCGAAGAGACTTACGGGGAGGATCCATTTCTGGCTTCGCGCATGGGCGTGGCGGCGATCACAGGTCTGCAGGGGAATTCGTTTTTGATCAATCGTCACCATGTGGTTGCCACCGCCAAGCACTTCGCGGTTCATGGGCAGCCGGAGGGCGGCACGAACACCGCGCCAGGCAACTATTGCGAGCGCATCATTCGAGAGAATTTCCTCGTACCGTTTCAGGCCGCCGTGGAAGACGCGCAGGTCGGCAGAGTGATGGCTTCTTACAACGAGATTGACGGCATCCCTTCGCACATCAACCACTGGCTACTCGACCGGGTGCTGCGACAGGAGTGGGGGTTTCGCGGCTACCTCACCTCCGATGGCGACGACTGCAGATGCTCACTGCCACGCACCAGGTTGCGGCCGATAAGGCCGAGGCGGCGCGACTCGCGCTTTCTGCCGGCGTTGACTACGACCTGTCGGATGGCTCCGTCTACCGCACGCTGCTCTGGCAGGTCAAGAAGGGGACTGTTCCGGAAGCTGAGTTAGACAGGTCGGTCGAATCTTGACTGCGAAATTCCGCCTTGGACTGTTCGACAGTCCGTATGTCGATCCTGACTATGCCGAAAAGGTCACCAACAACTTTTGAAAGCGGCGCAAAAGGGAGTCGTGCTTCTCAAGAATGACAAGAACCTGCTGCCGCTCGACTTGTCGAAGCTGAACACTATCGCCGTCATTGGTCCCAATGCCGAGGGCATTCACCTGGGCGGATACAGCCGGGAACCAGCACACAGCGTCAGCATCCTAGAAGGCATTCGCGACCGCGTGGGGTCGGGGGCCACAGTGGTTTACGCGGAGGGCTGCAAGATGACCGATGCAAAGCCGGACTGGCACGGGTGGTTCGCTGACAATGTTCACCTGCTCGAAGCGGCGACACAGCAAGATAGCGTCCGGGCCGCGGCCGATACCGCACGCAAGGCGGACGTCGCCATTCTAGTCGTGGGCGAGAACGAGTCCAGCAACCGTGAAGCCGGGTCGGAACAGCATCTGGGAGATCGCGATTCGTTGGATCTTCTGGGCGCGCAGAATGATCTGGTCAAGGCCGTGGTCGAAACCGGAACACCTACGGTTGTGCTTTTGATGAACCGCCGGCCACTCTCCATCAACTACATCGCGGAGCATGTTCCTGCAATTCTCGAGGGCTGGTACCTCGGACAGGAAGGTGGCACCGCGGCCGCCGATGTTTTGTTCGGCGACGTGAACCCGGGAGGAAAGTTGCCCATCACATTCCCACGATCGGTGGGCGCCCTGCCTGATTTCTGCAATCACAAGCCGTCCGCTAATCGCGCTTAGGCTTTCAGCACACGCAAGCCGCTATTCCCTTTTGGCTTTGGGCTCAGCTACACCGCGTTCCGGTTTGCGAATATGCGCGTCGAAACGTCGCAAATTGTATCTGGCGGGACAGCCAAGGTCAGCGTCGACATCGCCAATATTGGATCGCGCGAAGGCGACGAAGTTCCGCAACTCTACGTTCACCAAAGGGTCGCCTCGGTCACTCGGCCGGTCATGCAGTTGAAAGGATTCCAGCGGGTCACGCTGTAGACATGCACCGCGTGGTTGAGCCCGGTGTATTTGACCTGATGGTCGGGCCGAGTTCGGATCAGACGAGCAGCGTCGCGCTCACGGTTGTTGGGGCGCACGGTGAGAGCGGCAAGCCGCTTCCTCCGCCTGCAACGGCAGGCTCAGAGTCGGACTAGCATTCGTGCAGGCACAGGTACTGCGGAAATTCGAATTCGAGAATGGCTAAGTCGAAGTCAGTCGATTGCAGCGTGCCGAATTGCGGGGGCGCTACAATCATTGCTTGCGAATCCTGATCTCTGCCGGGGAAGCTTCCGGCGAAATGTACGGTGCGCAGCTTATCGAAGCCTTGCGCCGCGCTGCCGAGTGGAAGGAAGCGGAGCTTCGCTCCCCCGGACAGCCGAAGGCAGCTGTCCCCACACGGGCAGAGGAGCTTCATTTCTTCGGCGTCGGCGGCGACCGGATGCGCGCCGCTGGGTGCGACACTGTCGTTGATGCCAAAGATCTGGCCGTTGTCGGCATCACTGAGATCCTCGGGCACTTGCCGAAGATTCTAGGGCTCTACCGGCACTTGATCGGCGAGGCCGCTAAACGCCGGCCCGATCTCGCGATCGTTATCGACTCACCGGCATTCAACTGGCGGGTGGCGCGCCAGATGAAGAAGCGCGGCGTTCCCACCGTCTATTACGTGGCGCCTCAATTCTGGGCTTGGAGGCAGGGACGCGTGCGCCTGCTCCGTGATTACATCGACAAGGCGCTCGTCATTTTCCCATTCGAAGAGAAGTTCTACCGCGAGCGTGGCGTCGACGCGAGCTTCGTCGGCCACCCGCTGGCTGAGTTGCCCCGCCCGACGATGGAGCGAGCCGAGTACGCTGCGCAGTTCCGCCTGGACGCGCGGAAAACATGGATCACGCTGATGCCGGGCAGCCGGGTGAAAGAAGTCCGCATGAACCTGGGGACGATTGTGCAATCATCAGCTTTGCTGGGCCAGAACCATGAGTTTCTGCTCCCGGTGGCACCGACCCTCGATACTTACTTTATTCATAGGCTGGTCGAAGCGAGCTTGGCAAACCGGGATCCGGCGGGACAGAAAACGTCCAACGAACCAAAAATAACCCTCGTGCCTGAAGCCCTTCCCGCGTTGTGGCACTCGCGCGCTGGCATCGTAGCTAGCGGAACAGCCACGGTCGAGGCCGCTATGATGAACACTCCGTTTGTCATGGTCTATCGCGTCTCGCCCGTGACCTACCTGCTGGGTAAGCCGCGAGTGAAAGTCCCCAGATTTGCCATGGTGAATTTGATTGCTGAAGAGGATATTGTCCCCGAACTCGTGCAGCACGATTTCACCGCGGCCAAGGTCGCAGCCAGCCTGAACGAGATTCTCCCTGACGGCCCGGCCCGGGAGCGCATGCTGGAAGGACTCGCGAGAGTCAAGGCCCGCCTGCGGGCACCGGTAACGGGCGCCGAAGCGGCTTCGCATCCTGCTGATCGGGCCGCCGAGATAATCCTGAAGCTTGTGATTCGTGACGAGCGCAGACCCACAGAATCCAGCGCCTGAAGGCGGTTTTGATTTGCGCGCACTGGCGGCATGCCTGAAGGCATGCCCTGATACGAATCTTGATCTTTCCTGGGGAGCCTGTGCCAACGCCCCACTTGCGGGTCGGGACGGCGGCGCTACTGTTGCTTGTGCTCGCAGCATCTTTTGCGTCAGAATCTTCATCATAGGAAATGGGTTATCATTTCCTGGAGACTCTCCTGAATGTGGATTGACCTGCGGCGCCGCTTGAGCGTCCTAACCGGTTCCCTGACTGTCTTGCTGCTGTTTGGGCTCGCGATCCCGTCCTGGGCCGCTGAGAAAGCCCGTCTGCGCGTGGACGACTACCAGATCGAGGCTGAACTGACGCCGCATCTGCATACGATCACAGCCCGCGCCAAGGTCAAATTTACCGCCTTGCAGGACCTGAGCGTAGCGGTTTTCGAGTTGCACAACGACCTGCGGGTCACCAAGGTTCTCGACGAAAAGAACCAGCCGCTCTCCGCCGAGCGCGTTACCCAGGATTCCACGGTCCGCGTACCCCTGCCAGCCGGGCTTTCCAAGGACGCGTCCACCACTTTGACGTTTGAGTATGAAGGGCAGCTCGAAAGCGGGGATAACAGCCCGGTTCCCGGCCTTAAGCTCGCCTATATCAGCGACGACACCAGTTATCTGTTGTACGCGGGGAGGTGGTTCCCGGTCAGCGGTTTCGGGTTAGACCGCTTCACGTCGACCATCAGCGTGACCGTTCCGGCGCATATGGTCGTGATCGGCAGCGGCAAGATGACGGTGGCCGACGCCCCGGCTGCGAAAAAGCCCAATGCCAGCGTCCTGCCGACCAAGAGCTTCACCTTCGTTTCGTCGAAGCCCACGTTCCCGGGCACCATCATTGCCGGCGTATTTCAGGAATATAAGAGCGACGAAGCGGGCATGGACCTACACGTCTGGTTCAAGCCTACGCATTCGAGTCTGGCGCCTGCTTATACGACCACGGCGGTGCAGGAGTTTACTTACTTCATCACGCTGTATGGCCTGCCGCCTTCCCAGAGGCTCAGCGTCGTGGAAATGCCGGGCGATACTGTTCCCTATGTCTGGGCGCCGGAGATCGCCGGTCTGGCCGGTCCTTCCATCACCGAGAAAACGAACTATCGTCTGCTTGCCGATGCCATTGCCCACCAGTGGTGGGGCGTTTCGGTGAGTCCGGCGACCAAGGATGATTGGTGGCTGACCGATGGGTTCTCCCGCTACTCGGAAGCCATGTACGTGGAGAGTGCCGCCGGGGCCGCAGGCCTGGAGGAAGCGATAAAGGACATGTCGGTGGGGGCGCTGGCTTATGACACGGTGCCGCTTTCGAGCGCCAGCAAGCTCGATATCTTTTCGACCGAATTCCAGTCGCTGGCGACCGACAAGGGAGCGATGATCCTGCACATGTTGCGCTGGGTTCTCGGCGAGGATAAGTACAACAAGACCATGCGGGAGTTCGCTTCGGAGTTCGCGGGCAAGTCGGCGACCATGGATGACTTCCGCGCCATCGCCGAAAAGAATTACGGCGACCAACTGACCTGGTTCTTCTCGCAGTGGCTGGATTCGACTGGCGCGCCGGAGTTCAAGGTGAAGTACACGACCTACCGTCTGGGTGGCGCCGCCGCCACGCAACAAGGGGCCGAGAAGACTCCGGGCTTCCGCGTCACAGGAGAGATTTCGCAAGATCTCGACCTGTTCCGCATGCCGGTGGACCTTAGGATCGATACCGACGGAAAGACTGAGAGCAAGCGCATCGAGGTCGTCGGCACGAACTCACCCTTTACGATCGAGACCTTCGGCCGGCCGCGCCGCATCTCAGTCGATCCCGACCACCACGTCCTGACTAACTCCAGCGACGTGAAGCTCCGTGCCTCCGTGCTGCGCGGGCAGGCACTGCAGCAGCAGGGCGACCTCTCCGGCGCACTCACCGAGTTCAACAAAGCTCTGGACCTCAACAAGAACAGTTCTCTGGCGCACTATCGCATTGCCGAGGTTTTCTTCCTGCAGCGGAACTACCAGTCCTCGGCGAACGCCTACCGCGAATCGATCAACGGCGATGGGGAGCCGCGCTGGACAGAAGTGTGGAGCCGCATCCAACTGGGCAAGATTTTCGACATCACGGGGCAGCGTGAACGCGCGGTGAACGAATATCGGCAAGCGCTGCAGACCAACGACAATACTTTTGGCGCCCTCGAAGAAGCCCGAAAGTATCTGCAGAAGGCCTACGAGCGGCCCAAGCCGAAATCCCAGCAATAACTAACGCAGTCGCCGGAAAGGCTTGGCACCGAGCTTTGGTGGAGCGGCAGGATCGGGGGACGAAATCCACTGCTCGGCCTCCTCGAGGGAGTGGAAGATCTCGAAAGATCTCGAAAACTTCTCTGTGCGCGCAAAATTTGTGCATGCGGGCAGCGTGAGACTGGACCGAATTTCCCACTACGAACGCGCGCTCGGATTCGAATGAGAAGGGGCCGACCTTGTCGGCCAGCCGGATAAGTGCTTCGGCCTTCAGAGCAAGCTTTTCCACATCCCTAAGATCCGCAATTTCGGAAAAGCCGGGCCGGAACGATCGACTCTCCCGCAATTGCGCTGGGTATCGTTCAATGTCTCCAGCTGACACTGTCTTTCCGAACCGGGCCGTGACCAATTGTAGCGCCGAATCGACAGTAAACCTGGCAACCTCGCTCCGATTGCCTTGGTTGGGCCTACTGAGAAGCTCCAGTCCAGGCGAAGCTCTATTTTGCGCCAACGCCATACCTCCGCCGCCCTGAGTACTTCCACAGGTCACATCGTCAAAAGAAGGGCTGAGCTTGAGCTTTCTGTGGTTTTCGGCCTCTCCCGGGTTCGGCTCTGACGGCTAACCTTTTTGGCCCCCATGGGGTCTAAAGAACTACATGCCAGCAGGGAACTTTCCATCGCCCGGCTGCGTATTTCTGATCAGATGTTAGGCGGGATTGAGACCCCTCGCCTGAACGTTACCCGGGGCCCCCACGCTCCTCCCCGGAGGCGTGGGGGCATGTTATCGCCAATCAGATATGCGCATGTTTCTTGACATCGTCCGGCAGTCGCTGTCCACACTCTGGGCGCACAAGCTGCGCTCTTTCCTGACCATGTTCGGGATCGCGTGGGGTGTCGGCTCGTTGTTGCTCTTGGTGGGTCTGGGTGAGGGCTTCCGTAGCGGCCAGGAAAAACAGCTTGCCACCCTGGGCCAAAACATTATGTTTATGTTTCCGGGGCGCATTCCAGCGGTTGAGGGCAGCACCCAATCCGGGCAGATCTACTACTTTACCTACAAGGATTACCTTGCGATCCGCAACGAAGCCCAGTTCGTAGGAGCCCTGTCGCCGGTCCTGAACCGGGAAGACATCCGCGCGGTTAGCGATTACGGTTCGACGAACGGACAGGTCTTCGGCGTCGCCTCCGATTACAACCAGATCCGCAATGTGCCGGTACAGCCAGGACGCTGGTTCAACGAACAGGACAATGGCGAGCGCCGACGCGTGGCCGTGGTGGGCTGGGAGCTGCTCAAGAACATGTTTCCGGGCCGTCCCGCGGTGGGCTCGACCATTCTGCTGAATGGAATCAATTTCGATGTGGTTGGAGTCGTGGCCAAGGTCGGCCGCGACGGGAACAACGGCACGAATTCGCGCATCTTCATCCCGATAGAAACTATGCGGGACCTGTTCCCGCTGACCAAGGCCAACTCCGAAGACGCAATCTCGTTCATCAACTATCGCCCGATCACCAAGGACCTGCATGCTGAGACCAAGGACGAACTTCATCGCATTATTGCGCGGCGCCATGGCTTCAATCCCAAACTGCAGGATGCCTTCGAAGACTGGGACACGATCGAGAACATGAAGCGAGTGGGAAGGATCTTCGACGCGATGGACTGGTTTCTGGGCGTCGTGGGAGTGGTGACGCTTGGTTTGGGGGCGATCGGGATCATCAACATCATGCTGGTGTCGGTGACAGAGCGAACCAAAGAGATCGGCCTGCGCAAAGCTTTGGGCGCGACCTACCGCGCCATCCTGACGCAGTTTTTCATTGAAGGAGCGTTCCTTACGGCCTTTAGCGGCGGCATTGGATTGGCCATCGCGACCGGCTTTGTGACCTTGCTCGCGATGCTGCCTGCGCCCGAGGGCTTTGATACGCCGAGGATCATCCCGGCATCGGCGTTGGCGGCGATCGGTTCATTGGCAATCGCCGGCATCGCGGCGGGCCTGTATCCAGCGCGTAGAGCAGCGTTGTTGCCTCCGGTAGAAGCGCTAAGGCAGGAATGAAGATCAGCTTCTAGCTGCTAGCCAACCTGGGTTTGTAGGTCGGCTCGAAGCGAAGAGCTAGAAGCTAGAAGCTAGGAGCGGTTTTCGATGATCGTTGATCTCGCCACTCAGGCCTACAACGCGCTGCGCCACAACCGGCGCCGCAGTCTGCTCACCATGCTCGGCATGGCCTGGGGCATTGCGACCGTCGTGCTGTTGCTGGCTTATGGCGCGGGCTTCGAGCACGGATTGTGGGCCGCGTTCCGTTCCTTCGGCACCAATCTCGTCTTCATTTTCCCGGGACGCACCGAACTGCAGGCCGGGGGAACCAAGGCGGGCACACAAATACGATTGAACGTCAACGACCTCGACTATATCCGCGCCGAGGTGCCCCTGCTAAAGCACGTTTCGCCCGAGGCGTTCAAGAACTGCGTGGTGGCTTACGCAACGCGCAGCGCGAACTACGGCGTTAGTGGCGTTTATGCCAATTACGGGCGCATGCGCAAGATGGAGGTGACTGAAGGGAGTTTCTTCAACGAGGCTGACGATTTTACCCACACGCGCGTGGCTGTGATCGGCGCCGATGCAAAGAAGAAGCTGTTCTCCGGGCAGAATGCGCTCGGGGAGAACGTCCGTTTGGACGGCATCTCTTACCAGGTCGTCGGCATTCTGAAACACCAGGTGCAGAACGGAGACGACAACATCAACGAGCATGTTTACGTCCCCTACAGCGCCATGAGCGACCTCACGAATGCGTATTATCTGAGTTCGGTCGTCATGGAATATGAAGGCGACCACGACAAAGTGGTCAAAGGCGTGCGCGATTCCATGGCGTTCCATCATAGCTTCGATCCCAAGGACCATCGCGCTATCTTTGTCTTCGACGTGTTCGCGGACCTGCTGGATCTGCAGGTGATTACGACCGGCATCAAGATTCTGCTGGGCTTCATCGGACTGCTGACTCTCGGCATTGGCGGGGTCGGCCTGATGAACATCATGCTGGTCTCGGTGACGCAGCGCACGCGTGAAATTGGAGTGGAGAAGGCACTGGGCGCGCACCGGTGGCATATCCTGTTCCAGTTCCTGGCCGAAGCCCTGGTGATCACAGCGCTGGGCGGACTGTTGGGTGTGATCCTCGCCTATCTGGTGTCATGGTCAGTGGGATCGCTGACGCTGTGGAGCGCGTTCGAAGAAAACGCGAGCGAAGGCGACATTCACCTCTACATCGACGCGGCGACGCTGATGTGGTCGACGTTCATCCTGAGTTTCGTCGGCATCGTGAGCGGCATGCTGCCTGCAATCAAAGCCGCGCGGCTGAATCCGATTGAGGCGCTCAGGTACGAGTAAGGCATCTCTCCGCCTCACAATTGGTCCAGTTCGACCCAGTTCAATATGTCGTCCTGTGTGCAACCGTTGGTGGCTTTTGCGCACACCTGAAAGTGTTCAACCGGATGCAACTCCCACGCGGAAGCACGCCAGCAAGATCGCTTTTGAGCCTGAGTCTGCGCGGTAGCGCAATTTTGTGACGGCATATTGTGTTCGTTGTCGATCAGCAGTTGCCCGAGCACGCGCACCTGATGGCCAAGCGCTTTCTGCAGATTCTCGACTGTCCAGATGTTATGTTCGAACTGGAAACGGTACTGAGGAGTCATCTCCACGATCACGCTGGTCTGCTCTAACGCGCTGGCCGCTGAACCTTTCGTGGTCTTGCCTGGCGACCGCTGTGAGGCAGCGGGAGTAGCCGCCGGATTTTCGTCGCTGCGGAGTCCCTGCGCCACGGTGGGGTCAAAGCCAATTCCAATGTGATAATCGACGTTGCTTTTCTCCGGATCGTCGCTGGGGCCGGTCAACTCGCAGTTGCTGCTCTCGGCTCCCGTCGGTTGAAAGTAGTACAAGAAGCCAATCACACCGAAGGCCTGGCCCTCCCCCATCTTTTTCAGTTGATTCTGGAATTCGCCATGATTGGATCGAGTAAGCCCAGCCGGCGTATCGGCGTCGAGACCGGCAAAGTCCTGTTGGGCCAGGAATTTTACAGCAGTAGAGAGGGGCGCAGGCGGGTCGAGCGCGTTTTTGAGTGAGTTCAAATAGGCATCGTAGCCGGCCGCCGGGCTGCAGCCCGTGGGGAAGCGGCTGTGACAATCCTGAAAGTCAACGATCTCGTCGCACTTTTCGGCCACGATGGCGCCCTCGGAAGCCGGCGCGTTGGCCGGTTTCGCGGCGTGGGGAGGCGCCGCGTTCATCGCCAGGGCCAGGGCCAGAGGCGCGAAAGGAGCCACGTGCCGCGCGAAGGTACGGCTGGTTTGTGATTTCGTGTCGGCCATATCTGCCTCCTTGCGAGTGGGTCAAATCGTTTGCCGGCAGTGAAATCGCCCACTCGCGTCCCGTTCAGGGATGCGGGACATTGCCACCGGCGGGCCGACCTCCAGCCGGTCCACCGTCAGCACCCGGTTGCCCGCCATCTCGGTCCTTTGTGCTTGCCTCGATTCCCTTGCCGACTCCGTACGTCGTCGCGCTGACTCCCAGGAGAGCCAGGACGGTCCCGGGAACGTCAGGAATGTCGCATTTACAGAGCACGACGAGGAAGAAACTCAGCCCGATGACAAGGGTGAAAATCAGAAACTGGAAGCGCCCCATGCTGGCGCCTCCTGTGCCTTTCTCCTCCAGCAGTTGACTGATATCGATTTTATTGCTCGCGATCGCTGCTAGCACCAGAAAGCCGAACAGGAAGAGTAGAATCAGCCCGCCATACGCGATGGCGATCTTCAATTTGTCCATGGGAGGGCCCGGAACCCAAAGTGCGATCGCGAAAGCGAGCGCAATGCTCAACACCAGCATGATCAAAAACTCGACGGTCTTCATCGTGTCCTCCTTGCGATTAAGGGAGTCGGGTCATCGGCCCTCGAACAGGTCCCGGGCTTTGCCAGCCAGATAAAAGGCGTGACTTCCTCCGAGAGCCATAACCATTGGCACAGGCAGTCGAGGCAACTCGGTTGGGTTGCGAATCACCTGCAGTAGGTAGTAGCCAGCGACGAACAGCGTCACTACCAGTGTCTGCGCCCGCCCTGTGCTGGCCTGGGAAGAGAAACCATTCGCACTGTTTGGGTCGCGAACGTGGCCGTCGAGCAAGTAGCTCAAAGGGATGCTGCCCGTTAGCAATTTCCCAAGCACAACGCCCAGGAAGCCGCCGAACAGCAGGACCGTCTCCCAATAAGCGAATTTCACAAACAAGGGCATGCCTCTCCAGAATCTTCTCAGTCTTGCGCACGCCGTGGGCCTTGGGGGAAGTGGGCAAGGTATACACAACCTCTGCGTTTTCGGCAAGTAGTATTTTCCGCCGTTACGAAAACGGAACATAGACCTGCGTGAGGTGCGTCCGAGTGCGCGAAGCAGGTCCGGCATCAGAAGCTCGCTTGAGGCGATACAATCTCTCCCGTGCCCGACTTGGTTGATTCCCGCCTCGAGCGCGTCTTGGCGCAGTTGCGCCTATACGAACATCCTCTCTTGAACTTCTCCGCACGTGGGAAAGGCGAAGGGGTCGAGGTCATCATCAAGTTCAAAGACGAACACGTACCCGTTCACACCTACTACTTTGATCTCCACCCCCGCGATCTCGATGACGCGCAGTTCGAATGGAGCTTCCAGCGCCAGCTCTACGACGCCTTGCATGACTATTTCGTCGAGATGTTCATTCGCACGCCGCAGGACCGAGCCGACCGACAAAAGAGGGGACTGTGATCGGGCTGCGCGGAAAGATCGAGGACGAGATCCGGAAGCATGGCCCGATTCCCTTCTCGCGCTATATGGAGATGTGTCTCTACGACGCCGAGTTCGGGTACTACTTGCGTAACCCGGCGCAATTCGGTAAGGCTGGAGACTTCTACACCTCCAGCGATGTCCATGCCGTCTTTGGCCGCTTGATGGCGCGCCAGTTCGACGAGATGTGGCGGTTTCTGGGCTCTCCCGCCAGCATCGTGATTAAGGAACTTGGGCCGGGACGTGGACTCTTCGCGCAGGACGTGCTGGACTGGTCGGAAAAGAAGTTTCCGGATTTCTTTTATGCCTTGCGCTACGTTCTGGACGAACGCTCGCCTGCACTACGACAGCGAATCGAGCAAACTCTGAGCCGGCACTTCACATCTGGGAAAGCTGCGTTCCCGTCCTCTGGAGAAAGGCTTTCTATAACGGAGATCGTCTTTGCCAACGAGTTCTTCGATGCTCTGCCGGTTGAGACTTTGAGTTCGCAGGGATCGCTTCGCGTGGACTTGCGCGAGGGACGTTTAGCAGAGACTTGGGTTCCGGCTTCGCAGGAAGAGCTGGAGTTCCTCGATCGTTACTCGATCCATCCCGAACCCGGCGAACGAGTCGAGGTTTCACATCAATCGCAGACTGCGATGAACGTTGCGGCGGAACTGGAACGCGGGTTCGTCGTTGTCGTCGACTACGGGTATACGCGCGACGAGCAACTCGCAGGACGGCATCGGGGGACGCTGAAGGCCATTCGCCAGCATTCCGTGAGTGCCAACCCGTACGAAGCCCCGGGCGAGCAGGACATCACAGCCGAGGTAAATTTCACGGCGCTGGCAGCGGCAGCGGAAAAACGAGGCATGCATGCGCAAAGGCTCGTCACGCAATCGCAGTTCCTGATGGGGATCGGAGAAGCGAATCAGTTCGCCGATGCTTTCGAGGATTGCCGCCTGCCACAAGAGCGGGCCAAGGTCGCGTTGCAACTCAAACACCTGGTGACGCCAGCGGGCATGGGGGAGAGCTTTCACGTGTTGGTGGCGACTAAAGGAGTCGAGCGGGAAGAGGCCGCGACCCTTGCGGGCCTGAGTTTCGGCGTAAGTCGAGTTCGGCGCTGAAGATACGCTCGCCGACACGCCACTACGTGGCTTAGCTGACGAGAGTTTCCTTCACAGCAATTCCCGCTGCTCTGCCCCTTCGATCTGAACCAGGTCAGGGTCGCGCCGTCCGAGCTGCGTCACTTTCTGCCAACGCACTGGACCACCGACCTCACCACGCAGCCGGGCCACCGCTGAGCCGACGTACAACGACGGGAGCAGAAAATGATCCACCTTAAGCGGGCCCGCTACTTTCACATTGCGGATCCAATGTAGTGCGCCGCTGATGCTACACCCGCACTGGCTGCAATCCGGATTTCCTCCAAAGACGCAGGGCTCGACTTGGGAACGCAGATCGGCAGAATAATTCGTCGACATTTTGGCGAACAGGCAGTCGACCGGGCTCTTCGGTGGCTTCAGGAAGGCTCGCGCCATTCCCTGCGGAATCAAGAGCTTGCTGTAGTTGGTTTGCAACTGCGGCAAGTCACGGGCGACACGCTCACGATCTTCGGCGGTGAGCCGTTCGGCGCTCTGCTCGCCAGTCTGCGGACTGTATAGGCTTACCCAAATTCGATTCACTTCGGGCTGCGAATTCCAGAATGCAACGTATTCCTCGAGGTAGGAAGGCCGCGAAAGCATGGGTCGCGTGATCACCCAATGCACGTTGATCCTTCGTCCGCAGATGTTCGCCAGGATACGCTCGTAGGTTGCCGGCTTGCGTCGGACGTTATGATGTTCGGGAAGTCCATCGATGGAAACAGCCACTACGAGTCGGGGAATCTCCATCCAGTGGGCTGGAATAGGAATCACCCCACTCGTCACGACCATGGTGAACGTCCCCAGGTCACCTAGAGCGGGAAGAATCCGGTCGAGTTCGCGGTGCCGAATCATCGGTTCGCCGCCGACCAGCGACACATGCAACGGCCGATGCTGTCGCACCAGTCCAATGATACCGTCTACCAGGACGTCGCCGCGAAAATCGCTAAGTTCCCGCAAGGTTTTCCCGCCGCCCAGATGACTTTCGCCGTAGGCGTAACATCCCGGACAAGCCAGCGGACATTCGCGCGTAATCTCGATCGAAAGTATCGGACTACGGCCATTCACCACACACCACCACGCTCTGGCCAGATCGTGCGGCGTAATGCTGGCACGGGGTTGTACCACAGACATGTTGGTTTAGATGCGCGAGGCGAGCCCAGAGTCACTAAAGAATTACATATAGAGATTCTTGCGGGACAGCCGTCAGCGGTTCGTCTTGGCAGCAGGGAGGGTCTCGCCAGAATGCGTTGCCAGTTCAGGATATTCGTACACTCCGCGACCCGACTTCCGCCCCAGTCGGCCCGCCTTCACGTACTGCACCAGCAGAGGAGCGGGGCGATATTTCTCTCCCAACGACTTGTGTAGATACTCCAGAATATGCAACCGCGTGTCGAGCCCAACCAGGTCCCCAAGTTCGAACGGGCCCATGGGATGGTTCAGCCCCAGCTTCAGAGCCTTGTCGATGTCGGCAGGGGTCGCGATACCTTCCTGAAGCATGTAGAAAGCCTCGTTGCCGATCATGGCGTTGATGCGGCTGGTCACGAAGCCGGGCGATTCCTTGATCACCACGACTTCCTTGCCCACGCGCTTGCCTACTTCGACGGCGGTGGCCAATGTGTCTTCATCGGTTTCGAGCGCGCGCACGATTTCGAGGAGCTTCATCTTGTGCACGGGATTGAAGAAGTGCATGCCGACACACTTCCTGGCGCGGTAGGTGACGCTGGCAATTTCGGTTACGCTGAGCGAAGACGTGTTCGAAGCCAGAATGGTGGTGGGGCGGCAGATTTTGTCGAGGAGAGTGAAAATTTCGATCTTTGATTCCATTTCCTCGGGAACCGCTTCCATGACGAGGTCGGCCTCGCGCGCAGCCTCTTCCACCGAACCGGCGTACCGCAGGCGGCGGAAGGTGGAATCGGCATCCGGGCCACTGACTTTGCCGAGTTCGACAGCCCTGTCGAGATTGGCGCGAATTTCGGATTCGGCCTTGCGCAGGGCTCCGGGCAGCAGATCTTCGAGAATGGTGTGGTAGCCGCCGAGGGCGGTGGCGTAGGCAATGCCTCGTCCCATGATGCCGGCGCCGATGACGGCAATCGTGTTGACCGGCGCCACTTACTTCTCCGCCTTTTCCAGATCGGCGATGGCGGCGGTCATCTGGGTACCCGCCCCACGCAGACTCTCAGCCAGGCGTTTGCGTTCTTCCGCATTCATGTTGGGGATGTAAATGCAAATCCGTCGAAGGGTCGCTGTGATGTCGTCCACGTAGTTCATCGCTCGAATCAGTTCACCTGTCGCTACCATGAGTGCTCCTATCTTGTTTCGGACCGGGCGTACGTCTCTGCATCGCAAGGCGCTCAGGCCGAACTTTCTATTGTGGACGTGGTGGCGAATTTAGTAAAGGAAGCGAGACGGGCGACGGGTTCTTGCGACAATCATCCGTTTGGGAATTCGTACTGCGGCTTGGGGATCGCCGATTCGCCGTGAATGCCGTGTCCAGAATGATTCCCTCTTTATTCACAATAAGTTACCCGAGCAGGAATATAATCCCGATCAAATCTTTTTATGGGGCGCGGGAGAGTGCCGCGAATCGAATAACCATGGCAGATACACCATTAAAACGTTATATATTCGCCAGCGACTTTGACCAGACGCTCACCTTCAACGATTCCGGCTATGTGCTCGCGGAACTGGTCGGCATACCGACCGAGGAGTTCGAACGCAAAGCCAAGGGGATGGCGAAGATCAACCTGGTGCAGCAGGGCGCGGAATTGGCTTACCTTTTGCTGCACGATCCGGAGTTCCGGGCGAAGGTTCGCAAGGAACATCTACACGAAGTGGGAAAGCGTATTCGACTGAAGGGCGAGATCAAACTGCTGTACCAGATTCTCAAGAACGGTATTGACGGACATGAGTTTGATTTCTACGTGCTCTCGGCCGCGCCCGTCGAGGTGATTCTATCGGCGCTTGAGGACATCGTGCCTCCGGATCACATTTTTGGGACAGAGTTTCGTTACAAGCCGACGGGCGAAATTGACACGATTGTTCGCGCCACGGCGGGTTATGGCAAAGTGGCAGTGCTCGATCATTTGCTCGAGCAACGTGTGGCCGGGCCCGATCATGTGATTTACACCGGGGATGGTAGCTCCGATATTCACGTGATGTTGCACATCAACTCGCGCGACGGGCTGACGATTGCGGTTTCCGAATCCCCTAATGTTTCGCAAATTGCCAAGCGTACAGTGTTGAGCACCAGCGCGCTCGCGGTGCTCGCGCCAATTCTCGAGGAAGTTGCCGGATGGGAGCGTTACCGGATTCGCGGCTTCTTTGAAGCCAACGGAATGCTGATTCAGGAATGGGAACGGGTGCGCACCGACTGGCTCACGCTGCGCCCGTCCGTTGATGAGCCTCTGGAGACGGTCTAGCGGGCTGCTGAGGACTATGCTGCGTGATAAGAACCTGATTCCGCTTTCGCATCAGCACCAGCGTGCTCTCGCGCTGTGTGTGCGGATTGAGCGCGCGTCGCCGATTCCAGATGCGGATCTGGTGGCGTGGCAAACCGAGGTCGCGCAGCTGTTTCAGAACGAGGTCAGCACTCACTTCGACGCGGAGGAACGAGTGTTGTTTCCTGCTGCGCGCAGATTCGAGGAGTTGGTTCCACTGGTGGAGGAACTGGTTAACGAGCACCACGAGTTGCGCACGAGTTGCGCTCGGGCAGGAGCGAACGAGATGTCCGCAGCGGACTTGGCCGCGTTCGCGCGGAGTCTCTCAACCCACATCCGCAAGGAAGAGCGTCGACTGTTTGAACAGTTGCAGGAATTCATGGGTCCCGACCAACTCGCGACTCTGGGCAAAGGACTGGGTGACACGCTTCGAGGAGTTGAGCAGGCGTGCGAGCTGCCCAGTGAGATCACCAAGCTGCGGGCCCTCAGGGGCTAAAGCCCTGTATCCACCACAACCGCATGCGGCAGGACTGAAAGTCGTGCCCTTGACGGATATGGCTACGGCGAAAGAGCTGTAGACAATGGGTCAGCCGCGCAGGCTGGGCAGGGATTGTTCGCTTCGCTCAGAATCACAGAGTGCGGGGTGTGACCGCCTTAGTTGGAATAGGCTGGTTGAAGAGCGTGCACCTGCTGGAATCTGGCCGCCTCCTCTCGACCCATGTAGCGTTCCAGAACCACCGGGTCGGTGCAGCGTAAGTCCACCACTACCAGGCCGTCGAGCACATTCGAAAATTTCTGATCCACGTTGAAGCAGACGAGCTTTCCGCCGATTTTGGCATATTGCCGGAGAAGAATGGGCAGGCCCTTGCCATCGGCCTCGACGTCAGTGATCGGCTGCGAGAGTTCGTCCAGGTCGCGCAGCGCCTGGCACATTCCGCGGCAATCCCAGCGGCGCAGCAATCCCGGACGAAACGGCCGCCGGGGTTCGACCATCCCCGCAAGTTCTCCCTCTTGCATGCGAGCCTCGAAAAAACGGTAGATCATTTCGCGCGATGTCTTGTTGTAATCGTTACTGATGCTGACGGCGCCAAAGAGCACCGGGATTTCGGGACGGGTCGCGATCAGGCGGGCAATTCCCTTCCACAACAGCAGGAGTGGGGCGTATTGGCGCTGGTATTCCGGGCGCACAAAGGAACGGCCCATCTCAAGCGCGGGTCCCAATTTCGGGAAGAGCCGCTCGTCGTAACGGAACAGAGTGCTGGTATAGAGACCGGCGACGCCAAAGGCGGGGAGAATTTCGGCTGTGTTTCCGGCGCGGTAGGCACCTACCAATTCGTGCCTGGTCTGGTGCCACAACAGCAGGTGCCAGTAGTAGTCGTCGAAACGGTCGAGGTCCAGACTTTTGCCTGTGCCTTCGCCGACATGGCGGAAAGTCACCTCGCGGAGCCGTCCAACTTCCCGCAGCAAGCGCGGTATTTCGCGAGCCGTTCCCAGATACACAGCGAGGTCGCCATTGGAGGCAAGACAGCGGTCGCCGGGGAGCCTCTCGATTTCCTGCGCAAGCAAGTCTCGACTTTCCGGCGCGGCGATGGGTTCCTGTGCTCTCAGGGCTAGTTTGGATCGTACGGCGTGGAGCCGCGAGCGTTCGGGTTTGCTGCGCCGCGCCAGCAGGTAGGTGCGCCAGCGCAAGTATTCTGTGGCCTCGCGGTCGCCGGCAAGTCCGGCGATGGCGTGGTGATTGATGGGGCTGCCCACGCGAACTTCCACGGTTTTGCCTTCCTGCTGCAGGAACTCCTGCAAGAGGAATGCGCCGCGCAACTTGGGATGAACCATGCTGAGAAGCTGGAATCCGACGCTGTTGTGGCCGCAGAAATATACGGGCATGGCGGATGCCCCGCTATGGCGCAGCAGTCGGACGGCTGCGGCATTCCAGGCGGGATCAGCGATCTGTGCGGCCGGCATCTGCCAGTGCGAGACCTCACCGGCGGGGAACATGGCCAGCATGCCGCCCCGTTGCAGCCAGGCAAGAGCCTCCCTCATCGCGCGCCGGTTCGCTTCCACCGAGTGGTCGGTGTGAAAGGGATCGACAAAGATGCAATGCTGGGCCAGTTCCGGAATGTCGGCGAGCAGGTAGTTGGTGAGGACCTTCGCATCCGGGCGGACGCGTGTCATGAGCATGGTCAAGATCGCGCCATCCAGCATGCCATACGGATGATTGGCCACCACGACAACCGGGCCGGTCGCGGGAATGCGC
This sequence comes from Candidatus Sulfotelmatobacter sp., assembly GCA_035511455.1. Lineage (GTDB taxonomy): Bacteria > Acidobacteriota > Terriglobia > Terriglobales > Acidobacteriaceae > Sulfotelmatobacter. The sequence goes on along the minus strand of DATKFH010000140.1, from coordinate 131,572 downwards.
GCTTGATCGGCGGCATCGACGCGAAGTCCGATTCGCATTTCGGTGAGCAGGCTCTCCAGGTGAAATCCCTCGGGCGATTGCCGCACCCGTCGATAGAGATCACGCACACGGCCTACCGGAGCAAACCTCGCGGCCAGACCGGGGAGCTCAGAGATTCGCGACAACACCTCCGCGGTCTCGCGGTTCGTGCGAAGTTGGTCTGATGGCATATACCACGAATAGTGGAATCACTTTGCTACAGGATGACGGGCAAGTTAAAAACTGATGAAATGTGATGCTGGTAGGCGAGAGAGTAACCACGCGAGTAACCTCTCGGCGAATCGGCTTATTCGGAAAAGAAGCAGAAACAGCTCATGCCTCACGGTTGTGGTACTCCGACAGCACGACCGAAGTCGCGGTATTCCTTGAGCTCTTTTCAGCGGGCCAAATACGCCATGCGCTTAAGGTGAGAGCCGGTGCTTTCCCTTGCGGGACTCGCTTACACTTCCTACTCTTACCCGGCACCGCCGTGCCGGGCTTTCCCATGCCGCCGCTGCGCGCCTAGATCTTGGATGAGTTTTGGTCCATCGTTCTCGTGAAATTTAGTTCTCATGCAAATTGTTTAGCCGAGGCGCGAGGGTTAAGTCTCGAGCCTGTAGCGCGTTTCGGCCAGCGCGTAGAGTCTGCGCCAAACGAGGCGATTGATGGTAACCACGGTAGCAGCCATCATCATGGTGGCGGCCAACAGCAGATCGAAATTGCCCTGGTCGGTGGCTTGCGAGATCGTCGCGCCCAGGCCCGCCGTGGTGTAGATGTGTCCCTTGAAATGAAAGTACTCAGCTACGATGCTCGCGTTCCAGGCACCGCCGGACGCGGTCACCATGCCGGTGACGAGGTAGGGAAAAATTCCGGGAAGGATGAGTTTCTTCCAGCGCTGCAGTCCTTCCAGGCGAAAGACCGAGCAGCACTCCTTCAAATCTGTAGGGATGGCGATCGCTCCTGCAATCACATTGAACAGGATGTACCACTGGGTGCCGAGCAAAAGCAGGACGATCGAGCCCACGCCCAAGCCGCCGCCGATGCGAATCAGCAACAGCAGCACCACGGGAAAAAGCGCGGTCGCGGGGACAGAGGCTGCAATCTGCGCCAGGGGTTGGGCGATACGCGCCAGCCGCGGGTTGAAACCGATGGCGACGCCGGCGGGAATCGTCCACAGAGCGCCAATCAGCAGGGCGAGATTGACGCGCACGAAAGTGGCGACCAGGCCGATGCCAGCCTCGCGCAGCTCGGCCTTCTGCAGACCGCTGAGAATGATACCAACGCGCACGAGCCCGTAGCCCATGCCTCCGAGTAGCGCCACAGCCAGGAGACGGGCGAGCCAGACCTTCCAAGGACTGACGGGCTCTGCTTCCTCGGTCGAGCCTGGGCGTGCGAAATACGACATCAGGTGCTCGCGCAGCGCGGTTACGGTGCTCTTGCGGATGCGCGCGAGACTGCGCGAATGGCGGATCAAGTCGAGCACCCACGATTGCGGTGCGTCGGTACTTTCGACCTGCTCGACCTTGAACTTCTCCGCCCAGGCAATCACCGGACGCCAGACAAACTGGTCGAGCAGCACGATGACCGCAATCATGGTGGCGACTCCCCACAGGATCGACGGCGTGTCTCCGGCACTGGCGGCGGTTTGGAGGTACGATCCCAGGCCGGGCAGGCGGAAATCGCGCGCACCCAGGACGAACATTTCACAGGCCATCAGAAAAAACCAGCCACCGGCGACCGACATCATGGAGTTCCAGACCAGGCCGATGGCGGCATAGGGCAGTTCCATCTGAATGAAGCGCTGCCACCAACTGAAGCGGTAGATCTTTGCCGCTTCGCGCATCTCGTTCGGAATGCTCTTGAGCGAAGCGTAAAAGCTGAAGGCCATGTTCCACACTTGGCCGGTAAAGATGAGCAGGATTGCCCCCGCTTCCACCCCCAACTGCCTGCCGGGAAACAAGGCCACCATGGCCAGCATGACGCCGGGAAGGAAGCTGAGTACGGGAATGGACTGCAAAACGTCGAGCAGCGGAATCATGAACCGCTCAGCCCGTGGGTTGTACGCCGCGATGTAGCCGTAGACGAGGGTGAAGGCCAGGCTCAGCACATAGGCGATCGTAATCCGTAGCAGGGAGTAACCTGCGTACGCCGGCAGCGCCAGCGGACTGCGCGAGATTTCGACTTCGGGAGTGAAGGGGCCCAGCCATGTGCGTCCCACTACGAGCAAGCCGTAGAACAGAGCGATGCCTGCGCCGAACATGAGGAGGTCGGGCAGATAGGAAATCTCAATGCTGGGCAGTTGCGTCCAGATCCGATAGGCTGAGAATCCGCGAAAGGTCGCCGATTTCTTTGCGTGAGTCATGTTTGGCGTTTCTCAGGGTTTCGGGGCAGCAGCGGAGTTCTGATTCTCGACCGGAGCAGGTCCCGTTGGCGCCGGCGGTTCACTCAGGACGAGGCGGCCGCTCTCGCGGTCATAATCGAAAATTTCGGCGTAGCGTCCCCAGTTCGAGGCAGTTTCAAACTGGCGCTGCACTTCTTCTTCGGCAAAGTATTCGTCGAGGATGTCGTGGAAGAATTCGTCCTGAATGGAATGATCTGACTTGCGTTTCAGGATGCTGTCAATCTGCTTCAGGATGGTCACATGCTCCAGGCAAGCCTTGCGGAATAAAACCTTGCGCTGCTGAATGTCGGCTTCCGCGAAGGCCGTTCCTTGCGCAGTGATCTGAACATCGCCTTCTTTCAACCAGGCAAAACCCAGCAGCACACAGGCCTCAAGAATAGGGAGCAGGTCCTCGACGTCCATGACCAGTTCTTCAGAGAGCCGGAAGAGATCCTCGCGACCGCCGCGATCCTCGAGCAGTTCGACCAGGCCGGCGATGCCGCCCACACGGGCATGGGGCAGCATCTGGTATTTTGCCGTGCGGATGGGAGCAGTTTGTTTCTTGAGTTCGTCCTTCGTTATTCCAGCCTTGGGAAGAATAAGTTCGGCCGTGGTCTCGGCGTCCGGTATGGTGTGTTCGACCTCGGGCTCCGTCATTACTTTGTAGATGTAGTCGACCAGTTCGACAAAGCGCGCGGACTTGCGGTCCCGCGGGTGCTTGAGCCGTACATTGAAGTCGGAGCGGACCCGCGCGGGATTCCGTCCTAACACCATAACGCGGTCGGACAGCATCACCGCCTCTTCGATGTTGTGGGTCACGATGAAAATAGCGCTGGTCGGCATCTTCTTGTTGAGCCAGAGTTCGAGCAGTTCACCGCGCAGGTTTTCGGCGGTGAGCACGTCGAGCGCGGAGAATGGCTCATCCATGAATAAGACTTCCGGTTCGACGACTAGAGCGCGGGCGAATCCCACGCGCTGTTTCATCCCGCCGGAGAGCTCTTTGGGATATGCGGTTTCGAATCCATCCAGACCCACGGTATCGAGCGTGCGTAGGGCGCGTTTGTGGCGCTCGACTGCCGCGACGCCCCGGGCCTCGAGGGGAGCTTCAACGTTCTCCAGGACCGTAAGCCAAGGGAAAAGAGCGAAGCTCTGGAAGACGATTGCAACATTCGGCGTATGGCCATCGAGAGGCTTTCCGTGCCACATCAGAGTTCCTGACGTCGGTTGCGAAAGGCCGGTCAGCATGCGCAGCAGAGTGGACTTGCCGCAGCCCGAGGGGCCAAGCAGGGCAATGATCTTGCCGGATTCGACGACCAGATCCGTCGCGCCCACCACTTGGATGCGCGTACCGTCCGGTTGCGGATAGGACTTTTCGAGCGCGACGGCCTCGATGATCGCTTCGCTCACGCTTAGGCTCCCGTACTTTCTATACACGATCGGCGCAGAAGCGCAAAGCACGCTTTGCGTTGTAACACGACGTTCACAATGAAATCCGCCCGCCAGTTCAGGCAGCGAAGGTGGCGTCCGATGGCTTGGCGAATAGTTGGGGAAGTCGGTCGCTCAGTTCGGCAAGATGTGCGAGCTTTGCAGACAGGTCGCCGGTAAGATGATCGGGGTCGAACCGCCAACGCCAGTTGCCGCCGTAGACGCTAGGAGTGTTCATGCGGGCTTCGCTGCCGAGTCCAAGCACGTCCTGCAGGGGAATGATGCTTAGGTTCGCGGGAGAGCATTGCGCCGCGCGGATGAATGCCCAGTGGATGCCGTCTTCGCAGCGGCCCAGATAGGCCTCCGCGTTGCGGCGTTCGTGATCGGCTGCGCCAGCGCGCCACCAGCCCACGACGGTGTCATTGTCGTGCGTGCCCGTGTAGATAACTTTGCCGGCTGCGCGATGCGGCAGGTACATGTGCGCGCCTTCATCGCCGAAGCCAAACTGCAGGACGGCCATGCCGGGAATCTGCAGGCGGTCTCGCAGAGCGTGGACTTCGGGAGTGATGTAGCCGAGGTCTTCGGCGAAAAAGGGCAGGCCGCCCAGCGACTCGCGGAGTTTCAGAAACAAGTCGTCTCGAGGGCCGTCGACCCAGCGGCCATTTACCGCCGTCGGGTCTGCTGCAGGAATCTCCCAGAACTGATCGAATCCGCGGAAGTGATCGAGACGGATGTAATCGCAGTTTTGGGTGGCCCACCGTAGGCGCTCCACCCACCATTGATACCCTTGCTCTTTCATCACGTCCCAGCGGTATAGGGGATTTCCCCAGCGCTGTCCGGTCTTGCTGAAAAAGTCAGGAGGCACTCCCGCCACCACCTCGGGCTCGAGTTTGTCGGTGAGCCGGAACAGTTCGCGGTGCGTCCATACATCGGCGCTATCGTGATTCACGAAAATGGCCACATCTCCGACGACACGAATCGCGCGCTCGGCGCAGTAGCGCCGCAAAGCGCGCCACTGCTCATAGAAAGCGAACTGCAGAGCGCTGCGAATCTGGATGTCGTCGGCGAGATCGGCACGGGCCTTCATCAAGGCGGAGGCCTCCCGGTTTGCCAGATCGTGTGGCCACTGATTCCAGCATTCCAGCTTGTGCCGGGCGCGCAGCCCATCGAAGAGAACGAAGTCGTCGAGCCACCAGGCATTTTCGGCCCGGAAAGTCTCAAAGCGCCGCAACCCTTCGCTGGAGCCAGAGCGCAGGAAATTCCTAGCCGCCTCAAACAGCATCGGCATTTTTTGCGCGAAGACGGATTCGTATTCGACGGCATCGGAATCGGATGCGGTCTTTGCCGGGTCGATCTTTGCCGGGTCGATCGTTGCCGGGTCGATCTTTGCCGGGTCGTTCTTTGCCGGGTCGTTCTTTGCCGGGTCGATCTTTGCCTTGTCAATCTTTGCCTTGTCAATCCAGCCGTGTTCGGCCAGGCGCTCCAGGCTAATCAGCAGCGGATTTCCCGCGAATGCCGAAGTTGACGAGTAGGGCGAGTTACCGTAACCGACCGGGCCCAGAGGAAGCACCTGCCAAACGCCCTGGCGGGCAGAGGCAAGGAAATTTATGAAGCGGTAGGCAGCGGGACCAAAATCACCGATGCCGCCGCGCGCAGGCAACGACGTGGGATGCAACAGGATTCCTGCGGCGCGGGGAAAGGACATGAACGCGGCTACATTCCCTGCTCGTTTCCCGTGCGAGTCAGCGTTTTCATCTCGTCCTGGTTGATCTTGATCTTGCCAGACTTCTCCATCTGGTCGCGCAGGCTGGAAACGAAGATACCGAAGAGTTCCTGCTGCTTGGTCTGCAGCAGCGAGCCACGAATCTCGTCGCGCTTGGCGGCGTAATCGGCTTCGGTAGGCTTCTGATTCTCAAGGACGGCCAGGACCACGCCATTGGCGCCGCTGTTGATGGGGCCACTGACCTCCCCTGGCTTCATGGTGAAGGCTACAGCGGCCTGTCCGGTCATCGAACCGACTTCGGGAACCTGGCCATCGGGAGGAACGAAGTCGCTGGTCTTCACCGTTGCCCCGAGTTCCTTGGCCGCGCGCTTCAGGTCATGTTCGGTTTTGGCGCGGTCGGAGAGTTCCTGCGTCTTTTGGGTGAGCAGTACGCCGGACCGTTCGTTCTTGAATTCATCCTCGACCCTGGTGCGAATTTCCTCAAAGGTCGGCGTGGCGGCCGGCTTGACCTCCAGCAACTGAAACACAACGATTCCCTGCGATGCCGAGGCGACATCGGGCGGCGACTTTTCGGCCGAGGTAAAGACGGCATCCATGAACTGCGGCGCCGGTCCGAGACCGGGCAGCATGTCCTTACGGGCGAAGAGGCCTGACGTAATCACAGGAATCGATTGTGCCCCGGCAGCGGCGTCTAGGCCTTGCGTGCGGGCCTGCTTCAGTAAATCTTCCGCTTGCTTCTGCGCGATCTGTTGTGCCTTTTGACGCTTCAGAATGGGCTCGATTTCACCCTTGACCTCGTCAACAGTCTTCATGTGCGCGTCCTGCTTGTCGTCCACGCGGATGATGTGGAAACCGTAGCTGCTCTTCACCAAATCGCTGATTTGGCCCTTGGGCAGCGAAAACGCAACCTTCTCAAACTCGGGAACGGTCTGCCCCTTGCCGATCCAGCCCAGCGATCCGCCTTCCTTGGCGCTGCCGGGATCTTCCGAATACTTCTTGGCGAGATCTTCCAGCTTGGCTCCAGCCTTTAACTGCTTGAGCAAATCTTCGGCGCGATGCTGCGCCTCCGCGACGCCTTTCTCGTCGATCTTGCCGTCCGGTCCCGGCAGCGGCGTCTTGATCAGAATGTGGCTGACCTTCACCTGCTCCGGCGTGCGGTATTGTTCGCGGTGCTGATCGTAATATGCACGAAGGTCATCCTGGGTCAGTTGGATGCTGCCCTCGACCTTGCTCGTATCGATGACGGCATACTTGACCTTGCGCTTTTCGGGGATCGAATTCGCGTAGTTAGCCTTGTGGCTCTCGTAATAGGCTTTGAGTTCTTGATCGGCGGGATGCAGCCCTTTCTTGATATCGTCCTGCTTCAAGACTGCGTAGTCGAACTTGACTTTGGAGTTCTGCTTGATGAACTGGTCGTGAATCTCGGATTCACTCACGCTCGCGCCGCCAGAAATCAGGGCCTGCAGTTTGGTGATCAGGATTTCATCGCCGACTTCCTGTTCGAACTTAGCGGGAGTGAGATTTGCTCTCTGCAGCATTTGCTCGTACTCGGGTTGGCCGACGAAGTTACCGCCCGGGAAAAATGCACCGGCATAGCGTCCATGCTGCAGTTCGTCCTTTACCTCTTCCGGCGTGGCCCGCAGTCCCATATGCTGGGCTTCGCTCAACAGGACCTGGCGTGTGATCAACTGCTCGGCGGCGCGCTGCGCGAAGAAAGGCAGGAGGAGCCCCATGTTGGCGCCACCCTGCGGCATTTGCTGCTGCAGCATCTGGCGCGCGGTCTGGCGGACTTCGTCAGCGGTAATATCGCCGCCCTCTACTTTGGCGACGATGCCCTTGCCGGGCTGCCCGCCGCCAAACACCTCGCTGTTAAGGCCACCGGGAATCAACGTAATGACCATTGAAGCACAAATGATCAACAGCAGGCCCCCGAGAACATACTTCGTGGCCTGCCCGGACTTTTGCAGAAATCGAATCATCGCTTGTCACTCCAGAGTGGGGAAGGCGAATTTTTAATTATAAACCAGGCGGGACTGGTTCCATGGCCAAGACACCGCACAAAACTGAGGGCAGTCGTGTCGGAACAAGAAGGCACTCAAATTCAGCTATTGAAACGAATTAATAGAAGTGTTATCCATTTTGCGGGGCGTTTGTGCGAGGACCGCTCCCGTTTTCTATGACGATCAACCTTCCGCAAGAAACTAGGAGCACCATGAATTTTCAATGGCGGGGCGTGATTTCCTTCATCGCTATTCTTGCTCAATTTGTTCTCGTCTCACCCGTTCTGGCGCAAGACAAGCCCGAAGCCCGAGGTGCCGGGGAGTCCAAGCTTGCTCTGCGCGATGCCTGGAGACTGCAGACTTCCGCCAAGGTCGAGGCCAAGGGAGAGGTCATTTCGACGCCGAAGTTTTCTACTCAGGGTTGGCACGAAGCGACCGTGCCCACTACGGTCGTGGCCGCACTCGTCAAGGATAAGACTTTGCCTGATCCCTTCTTTAGGATGAACCTGCGCGATTTCCCGGGCGTGACCTATCCCATCGGGGGGAATTTTTCAAACACTGCGATGGCGCCTGACAGCCCGTACGCCGTTTCCTGGTGGTACCGCAAACAGTTCGAGGTGCCGGCTTCGTACAAAGGCAAGGCTGTGTGGTTGAAGTTCGACGGCATCAACTACCGTGCGAACATCTGGCTCAACGGAAAGCAGATTGCAAACTCCGACACGGTTGCGGGAGCGTGGCGCACCTACGAGTTCAACGTGACCACGGCGGCTAGGCCCGGCGACGCGGAGAATGTGCTCGCGGTGCAGGTCTTCTCTCCCACTGAAAACGATCTGGCCATTACCTTCGTCGATTGGAACCCCGCGCCGCCCGACAAGAATATGGGACTCTGGCGCGACGCTTACCTCACCACGAGCGGTCCGGTTGCCTTGCGTTATCCGACGGTTGTGTCGAAGCTGAATCCTCCGGTCAACGACCGCGCGCAGCTGACGGTCACGGCGCAGGTCAAAAATGGCACGGGTCAACCGGTGAAAGGGACGCTCAGAGGCCAGATCGAGGATGTGAAGTTCGAGCAAGAGGTCGAACTCGCCCCCAATGAAGCGAAGGATGTGACCTTTACTCCGGATCATTTCGCGCAGCTCTTCTTTGCGAAGCCACGCTTGTGGTGGCCGGCGCAGATGGGTAAACCGAATCTGCATCCGCTGACCATGGAGTTCGAGGTTGGCGGCGTGGTCAGTGACCAGTCTCACACCGAGTTCGGGATTCGCGAGATCACGTCTGACCTCAACTCCGTGGGTGGGCGCGCTTTCCACATCAACGGCAAAAACATTCTGATCCGTGGCGGCGGCTGGACGCCCGACATGATGATGCGTGAAAATTCGCAGCGCCTGCGGGATGAAATGCGCTACGTCCGCGACATGGGGCTCAACACCGTTCGCCTCGAAGGCAAATTGGAAACGCAGGAGTTTTATGACCTGGCGGACCGCGAAGGCATCCTGGTCATGGCCGGGTGGTGCTGCTGCGATTTCTGGGAGCGGTGGGCGCGCTGGAAACCGCAGGATTACGAGATCGCCAAGCAGTCGCTGCGCGACCAGATCTACCGGCTGCGCAGCCATCCCAGCCTGGTCATGTGGCTGAACGGAAGTGACAATGCGCCGCCGCCAGACGTGGAGCAGATGTATCTGGACGTGGAGAAGGAACTGCTCTGGCCCAACCCGGTCGTGTCTTCGGCCACGGGAAAGGGAACCTCGGTCACCGGCGACAGCGGCGTCAAGATGACAGGGCCGTACGAATATGTTGCTCCGACCTATTGGGAGGTGGACACGCCGGAAGGTCAACCCGGGCGCAAGCAGTGTAATCCCGGCGGCTGTGGCGGCGCTTATGGTTTTAACACCGAAACCAGCATGGGGCCAGCCGTTCCTCCTGTTGAGAGCATCCGTGCCATGGTGGGCCAAGACCATATGTGGCCGATCGACGACGTTTGGAACTATCACGCGGGTGGTGGCGAGTTCAAAACGATCGGAGTGTTCACTGACGCGCTCGCCAACCGGTACGGCAAGTCGGACAACGTGGAAGACTTCGCCACAAAATCACAGATGCAGACCTATGAAGGCGTGCGCGCCATGTACGAGGCCTACAGCCGCAACAAATACCAGGCCACGGGCGTGATTCAGTGGATGCTCAACAACGCCTGGCCTTCGATGATCTGGCACCTCTACGACTACTACCTGCGACCCGGTGGCGGGTACTTCGGTGCCAAGCGCGCGATGGAAGCGCTGCATCCGATCTACGGTTACGACGATCACGCGATCTGGGTGGTCAGCAGTCAATACGTGGATGCGAAGGGCCTGAAGCTCACCACGAAGATCTACAACCTCGACATGACCGAGAAGTTCTCGCAGGAGAATACGGTCGATGCTTCGGCCGACAGCACCGCAAACGTCTTTACCCCGCCCGACGTGCAGGGCTTGAGCCCGGCATACTTTCTCGTGTTGCGCCTGGAAGACTCCGTCGGCAAACTTGTCGGGTCAAATTTCTATTGGTTGTCGGCCAAGCCAGAGACTCTCGACTGGGCGAAGTCGAATTGGTGGACGACGCCGACGGACTCGTTCGCTGACTTCACTGCACTCTCGCAACTTCCAAAAGTCAAACTGAAGGTCACCGACCGCACGGAACGCCGGGGGGAAGACGCGATTACGCACGTCACGCTCGAAAACCCGAGCAAGGCCCTGGCCTTCTTCGTGCGTCTGAAAGTCGATAGGGGAGCCAAGGGCGAGGAGATTCTGCCCGTTGTCTGGGAGGACAACTACATCTCGCTGCTCCCGGGCGAGAAGCGCGAGGTCACCGCTACATATCGCGTCAGTGAATTGGGCACTGCCAAGGCTGCGGTGGAAGTCAGCGGCTGGAACGTGGAGTGAAGGCAATGGAATAATTGTGAGATCGGGTAAGATCGGGTAATTGATGAATTGAAAGGCAGCGTCGAGTGACCGGTTTCAACTTTATACAATTACCCGATTAGCTAATTGCCCAACTTTTAGACGTGCTCGGAGACCGAGAGGATATTTCGGTCGGGATCCTTGAACCACGCCACCTTGTCTCCCGTAGGCGCGGTCCAGATTCCCAGTTCGTCCTGTTTGAAGAATCCGAAGATCTCGAAGTGGACGCCCTTTTTCTCGAGAGCGCGCACTATTTCCTCGATGTTCTTCACCTGCCAGCCAAGAACTGTGAATTGTGCCGGCGTGACGTCCTTCATCTTCGCCGCGCGAACCATGATCCCATTCGCGTCGAACACTAGCGCGAATCCATCGTCTTTGACGAAACGCAGTCCCAGCACGCCCTCGTAAAAAGCTCGAGTTTGCTCCGAATCCGTCATCGGAACAAAAGCAACAATGTTCGCCGAACCTAGCATGCAACCCTCCTCACCGATGCCATGACGTCAAAACGTGAAGGCCAAAGACTACGCCATTGCGTCGGTTACGTCATTACGGTATTGTGACAATGAATGTCGAAAATAAGACACGGTGTACATGTGTGCCCGAAGCTACTTTCGCCTGTGACGGCCCTCGCGTTCGAATTCAATCACGGTCATGTGATCCCGGAACATGAACATGCTGAGGACCAACTCGTCTACGCGTGCCGGGGAGTCATGACGGTACGAACCAGTGCCGGAATCTGGGTTGTCCCGGCTCAGCGCGCGGTCTGGATACCGGCGCGGACGCCGCACAGCATAGTCATCTCGGGTGCCGTTTCCATGCGAACCGTCTACCTGCGACCGGGCTTGGTGAAACTTCAGCGCGGGTGCGGCGTGGTGAACGTGTCCCCGCTTCTCGAGCACTTGATCCTTCATTTGTGCACCCACGAAAGGCTAAGCAGGAGGTCGAGGATTCACGCGAATCTGATCAATGTCTTCATCGATCAGCTTGAAACCGTGGCGGCTGTTCCGCTGCAACTGCCCACTCCAACTGACGCCAGAGCAGCGCGTGTCGCTCGGACTTTGCAGCACAGTCCAGGACATCCTTATTCTTTGGCGGCTGCTTGCAAACTCGCTGGAGCAAGCAAGAGGACCATCGAAAGATTGTTCCAGCAGGAAACACACTTGACTCTGGGAAAGTGGCGACAGCAGTTGCGATTGATGCGGTCTCTGCAACTTCTGGCGGCAGGAGAAAAAATCGCTCACGCGGCTCTGGAAGCTGGGTATAGCACTCCCAGCGCGTTCATCGCAATGTTCAAGAAGGCACTCGGAACCACGCCCCGGCGTTATTTCGCGGATCTCTCCGGCGAAGAGTCCGGCTCTTACTCTGCTACGAGTCGCTGAAGTCGATCATCACTGGCGCGGAGCGAAACCAGTTCGTCTTGTAGCCGACATAGAGAATTCCGATCGCGAACCAGATGCCGCCGACGGTTTTCGCTAGATTGTTCAAGTTCCACCAGATCAGGGCGCAGAACGCGAAGCCGATCAGGGGCAGAATCGTGTCGCGCAAGACCCTCCGCTCGGCACCCGTCTTCTTGGCGATCATGGTGAACTGCCAGAAGCACGCGAGGTTTACACCCATGAACGCGAGGAAGGCTCCGAAATTGAGCAATTCGCCCGCATGCTCATACGCGCTGCCGATGGAATTGAGCAGCACAGCGCCAAGAAACGCCACGACACCGATCAGCAAAATGTTATAGGTCGGAGTGCTGCTGCCAGGCTTGAGATAGCCGAAAAATCTTTTCGGCAAAACGCCGTCGCGGCCCATGCCAAACAGCAGGCGCGCCGCACCCAGAGTACCGGTGAGTCCACTGCCGAACGCGGCGACGATCAGGATCGCACCCATGGCGTTGAACAGAAGCACTCCGCCGACGCGGCTGCAGATGTCCATGAACGCGGTTTCAAGGTTGGGAAACGAGCGCCAGTCCGGCCATACCCGCGATCCGAGATACGCTTCTATGCCGCTGCAGACGCCTGCAAAAACGCAGGTTAGCACTACCGCCAGCAGGACGTTGCGCTTGGGGTTCTCGACGTCCTCGGCCAGCGTGGTTACACCATCGAAGCCGATGTAGGTTAGGGCGGCAAACGACGTCGCGGTCAGGATCTTATGCGAGTTGAACGTCTTGGGATCGTACAAGGGCTCGATCGAGAACAGTCCGCTCCATCCCTGCCCGCCGTACAGATAGCGAATCGCAAGCACGACGAAGAAGGCCACGACCACCGACATAACTGCCAGCAACACCTTATTGGCGTGCGAGGACGACTTGACTCCCGCCAGGTTCAGTACGGTCATGATGCCGGCGATCAGGGCCGCCCATGCGATGTAGGGGATCTGCGGCAGGTAGCGCTCGTGCAACGCTGTGGAGATCCATACGGTATTGATGAGAGGCTGCAGCAGGTAGTCGAGAATCATCGCCCAGCCCGCCAGAAAGCCGAGGTGCGGATTCAGTCCCTTGCCGACGTAGGTGTAGGCCGACCCCGCGGTGGGATAGAGCGCACCCATGCGTCCGTAACTGACTGCAGTGATCAGCATGGCGAAGAGGGCGATCAGAATGATGGTGACGAAGTGGCCGTCCGAAAGCTTCTGCGCCACGCCATAGAGCGGGACTGGCGCGATGGGTTGGATCAGAACGATTCCATAAAAAATGAGGTCCCAAAGAGTCAGCGTGCGACGCAGGCGTGGAACGGCGGAAGGAGCGGCGGTTGAAGTTTCCATCGGTCCGGCTATTGGATTATGGGAGGGGCAAAAATGTCAACATTAAGACGATTCCGTAAGCTCATCTTCGCTCTCCGTAGTCGAACCAGTATCCCCGCTGCTCATTGCCGGACATGTGGCGGGTGTTGTATTCCAGCAGATAGTTCACGTGGGCTTCGTCGAGCGGGAAAGACTTCTTCGGGGTGTAAGGATACTCGCCCATGCTCAGGAACGGCAACGGGGCAACGTAATTACCTTCTGCGGCGTAGAAGTCCATGTCTTTTTCGTAGCCGTTGGCGGCGAAGAAATAGTCGCGGGCCCAACCCGCCGGCAGTACCGGGAGATTCGATGGATCGAAGTCGAGGCGTACTTCGTCGCCTGATCCGAAGACGGCCAGTTTATCGTCGGTCGCGGTCAATAGCGGCAGGACGTCGCCATAGCGCGTGTAAGTTCCCGCCGGACGCGTGTACGGTCCCGTCGCGCTGGTTTGCTCGTAGACATACTGCACGTTCCCTGGAGGTGTGCCTTCGATCTTGAGAGGATATCCGTGAGATTCGAGATCGGCGTGCACGAGCGGAACGGACTTGAGGAGGGGTTGGATTGCAGGGAGATCCTTCGCTTCACCTGAAGAACGGCTCCGCTCCGGATGACGCAGGGGAGAAAGTTCTGCCGATTGACGATCCTGGGGCGTGCGACTGATGAGGATGCTGTTCCAATAGACCTGTAGATTCGTGGAGATGCGAATCTTCCTCGTGCCTCGCGGCAACTTGCCAGTGAGATCGGCGGTCATGGTGCGCGGGCCGCCCGCGGGGAAGCCCATATCGTCCATTACGCGCGTCCACTTGCTTCCAACCAGCGCTTCCACATACGGTGTGATGGCATGGATGCCCGCTTGCGACGCGGCGTACATGCTGTTCGCGGAAAAATATTCGACTTCACCATGCAGCAGAAGCCATAACGGGCCGCCGGCGTAGGAGTCGCCTAGATCGAGCGTCAGGGTGTGCGGCTTAGCGAATCCGAGGAATTGCGTCAGGGCAAAATCGCCGAAATAACGACGCGCGAGCAAGTCGGGCAGCACGTCGTGGCCATGGTCGTCCCATGCGCCAGCGGGCGGACGCGCGTCGCGGCTCACCACGACCTTGAACGGAGGATAGGGCGGGTTCGATGCGAAGTATTCATTTGGATACACGTCGACATCGGCGGGGTGATCCACGGCCAGCAGTCGGACTTGATCGAGGTAGACGGCTTCTTCGAGCGGCTCCATGAAACGGAAACTAAGTTTGCTATCTTTTTGACGGATTGCATCGCGATCGATCTTGATGTACTCGACCGGGCGCGGGATGTCGCGCTGGCCGGGACCCAACCAGTGTCCGACGACGCCAGCGCCTAGCATGTCGGCGACGAACTCGTAGCGCTGGCCGTTCCAGACGAAGAGGGTCGGGCACGAACTGCCGCGACGGTCGATCTCGAGATAGTCCTGCTGCTTGTCGCCGGCGACCTGGATTTCGTCCTGCAACACGCCGGTCGGCCACAGCATGCGGACGATGTCTGCTTCTTTGGCATCGCCGAGGCCGACCACGATGTCCGTGGAATTCTGGCCAAGATAGCCATTGGAGCCGTAGATCTCAAACTTCTGCCGGTTGCCGCCGGAGAAAACTTCAACCTTGGTGCCGATTGCAGACTTGTTGTCGTTCAGGCCCTTGAGCGCGAGGCGCAGCCAGTGATTCTGATTGCCGCCTTCATTGCGCAGCAGCACTGCGGGACCGTGATTCTGCGTGATCAGCAGGTCGGTGGCGCCGTCGTTGTCGTAATCGCCGGTGATGATGGCGCGCGGATCTTTGAGCTGAATCTTGTCGAGGCCGACGTCGGCGGTGACGTCTTTGAAGCCGTCCGGGCCGAGATTGCGGAAGAGGCGGACTTCACCCTTGCCTTCTTTTGTCTCACCGACGGCAACAAGGTCGACCCAGCCATCGTTGTCATAGTCGAAGGCGGCGACTCCCCAGGCATGCACCCAACCTACCGCGGGCAGAGAGACCCGATCAAATTTTCCATGGTTGTTTCTCCACAGAGTTATGCCAGGGTCAACCGAGTGCGTAAAGGCCAGATCCATCCATCCATCGTGGTCAAAGTCAAAAGCAGTCAGACCGACCGTAAGGCTCGGCACAGGCGTCGACCACGGCCGCTTTGCCTTGAAACTGCCTTCTCGCGGATTCTCGAAAATTGTCGGCGCTTTTCCGCCTGCCATCACTAGGTCGACGGCGCGGTCGTTGTTGTAGTCAGAACCGATGGCGCCGGCAGCCGCGCCCGCCTGCGCTACCCCCAACGAGACGCTCACATCGGTGAACGTTCCGTCCCCGTTGTTTCTCCACATGACGTTGTCCGCCCCCTCGCCATCGATACCGAAAGGCATGCCGGATGAAGGGGCGAGTTCGTGGTTTCGACTTAGGCGAGTGATGTATAGGTCGGTGTCGCCGTCGTGGTCATAGTCAATGAACGTCAGGCCCAGGATGGAGCCATCGGTTTTAATGCCAGCGGCTTCGGTCGCATTCCGAAAAGTGCCGTTTTTCTCGTTGTGCTCCAGTAACACCCCGCCGTCTAAACCGATCACCAAATCGACGAAACCATCATTGTCGTAGTCACTGGCGGAGCAACTAACTGCGCGAATCGTTGGGTCAAGTCCGGCTCGTCGCGTAGCGTCCTCGAACTTGCCGTTTCCCAGGTTGTGATAGAGGCCAATGCCGCCTTCCGGGCCTCCGCTCGAAAAAAAAATATCAGGCCGTCCATCGCCGTCGTAGTCCAGAAAGCACGCGCCGGGACCCAGGAAGCCGGCCATGTCTCTCGGCTCCGGTGTGTCCTTTCCCAACAACCCCGCTTCCTTTGTGACATCCACAAACCGAACCTTAATCGGGGCGGGCGGCTTTAGCGCTGCTTGTGGGGAGTCTACCGCACGCGAGTACTGGCCCTGTTCGCCGTAGGCCAGGCTCATGGGCGCGCCGATTTTGTTTTGCGTGATGTACTGGAATCTCTTGAGGTGCTCGCGGGCGTGGTCGACTTCGGAGGACTGCTGATAAGCGCGCGACAATCCGAATTCCGCGGAGGCGTGCAGGGGGTTGATCTTTAGCGCGTGTTGGAATGCCTCAATCGCGGACGGAAATTCTTTGGCCTGCACGTAGGCCGTGCCCAGAAAATACCAAGTGTCAGCGTCGTTGGGGTCAATCCCGGTGACGCGCTTGAATGCCTCAATGGCGGCTTGCGCGTCGCCGGTATTCTTGGCGAGCAGGCCCAGGCTGTACCACGCGTTCGGACTCTTCGCGTCCTGCTTGAGCGCATCCTCCAGCGCGGCTTTGGCCTCGTCGACTTTCTGCAGGTTCAGGTAGGCAACGCCTTCGTTCAACCGCGCGATCGCAGACTTGGGATCGGCTGCCGCGGCTTGCTGGAATGTCTTCAATCCCTTTTCGAAAAGCTGCTGGTTCATATAGGCGCAACCCAGATTGTTCAGACGGGCAGACTCAACCGGATTTGGCTTTGCGTCGGGAGCAAGCAAGCCGGAGGTAGCAAGCAGCGTGGCGACGAGGGCAGCGGAAATTCGTAGATTCATTTCGCTAACGATTTAACCACAGAGCGAACCCCAGCGGCTAAAGCCGGACTAGCACTGGAAACCTAATGGGCACGACTCGAAGTCGTGCCCTTCCCGGTTTTCGGCCAAGAACTGGCGAACGGAACGTCCGCACCGATCACCTGTCATGGTCCGGCAGCTTTCGCCGTCACCGTCGCGCGGGGCGTCGAAAGCCTCCCGTATGCCCGGTTGGCGACCACTCCCTTCCCTTCCTGTACCGTGACTGTCTGGCCGGCGTTGAGGTTGGCGAGCTTGTCAACCTGGCCGCTGGGCCATTGAATCTCGACGCTATCGGCTATTGTCTGCTGGCCAAGGCCAAAGGTCAGCACCAACTCGCTCTGCGCGAGGTAACTCGAGCCCGAGCGCAGCATCTTCCACTGCTTGTCGCTCCCCGACGCGAGGCGGACGACCGCGCCGATGCCGTCACGGTTCGATTTGACGCCGACCAACTTGATGCGGAGGCTGTGATTTGTTCCGCCTTCGTTGTGGAACAGGTAGGCCGGGCCGGCGTTGGTGGTGAGCAAGATGTCGAGGAAGCCGTCGTTGTCGATGTCGGCATAGGCTGCGGCCCGCGCCACTTTCGGCGCGGCAAAGATCTTCCCCATCTGCGCGGTCACTTCAGTAAATTTTCCGCCACCGAGATTGCGGAAAAGATGCGCGGGCTCGGCGTAGCTCACGCGTTTCTGCACCCGCTCGATCTCATCCTCGATGTGGCCGTCGGCCACGAAGATGTCGGGCCAGCCGTCGTTGTCGTAATCGAAGAAGAAACAGCCGAAGCCAAGCGTGACCAGCGTGGCGCGGCCAACTTCGGACTGCGGCGCTTCGTCGACGAACAGGCCGTTGCCCTCGTTGTGGAAGAGCGAGACCATCTGGTTGGCAAAGTTGCTTATGAGGACACTGGCGTGACCACTGCGATCGTAGTCGGCCGCATCCGTACCCATGCCCGCGCGGGCTACACCGTCTTCGCTGAAGCCGATGCCGGCGGCGACTCCTCGTTCCTCGAAGGTTCCGTCTTTTTTGTTCAGATATAGCTTGTTGGGTTGGGTATCGTTGGCGATCAGTATGTCGGGCCAGCCATCCCCGTTGGCGTCGAGAATTGCGATGCCCAGGCTTTTCGACGTGGGATCTCCCATGCCGGCTTTCTGTGTTGCGTCTTCAAACTTGCCGCCGCCCAGGTTGTGCCACAACCGTACTGACGTTCCTTTGTATGACTCGGGTGTGCAGTAGGACTTGTGCGCGCCATCCAGCGTGCAGTAGAGATCGGTTTGTTCAGTCCACTGCACGTAGTTTGCGACGACTAGATCCAGCTTTCCATCGCGGTCATAGTCCACCCATGCGGCACTGGTGGAGAATTCAGTCGGCCCCCACATACCCGCGGACTTGGTGACCTCGGTGAATGTACCGTTCCCGTTGTTGTGGAACAGGTGGCTCTGGCCCAGAGCGGAGATGAAGATGTCGTCAAGTCCGTCGTTGTCGTAGTCGCCAACCGCCACGCCGAATCCGTACATGGGTACGGCCAGGCCGGCCTTGCGCGTCACGTCGGTGAAGGTGCCGTCGTGGTTGTTGTGGTAGAGCTTTGGCGTGGTTGCGCCGGCGTGCTGGTGTCCGGGAAAATCGTCACCGTTGATCAGAAGGATGTCAGGATATCCGTCGTTGTCGTAGTCGATGAATGCGCAGCCGGGACCCATGGTCTCGGGCAGCCATTTCTTTCCGAAGGCGCCATTGTTGTGGGTGAAGTGAATACCCACATGGGAGGTGACGTCGCGGAAGGTGATCTGCTGGGCAGCGCTTGTCTTCCCATTCAACAAAAAAAATAAACACAGACACACGGAGGCGCTGAGAGAGACGGCGCAGGTTCTGTTGGAGAAGGGCATTTACCTGGAGGCTCCGCAAGCGACAGCTAGCCGGGCTTTGCCCGGCGGGACAGCCGAGGCGGCTGTCCCCACATGGGGGGTAGCAGGGATTGGCAGCGTCACCGAAACGTGTTCGTGCACAGCCTGACGCTCGTTGTTGTCCTCGGGATGAAGCTGGCGGTAGGGGCCGGTAATAGCTTGCGATGATTCATCGGCCTTGAAGCGCATGTAGCGTGCCTGATGTTGTTTTGCCAGCTTGTCGTTGCCCAAGCCGTTGTAGCATAGCATCAAGTTATAGTGTGCCTGCAGGTCTTCGGGGTCGATGGCGAGCACCGACTGCAGAACTTTCACCGCTTCGTCATACTTGCGTTCCAGAAAAAGTACGCGTCCCAAGTCGTTGAGTGCGACCCGATCGCGCGGATATTGCTCCAGCACCATTCGCAAGCGAGCGTCGGCGCCGGCGTAGTTGCCATCGGCGCGCAGAACTTTGGCGTAGAAGAAATTCGCGCGCGCCAGTCTGGGAGAAAGTGCGAGAGCCTTCTCGAGCACCGTCCGGGCACGCTCCATGTCGCCTTCCTGCACCGCGGAGCGGCCGATGTTGACCCAGCCGTCGGGATTCGCCGGGTCGGCTTCGGTGACTTTCTGGAAGGCAGCGGCCGCACCTTTCAGGTCTCCCTGCAGGAACAGGCCGATACCATAGTCGTTCCAGCGCTGCCATTCTTCCTTGCCGACGATAGTCTTCGGTTCGGGCGCTGGGGCGTTGTGAGAGACCACCGGTAGAGTGACTTCGTCTTCGGCGATGGCAACGATGGGGAGGTCGGGAATCTTTTCTTCCTTGGCGGAAACCCCGTGGAGCGACGCCGTGAATACGGTCGGACGGTCGTCGTAATCCGGCGAAACTGAATTCGGAGCGGCGGGGTCAGGCTCACCAGCGAAAGCCTCGTGTGTGCCATACCAGGAAAACTTCCGGTAGCAGAGACGCGCATGCAGCGTAATCTTGCTCCCGGCGTTTTCAGGGACAAGCAGGCGGTAATGCACAGTGTCCGCCGCGCCCGGTGGAATCAGTCTCACATAAACCACCGACCGCGTTGCCCAGGCGTTGCGCTTGTTGATGGGATTGCCATGCGCGTCGATCTGCAGGGAACGATAAAAGTGTGCGCCCTTCTCGACCGGGCCGTGGCCGTTATCCTCGACCATGCCGCTCCAGAAGATCGTTTGGCCCTCATCGTCAGTGCCCTTCAGTTCGAGCCAGGTGTCGTAGGCGTCAACGGTGCCGCCGGGGAAGAAGTGCCCCAATTTCTTGGTGCGCACGACCACATCGACGCGCACGGCATCGCCTCGACGGAGGGCGGGCTGGACGCGGTTCAGCGGCGCGGTGACGGAAGCGGTTTCTCCACCGGCCTCAACCGGGACTTTGCTTTCGGCTTCTTCGCCCACAGCGAACGTGGTGGAAAGTTCCGACCGTGCTGCCGCTCCTGGCTTCAGCGGAGCCTGGGCGGGAGCCAGTGCGAAAATGTCGACCGTCAGCGCGCCGTTCTTCAGGAAGTCTTCGGTCAGCTTGAGTTGCGGCGCGTCCTCGTTCGCGGTGGGAACAGCGGTGTTGGCCGCCGGGAAGCGATGCGAGTGCACGAAGCCGTTCACGTTCCCGAAATCTTTCGACGCTTCCGCAGGCATGTGGCAATCAGCACACTGCTGCGGCTTGGGCGGATAGTAGAACGAACGTGCTCCCTGGCCGGAAACGCCACTGGCCTGCCAGTTGTCGTATTCGTTGAAGCCACGGAACCAGCGATAGTGGTTCACCGGGATGTCGAGGTGAACCTTATGGCAGGAGGAACAGAACTCAGCCGTCTGATCGCGCATGAAGGGCTTGAGGAAAACGCGCCGGTGCGGCTCCGGATTCAGCTTGATCAGAAAATCGTGGAGAGCGCGCGCCACGGGATTTTGAGTTGCGGCGAGTTCATGGAGTTTTGGATATTCCAGATAAAAATCGGCCTGCCCCATGGTGCTTTTCACGTTGGCGATGGAGTGGCACATCATGCAGCCCAGACCGGCCTGCGCTTCCGGGCGATGCACGATTTGCTTGATCGGCGTGTCCATCAATCCGGCATAGAGGACGGCGGGATCGTGGCATCCGCCGCACCACTTCGAAGGTTCGGTGCCGATTGTGTCCTGCATATATTCGATCGACTTGCGGTACCACTGGTTGTTGAACGAGGAAAAGTGGTGGGCTGAACTGAACCACTGGTTGTAGATGTCCTCATGGCAGCGCTTGCAGGAGTCGGACTCCATGAAGAACTTGCTGGGAATTTTTTGCTTGCCGTAAACCTGCGCCGAACTAGGGAAGAATGCGCCATCGGGGCCATCGCCTTCGCCGTTCATCGTATCGGGAGGCATGGTCGGATTCTCGATGCGGTTCCGCGTCTGCCAACCTTCGCGCACATAACGAGCACCGTAGCCGATGCCGGCTAGCACCACCAGACAAATTACGGCTCGCAAGGCCGCCACGGTTGGACTGGACTCATCATACTTGCGCTGACCGAGCCAGGCAGCCACCAGCAGACCGACGCCGGCCAGTGAGATTGATATGTGCCAATAAAGCTTGTTCCACTCGGTGCGCGGGGTACCGGTCTTGAGCAGGATTAGGCCAAGTACCGCTCCGAAAGCGATCAGCAACCAGCCGGCGCGAGAAGAAACGCTTCCAGTCGGAAGGCGTCGCAAGAAGGCAGGGATGAGCAGGATCGCCGTAAGCCCGCCTCCTGCGGCGTGCAGCAGGACGACTCCCGCATAGAAAATGTTCGGCTGGGGAAACGTATATAGGTAGGCGGCCGAGATGGCCAGAAAGACCACCAGCCACGACAACGTACGATCGACGAATCCCCTGGAACTTTGCATTGCAAGCGGGCGCGAACGCGCCGGAAAGTTACGGGTTGAGATTAGCCCCACAGCGGCTGGAATCTCGCGCCAATAACGTTATAGAGACGCTCGCGCGCGCGGAATAATACAAAACTATTAGGCTTCTGCGAATGCCGATTTCTAGCGGATCGGCGGGATCTTCCACGCCTTGCACTCTCTCTCCAAAGTTTCGGCGACGGCCAGCACCTGCTCTTCTTCCCACGGACGGCCGACGATCTGCACGCCGATGGGCAGGCCTTCGGAGGAATGGCTCGCGGGAACCACAGCGGCAGGATTGCCCAACAGGTTGAACCACTCGGTATAGCTCCAAGCGTCGAGATAGTGAATCGTCTGGCCATCGATCTGCCACTCACGCTCGCCATGACGGAAGGCAGGGATTGCTGCCGCCGGACACAGCAGGATAGGATGTTCCCGCGTTTGCCGGAGAAAATTGGCGCGGGCAACATCACAGCGGATCCAAGCATCCAGCAGAGACTCTCCGGTAAGATCCGGTTCCGCAGCCGACCATTCGAGAAACTGCCTCAGGATCGGGCTGAGGTCGTGCTCACGACCGTGAAACATGGGGCGAATGACCATTCCCGCGGCTTTGACGAAGAACTTCTTCCAGAGCTCGCGCGCCTCCGCTAGGCCTTCAAGACGAAATGGTTCAACTCGAAATCCTGCGCCCCGAAGCGCGTTGGCAGCGGTTTGTACGGCGTCGCGAGTTTCGTGAGTGACGAGGGTTCGGCCATCATCTTTGAAGTATCCGATGCGCAGGTTCTTGATTTCGCGCTCGTCCGGCCAGCGTAGAGGCACGGGGGCCGCGCTGGCATCTCCGTCATCTCGACCTTGCATCACTTCGAACAGGAGCTTGAGGTCCGCTACGGTTCGCGCCATCGGACCCACCACGCCGATGAGCGCGAACGGGCCGCTCGATGCCGGGAAGTGGCCGGTGGAGGGAATCCGTCCGGGCGTGGGTTTGAGTCCGCTGATGCCGCTGAAGTGCGCGGGCACACGGATGGAGCCGCCCGCATCGCTGCCGACACCGCCCGCAGACATTCCCGCGGCGATCGCGGCCGCTTCCCCGCCGCTGGAACCTCCAGGAGTGCGTTCGAGATCCCAGGGGCTGTTGGTTCGGCCATAGAGCAGGTTGTCCGTTTCCCAGGCCATCAAAAACTCCGGCGTGTTGGTTACGCCGAGCACGATTGCGCCGGCGTGGCGGAGCCGCGTCACCAGCGGAGCGTCTTGCGCAGGGACAAATCCAGAGCGAAGGCGCGTGCCGGACTCACATCGCAAGCCAGCTACTTCGAGAGAACTCTTGATGCTGATGGGGACGCCGTGCAGGGAGCCGACAGATTTGCCTTTCATCATGGCCGCCTCGGCAACACGAGCTTCGCGACGCACACGCTCCTGGTCTACATGGACGTACGCGTTCAACTTTGGGTTG
Organism: Candidatus Sulfotelmatobacter sp.; assembly: GCA_035511455.1. Taxonomy (GTDB): domain Bacteria; phylum Acidobacteriota; class Terriglobia; order Terriglobales; family Acidobacteriaceae; genus Sulfotelmatobacter. The sequence goes on along the minus strand of DATKFH010000140.1, from coordinate 108,555 downwards.
AGCCGCTCGATTTGCGCCAGGTGGGCGTCGACGAGTTCGACTGGAGAAATTTTCTTCTCCCGAATTTGTTGCGCCATCACGACGGCGGGAAGGAAGGTGAGATCGTGCATGATTGTTTCAAGCCTCTCTTGCTTCCAAGGAGCGGCTGAAGGCCAAAGGAGCATGGCTCATTGCATGATTAAGTGAGTGCAACTCTTCCACGGTCAGGGCTCGGTGTGCCCCCTTGGGGAGCTTGCCCAACGGCAACGGGCCGATCGCAACGCGCACCAGGCGGAGCACTTCGACACCGAGTCCGGCAAGCATGCGCCGAATCTGGCGATTCTTGCCCTCGTCGAGCGTGATCTCCAGCCAGGAGTTTTTCTTTCCGGAGCGAAGGACGCGCGCGGCCACGGCGCGAATCAACTCTCCATCACTGTTCACACCCGCGGTCAGAGCCTTCGCCAGTTGCTCACCCGCAATCGATCCTACTTGCACGTGGTAGGTTTTGGGCAAATGCGTGTCCGGAGCAGCTACTCGCGCACTCCACTCGGAGTCGTTGGTCAGCAGGAGAAGACCTTCGCTGGCTTTATCCAGGCGGCCGACGGGCGCAACCCACGCCAGCGACTCGCCTGCAGTTTCAAACGCGGAATACACCGTTTGCCGGCCCTTCTCATCCGACGCAGTCGTCACCAGGCCCCGCGGTTTGTTCATTATCAGGTAGACCTTCTTTTGCGGCGTGATTCCCTGGCCGTCAACGGCGATGCGGTCGCGTTCAAGGCGGACCGGCGTTTCGGGATCACGCCGCACCTTTCCGTTGAGGCGCACGCGGCCGGCGCCGATCAGTTCGGCAGCTTGGGAGCGCGAGCAGTACCCCAGTTTTGACAGCGCGCGGGACAGGCCTACCTTGCGTCCTTCTTTCTGTGGCACGAGTCCATGCTACTCGAAAGCGAATGTGGCCTACATGCACAATCCATCAGTGCTTGTTACCATGTCGGAGCGACGAAGCAAAAGGAGTTCCTATGGCTCACCAGCATCCTCCCCGCTTTTTGAAAATCGTGGACGACGCCAAGACGCGGGTGCGCGAAACCAGTGTCGACCAGGTGAAAAACCGCATCGATCGCGGCGAGAAGTTCCTGCTCGTGGACGTGCGCGAGGAGAGCGAATTCGCCAAAGACCACCTTCCCGGCGCCATTCACCTGGGAAGGGGTGTGATCGAACGCGACATCGAGGCGCGCGTGCCGGAATTGAACACGGAGATGGTTCTCTATTGTGGCGGTGGCTTCCGCTCGGCGCTGGCCGCCGACAACCTGCAGAAGATGGGCTACACCAACGTGATATCGATGGACGGCGGAATTCGTGGCTGGCGGGAGAAAAGTTATCCGCTGGTTAAGGGATGAGCGTAGTTGTCGACGGATTCTGGCTCAAATTGCGAGTGAACGGCCCGATTCTGTGGTAAAGTCCGCGTCTACCTACTATGAATGCTCGCATCTTCTTCTGGTCGCTCACGTCGGCGCTCGCGGGATTCCTCTTCGGTTTTGACACCGTGGTCATTTCCGGCGCGGAAAAAACCATCCAGACGCTTTGGGGACTGAGTCCTGGTCTGCACGGCATTGCCATGGCCTCGGCTCTTTACGGCACCGTAGTTGGTTCGCTGGTCGGGGGTTGGCCGGCTGATCGTTTTGGACGCAAAGCCACGCTGCTTTGGATCGGCGTTCTGTACTTTATCGGTGCGGTGGGTTCAGGCCTGGCGCCCAACGTAGCGACGTTCATCGCGGCACGCGTCATCGGTGGATTGGGCATTGGCATCTCGACCGTGGTCGCGCCCATGTACATCTCCGAGATCGCGCCGCCCAAGCATCGCGGACGCCTTGCTGGCATGTTCCAGTTCAACATTGTCTTCGGCATCCTGATCGCTTTCGTGTCGAACGCTCTGCTGGCCGGCATCGGCGATAACGCGTGGCGCTGGATGCTCGGTGTGGCTGCGTTTCCGTCCTTCCTCTACGCCGTGTTCTGCTTTGGACTTCCCGAAAGCCCTCGTTGGCTGCTCAGCAGAAAGGGAGATCGGGAAGCCGCCCTTCAAGTTCTGCAACGAGCCCAACCTGATGTCTCGAAGGCCGAGATCGAGGCCGAGGCGGACGAGATCGCAGCTGCATCTGCGGAACCGGTATCGTCCGGACATTTCTGGACTCGACGTCTTCAAAAACCCATCCTGCTCGCTATCTTGATTGCGTTCTTCAACCAGATGTCGGGCATCAACGCGATTCTGTACTTCGCTCCTCGCATCTTTGAACTCACCGGCCTCGCCGCCAAGGCCGCTCTGCTGCAATCGGTCGGGATTGGAGTCACCAATCTGGTTTTCACTTTTGTCGGCCTCTGGCTGATCGACCGGCTCGGGCGACGCACCCTTCTCTATATTGGCTCCTTCGGCTATATCACATCGCTCGGCCTGGTGGCTTGGGCATTCTTTACAGAACATTATTCGATTGTGCCGGTTTGCATCTTCAGTTTCATTGCTGCCCACGCGATCGGCCAGGGGGCAGTCATCTGGGTGTTTATCTCCGAGATATTTCCCAATCGTCATCGCGCCGAGGGCCAAACACTGGGCAGCTTCACTCATTGGATATTCGCTGCTGCTTTGACAACCTTCTTCCCAAGGATGGTCGCCGCCTTTCCGCCCGGTTATGTTTTCTCGTTTTTTACCGGCATGATGGTTCTCCAGCTCCTGTGGGTGTCGACGACGGTTCCGGAGACAAAGGGTGTGCCACTGGAGCAAATCCAAAAACAGCTTGGGATTGAATAGAGCCTAGGATCGCCGCTCGATGGCCGCGGTTTCGGCGCCAGCTTGTTTGCGCCAACGATAAAAGAACGGAATACCTAGAAGGATCACTGCCAGGCCCAGGGAGGAACGCACGGGCCGGTCCATCCATAAGTTGACGGTCAGCACAACTGCGGCCACGAAAAAGATGAGCGGCGTCCAGGGATATCCCCAGGCGCGGTAAGGCCGAACCAGGTTCGGCTCCTTTCGGCGCAAAAGTAGCAGGGCAATCGCGGTTAAGGCGAAGAATATCCACACCGCGAAAACGAACAGTGAATAGAGTTCTTCAAACGTCCCGCTGAGGGCGAGCAGCGCGGCTATGGAGCCCAGGAAGATTAATGCCCCGCTGGGCGTCCGAAAGCGGGGATGAAGGTGCTCCGCGAAATGGAAGAAGACTCCGTCCCGGGCCATAGCGTAAGGGATGCGGGCGCCGGTCAGGACCACAACGTGGAGCGCTCCGAAAGCGGAGACGGCCATAGCAAGCGTGAGCCAAACCGCACCCCGAGAGCCGGCAAACGACTGCACTACATCCGATGCAACGTGCTGGGAAGCCGCCACCTCTCGGAAGGGCAAAGCGTGGAAGTAGGCGACATCCGCCATCAGGTACAAACCGCCCACGGTCAGCAGTCCCACGATGATGGCTCGGGGAATGCTCTTCTGCGGGTGGAGAATCTCTTCGCCCACAAAGCCAAGATCGTTAAAGCCGTTGTAAGCCCACATGGCAGGTACCAGGGCGGTCAACAAAGCGCCAATGGTTCCCAGATTCCACGGACTTACCAGTGGTGTGGCCGCGCCGGTATTTTTCGTTCCGATGAGCAATCCTCCGACAACAATGACCAAGATCGTTGTGACCTTGAGGGTCGTCAGAAAAACCTGGATCGCGCCACCCATCTTCACACTGAAGTAATTGATAGCCGTGACGATCGCAACAACCAGCGACGCCATCGGCTGGGCCGTCGTGAAGGTGAATTCGTATCGCCCGAAGCGGCCGCTGAACAAAGGCAGGGTCATCACCGGAAACAAGAATCCCAGAAATCGCACGAATCCAGCCGCTAACGTGGCCATCGCTACCGGCCGCTCCAGAAACGAGCTCATCCAGCCAAAAAGAAATCCCCACAGAGGACCGAGACCGCGGCTGAGGTAGACGTAGGGGCCGCCGGCTCTTGGAAACGCCGCCCCCAATTCGGCGTAACAGAATGCGCCCAAAAGCACGATGAATCCGCCGAGGATCCAGGCGACCAAAACCAGGGTGGAGGAGCCCACGGCGCGTGCCATGTCGCTGGCGACAAGAAAAACCCCGGTGCCGATGGTATCGCCAATGACGATGGCGATCGCTGACCATGGGCCCAGGCCGCGAACCAGGTCGGATTGCTCGGAATGGTCAGCAGAATTGACGACCATCGCAGAAGAAATTCAGAGCCTACTATCGACGAGGGAGGCGGTCAACCAGGACGATTCGCCCGGTTCCGCGCTATGATCGAAGTCGATGGCGGCGCATAAAGCCATGCTGAGCAACTTTCCCTCGGACGAACGTCACAGGCTGAGGAGCATCGAGGATGTCCTTACCCCTGCGCTCATCGTTTACCCAGAAATCGTTGCATCGAATGTTGCGCGGACTTTGCATCTGCTAGGCGGCGACTCGGATCGCTGGCGGGCGCACATCAAGACCGCAAAGCTGGCCTACACTGTCCGCATGCTGGTCGAGCGCGGTGTGAGGAATTTCAAGTGCGCGACCACACTCGAACTGCTGATGGCCTGCCGCAACGGCGCGGCGGATGTGCTTCTCGCCTATCCGTTGATTGGCCCAAACGCACGCCGGGCGCGCGAAATCGCAAATCAATTCCCGCAGGTCGGCATCTCCGTACTGGCCGAGAATGAAGAACAGGTGCGGCAATGGCAAGGCACCACGGTCGGCATCTTCATCGACATCAATCCCGGCATGAATCGCACGGGAATCGAACAGGGACAGAAGGACAAAGTGGTTCGGATCGTGCGAGCGGTGGAAGCCGCGGGACTGGAATTCCGGGGGCTGCACTACTATGACGGCCAGTATGGCGCATTGGATGAGCCCGAACGGACAGAAGCGGCGCATGCCGGTTATGATCGCTTGCTGGAGCTGGTCGGTGGAATCCGGAGCGACGGGATGGGCGTGCCTGAGGTAATCACCGCCGGGACACCCACGTTCCCCTGCTCGCTCTCGTACGAAGGTTTTCACCAGGGAGGATTGATCCACCGGGTCTCGCCTGGAACGGTTGTTTATTGCGATGCTACCAGCCTGGCACAACTCGCCGGCGAGTACGGCTACGCTCCCGCTGTGCTGGTATTGACGCAGGTAGTGAGCCGGCCGCACGCCGGCATAGTGACGTGCGATGCCGGGCACAAAGCAGTATCCGCGGACGCCGGCGTGCCCACGTGCGTAGTCGTCGGTCATTCTGAACTCATGCCGCTTGGCCCCAGCGAGGAGCACCTTCCCATGGCACTGGAGGGAGGAAGCACGGGTCCGCAGGTCGGTGACGCTTTATTTCTTCTTCCGCGACACGTTTGTCCGACGGTGAACAATTTCGACTCTGCGTTGTTGGTGCGGGATGGTCAGATCGCCTCGGTAGAGAAAGTGTCCGCCCGAGGACGCGAGGGACCGTTGCTGCGGAGTCTAGATTGGGAACCTTCTCCTGTGGGTCAAGCACCTGGCGAGAAGGTCTAACTGGCGACACTAAAGCAGGTCCACGGAAACGTTGCTATTTGGTCTTGCTCGCTCTTTTATTTCCTGGGCCGCCTTTCTTCTTTGACTTCGGCACTCGTTTCGATTGCTTTCTTTTCATGCTATAAGCGATGCAATCGATTTCGATCAGCATGCCGGGCGTGTGGCCGAGATCACTGCCCACGGTCGTGCGCGCCGGATAAGGCTGCGAAAAGCGTCGGGCATAAACCGCGTTATACCGAGGGAAGAGACTTGTGTCGCTGAGATGAACGGATACTTTGACCACATCGCGAAGAGAAGCGCCGTCCGCCTCGAGTATGGCGGAGATGTTATCAATGGTCTGCTCAGTTTGCAGCTCAATGTTGTCGCCGACGAGCCCTCCGTTGACCGGATCGATCGGGCCTGTTCCGCTCACGAACAGGAAATCGCCGGCCCGCCATCCCTGGGAATAAGCCCCTCCGGGTGGTGCACCGCGCTGGGCTTGAATTACGTATTTGACCATTTTCTTTTCTCCTTGCCCGTTCACAAGGCAGCGTAACCAAAGCATCAGATCGGGCGCACCAAGCCTTCATTCGTGGCTTCTGTGTTCCGAACCAGCAGCAACACCAAAATCATGCCCACCAGGGGCACCAGTCCTGCCAGAATCACGATGGGATCGAAGGAATGCGTGCCGGTGGCCTGGCGAGAATCGAAGTAATGACCAATCAGCTTGAAAGCAACGATGGTACCGATGCCCGCCCCGGTACCGCTGAGCCCGCCCACTGATGCTACTGACTCGCTGCTGAACGGGTCCGATGGCAAGACGGTCTGCCCAATGGAATAGGCGACCCGGAATGCTATCGATATTCGCAGAGTCGGAATTAGTCCAGTGATATTCGAGTTTGAGATAGGGTGCCAGCAGGGAAAGAGTTTGCCGGTCGAGGTAATTGATGACCGTGGAGAAGAACAGCAAGCTGCCAATCCACCAGCGCAACGACAGAAATCGGCCTGGGAGCGGTCGCCATTCGTTTGGAGTGTTCCGACGGTCACGATCTCACCGTCACCTGCGATTCCTTACCCCGCACCCTCCGCAAGTCCGGATTGAGCAGTGAGGCGGAGTTGCTGTCTAGATATACGGTCGCATTCGGATGCCGGCGCAGAATCGACGCTGGCGCCATGGGGCTGATCTCCCCTTCGAAGCACGCCTTCACGGCTTGCGCTTTGCGATGGTCGGGGACGACCGCGAGAATCTCTCTGGCCTTGAGAATTTGGCGCGGCGACATCGAGATGGCGCGCGTCGGCACCTGTGAAATATCGGCGAACCAGGCCTCGCCCACCTGCTGGCGCCGGCACGCCTGGTCAAGGTTCACGATGAGGTAGGGATCCTCGATAGTGAAGTCGGCGGGGGGATCATTGAATGCGATGTGCCCGTTCTCTCCAATTCCCAAGAACGCGATGTCGATTGGTGCCGACGCAAGTTGCTGGCCCACACCGCGAACCACGACAGACGGATCTGAGGCGTCGCCCTCGAGCAAGTGATACGTGGGAATTCCAGTCTTCGTGACCAACAACTCCATCAGCATTTTGCGAAAACTGCCGGGATGCGTAATAGGTAGCCCGATGTACTCGTCGAGGTGGAAAGCTTCAACTTTCGCCCAATCGATGCCCGGCGCCTGGGTCAGAGCGTCGAGGAATTCGAGTTGGGAGGCGGCGGTCGCCGCGACGATGCGGGCATGATCCCGCGCCGCGATGGCGCGTCGAATGGCGCCCGCAGCCTGCTCGGCGGCCGCGCGGCCGAGGGAGACTTTGTCGCTGAATATTCTAAGAAGCATCGGCAAAGACCGCGACTGAGGCGCACAGAGCGCACTCCCTCAGAGCCCACAATTATACAAAAGCCGTTGACTTGCCCCCCTCGAAGCATGAATCGGGATTTCGGGAGGCACAATGCGTTGGCGTCGCAGCAGCTTCGATTGATAGGCGTCTTGACAATAGTCGTTATAACGATTATCATTGACAGGTATGAAAGAAGCGCGATCCCCGAACAAACGGCGCCCGCTTGCGTGCCCCGAGGAGGCCGCTTTCCTGGAGTTGGCACGTACCACCGACATGCTGTCCCGCGGCCTGGTCCGGATTCTCAAGAACGAGGATGTCTCGCCGACGCAGTACAACGTATTACGTATCCTGCGCGGGACGCCGGAGGGCCTCCCCTGTGGCGAGATTGCTGCCCGGATGATTACACGCGATCCCGATGTGACGCGACTTCTCGACCGCCTCGAAAAGCGCGGCCTTATTTCGCGCTGTCGGGAAACCGAGGATCGGCGAATGGTGATGGCGCGGATCACCCCGGACGGACTGAAAGTCCTCACCCGGCTCGACGAACCGGTCGTGGAAGCGCATCGCGGGCAACTGGGGCATCTGGGGAAGGATCGCCTGCAGGCTCTTTGCGAACTATTGCGCGCCGCCCGCGCTCAAGTGAGTTGATTTTTTCAAGAATATATCTGTTGCAACGATTATCGTGTTAACGCATCTAATCCGGGAAGAAAGGAAAACAAAATGAGCGTACTCGTTACACCGCAGACTGCTACCACCACCTGGAACATCGACCCGGCTCACTCCGTCGCCGAGTTCAAGGTAAAGCACATGATGATCTCCAACGTAAAGGGCCAATTCGGCAAGGTCACGGGAACGTTGACCCTGGACGAATCCGACCCGACAAAATCAAAAGCCACGGCCTCGATCGAAGCATCCTCGATTGAAACCCGCGACGCTCAACGCGATGCCCACCTGAAAAGTGCCGACTTCCTGCACGTGGAGAAGTTCCCCAGCCTCTCCTTCACCTCTACGCGCATCAGCCTTGTCCGCGACGGAGAGTTGGCAGTTGAGGGTGACCTGACCATTCGAGGCGTCACGCGAAAAGTCCTATTCAATGTTGAGGGTCCCACCCCACCTACGAAGGATCCCTGGGGCAACACTCGCGTTGGAGTCTCCGCAACCACCAAGATCAACCGCAAGGACTACGGTCTAGCCTGGAATGCGGCCCTTGAGACCGGCGGCATTCTGGTTGGTGACGAAGTGACGATCGCTCTGGAAGTCGAATTCATAAAGGCGTAAACAATTTCGCTGCACGGCTCAAACTTGCCGTGTGGCCAGGAAAGAGGGAGACAGTTTATGTCACTCCGACCGGTAAAACAGATTATTCAACCGAAGCCGACCATCGAAGGTGCGGGCGTAAAACTGCAACGCGCCTTTGGCTTCGGCAAGACGAAGGATTTCGATCCATTCTTGTTGTTGGACGACTTCCGTAACGACAACCCGGCCGACTACCGTGCCGGATTTCCCTGGCATCCGCACCGCGGGATTGAAACCATCACCTACGTGCTGGCTGGCTCCGTCGAACATGGCGATAGTCTGGGCAATCAGGGCAAAATGACCGCCGGAGACGTGCAATGGATGACCGCCGGCAGCGGCATCCTGCACCAGGAGATGCCCAAAGGCGACCAACACGGGCGCATGCACGGCTTTCAACTGTGGGCGAACCTGCCCTCATCGCTGAAGATGACCGATCCCCGTTATCAGGACATTCCGTCGAGTGCAATTCCCGAGGTTACCGACGACGACGGCACGCGCGTGCGCGTCATCTGCGGTGAATTCTGGGGCAAGCGAGGTCCGGTGGAAGGCGTTGCCGCTGATCCGAACTATGTCGACGTATCGGTGGCGCCCGGCCTACGGAAGCGGCTTAAAGTCGAAACTACGCGCAATGCTTTTGCCTACGTGTTCGCGGGATCCGGAACGTTTCGAGACGCCTCCGATCCGCAGGCAGTCCTGACCGAGCAAGCAGCGGATCCCAACGCGCCGGCCAAGTATGACGCCGGCAATCACTCTCTGGTGGTGTTCGACCGGGGAGACGAACTGACGGTGCAGGCGGGGCCGGAAGGAATTCGGTTTCTGCTCGTATCCGGCAAGCCGATTGAGGAGCCCGTGGCGTGGTACGGCCCGATTGTAATGAACACGCAGGAACAATTGCGCCAGGCGATGTCCGAACTGCAAAGCGGCAACTTCATCAAACATCGCTGAACTAACACTCAGGAATGCTTCGCTATGGCTGAGAAGAGGAAGCGCCGCATGATTCGGATGCGGTCGTTTGCCTCTTCTCTGGCCGCGCCTGGATAATTCCGATTACGGGTTGACTGATACAGCGCCCTTGAGGGGCGATTGTGAGTGAGCCATTCGAGGCGTTGGCGTCGTCTCTTGTCTCGGGCGTCAGATCTGGCCGGGATCCTCTGGGTCGGGCTCGCGGACGGGCATATCCGGGTTTTCTGGCGGATCGACGGGTTCTCTGACCGGAGGGGGTGCGGGTTCGGCGGGGGTCCTGAGAAACGCGGGGTTGGGGACGGTCGTATCCGATGGCATGACCCTCAGATGCCAGACATCGGACCGAAGGAAGCTTCCTTTATCTTTTTATGCTTCGCACCTGACCTGATCTTTCATGGGGAAACAGGGGAGTAGGTGGTTGCTGGGCTGACGATTGAAGGACCGACCAATTGGGTTTTATTGGAAAAAAAAGAAGCGTCATAATTGCGCCGAGCGCGATTCCCCCGAGCAAGAACGTGACCGCGGTAGGCAGATCGTATTCCGGACGAATTCGTTTTTCAGTGCTCACGATGTGGGTGCGATGCTGTCGACGTGAATCAAGTTGCTGTCCAAGTTTAGTTTGCCGATGACTCTTACCTGTCTGCCTAGGAACGGCTTGGCTTTCGAAGCATCGTCCAATTGATAAATCATCTTTGTCACTGGATCCTTCAGCAATATCCGGCCCTTCTCTTTAACCAGGCGGCCGGTGAATGCCAGAGCATCCTGGGTTTCTGCTTCGCCGGATGGGCGTGGCCGAACGTTTTGTTGTTGTGGCGACTGCTGCGCCGATTCGGGCTGCTGTTGCCGCGCAACCGGCGTGCGGGACTGTTGCGCATGGCTAGAGTTGGCGATGGCACAGGCGGCCAGAGCGCAGCCGAGTGTAAGAAGTACCAGAGAATCCCTCATTCAACACCTTTTTCGATATCGCATTCCGCGATGCCGCCCGCATCACTCCGGCAGCTAACATTTCACCTAGCCTGCGGCGACTCCTACTGCAAATCCGAAAGTTGCCATCAATAGGGCAAGAACGACGGCGATTGACGTACCAAGCACAACAATTTCGACCCAGACGTGGTGAATCTTCATGACGACCCGGTCTCCTCTCCAATGGCCAGTGATGGATGCGCCGTGGGGCCGAGCAGTTGTCTGTTAGAAGAGGTTGCAACTGACCTGCCACTAGGTTGGTGGCCAGCTCGCGCCAGTCAAACCGGGAACAGACAGAACTCAGAAGACCGATTTCGTGAATTCGTGCAGCATCGCTGGCGATGCCGTCATGTAGAAAAGTTCTAGTAGCCCCTCGAATCGTGACAAAATTGCCGGTGCCGTTCGAGGTTGACGTCCGAAGCACAGAGGAATCTTAAGCCGCGACCTCATCTGTTTTCATTGTTCCGAGGCTTGCAGCTTCTCTTGCTCCCATACGGCGTAGCAGGTCGAGGGCGCAGTCCGCCTTAGAGCTCTCCTGACATGACACGTACACCAGGGCGCCGACATCCGATAGTTGGTGGCCAAGCCGTTTGGCGTCGTTCTCCGAGAACCCCAGGTCGATCATGGTTCTCGATCCCCCACAAGGAGCGCCAAAATTCTGATCAGTTACTAGTGCACGAAAGAAGGCTCGGGATCGGATGAAGAAACCGACCGTAGGAATTACTACGGCGCCGAATTCCGAAAACCAGCCGATCATGCGGGCGCTGACCGCGCTCTCATCGGGTTTGTCATCGACGATCTTGGCATCGCGGACGACCGAGGCTACCGGATGAGCTGGGGAGAGCACCATGCAGATGTCCTCGTTCTCAAATCCTGCCCGGTTTAGCGTGTAAACGATTTCCGGCAGGGCAGCATTGCGAGGGTACATCCCATAAGCGGCTGCTCCAAGTGCTGACATAACTTGATCTCCTCGGCGGATTGGGAAGGTTGAAGGGCGCTTCTAGAGTCGATGCCTGATACGATACGGGAATTGTTGACAGCCGCGCACTAGGGTGAATCGTGTAGGGGTTAGTAATGGGCCTGTCTTGCTTAGTCTTCCTTAATCAAGCGATCTCAAGCCACCTTGCATTTAGGAAAGTAGTTCGATCCTGACAACATGAATTGTGTTGCTGCCGGGCTCGACGGTACCTACGATCTTCACCTCTTTATCTTGATAGTGTTCAGCACTGCTCTGCTCGTCGAGTTGATAGGTCGTATTACTCGAAACCTTAAGCACGTACTTTTCGCCGTTCCGCACAATCTTCCCCGTAAAGGTCTGGGATCGCGTCTGCTGGCGTGCATGGGGACTTGGGGGTTGAGCGGGCTGCGGGTCCGGACGCGAATCAGGCGGGGGAAGAGGCTGCGGCACTGGTTGTGGTTTTTGGAGGCGCGACCACGCGATGAGCTGTCGAGATGCTGGAGCATCGGCGGACGGAATCGCCTCAATATGTGGTTCTTGCCCCACCAGAAATGGCGTCAGTCCCAACAGCACTCCTGAGAATAAGCTTGCCTCTCGACGCAGTAACATACGGGCACCCCCCGAGAGACGAAGCAGTCACAACTGATGCCAATTTCCACCTTCCGGTCATCCATACCGCCGAAGCAAGCTTCTACATCGTCGGTAATACTTTTTAACTCGGCCAGTCTGCCTCGTCCATAAAGTCTTCCCTGTAACCCAGGGTGGCGCGAGTCAGAAAGGCTGCACCAAGTTAGGGGGCGGAAGGGTTAGGGGGCGGAAGGCTCACGAATCTTGCAATTAGGATCTTGCTGAACAATCAGGTTCCGGGAACGCGAAACCGGGCGGCAGCCAAAATCCTCCATATGGCATCCAAGAATCGCTTAAAACTTGCAGCCAGTTAGACATCTCCTGGAAGGTTCGGCGTGCGCATGCTGGGGTAAGAACCTGTGCGGCGGGTAACTCTCCCGCTGCCAAGGTTTGGTTGTGACATTGCTCAAATAAGCCGCGGAGCAGCCGCTACGGCCGACTCCGATTAAGGATCGTGCATGCGACTGCTAAGCGCCCGGCTCATTGTCTCTCTTGTCTTTGGCGTAACGTTGGTCTCGCTCTGTTCGTCTGGCTACGAGGTCTTCGTCGTAAAAAGGAGCCTTCGGCGCGATCTGCAAAGACGGGCAGAGGTATTGGGGGAGAGCCTCGCGGGAAATGTCGACCGCGACATCGAAAAAGGGACGCGCCAAACCCTGCAGAAGACGGTGCAGCGCTTCGCTAATCGCGAGCATTTGAAGGGCCTGGCTGTGTACGACCCCGCCGGTCACGTAATTGCCGTGACCGCGGATCTGGCTTCGCCGATGAATGAAGCGCCCGCCGTCGTTCTCCAAACTCTGAAAGACGATAGCAAAACTGACGCTTTTCAGAGGCTCGCCGACGCCCGTGTGCACATCTGTGTTCTGCCTCTCCATAGTCCAGACAAATTCCTGGGCGCGCTGGCGATCGTTCATGACGCGGAGTATATCCGGGCACAAAGTTTAAGGATTTGGCGAGAAACATTTTTGAGCGCGCTGGCGCACGTCGTTCTGATTGCTCTGATTACACTATTGATCGTCCGCTGGAGTATTGAAGGACCGATCGCGCGAACGGCCCATTGGATGCGAGCTCTCCGTACCGGGCGCATGCCTTCTTCGCGGATCGGCGTACCAGACCTGGAACTGTTCCGGCCACTTGCGAGAGAAGTCGCGACTTTTGCCGAGAGCCTGAACACGGCGCGCTCGGCCGCTGAGCGCGAAGCGCGACTAAGACACGAGGGGCAGTCCCAATGGACGGCGGAACGTCTGGCAGCTGATGTTCGGACTCGCCTGGGAGCGGGCCGGTTGTTCGTGGTCTCAAACCGCGAACCTTACATGCACATGCGGCACGGCAAGTCCGTGGAAGTGACCGTCCCACCCAGCGGGTTAGTGACAGCGCTCGAGCCAGTACTGTGCGCTTGCGATGGAACCTGGCTGGCGCACGGCAACGGCACCGCTGACAAAGACGCGGTCGACCGCAACGGGAGGGTACGGGTACCTCCGGAGGACCCTCGATATACCCTGCGCCGCGTTTGGCTTACGAAAGAAGAGGAGGAAGGCTATTACTACGGTTTCGCCAATGAAGGCCTGTGGCCGCTTTGTCATATCGCACACACCCGTCCGATCTTTCGCGCAGAGGACTGGAAGCAATATCAGACGGTCAATCGCAAGTTCGCCGACGCCCTGGTTGAAGAAATGAAAGATACAGAACATCCTGTCGTCCTGGTGCAGGACTACCATTTCGCATTGTTGGCCAAGATGGTCAAGCAGAAGCGGCCGGATGCGCGGGTAGCCATTTTCTGGCACATCCCCTGGCCGACTCCCGAAGCCTTTGGCATTTGTCCGTGGCAACGCGAACTGCTGGACGGGTTGCTCGGCGCCGACCTGGTCGGATTCCACATCCAATCGCACTGTAACAACTTCCTGCAGACTGCGGACCGGGTTTTGGAATCGCGAATCGATTGGGAACACTTTTCAGTGCAAAGACTCAACCACACGACGACGGTGCGGCCCTTCCCGATTAGCGTCAACCTTACCAGCCTGCCCCCTGATGCGTCGGACCGATCCGTTCCCGACGCACGTTCCGCGATATTGAAGGACCTCGACCTGGAGGCGATTTTCCTCGGTGTCGGCGTAGACCGAATGGACTACACCAAGGGAATTCTGGAACGATTTCTGGCGGTGGAACGGTTCCTCGAAAAGCATCCACGCTATCAAGGCCGGTTTTCCTTCATACAAATCGGTGCTCCGAGCCGCAGCCACCTTAAGCGGTATCACGACCTGGAGGCGGAAATCGAAGCCGAAGCCGGACGCATCAACTGGCGCTTCCAGAGGGACAAGTGGAGGCCCATCGTTTTGCTCAAGCGGCAGCATAGTCACGATGAGATTCAGCCTTATTACCGAGCTGCGGATCTGTGCCTGGTTACTTCGCTGCACGATGGCATGAATCTGGTCGCAAAAGAATTTGTGGCCGCGCGCAGCGACGAGTCCGGCGTCCTTGTCCTCAGTATCTTCACCGGCGCCGCGCGGGAACTGCGAGACGCGCTCCAGGTCAACCCTTATGACTTCGAGCAAACCGCTGAGGCCATTCGAGCCGCCCTGGAGATGGAACCGGACGAGAAGCAGTCGCGCATGCAACATATGCGGCGCGCGGTTCGCGAACACAACATCTACGAGTGGGCAGGGAGTCTGATCGCAGAACTTTGCGAGGTGCGTTTGGATATACCTGACCGCGCCGAGGATGGTACCCACGTCCGGACATCCGCGGCATAAAAGTATCGCATTCTGCACCCTGAGCTTTACAGGACCAAGAATGGTAACCCGTGGGAGAAAACCGCTTCAGAATTGAAGGCATCACTGTATTTCTAAATCAGGGCCGTTCTTCTTAAATAGCAGCGGGAGGAGACAGGCAATGTCCAACACCGCAAAGAAGCACGTGGATGCGTCTTCGGCTGCTGATCTTAGACGAACTTTCGAAACCGCCTTCACTCAGCTTCAGCGCAGGAGAGAGCCAGCTAAGGCTCCCATCGCGGTTCGCAATCAAGACGATTTAGCCGATGAAAAACGGGCATTGAACAGTGCGGCTCGCGCGCTCGCGCAACTGTGGAATATCTCCCCCAGCCTGGTCCGCTAAAGGAGGGTTCGTATGGTGCGGGCGTTAGCAGCATACCTTTTGGTTTTTTGGCTACTCGGGCTGATTATCCATGAGAGCGGTCTTGCCTACCTCTTCGGAGGCCTCGCTGTAGCATTGTTAGCGATTGATCAGCTGATGGCATACTCCGCGACAACCCCACGTGCCCGTAGGATGACAGCAGGAAGATCCTTTAGCCAACGGCACCTTCTGTAATGGAGATCTGGCGATCTGTTAGCGCCGATTTAAAAGGGAGCCAGCAACAGACTATCTCGACGTGTGACCAATGAGGGGCAGTGTGAAACTTCCCAGGCCGCCCCCACATGGCAAGCGCGTGGCAGGAAACTGTATTCGCGGGCGAAGGACAGAAAGCGGGGATGAAACCGCACCAGGTTGCCGTCGTGTTCGGCAACGGCAGTTGCGAGATTGTGGTACCAGAGTTCGGGTGCGATCCCGCCCAGAAACTGGAAAGCGTGGATATGACAACGTAGGAAAGTCTCGAGGCTCTGGCTGTGCGTGAACTCCACAAACAGCTTGCGGCTGTGACATTCGACCAGACAGAAGGCATAGAGCTTGCGCGCGTGACCCTGGTCGCGTGACCCTGGTAGAGCAGGGCACCGAAATGACCCCAGTCGATTTCGAAGCGTTCCCCCGGCCCTGGCTCCATACGCACATAGGCACGCTTGGCCGCGCTCTCAGTTCGAACCGCGTGTAAGTAATCTTTCAGGATGCTCAGTCCACCGGTGAAGCCGAGCGGACGGAGTCGTTGCGCGATCTCCATGGCACTCGCCTTGGCATCTTGCTCCAACAGTTCGGCGATGGTGCCTTTGAACGGATCCAGTTTGCTGTTACGTTGCCGGCGAGCCGCGCTGCGTGCCGGCGTGACCAGGTACTGGGAGATGGTTCTACGTCCCAGGTGAAGATGACGGGCGATCTTGCGCACCGACCCGTGCTCGGCCCAGTGCAGGCGATGAATCGAGTTGATTTGTTCCGCGGTCAGCATGACTCTGCTCGAACCGTGTAAAGCCAGCCGCGTCCGCAAGCCATAGAGATGTTCCTATCAAGACGGCCTGCGGTCCTCGGCGAATGGCCGAGTGACGGGAAAATCAGGACTTGCGCGGAAGCTAAGTTGATCCTGACAAGAAGACGCCGCCGCAGACGTCGCTTCTGATCCCGCTGCCGCTGACGCTCACGGTTGTTTTCCACCCCTTGCGGATTCTGCCGCCGCCACTGTTTTTGATAGTCAGGATGTAGCTCTCGCCACTGCTTGCGACTTTCCAGGCGACCTGGTGATACTCGGCGTCAGTCTCCAGGCTTCCGTTTATTGCAGATTTTCGTCCAGATCAGTGCCACAGCCCGAGGTCCTTCGACTGCGGTTGTCGTTTCGCATTTTGCGAAACGAAATCCTCGCTCCGGATGACGGTGGAGTAGGCTTGGCGGCGCGACTGGAAGCGGCGCCCTTCAAGGTTGTCGATTGGGAGGCGCGACGGGGGACATCCGGAGATCAAAATCCGCACCCTAAACTCGCAAACTGAGTGAGTTTCGGATGGGGCACCCGGCATTTTGTGAAGTAGCGTTCGGTCCGGATTTCCCGTCCGCATCAGCGCATCAGTCTGTCCGCGAATTTCCACGAAAGTCTGAAACGTTTTCAGACGTGGTGTCACTTATTTGAAGACGGGTCTCGGAAGTGCATCTTCGGGAGCCGAATTCCAACCTGCAGCCCCCCCCGAGAAAAATAGGAGAAGTGTTGTGAAAAAAGTTGTCGCTACGACGCGAACCATCCAAAACCGCGTGGTGCTGAGCATGGCTTCGTTCCTGTTCATCACGAGCGGAATACTGACTGCGCAGCCGGGGCAAAAGTCCTTTGTGCCCTTCAACGATTTCATGGCAAACACCCGGAACGAAAGTTCCGGTGCTTACCTCAGCAAAGGAACCAGCAAAGTCAAAGATGCGCCGGCCTTCGAGGAGATGCGCCAGCACATCCTTAATCTGTATGAAGGCGTCGAGGTGTCCCACAGCTTCATGCTCGATGGGGACCATTTCGACTGCGTGGCTCTCGAACAGCAACCGGGAGTCCGCATGCATGGTCTGAAAAGCGTTGCCAGCCCACCCCCCGCGTCGGCGTTGAAGGAACTATTCAAGGATAGCGGCAAGTCGGCGAATAAGTCCGCTGGCAGTCCGCAGCTTGGTCCCGGACGGGAGATCGATGAATTCGGCAACTCGCGCGTTTGCGAAGACAAAACCATTCCGATGCGCCGGGTCACGCTGGAAGAAACCAGCGGCTTCGGAACCTTGAAGAACTACCTCGAAAAGAGCCCTGACGAGACCGGAAAACTACCTCATTCCAACAAGGTAGTCCCTCCCAGTGCGATTTTGCACAAGTACTCCTTCACCTATCAGTACGTCAACAACACCGGCGACACCACTACTCTCAACCTGTGGAGCCCCTACGTCAACACGGGTCTGGGTGAGATCTTTTCCCTGTCGCAATCCTGGACCATAGCCTACTCCCCCGTTCTGCAAACCGCAGAAGTGGGATGGCAGAACTATCCCGGCCTTTACGGCGGAGAGAACTCGCGGCTGTTCATCTACTACACGGCTGACGGCTACAACCGCACCGGCTGTTACAACTTGACCTGCGGAGCTTTCGTCCAAACCTCCAGCGGATGGTATTTCGGCGGCGGCTTCAATAACTACAGCTCGTATTACGGACCACAGTGGGAAATCACCGCCCGCTACTACTGGTATGCGGGCAACTGGTGGTTGGGATTGGGCACCAGCCCCACGAATGCCACCTGGGTCGGATACTATCCCGGCTGGCTCTACGGCACCGGGGCTATGAGCCGAGGCAGCTCTCAGCTTCTTGAGTTCGGGAGCGAAGGTGTTGGCTCGAACCCGTGGCCGCCGGAGGGCAGCGGCTTGTGGGCGAGCTGGGGCTGGTCTTGGGCGGCCTACCAACGCGAGCTCTACTATTGGGTGTCGAACGGTTCCGCATACTGGGATACCCTGACCGCGGATCAGCCGTCCTCGAACTGCTATACGATCGCGGGTCCGTACTGGTCGAGCAGCTGGGGAACCTACTTCTACGAGGGAGGCCCCGGCGGTTACAACTGCTACTAACGCGTGCCGTCGACAGTAACATAGGTTTTACCGCACGCAAGCGAAGGCTCGCTGGAACCTGGGCGAGCCTTCGGCTTTTGCTGCAGGGGATCGGGAAAGGTCATAAAACAGAAGCTCAAGAGGTCCCAAAGATCAAAAGCCAAAGAACAGGAAACATGGGGACAGGAAGCTGGGAAAAAATTGACTCTTGAGGACACGGGGATTCTTAGTCCCAGCAAATTTCGCGTTTAAATGGCCCCGGAGCGACGTTCGCAGACCGAAGATACATTTGCGATCCCCCGCGATAATTCAGAATTTGATTTTTTCACAGCTTCCAGTCGCAAGTTTCTAGCGGTGATAATCGGTGCGGCGCCGACGTTGGCACGTCCGCCGACTGCACACGCTTTGTTGAGGACGATAAGCGGAGGGTAGAAACGAACTATTACAGTACGGACAACGGCGGGACTGGCTCAAGCCGACTCCTCAGAGGATCATTGAGATGCACTGAGGAGAATCGAAACTTCGACCACTGCGCAAGCCTGCGCGGAAAAACTAATTTAGAAACTGTTGTAAAGTTCTTACCGCGTCCCCGCCAACGGGGGCTCTCTCTACTGGATCACTGGCTCCGGCCTATACCGTCTAAAATGGCTCCCTTTATCACCGGCGCTGACAGCGATCCTTCTTTCAGCCACAAAAAGCAGAGTGCGAGACAATTTGTGTCGCCCGCCACCCTGCTTTTCGGGCTGTACTGGAAAGTGCGCGTTATTACTAAAGTGAGGTGGTATCCCGCTAGCGGCGGGATCCTCGCATCTCTTCCGACTCCTCAGCATCGGGATCCTGCACCCTCTGAGGCGGTTTGGAGGATGTCTTAGCATCGTCGGCTGCGTTTTTGGCAGCATCCGTTACCTTGCCGAACGCGTTCTGCAATTTGCCTTCGACCTGTTTCGCTGAACCTTCAACCTGCTTCTTTGGATCGCCCGTCCACTCTCCCGCCTGACGCTCGACGCGTCCGGCCATGTCTTTCACCTTGCCTTCCACCCGATCCTTATTCATCCTGTCCTCCTCGTTGAATGATTGCCTTCACCTACGTTTGGGGACTCTCCGTCACGCCACCGGGCTGCGGCCCTGAATGATGCGTACCAGGACCACGATGACGGCTATTACCAGCAGAATATGAATCAATCCACCCATGGTGTAGGAACTGACCATTCCCAGCAGCCAAAGGATCAAGAGCAGGGCAACGATAGTCCAGAGCATCAGAGGTCATCCTTTCTGGCAACAGCACTACACATCAGTTGCAGTGTGAGACTACCGATGATGCACGGGAACGTATATCGAGTGAAATCCGTAATGATGCGCGGGGGCGACTCTATAAAACCTAGGCCAAATAGGACGTCATGCTTCGGCGCCGGAGCTGGGGAGGAGCTAGACTAAAATACCTGGACGATTCCGTTACGCACGGCATACCGGGTGAGATCTGCGATGGAATGGAGATCGAGTTTCCGCATCAGGTTGGTGCGGTGAGTTTCCGCCGTCTTGACGCTGAGGTTGAGAGCGACTGCCACTTCCTTGCTGGTCTTTCCCTCAGCCAGTAACTGGATGACCTCTCGCTCTCGAGTCGTCAAGATGTTGTCAGAGATGTTGCTGGTCTCGCCGTCTCCACTATCACGATCAAGATAACCATCCAAAACCATCTGACTGACTCGGTTTGTGAAAAAAGTTCTCTGTCGTTGCAGGGCCTCGACGGCGGCAACCAGATCGCGCCCCGCGTCGGATTTGAGCAGGAATCCGCGTGCCCCGGCGCGGAGAACCTCCCGCACCACGTGATCGGTGTCGTGCATCGTTAAGATTAGGATCACAGCTTCGGGCGACGTAGCCAGGATCTGTCGCGTGGCCTCCAGGCCGTTAAGATTGGGCATGCCGATATCAAGCAGAATCAAGTCGGGGTTCAAGCTTTCCGCAAGTTCGACGGTCTCGCGTCCGTCTTTGGCTTCCCCGCACACCTCCCAACCCGGATGACTCTCCAGCAGGGCACGGATGCCGTGTCTCGCCACCTCATGGTCATCCGCAATCAGAATTCGTAGCATTCTCTACCTCCCAGATACTTGAAGATGTCTAACCTGGTGCGAGTTTCGAAGGCATCCGAAATACAGTTCCGAAAATGTCGAGGAATATCAACCCGGTACTTAGCGAGCAACAATCGTGCCAAACGCGTATGCTATTGCAATCCAAGCTAGTTCAGCGCCCATGGTATTCGGCCCTTCGTGTAAGTTTTCCAAAACGAGGGGGGGAATGATTGGGAGGGCTTTTTGGCGAGCACTAATCAGCCCCTACAGTGTTCGCCGTACTCACTCAGGGATCGCGGCCGAACGCTTTCTCCTTCCAGTAGTTAGTTTCTATACAAAAGTTCTGCGGATTGGTCCGGAGTGGCATCCAAACGATGCACGGAGGCTAGTAATGCGTTTCGGCCCGAATTACGTTCTCGGCTCAGGAGTCAGAATTGTAGCGATTGCGGTATCTTTGTCTGCGTCTACATTATTTGCCCAAAGTATCCGGCCCGCCCAAAGCAGTCCTTCTACCTCGCCGACCTCTCCCTCGGCGACCACCGCCGGACAGATTCCCGAGTCCGTCCCTCCCCGCACTGCGCAGCCAATTCCTTCTGCACAGGAACGACCTGGCCAGACCTCAACTGAGCCGCAACCCGCACAAGATCGACAGGAACCGATTAAGCCCGAGTCCAGCGCGGACGATCCGGGCAGGTTTGTCTTCAAGAAGCAAGTGCAAGAAGTGGTGTTGCATGCCACCGTGGTAGACGAGACTGGCCACCTCGTGACCACGCTCGATCGCAGCGCTTTTTCGGTCTACCAGAACAACCAACCCGAACCGATTACGTCGTTCAGACGCGAGGACGTACCGGTGGCGATGGGAATCGTCATTGATAATTCCGGCTCCATGCGCGACAAACGGGAAAAAGTGAATCACGCCGTGCTGAACCTGATTCGGGCGAGTAATCCGCAGGATGAGATTTTCGTCGTCAATTTCAGCCAGAACTCCTATCTGGACCAGGATTTCACCTCCGACGTAAACCTGCTGCAAGCGGCTTTGCATCAGGTCTCGACGCGGGGTAGCACTGCTCTCTACGACGCCGTCGTGGCCTCCGCGGTCCACCTACGAAATAATCCTCGCCTGGACAAGAAAGTCCTGCTGGTCGTCACCGACGGACAGGACAACATGAGCCGGGAAACGCTACCGGAAGCCATTCGCCAGTTGCAGCCAAACAAGGGCCTGACGGTATACGCAATCGGACTAACGGATGAAGGGTTGACGTCCGCCGGACGGGATGCTCTTCAGAATCTGGCCTCGACTACGGGCGGCGTTGCATTCTTCCCCCAGAGTCTAGACGAAGTGAATGTGATTACCCGCGCGGTGGCGCACGACATTCGCAGCCAATACACGCTTGCGTACAAACCAGCAGGCTCCAAGAATGGTTATCAGACGATTCGCGTCGAAGCCAAGGCACCGGGAGGCGCCCGCCTGATCGTCCGCACGCGAAGTGGGTACTATCCGGGCGAGACGGTTCGTTAGTCCAGTCTCGCCCCGAGGAAGTTATGCCGCGGTAGGTCCAGTCGGGCCCGTGGGTGCTTTCGGCGGCGGGAGCTCGATCTGGATGAGGTTGTTCTTAATCGCGTATACGACTAAATCCCGGATGGAGTGAAAGCTTAGCTTCCGCATGATGTTGCTGCGGTGGGTTTCGACGGTCTTGGTGCTCAGGTTCAGGAGAGAAGCGACTTCCTTCGAGCTGTTCCCTTCCGCCAACAACTGCGTAATCTCTCGCTCGCGGGCAGTCAACGTCGGCAGCTTGGGAGTTTCGTTCCTCGACAAAGAATGCCCCTTCTCGAGGAAGCCGGCCAGCACCAGGTCGTTCACTCGCGGTGTAAAGAACATGCGCTTGTTTTGCAGAGCTTCAACCGCAGAAACCAGGTCGCGGGCCGCGTCGGATTTCAAGACAAACCCGCGCGCCCCTGCGTCCAGGGCTTCACGAATCACCTGATCTGAGTCGGTGATGGTCAGAACGATAATCTTGAAATTAGGGTCGTGCTGCAGCAGTTGACGTGTGGTATCCAGACCGTTCAGTAGCGGCATCCCAATGTCCAGGATGACGACATCGGGCTTTAGCTGGAGCGTCTTCTCCACCGCCTCGCGGCCGTCGGCGGCTTCACCGCAGACTTCCCATCCTTCGTGCTTTTCCAGTAAAGCGCGCAATCCGCGCCGAACAATCTCATGATCGTCGGCCAATAAGATTCGCAATTTCATGTTCACCCCCCAGTTCAAAGGTGGACCCCAGTTTCCGATGCCAGGGTCTAACGTGCACCGGCAGTGTCTCGTCCATTGAGCGCAGTAAAAACGCGATGCTGGCTGACCGCTTCGACCGCCTCCAACAAGTCTCGGGCGGCATTCGACTTCACCACGTATCCCCTTGCCCCAGCCTCCAAAGCTTCGCGCATCATTTGCGGAGAGTCGTGCTGGGTCACAAACAGGATCTCAAGTTGAGGAGCCCGTTTCCTCAATACACGGCACGCTTCCAGGCCATTCATCCTCGGCATGGTGACATCGAGCACCATGACGTCGGGGCTCAGTTCCTTCGCTTTTTCTAACGCCTCAGCTCCATCGGATGCTTCCCCAATTACCTCCCAGCCTGAGCGTCCTTCTAAAAGCGTTTTTAAACCCTGCCTTACAATTGGGTGGTCATCGACGAGTAGTATGCGAATAGTCATGCAGTTTCCGTCCCCCGGTAAAGACCGAGACAACCCGCCACATTTTAGCTGAACCCGTGCGATCTGACTGACCAATCCCTTTCACTCGGACGTCCTTCGTTCTAGGAATGCAGCGGCGGATTTCCCCCGACCCTACCTTCGCGTATCGAGAGCCTTCAGCGCGGCGGAAAGCCCTCTCCTGAGCTTTGACGAGTACCACACGGTTGCATAGGCCTCGAGAACCTCATAGTCAAGCAGACCACGCCGGACCTCGGGCCCCTGTCGTCCCCCCATGGATTTAAGGGGCGACAACTCACTTTCGGGTACTTTTGTTGCGAAGACTCGCTATCGTAAGCGTTAGCAGGCATTTGCACCGCGAAAGCCACCGGTCGGGCACACTTACAGCGGGCACTCTAACCCGCTCCTTACTGTGACCGCAACCGTTCCCTTAAGCCTCCAGTGAGGTTACCTTCTGAAACTGGTGGAGTCCAATACGGGGAATCCTGTATTTGGCAAAAGACTCCAAAAACTCTGAGAGTAACTCTTCTGGCCGAGTACATATCGGGCAAGCTATCAGGAGGGGACTACCGGGAAGTACGTTTGCTCATGCAACAACGCCTCGACCGCTTCGACCACGGACCCCACGTCCTGCTTGGCACAGGCTCCGCGAACGCCCGCAAGACGGGCCGCTTCGGCCAGTTGCCTCGATAGGTGAATGGTTACCATCAGAATGGGGATCTTGGGGAAAAGCTCAAAAATCTGCTTCGCGACGTCAACGCCATTGAGGTCTGGCATCTGATAGTCCAGCAAAATCAGGTCGGGAGGAGCGGCAAGCACTTTCTGCAACGCTTCGGCACCGGTTCGCGCCTCGCCGCACACCCTCCAGGACGCCTGTTGCTCAAGAATCGCCCGCAAGTAGTGCCGAACCGAGGGATTGTCATCGACCAGCAGAATGCGAACCACGCGAATCCCTTCCCTGAGCCAGATTTCACAACGCGTAAGTGATTTCCGGTGCGCCCCTTCGCCAACAACCCACGTAAACAGTAGGCGAGCGAAAGGAAGTGTCACAATCCAGAGAAGCCTGTACGGCAACCCACCTCAGCCAACATTGACTCCCCCGATTTTCGCGGCACGTTACCAGATTCCCTTGTCGCTGCCGGTAAGTTTCTGCTCCAGGGCAGCAGCCGTGGCCAGTCCCGGCAGCAAGCTGAGGCGGAGACTGTTGCGAAGGTCTCCTCGCAGCACGAGACTCTTGAGCTCAGACGCGTACAAATTCAGCGAGTGCGGCAGAATCGGTACCCGCAAAAAGTTGCGGCGGAAGCGAACTTGGTCAGCGCCGAACTTTGCCCCGCGAGTCGCGAACAACGGCAATGGTACGCCGTCTCCGCGATAGGCTTCGACATACTGAGAAATGATCGTCAAATACGTTGCAATTCCTTCCCAAAGACCCGCCGTCGTGCCGAGGGAACGCAGATAGGCGAAGTCGACCGAATAAGAGTCCACGAGCTGCGCGTTGTCCACGATGTCGCATAACCGGATGTAGAAGTGGCGGTACATTCGCTGAAGTGTACTGATGATGATGCGGTCCTCAGGTGCCGGCACGCGGAACTCGTGTGCTCCTACCTCCACGAGACGAGTGCGAGCCGCCAGGGATCGGGTGACGGCAGTTTGCTCTCCGGTTTGACCCAAGCGTCCGGCGTGGATTTCAACCAGTTCCGGCAAACCGGGCACTATGAAGTTCCACTTGTTCGCTAACCGGTCTCCCCAACTGCGGGCGTCGGGCTTCGCTTTAAAGCGCGATCGCATGACCTCGATCACGTCGGCAGCCGGGGCGTCGGTGTACAAGTCCAGATCGTTACCTAGATCCGGCCAATGATCGAGGGACTTGATGACCGTGACCGGGCATCCACCCTTCTCCAAGGCTGCACAAATCTCTTCCAGGAATCCAAGGGCGTGGTTGATGCGCGCACGTTCCAAGCGCCGTGAATTCGCCACCCACTCTGCCCCACGGCGGTTCCCTGCTGCTTCAAGCATTAACTGAAGCGGCTCAAATGCCCGCAGGATCACGTGGTTTGAGATGGCGAGCGCTTCCAGGTCGTCGAGATCTTGCTCGCGTAACAGTGACAACAACTCATCGCCCTCAGCTTTCGAGATCGCTCGTACCTGCATAGTTATGTCTGGGAACGAAGGACATGCCAACGCCAGTTCCGACAATAGTCGAACGTCCCTCGTTGAATCGCGTACAGGCTCCATCGCGTCTCTCTCCCGCTGAACGTTGTGAAAATGCCTCGGTTTGATGTGTCTCCGGGCGAAGTGGTTGGCGTTTGCCCGGCGGGGCAGATTTCAATTTGAGTTCGACCCGGCCTGCCCCGCCGGGTTGCACTGAGTGAAACTGAGTCGCTCCACGGCGGTGCCCTCCTCATAGTCATTCCAGGTCTCGATCAGGAGAAATGGAAGGGGGTGGGCTTCGTCATAGTATCGCTCGTAGAGTCGCAGAGTGTCGTCCAGAGTCTTCCCGCATCGACTCTGCATGTGCCGATTCAGGCCCCATTTCGCGACCGAATCATCGAAGCCCGGCCACGCCGCTCCAACTGCAATCTTGTCGGGATGCTTGCTCGTCATGCTTTTGTAAAAATCTTCCAGGTACTGCTCACCCCAATTGCTTCCATCCGTGGTCCACCCCGGACGCCCAGGCTGCACCCAGGCGTAAAGCCCCGCAAAGTCAGCGGCAAATTGAGTTTGCGGTTCGTCCTTGTAGAACAACAGCGGCGGACTCTCCCACTCGCGGCAGTGCTCGACGACGCGATTCCAATCCACCTTCCCGTGTTTAGGGAAAATGAAAACCACGGGATGGCCGTTGAACGTGAGATAGGCGGTGCGGTGCGGCGCGTCAGGTCCCATGTAGGCCTTGTAAGCTTTATCCAAGGCCGCAATAGCTTCGTCCGTCGCCTGCCCGTCGTCATCCTCGGCCTCGTTATACAAAAGTGCGACCCGGAAATGATTTTCGTCCGCAGCCTCCTGCAACAGACCGAAGTTGTGATCGTTGAAAGGTTGGCTCTCGCCGTACCAATCCACGACGAAGGCTGAAATCCCCATGTGACGGGCTTGCTGAATCTGCCGCCTGAGGACTGCTGGATCGCTGCTGGAATAGCCCACATCCTTGTGCACATGGTCTCCAAACCATGGCATGTAGACGGCGAGTAGTTTGGGCCAGGATCGGGGAGCCTGCTGATTCTGCTGCAAGGCTCGGCGCATGCCGGGAGTCGTGCAACCGCTGCCCACCATAAAACACACGACCGCCAGCGCTAGCAGCGTCTTCGACAAATGAGGACTCCATGTCTTCCAAGGTTTGAATAAACCTTCGATGCGGCTGGTGAGGACAGTGGTTGGTGGGGTGAATCCCTTAGAACTCGGGGACGGCCTGAAGCTGCCGGATTACCCACCGGTCGGCGGCGGGCGTCATCAGGACCACGTAGTGCACGATCGCGCGCTCGCTGTGAATAGTCTTGCCCCTATCGAGGATCTGCAGGTCGTATTCGGCGGTATCGTGGAGCTCAACCACGTCCCCTTCGGGGGCATAAAATACCGCTTCGAGTTTGTGGCTCTGGTTGAGATAGCGGGAACTAAGCCCACTATGCTGCTGTTTGTTCACCAAACCAGTGAGCCAGTCATTTGCCGTTCCGGCAAACAAGCCGTTCAGAGGCGCGGTCGAACTGGATTCCAAGGCCTGAGCAAGGTTCACCCAGGCAAACCTGTAGTCGCGAAGAATGCTGCGCTCGGTCAGACTTTCGATAGCTCGCGGACCCGCCTTACTTGCGTTGAGCACCACTTGGGGGGTGTCGGCGCCGACAGAATAGAGGGACACCAGGGCGAAAACCCCGAGCGCAATCGCCTCAGCCAATCGTCCGTGAAGAGCCCCGGACCGTGTCGTCATTGCGCCCCCAAATGGAGTTCGTTCCCCATCACGACTCCCGAGGCTGCGGATATGGAAACAGGCCCTGCGGCCGTCATGTGGGCGCGCGCAATCCCTTGTTTGATCGGCGCGTCCACTGTGCTCGCTTCCTTCCCGCCTTTCGCAGTGAAGGTCACGACGGTGCCGTCAGGCACGGGATTGCCGGCACAGTCGCGGACAGGTTCCGTCTCGACCATAATTCCCTTCGCCGTACGCTGGCCTTTAATGCGCAAGTTGCAGGGATCGGACGCCACCTGCTGAACAATCCGACGCGCCGACGCATCACGGAGCGAGGCAACCACTTGCAAAGCGCCCGCTGATTTGCCGGAATTTGCCCGAAACCACGCGATGCCATTTTGCGACGAAACCGAATGTGACATCGGACTGGAGCTGCCCGCGGTCAACTGGAAGTTAACCGTGACCGGCGCCACCACTTGATTTCTAAATTCATCAAACGGCAGTGCCACCCCGCTGATCACATCGTTCTGTCCCACGGGAGCACGGGAGGGATGTACGAGGAAGGTGAGGCTGACCGGCTTGGCCGGCATCACAAAGAATTCAACACTTCCGCAAGTATCAGCGCAAAGGATTCCCACATAGCGACCAGCGCTCCGCAGGTCTTCGGAGGGAACCGAGATTTGCTGCCCCAGGTCCACATCGCGCCTTGTCGCAGCCGATGGTCCAACCAGATAAAAGGTCCCGGTGCCGCTGCCCGTGGTCGGAATTGAAATCGAGGTTCCGGCCACCACCCGTGAGGGAACGCGAAGCTCTCCCACTTGCGCATCTGACGCCGCCACCAGGCAAAGGGCGCCAACCAATGCGGCCAGCCAGCTGCTTCGGGCATTATGACTTTTGCAAACTGTATTGGTTGACGACGACATGAAAGTTCTGTACCTTCCCGGCCAACGATTTGGGGATCTCAACGGCGAAGGGCTCAGAGGCCTGCGGAAGCAGGGCGCTCTCGACGTATCCATCGGAAACCCATACCACTTTGCCGCTGTTGTCGTAAAAGCTGGCGATCACATGGGGAATATTCACGGTCCGGCCACTCTGATTGAGCAGATCTCCATGCAGCACCGCCCGGCCCTGCGCGTCAGTTTCCAACTTCTGATTCATGGCCCCGATTACGGGATCGGACGAAGCCGGGACCAGCGTCGCTTTCACGTCCATGCGCACGTTCTTCACCTTGCTCAAGCCGACATGTGGAAAGTCGACGCGATAAGGTGAAACCTGTTTGGGCAACAGTACATGAAGGATCTTGTCGAAGCTGCTCTCCTCGTCAATCGCACTTCCGGAGGCGTCGACCAATGTAGCGTTCACGTTGACAAATGCTGGAATCGTATCTTCATTGACGACTTCGCCCATTACCACGGTCCCCTCGGCGGTATCGACCGCGTTCATGGATGTGATGCGTACGTGGGGCGCGTCCACATTGCGTGAACCCCACTCCTCTCCCGCGGTGCCAGTGACTAGATCCCAGCGCAAGTAGTTGACCGAGATTACTTGTGACGGTAGGTTCGGGGCCGGTCCCTCATCCCATACCACTTTCCATTTGTCGCGATGGACGAGGTGGAAGTCACGAACGTCGTCGACCGGACCCACTGGCGTGGCCCAGTGCAATCGCACACGCATCTGCGCTTCCGAGTCAGTCGCATGGAGCGGACGCATTTCATAGGTTTCCAGGTTCGAAAACGATCGCAAGCCGCCATTCGAACCAATCCACTCTTGTATAAAACCCTGTTCGTTCATCGCGTCGTTAGTCTTCTCCACGCGGGAGAAAGCCGGACCCCAATTGCGTCTCTGGACGTCACTTAGAAAGCTGCCAAGGGCCTGCTCCGGAGTAGCCCCGCTGTCGGTCAAGCCAGGCAGAGCCGAGCCCGACGCGATGCCGACGGTTCCGATCGAGCGCCCTGCTTCCGTCAAACCCGCGAACAGCAGAAGGATAGTCATCGCCACGATGATGATTGGCAGTGCAATTTTCATTTCGCCCTCTCAGGCAACGTAATGCCCCTCACGTTCGTCTATCCGGACTGGCGATTCGATCACTCTCCCCATGCGCTGGCCTGAGGGCAACAGTAACTCCAGGAACATCGTTAACACGCTAATCCCGATCGGAAGTGTGCCCCAAAGCAGGCCCATCCAGGGAGGCGGCACGGCATCGGATTCGATCCTGTGGGCGGGGGGCACGTCATCCTTGGTCCAGGCGGTAATGTCGCCGTTGTTAAACGTCTCGGTCTTCCGCCAGCCTACGAATGTCAGCAATGGTTCATAGTAGGAGTCGTGTACGAAGATGTACTTCAGCCCGTACCGGTTGGCATGTTCCAGCATCGCCCGGAGCGAGGCCATGCCGGCCGAGCCGTAGAACTTCGCATTGGTAAGCTGCGCCGAACCGAACTGGGTCATTTCCGGCAACAGACGCGCGGAATTGTAGTCTCCGTCTACGCTGCTGGCGTCAGTGTAGGTTGACACCTGCGCCAATTCGCTGCCAAAGCCCAAAGTGAGATAACGGTACGAATCGTGGCCATCGCGGTTCAGAAAGGCGATCACGGGCTTTACGTCCATAGAAGTCGTAGGACGATACGGGTTAGCGGTGAGCCACGCCAATGCAGCACCGATCGTGACCACCGACGCCAGCGCCAAACCGACGGCGGCTTTGGCGTGGAAGCGATCCAAAAGTTCAAGCGCCAGCAAGCCCACAAGCGGCATGGCCATGAGCGTGGCCCAGAACGCAAATCGCTCGAAAGTAAGAACTTCGAATGCCCGTCCGAGCAGCCATTTCGGCAGTGGCGTGGTCCCACCCAATCCGAAGATTAGGCACAGCCAAAATCCCCAGAGCAGGGGCCGCAAGCGCCGCACCGCCGAACCGCGAACAATGATGAACGGCAAGGCCAGAATCAAGACTCCGTATGGAATCACGAAATAGTTAATCCCCGTTATCGAGGCCAGCAGGTAATTGGCGCGGCTGTCGTGTGGAATGGGAATCTGATTGATGGGATGTTGAACGAGGGTCATCCAGTAGGGCAGCAAAACTAGGCCCACTCCGACACCCACCAAAATCGCAAACACCAGTGCTCGCGAGAACACTCCACTGAGCGAACCGCTTACACGCTCGTCGCTTGCGTCCTGGCAGGCAACCCACAATACGGGTGCGGCAAATAGTACGATGCCGAAAATCAGCGTGACGTGGTGAGCCGCAGCCGCAGACAAACTGACGGCTAATCCCTTGATCAGCGATCGGCCTGAGGCCTCCGTAGTCCACTCGTAGAAATACGGCAAAGCGTTCAGATACAAGGCGGCCGATGCGACCGTCGCCAACTGTCCCGCCTGATAGACCAGGAACGCGAGCGCTCCCAGGAAGATGCTGCCGAGGGCCGCATAACTCGCGGCGCGTTCCCCAACCCAAATTCTGGCAAATCGAAAGACACCCACGGGCAACAGCAGAACAGCGATCAACTGCACCACCATGTAGCCCATCTTGAGTCCAACAAGGTTAGAGAAGAGCGCGATCCATTGATGGGTCAGCGGCGGGTACGTGGTCTGCGAGAATCCGGCAAACCATTTCTCATTCCACGGATTGAACCAATGATGGGCGTAGTGGGAGGCGAGAAAAATGTGGAAGTTGGTGTCGAACGATCCAGCAGGAAGCTGCATGAGCAGCAGTGGCCCATGCACTGCGAGCGCTACCAGCACGATGGCCAATAACGGAATGGGTCGAGAGTAGCTTTGGTTAGTGCTCATGTTGCGCTCCAGTGCCCTCTAGCAGCGTTTGGATTCAGAAAGTTCCCACAGGGTTTATGCCGATTTTTCTCCCTCCCCGGCGGCGCAACGTTGGAAGGCAAACCTAGGTCTCAGCGTGGCATCTGAAAAGAACCGCTGCAGTCTTGTGCGGCAGGATCTCTAATAAATACGCAGTGGTGACTCGTTGAAAAGCCGACATCCGCTCACGAGTTTTTGCATGGTCATGGTTCTGGGCCTGTTGGTGCGAGCCCGTGGCCAGACGTATGACGTCAGTAGCCCGGGCAGTCCGCCTCAATCAGGCAAACAAACCAAGACCGCACCGGCCAACTCTCCGCAAAGTGGTCCGGATTTCAGTTGGGGAGCTGGTATTGACGTTGCGCGCCAGGCGCGCGCCGCGCAGGATGCTCTGAAGAGAAACGACTTCGCCGCAGCAGTTTCGTATGCTGAGCAGGCTGCCAAATCGGCGCCACAAAATGCCGAGCTTTGGTTCTTGCTGGGCTATGCGGCGCGACTGGACGAGCGCTATCCGATGGCGGTGGACGCCTACAATCGGGGACTCGAGAAACAGCCGAATTCGGTGCGCGGGCTGGCGGGATTGGCCCAGACCTACGCCAAGATGGGCCGTGACCAGGAAGCCGAGCAATTGTTGCGCCGAGTGGTAGATGCCAATCCCAAAGATGCCGGGAGCCTGCAACTTGCCGGAGAACTTCTGCTTAGTACAGATCCCAAGCAGTCGCTGGACCTTCTTCTACGCGCCGATGCCCTCAAACCTTCGGCCCACAGCGACTTGCTGATCGCGCACGGTTACGACCGCTTAGGGCAGCCGGATGAGTCGACACGATATCTGAATCGCGCCAAGAGCCGCGCCCCGCACGATCCCGACGTTCTGCGCGCCGTCGCCGGACAATACCGCGATCAAGGGAAGTACGACCAAGCAATCGCTACTTTGCAGGCAGTTTCATCCAAGAGCCCCGACCTTTTGGCTGAACTTGCCTTTACTTATCAACTCGCAGGCAAGCAGCAGGAAGCCGCCGAGCTTTACGCGCGTCTGGCAAAAGCGGCCAAGGGCAACATCGGTCTGGAGTTGAGTGCTGCGCAAGCCTGGGTCAATGTGGGGCAGCCCGATGCGGCCCGTCCCTTCCTTGAGGCGGCTCGACAGATTGACGGCAACAACTACCGTCTTCACGCCATCCTCGCGGCGATCGCTGAGTCGGACGACCGTCTCTCCGATGCGACTGGCGAATACATGCATGCGGTGAACAATCTGCCAGCGCATGTGCCGGAAGGACCGCTCTACCCCGTTGAACTGCGGCTCAATCTCTACGAGCTTTATGTCCGTCAAGAAGACGCAGCCAAGGCGAAACAGCAGCTTGATTCCGCCGCCGCCGCAATTCAGCAACTCCACGTTCCAACCGCTTCTCGTCCCGAGATGCTGAGGCTGCGTGCGGCGGTCGAAGCGGCAACCGGCGATCTCGACGCGGCTAACCGCGACCTGAAGGAGGCACTGGCCCTTGCCCCCTCCAATGTGAACTCCCTGGTGAACTATGGCACTCTGATGTGGAAGCTGGGCCAGAAAGACGCGGCTCGCCAGACTTTCACCAATGTGCTCGAACTCGACCACCACAATCGGCAGGCGCTTTCGTCCCTCGGCTATCTCGCCCGTGATGCAGGCGACACAAAGCTGGCCGAGACTTATTTTTCACGCGCTCGAGCCGCGCACCCCAAGGATTACGCCCCCTACCTCGCTCTAGGCGATCTGTATACAGCCCAACGCAATTTCCGCGCTGCCGAAACGAACTATGAGAGCGCCTATGAGCGCATGCCTGACAACGCGCTCGTAATTGGCGGGGGCGCGAATGCTGCGCTGGAGGCCCACAATCTGGATCTGGCACAGCGCTGGCTGCAGCGAGCCACAGCGAAGACAAATGCAAGTGCGCAGGTCAAGCGCGAGCGCGAGCGTTATCTCACGTTTAAAGGCGAATACGCCGAATCGGCCAAGCTCGGATACGAGGTGATCGAGAAGTTGCCGAACGACCGCGAAGGTGTGGTCTACCTCGCCTACGATCTTTATTACCTCGAGCGGTACGACGAAGCTCTCGCTCTGGTGAACCGATATGAGCCAATCCTCGCCAAGGACAAGGACCTTCCGCTCATCGCCGGCAATGTTCATGCCCACAACGGCGATTTGAATGCGGCGCTGAAGGATTTCACCCTGGCCCTGGAGCGCGATCCTAAAATGGCGACGGGATACGTGAATCGCGGCTTCGTGTTGAACGATCTCCGGGAGCCCGGTAAAGCGGCGAAAGATTTTCAGACAGCACTGCAGTTACAACCCAGCTATGGGGAGGCCCACCTCGGCCTTGCTTACGCAAGTCTTCAGCTTCACCGTCCCAGGCCGGCTCTGACGCAACTGGACTCCGCACAGAAAGCGCTGGGAAAGTCGCACGCGTGGCACTTGGCTCGGGCGGAAGCGTTCCGGCAGGAACAGGACTTCCCTCACGCCGCCACTGAATACCGTACCGCCCTCGCGGAAACGCCCAACGACCTGACGACTCAACTGGCATTCGCCGACGTCCTGTACCACATGCGGCGCTACGTTGAGGCAAACACCGTGCTCACCAGCGCGCAAAGGCTCTCGCCGTCTGACCCAACGATTTATGCCCTGATGGCGCAAGTGCATGCGAAGCAAGGGGACCGCGAGCAGGCGCTTCGTGACATTCAGTCCGCGGAGCAATTGGGCGGCAACCGGGTCGAGATTCTTACCGCGACCGGCGATGCTCTTCTGACGATGGACGATCGCAACGCCGCGATCGAACGTTTCTCTCGAGCCCTGGAGGTGCCGGGCGGAGATCGCATTGGCGTACGTCTGGCTGTTGCCCAGATCTTCGTCCGGCAAGGCCACCCGGATGAAGCCCGCCGCCAGATCGCACTCGGATTCGCGGAGGCACGTCTGTTTCCCGACTCCCCAGTCACAGCCGAAGACCTTGCTGAAGCCGCGAACATCTTCCTGGCGGTGCACGACTTCGATCTTGCGGAAACCTATTTCGACAAGGCGAAGTTGGCGGGAGCCAACCGTCGGACGGTCGCCCTTGGCCTGACCAACACCTACCTCGCCGAAGGAAATACCCGCAAAGCGGAAACAGCGTTGGCCAGCCTAGGTCCTATGAGCGACTTTCGTGATGACTACGACTACATGATGGCCTCGGCAAATCTTTCACGCCAGCGCCAGGATCCCCTGCATGCTCTCTCCGCATTCGCACAAGCCAGCACCGTTTCTGGGCAGCAGGATCAAGGCGTTGCCGAAACCTCGCAGTATGCCGCCGCCAAGGAGCAAGGCCGTCAGATCGGCGAGAAAGTGAGCTTGGTCCCTGAAGCTTCTTTTGCACCAGCTCTCGAAGACATCAATGTCTACACCCTGGATGCGAGAATTCTACGCGTAACCAATCCGGCTCTGCTGCCCCCGCCACGCCACTCCTTTCAGAGCTTGGCGGAATCTCACTATCGAGTAAATCTGGGGGGACTCCCCGCGATAACCGGTTTCGTCGGCCAGGGCATGACGGCTGGCCGCTTCCTTTTTCCTAGCATCGGCGTCGTTCAAGACCGCAACACATATGACACGGTTCTGAACGGCGGAATTTCACCAATACTGCACCTGGGCTCGAAGACGATTACCTTCAACGGCGGTCTGCAGTTTACGATCCGCCGCGACACGATCTCGCCCGTGTTCATGAGCCAGAATCTCTTCCGGCAGTTTCTCTACATTTCGACCAGTTCCTTCTCCAACTGGGTTTCGGTAACTGGTAGCGCCGTGCATGAGGCTGGTCCTTTCACCGATCAGAGCCTCAGCTCCCGCGATGTCTCGGCCAACATTGAGTTCACAGTCGGACGGCCCTGGGGGAGTACTGCCCTCATCACGGGATACTCAGTGCGGGACCTGCTGTTCCATCCGGTTGTTCAGGAGTACTTCAATACTTCGGTCTACGCCGGACTTCAGCATAAGTTCGGAAGCCGCCTGACCGCAGCCATCCTCACCGAGGATTTGCGCTCTTGGCGGGTCGAAAACAGGCAGTACGCGATCGCGCAGGCTCTGCTGCCGGGCGCCCGCTTCGACTTCCGCGCCAGCCCTCGGTGGAGCGTTCAGGGTTCGTTCCTTCTCTCCCGGGGCGCTGGATATCACGCCTACGACAATGTCCAGAGCGAATTACTCGTTTCTTACGTACGTCCGCTCCATGGAAACCTGAAAGCCGGAGGAAATGAGGTTCCGGTGGCCTTTCCGATGCGCTTCTCTTTCGGGCTCCAGCAACAGACGTTCTACGATTTCCCCGGTTCCAGCAAAACCACACTGCTTCCGGTTGTGCACTTCACGCTGTTCTAGGTTGACCTTGGCTGCTCAATGCCCACGATAGAGACAACACGCGTCGACAGTTCTTCCGGCAGGCCAATTTCCTACGCGCACGCGAAGAAAATGCGCGAGAAACTGCTTGGTGGCAGCCTAACTCTGCTGGCCGGATCTGGTTTGGTTGGAATTACCAATCTGGTTTACAACGTGGTGACCGCCCGGTTACTGGGACCAGCGGGTTTCGCGCACGCCACGGCCGTGTACACGCTCTTGATGCTGGCTTCGGCCATTACTCTATCCTTTCAGGTGGTTTGTGCGAAATACGTCGCCAATCACGAACTACCGGAGGAGAAAGCCGCAATCTTTGCCGCCGTTCACCGCCGGGCATGGATTGCCGGGATCGCTCTGGGTTCCGTTCTATTCCTATTTAATCGGGTCCTGATGGCATATCTGAATTTGCCTAATCAGGACCTGATCTCATTGCTCGCCTTGGGAACGGCATTCTACATTCCGCTCGGAGCGCGCCGGGGATACATCCAGGGCATCCACGCATTCCGATCGCTAGCTCTCAACTTCATGCTGGAAGGCGTTGTCCGTCTGGGCGGAGCGTTCGTACTGATCAGACTCGGATTGGGCGTGAAAGGCGCGGTGCTGGCTAGCGTGATTGCGGTGATCGCGTCTTATTTTCTGGCTTCCACCAGCCCCGATGTAAAGTTACTCCGCTCTGGAGCCATCCCAATTTCCTTCGGCGAGGGTCTCCAGGCGATTGTGTTTTTTTCCGGCCAGGTCATCATCAACAACTTCGACATCGTACTGGTGAAACATTTCTTTGCTCCCAATCAGGCTGGGATTTATGCGGCAGTTTCGCTGGTTGGACGCCTGGTCAATATGTGTGCGTGGTCCGTGGTCAACACCATGTTTCCAGTTTCGGCAGGGGCCCGCTCCAGCGACCGGGAAGCGCGTCCCGTGCTGTTTATGTCGTTGGGCATGGTATTTCTGATTCTTTCCGGGTTGATTCTGGGCCTGTGGGCTATTCCTAGTTTCTTGTGGCGGGTGCTTTTCGGTGCACATTTTGAACTGGAAAACTACGGCGGACTGGCGGCTCTACTGATCCTCTACGCAGTCACCACAGGGATTTATTCCCTCAGTTCCGTGATGATCACCTACGAAATGTCCCGCAAGATTGCGAACACCAGCTGGGTCCAGTTAGCTTTCAGCGCCGCCGTAGCCCTGGGTATATGCGTGTTTCACCAAACCTTGCGGCAGGTGATATTTGTTCAACTTGTGATCATGGTGACTCTGCTGGTCATGGTCGCGCTGCCTCTTCTGCGCCGGGAAATCGCTCCCCCCGAAGAAGTTCGCACCTACGCCAAACTGAGTGTACTTCGGGCTTTGAGCGAACACGAAGTCATTGCCGAATTCCTGCGCAGCGAGTTTCACCACCCCGAGTTCGAGGAATATCGCCAGGAATTTGAGCACCTCGTCAACAACCCCGACCTGGACAGTCACCGCCAGAACGCCCTGCGTCGGGCCTTGCTGTTTCTTCGTCGTGGCGCAATGTGGCGGGAACTTCCCGAAGACACGCGATGGTTCAAGGTCGAGGTAAGGAGGGGCGATCTGGCCCGGATCCGCTTTTTCCCTCGGGCGCAATGGCGCCGCGTGGCGGAAGGCAGCTTCTATTTGACGGATATGGTCGAGTGCCTTCGTCTCAAAGGTCAAGAGTTTCCGGACGATGAGTTCTTCCTCAAGCTCGAGCGAATGACCCAGTCGATGCACGAGACTCTAGTAAACCCCACGGTTTTGCTGATTGGTGTGGACGAGCGTAGTCCTCTGACGATTCTGGACGGCAACCATCGTATGGCCGCCGCCATGCTGGCCCAACCTCCGGCCGCCCTCGAGAGTTTTCAGTTTATTTGCGGACTGTCGCCGGAGATGACGAGTTGCTGCTGGTATCGCACCAACGTCAATACTCTGTGGCGCTATCTCACCAATGTTTTGCGCCACATCTTCCACGATCCCGAGTCGGACATCGGCCGCTTTCAGATCAGTGATTCCTAGTTTGCCATTACTGCGGAGGCGGGTTCTTGTCAGCTGGAGGTGCGGGCGGAGCCGATTCCTCGACAATGCTATTATCGCGCCGCCGGAGCACGACCGGTTCGTTCTGTCGCCGCAGAGTCTCGCGGTCCTGGGTAATCTTCGTCCCGACCTGTGTGTTGTTATCGGCCGCGACTGCGAAAAGCTTCATTCCCTCTGCCGAGCGGCGAGTCGCCACTCCAATCGTCGTGTTGGCCCCGACCGCTTGTCGCGCACGATCGTAGAAGAACTGCGCGGTCTCCCGGTCTCCTTCGAGTTCCGCCACATAGGCAATGTTGTTGAGCGCGAATGCGTTTCCCGGATCGAGCGCATAGGCCTTGCGAAAATCTTCGCCCGCCGCTCTCACGTCGTTGCGGTTCAGGGCCGAGACACCCCGCAGATTCAATTCCGCCACTTGTTCCGGTATGTCGTTCGCGCGTGCCAATCGCGCCCGTAGCCCCTTGGCGCTCGCCGCCGCCATTTCGCTCACCTGGTGGCCATGCCATGTGCGGTCAGCGGTCACAGCAGCGGTCGCATCGGAATGCGCCCCGGCGGCTTGGTCGTAATATTTCAATGCTTCTTGGTCCTCTCCCTCCATCTCCTTGACGACGCCCATATTGTTTAGGGTGAAGATGTTGGTGGGATCGGTTTTTAGCGCGTCTTGAAGAAGCCTGTCGGCTTCTGTCGTACGTCCCTGTGACAGCAATCGCACCGCCTCGACGTTGGCATGATTGACCTGAAGCGGCTGGTCCGTGGCCGCCAATGCTTCTTTCATCGGCCGGCCCTCCATGCGCGGCGCACTCGCCCGATCAATTACGGCATCGCTCGACTGTTCTGCTGCCAAAGCATAGAAACTCTGAGCACGGTCAACCTGTCCCTGCAATTCCGAAATGTAGCCAAGGTTGTTGAGCGTGAATGCATCGTCGGTATCAAGCAGGTAGGCCCTGTAGAACAGTCGTTCTGCCTTCGCGTACTCATGTTTTCGGACAGCCTCTACTCCCTCGCGGTTCAGACGCTGAACCGGAGTAAGCCTGCTTCGGCTCGGGATCGTTATCTTGAGGTCTCCGGCCTGTGCACACTGCAATTCGAACCCGAACGTGACAAGGCCGACAAAACCTGTGAACAGCCAGCGTTTAGAAAGCATGACTACTCCTGGTCGTAAGATGCAATCTGAGACGTCGTGGGATGCTGTGGCGAAGTCTTTTGTTTTCGGCGAAATCGCTCGTGGGCGCCGATTGGGTTCGAATTTGGGACTACCTTTGCACCTGCAAATCGCATCCAAACTGCGCTGGATACACACACCATTCATCGGGAGTACGCATGAGTTCTGTGGAGAAATTCGTTTTCCTTGGTCTCATCATCGGCAGCTTCGCTTATGCACAAGCCCCCGCGGAACCGGCGGCTTCGAAGGCGACGTCCGCAGTGATCTCCGCGGCGACTGAGAGCAACATCAAGCCCGAGCCAGCGGGTATCGCGGATGCCTCGAAGGATGATAAGGAGGATACGGAAATCGTCGCCGACCCCGCCAGTTTGCTACCCGACTTGCCGCCAGTGCCCGGGCGAAACGCAACGCTAATCGGTGGAACCGTCGAACGGCTGGATCGTGTGCGCGATCAACTCACCGTACGAGTTTTTGGAGGCGGCCGAATGAATGTCTTATTCGATCCGCGCACTCGTATTTATCGTCGGGGCACCCAAGGTACCATCGGTGATCTGCACGAAGGCGAACGCGTTTATATCGACACGATCCTCGACGGAAGCACAGTCTTCGCTCGGAGTATTCGTGTGAAGACACAACCGGCTGTTGGCGAAAGCCAGGGAATCGTGTTGACATATCAGGCTGAGCGCGGCGAGTTAACGATCCGCGATGCGATTTTCCCAGAGCCCCTCCGGGTGCGCACGAACTCTTCCACGCGGCTCATGCAAGGCGACCGCACGGTTCCGGTCAGCGTGCTGACGCCCGGTTCGCTGATCGCTATAAGATTTGCCTCGGAACCGGACGGCCATGATGTCGCCCGTGAGATCTCCATCCTTGCCCTGCCTGGAACTCGCTATACGTTTCGAGGCCAGGTCGTACATATCGACCTGCGCTCTGGCTTGCTGGTCTTG
The DNA here is from genome assembly GCA_035511455.1 of Candidatus Sulfotelmatobacter sp. Lineage (GTDB taxonomy): Bacteria > Acidobacteriota > Terriglobia > Terriglobales > Acidobacteriaceae > Sulfotelmatobacter. The sequence continues at coordinate 69,275 of DATKFH010000140.1, read as the reverse complement.
TATTCTTCAACTGACCGCAAGAGCTACGAAATCCACCTCGATCCATCCCTCGCCCCGGACGACAACCTACGCACCGGCGCAGTGGTTACGGCAATCACGACGCTTGAGGAATCGCGTTATGTGGTCCGCAGTTTGACAATCAATTCACCGGGCAAGTAAACGATCAATTCGCATTGACGCCCAGCTCGAGCCGCGTTACTGCAACTTCTGGTAGTCGCAGGTCCCGCCCGTTGCCTGCACTGGGGGAGCGGGCGGAGTGGCCCAAGGTACGTTCTGGAAATCGAAGAATTCAGTCATGTCGATTTGCGCCGCATCCCGTTTCGTCAAGGGCGGCACGTTAAATCGAGCCTCGATAAACCTTAGAATCGCCGTATAGTCGGCCACCGTATGTGACACATAATTCTTCTTGGTAAACGGCGAAATTACCATCAGCGGCAGGCGGAAACCGGTGTAGTTGAAGTCGCAATTGGCGCCGCCCCCGGTGGTGCAAATATCGCTGGGGTTCAAGTCTATCGGTGCGATTCCATCCGGATTCACTGCCGGTTGCGGCGCGACGTGATCGTAGAGCCCGCCCGCTTCATCATAGGTCAGGATGAATACGGAATCCTTCCAGGACGGGCTATTCATCAGCCCGTTGATCAAACTGGCGGCATAAGCCGCCCCTTTCTGCACATTGTTCTTGGGATGCTCATCCAGACCGGAATTGTAGCCGCCTTCAATCATCGCTACTGCCGGCAGGGTTCCATTTTGCGCGTCGGTAACGAACTGTGAGGCCGGCACAACGTTGGATGGCAGTTGGTTTGGCGGAGCATAGGCAGAAAACATGGTCAGATAGGTCGCGGGGTCGGTTCCGTTGGTGGCGAAGTCCGTGGCGTAGACTTTCCAGGAAATACCGGCCTTCTGCAGGGCATCAAAGATTGTGGGCACGTTTAGCGGGGCATTGTCGGCGGAGTTGGTTCCTGGTGGATACGCATATCCGTGGGAGGTCGCCGCCAGGAGATACATTCGGTTGATCTGCGTACGGTCCATCGCGGGCGAGAACCAGCGGTCGGATGTGGCAAAGTTTGAGGCCATGAAATAGTAGTAATTCAAGTCGCTCCCATCGTAGTAGCCCATCGCGCGAATTCCTGCCGTGTCGTAGATCGGCGCCTCGCTGGCCGGGGGGTTCAAAGCATAAGCGGCGGCGTTGTAGACGTAGCCATCCATCGTGCTCGTGCTGGAAGTTGGATTACTGCGGTTCCAATCAACGTGGCTTTCATTCCACGACGGACTGAGATTCTGAATGCATTCGGTCGCAACGTGATAAGCCGGCACGGTGGTCGTTCCGTTATAGCTCGGGTTGGTGGCGTTGGCGGGCAGGCCGTCGAATTGCTGGGACGGGTAGCCATTCGCCGCCCAATAAGCTGGCAGCTGTCCGAAATAGTTGTCGAAAGAGCGGTTCTCCTGCGCCATAAAAATAATGTGATTCACGGAGGTGATATCGCCCGTGCCGGACGTAGATTGCTTGATTCCCTGACAGCCGCATAGCGCAAGCAGAACGACGATCATGCCAGCAATTGAATAGATGCGGAGTTTTTCAGTCATCTCTCATCACCTGCTCTTAAGAAGTGTCGAGTTTACGAACTCAGGTTGGATGAGTTTTTGTGCTGGAATGTTGGCGTCGGAACCGACGCCACGGATTCGCCGCTCCAAGTGAAAAGCCTGAAAACACGGGCCTTGGCAGGCATTTCGAGGATCTGGTCAGGCGTCGGTATGCAATCCACTCACTCCCGGGCGCCAGGGCAATGGCCCGAAAGTTCATCACACATTAGTTCCCGTCCCACGGTGATCTATTCACGCGGCGCACGCGCACACTAAGCTGCTACCCGTTCCCAGAAAGTTGCCCGGCTGGTTCAGAGAAATTTAGAGGCGCGGGCCTCTCTCCCAGACCAGTTGCAAGTGCCTCGTCCCCTCCGCTCCAGAGGATAGATGGTTTTTAAAGATTTGGGTGTTGTAGTTCTGCTCCTGTCCGCGACAGGTGTATGCGCGGCCGGAAACTACGTTGTACCCACCACCACGTTGGCCGCGCAAACGGCAAACAATACCAGTGCGACCAACAGTTTTGGCGGTCAGACCAATGGCAATGAAGGTGCCGGGAATGTTAGCAAGGTGGATGTCCATTCCCTGCTCTATTCCGGCGCCAGCACGAAGGTCTACGCTCACCTGTTGCTTTGGTTCGGAGGGTCGAACCATATGAACGTGGGCTACAACTCCACCGACCCGGCGCAGGTCCACGGGCAGATTACGGATATGATCAGCCGCGGAATCGATGGCGTGATCATCGATTGGTATGGTCCGAACACCAGCATCGATCAAGCCACAAAACTCGTGATGGCGGAAGCCGAAAGACATCCCGGCTTCACCTTCGCCATTATGGTCGACCAAGGCGCGATCCAGTGGGATTCCTGCACGGGATGTTCGCCGCAACAGGCTCTGATCAGCCAGTTGCAATATGTCGAGCAGACCTACTTCCCTTCTCCGGCGTACCTGACGCACCAGGGAAAGCCAGTGATCACGAATTTCAACATTGACCTTTCCTATTCCGTTGATTGGAACGCTGTCGCCGCCGCTCTTGCCACGCAACCTGTCTTTCTCTTTCAAAATAACGATGGATTCGGCCACTTACTGAGCGACGGGAGTTACTCGTGGGTCATGCCCACTACCACCGACTACGGGATGAGCTATCTCTCCAGTTTTTATGACACTGGCCTGCCCCTCACAAACGATCAGACGGTGGGGGCGTCTTACAAGGGATTCAACGATTCCCTTGCTGCCTGGGGCTCAGGCCGTGTCATGGGCCAGCAGTGCGGAAAAACGTGGCTGCAAACATTTTCGGAAATCAACAGCCTCTACAATTCGGGGAGGCAGTTGCCGGCGCTGCAATTGGTAACCTGGAACGACTACGAAGAGGCCACTGAGATCGAGTCCGGGATCAGTAATTGCCTGACTCTGTCCGCCGCCGCAGCCGGCAACTCGCTCGAGTGGACGATTCAGGGCGATCCCAGCACTGTCGACCACTACGTGGCGTACATCAGCACGGACGGGAAGAATCTGATGGCTCTGGGAGAGGCGATGGCGGGAACGAATTCTCTGAACCTGTGCAGCTACTCGATCCCTGACGGAAACTATGTCTTGTATCTGCAGGCTGTGGGAAAGCCGAGTATTGCCAACCAGATTTCCGGCCCGGTGAAGTTCACACCGACGTGTGGGGGAGGTTCGGCTGGGGACACACCTTTAAGCTTCGGAACTGACCCAACATCGTTGACGATAGCCTCAGGAGCTTCGGGCAGAGTTACCGTTACGGCGGCGTCCGAATCAGGCGCCTTCGATGGAGCCATCGGTCTGACTTGTTCCAGCGTGCCCGCGAACCTGGCTTGTTCGTTCGCTCCCGCCTCCATTACCCCGGGCAGCGGTGCCGCCCAGTCCGTTCTTACCATTTCCGCCGCTTCCGTGGGGGCCCTGAATCGCACCGCGAATAGATTCCACCTCGTTTTCGGTACTTACCTGTTTGGTTTCACGCTTGGATTTGCGCTTATCGGCAAGACTCTGCGCAAGCGGATCCTGCCCGCTCTCGGAGCCTGTGCCCTGGCCGTGGTGATCATCGGTTCCACCTCGTGTGGCGGAACTGGGTCCGGCCGCAGCCGTACCAGCTATCCGATCACCATCAACGGCACTTCCGGAGCCGTTCAAGTGTCCACGACCGTTACCGTTACTTTGCAGTAGTGGAAAATCCTGCTGGCCGTTCCACGGCGCGTGGAGAATCGCGGAGCGTCTTGTCCAGCTTAGGGAGTTCCGAGTCATGAAGCGTAACAGCCGGGCCTTCGAGGGCACCCAACTGGGCAGCCTGCGGAATCGCGATACGTATCTGAGCGCCTGGGTCCGCTGCTGAAGCTCAAAATGGCGAACATATTTCTGTACGACAGTGGGCATGGTCATACGCAATACCGCGGAGAAATTCTGCGCCGCCATCGCTCGCTGCTTCTCGGGCGCCTGTAACAGATGGACCAGGCAATCCGCGAGGGCCACGGCGTTCCCGGTCGGACAAAACTCGATGGCTAGCTCCTCGCCCTGCGCCATTTGGCGGAAGTCAGGCAGGTCCGAGGACACGATGGGTACCCCAAACGCACAAGCCAGGTGCGCAACGCCGCTCGATCCCGTGGACGAAGAATAGGGCATGACCGCGACGCTGGAGCTCTGAAATAGATCCGGCAACTCGTCCTCGGGAACATAGCCTCGGAATTCGATTTTGGGATTGCCCGCACACTTTTGCCGTACCGATTCCGTGTAACCAGCAGCCTGAGGATGATCTCCGCCGGCGATCACAAGCTTGGTCGCGGGTAACTTTGCCGTGATCAGTTCAAACGCCTCAATCATCAGTTCAAGACGTTTATAGGTTCCCCATTTCCCAAAAGCCAGAATGTGGTGAACCGGATTTCCGCGTCGTGAGAAGTCAGGGAATTCAGGACGGCGCGCGAGAATGCCATGCGCACGCAAATGGACGTTGTCCCGTCCGTACTTGTCGTTCAAGATTTTTCGATAGCCGGGCATGAGCACCGAGACTGAATTCGAGAGCAAAAGCATTCGCGTAGCAACCGCACCCGCAAGGCGATACAGCCACTCGTGACGAACTCCGATATCTTTGAGTTCCACGGTATCCATTAAATGATGCAATGTCACGTGCGTGTAGCGGCCACTCAGGCGCGCGAGCAGAGGGGTCATAAGACCAGTGAATGCAACCACGGGGCTGCGTCCAAAAGTACTGAACAGCAGATTGAACCAGACCACGTCTGGCTTTAGTCGATGCAGCGCCCGCATCAGCCTGAAAACGCTGCTCGGGTCGTCGAAAGACCAGCAGCGCAGAACGGAAAATCCCTCGGGCTCGGCATGGTCCGACGGTAGCTTATCGGCCAGAACGGTGAGGCTAAGGAACGGATTGTGCTGCAACTCCTGCGCCAGGTGAAACCCGTATTCACTCAATCCCCCGGTACTTGGGGGAAAGGTTGTGACCAGACAGATCTTCATTCGTCTCCCGCCTCATGATCGCCCCGAGGTTCGATGATCGTTCAAGACAATATGTTGGTCGCCAGGATATTAGGTGCACTTCTCATTTGTCGGAAGCATTCGGATCCTGGCATCCGGCAGGGCATTGGGACTGGAGTTCGACCGCCTCGCGATCCGCTCGTAAGCACATCTTTGAGATCGATTCCATAATCTCGGAAGTAGTCTCTTCGACAGAAAGCGAGCCGACCACAGTCATCCCGCGGACAAGATGGCTTAGCTTAATGTAGGCATTGCGATTCTGCCGCAGGAAATTCAGTGGATACTCGGGCTTGCGGATGCGCGCGGCTTCTGGCTCGGCGTCCACCAGATAAGCGATATCGGGCTTGGGACTGATGCTCAGAAGCATTCGCACATAAAATCGTATGGGCCCGGAATGAAGTGGAAGATTCGCCAATTCATCATAGATAAATCTGTCGAAGATTATGAAATCCGCTCCGGCATGGGATCTCCCGAAAGTCAGACGAAGGCTGAGGGTATCGAGCAGGTAAAAGAACAAACGCACGCCGGTGGCGAACCAGGAGGTAACGTTTTTATCGCGCCGGCTGATCGGCTTCTCAGGGCTTCCGGCGCCTTTGTCTCCTTTAAACGCTGTGTGGCTGAGAGATTCCCGCAAGCGCGAGAACACCACCACGTCGTCCCAGAACGTATACAGGGTCGAACGAAATCCCAGCAGGTGCAGATGAAATTGCAAGGCCTGAATCTGAGTGCTCTTGCCGGCCCCATCAATCCCCGAGAAGCTCACCACTTTTGCGGTTCCTGTTCGCATATTCTTCGGCCACAACTCAATGGGAACTGCAAACCGGCGCTTAATGAGCGCCCGGGGGCTTACTCGGAGTGCCCGCGGTCAAGGCCAGAGTCGTTCCTAAAGCGACGCCGGCGCCCACCAGCGCACCCACTTTGAGTACAAGCATGCGCACGCGGCGCTGCTTGGCCGGAGCGATCGCAATTCCAGCGGGCTGGGCTGCGGTTTCGCCGCTGACCGTCGGCGCTTCCGCGGCGGCCGTCCCTACCGGCCGTTGAGGCTTTCCGTCATGTGGCGGCGATTGCGAGGTCTGCGGTTGCGATGGATCCACGGTGGGTGACTGCGAGGGGCTGTTCTGGGGTGGAGAGGCACTCTGACTCTGCGATTGCACAGCACCCGGACTATCAGGAAGTTCCGCGGACGCGGTTTCCTCAATCGCAGATGCAACCCGAGGCCGGTTCGACTGGCTCGCACCAACGATTGAGGATACAACCTGCTCGTGGCTCGCTCCGACCAATTGCGCATCTCGCGCGGCGGTCTGTTGTCCGCCCTGCGCGAGAATACCGGCCGGACAACCCAGAGCAAGTACTCCGCATGCCGCGTACCGAATACCAAAGTCCAAAAGTCGCATTGCCTTCTCCGTCGCCCACTGGTGGACTAACTGGCCTGCTTCAAGACTTGCACGTCGCCAAAGAGCCCGCCGTACAAGGGAGTGTCCTGCGGAACTGCTTCCGCGGGAATCGCGCTGAAACTCCGTACCGCATCTTCGGACGTCGGGAATACTTCAAATACGCGGTCTACGCGCAGGAATTCCAGGATCACTTCTGATTCGGGGGACACCGCGGACAACTTAAGATCCCCATCGCGCTTCATCGCCTCTTCCAGGCATTGCAGCAGCATTTCAACCCCGCTACCGTCGATGTAATGAACGTGCGAACCGTCGAGAACAATTCGCGGACGGTGAGACTCGAGCAACGGCTGCAATTCCAGCAAGAACGTCTGCGCGGTTTCCCGGTTGAGGACCTCCGGTAATTCCATGATGACTACGGGTTTAGTGATCGGCATTGTCTTACCCCTTTTGAATTGGAGCTACTATGTTCAAAGTTCAGATACATCATCTAAATCCAGCCCGCACTTTTCCTCTTCCCGCGTAGACTTGGTTTCTTCCCAATCGAATGTATCCGCGGGTTGCAGATTCGCTTCCTTACGTGGAATGGCGTTGCGCCGAATCATGCCAGGGTCTTGAATTTCCAAAGCCACACCCCGTTCCAGGTTCAGCAGTTGGTTTCCGTTGACGATAGAGTGTGACACGTCAAGGCCGATTCCGACGTAGCTGTTCGACAGTATCGAACTGTCCTCCACCACCGTTCCGTAGTCAATCTGGCAATTACTTTCTACGTTGCTGCATCGGGTAATCAGGCACTGCTCCTCAATCTTCGACTTTCGCCCCAGGAAGGCCGGAGCCACGATTCGCGCCGTGCGATGCACCTGTGCGCCTTCATCCACCCAGACGCCGGGACGCGTTTCAGAACCTTGCGGCCGGAGACGGCAACGGGAACTGAGACTGTCGACGACGAGACGCCGCAAATCACGCGGTCCCTCGAGTCGATTCACGTACCCGGGCACCTCATAGCGGGCTGGTTCTGATTCCCCGAGCGTCCGAACAATGTCCTCGCTCTCCGCCACACCAGCCGTATCAATAATCCAAATATCCAGCGGCCCCGCCTCATCGAAGGCGCGGGTCACCACTTGCTGCTGGCCCCGATGAAACTGGAGCGCGTCGAGAGGATCCAGTTCAACGTACGCAGCCGCACGAACCAGGAAAGTCACGTCGATTCCGGGTTCTTTGTGACGCCTCAAAGTCCGGGTTGCGCCGCGCCACGCATCGTCTCCCCAGGTGAGCGGGAAATTCGTTGCGGCTTGATCGACTTCATCCCGGACCGGAGCAAAGCAACTATCGCCCAGGAGCGTGATCGCGTTAACGCCTGCCCGCAACATCTGGTCCACCCCTCGCTCCAGCACCGATCGGCCCAGCACTTCGATACAGGCAAGAGGAGTTCCCTTCTTAAATTCCTCCGGACGCGAATCGCCACCCGAAGTCTTCGCGGCTGAACCCCCGCGAGGAAGCTGTGGAATCTCCGGTGCCACGAGAATGATTGCGCCTACCACTCCGAGGTCGCCTTTCTGGAGAAGATCAAACTTCGCGCCCAGTCAACCTGGACGTCATCGCCTTAACCTTTGCCTTCACGGTTTCCCTAGCCCTCCGGTCTCGGCCCGACTGGAGGTTCAGCGGAATTTCCTGCTTGGCCGCGATCGACTCGATTGACGGGTTTCGCGAGATGCGCCGCCGTAAGATTCTTCTTTTTGGGAACAGAAGGTCGCGCATTTTCAGCTTTGCCTTATGCAGTTGTGATTTCGAGTTTCCAATGGAGCAGTCGAGCAACTGCGCAATCTCGTGGTGCTGATAACCCTCGACTTCGTGCAATGCGAAAATAGTCCGGCAGCCTTCCGGAAGTTCCTGAAGCGCACGGCCCAAAGCAATACGATCCACCACGCCGGCAAGTGCGGGGTCTTTCTTGCCCAAGTCGCGATGCAACGAAGGAGACTCGGGATTTAGCGGCTCGTCCAGGGAAACCGTCGGTGGAGCCTTGCGCCGCCGAAGCTTCATCAGCACGGTGTTCACCGCGACACGATAAAGCCAGGTCGAGAACGCGGCATCCCCGCGAAAGGAACTTACTGTCCGAAAGACCTGAAGGAAAGCTTCCTGCGTCAGATCCTCAGCCTCAGCAACATCTTTCGTCATGAGCAGACAGACCGAATAAACCCGGTTCTTGTGTTGTTGAAACAGCGTGGCAAACGCTTCCTCGTCGCCGGACTGCGCGCGCTTTACCAGGTTGATCTGAGAATCGTCGCGTCCCTTAACGCTGGTCGCGGGAATGACATTCGCTCCAGTTGCTGAAATCGCACAAGTCGCCACGGTTGATCTCCTTCAGGTTTCTGAAAGTTATTCCTCGCGGCTAATACTCGCGAGCATGGATGACAGAGTAGAAAAAGCACGCGAGACCTTCTATCGGGTCACCTCTGTAAACAGTTGCAGGAGAGGCTGTAAGCCGATCGATAGGTTGGGTTAGGCGGAGATCCGCCCATGGCCAGCGGCTCGGCTTCATTGGTGCCGCGCTCAATCTTGTGGGACTTCCTTGTGGGACTTCTTGAGTTCCTTGTGGGACTTCTTGAGTTCTGACGAAAGGCGCTGGACCAGCCGCAAATTAGTAGAGGTGGAACTCCACTTCCACGCTAATCTGCACGTCTACAGGCTTCCCGTCTTTCAGCGCGGGTTGGAAACGCCACTGTCGAACGGCTTCAAGAGCCTTGGCGTCGAGCCCAAGGCCCAAGCCTCGAACCACGCGGATATCACGCGGGTGTCCCGCAGAATCCACGATCAACCAGAGGACACAGGTTCCTTGTTTCTTGGCTCGGCGGGCCTCCTCGGTATAATCGGGATCGGGGGAACTGATGGCTTGAGGCGCCGAGATACCCGCGCCCACCTTGTAAACTCCGCCGCCGATGCCGCCGCCACTCCCTGCCCCGATGCCAGGCCCGTGGCCCACGCCCACACCACCTCCCGACCCTGAGCCAATGCCGCCGCCTGATCCGACCCCGTTAGAGGGGGGAGCTGCCGGCATCACGGGTCCCGCCGAAGGCCCAATGTTCGGCATGTGATTTTCCGCAAGATGGACTTGCGGCGGAACCACCGCAGTAGGCTCGGCCGTGAGGCGTGGTTTTTCATTCCGAACAATGATGGCTGGCGGCGTGATCTGCTGCAACGCTACCTTCGGAGGATGTCCCTTGGGCGCAGGCAGTGGATCGTGGTCTCCGCCCCCTCCTCCACCGCTCACGACTTGCTTAGAGGTTGGTAAGGCATAGGAATCCGGGGAGGGAGCAATCAACGTCACAGTTTGCCGTGACTCAACCTTCTGGACAATTTGATGACCGAAAAGCGCTCCACTCAGGACCAACCCGAGTATCGCCACGTGGATAATTGCCGACATCACGACGCCATTCTTACGATAATTGTTGTATTGTCCCCAGATCTGGTCCGGCGGCCGCGAAATGTACGTGCTTGGACGCCGCCGAATGCTGCGACCAGCATCGTATCGGACCCGTGCCAGAGCTGGGCCTACCAGGTTCATTAGGGATTCACCGTTGGCGAGAGAATTTTCACGGCTCGACATCAAGGCTCCTCGCTAGCGTGCAATAGTAGTGGTCGTGCGAATCCAATGGTAAGTTTCTGTTGAAGTCACAGGCGGCCGGCCAAAACCAGGACCAGAACCACCACAACAATCAGGCCAAGTCCACCGCTCGGGTAATACCCCCACGAACGACTGTAGGGCCAAGTCGGCAATGCACCCAGCAACAGCAGCACCAAGACAACAAGCAGAATGGTGTACATAAATTCTCCTTTATTTGAAAAGAGCTTTCCCCGAATCGTGATTGCTGGCCCGGCATAAGTCGGGCCAGCGTTTGAAAACCATTGTGATGCCCGTTACTGTGACGCCGAATCCGCAGAGTCGTTCATGCTTGATTCTCTGCTTTGGACGGAGTACTTCCTGACCGCAGCCAGGAACGGCTCGCTGATGGCAGTGGGGCGTACCTTTCCGCCAAGGATTTCGTCGAAAGGCACAAAGCTACCGTAGAGCAAACGGGTCTCGTCCTTGTCTTGGGTGAGAGCAGCACCACTCAGGTCGATTCCGGCAAACAGACCGCGAGCGCGGGAATAGGTCAGCACTTCGGCTCTCATCTTTACGTCGGTGTCCGCGGCGGCGTCGCGGCCCACAGGTCCAGCGGCGGCGGAGGCGTCAGCCCCAAGCTTGAATTTGCTGGAAAGCAAATGCTGCATTCCTTGATCGTTGGTTACGATCATGACCAGGTCTACGGCCTGGCCTCCGAGCTGCAACCCCCAGCTCCCTCCCGTAATTGTCACCGGCGCGGGAGCGCTCCAGCCGGATTCCGTTCGGCAGGTGGCCACGCCTTTACCGTGGTTGCCACCAAATCCAACTGCGATCTTCACCATCGAAGGAATCACAGCGATACATTTGGCGTCGCGCATGACCTTGTCCGGAATTGCCTTGTCCGGAGTAGCCATAACTTCGTTCAGAACTTTGGCGGAAGCGTCGATCCGCTTCGCGATATCCGATTGATCTTTATCGGCGGACCAGCTCACACCGATAAACATTGAACAAATGCTCAGCACCAGGAGACATCTCGTCGCAACCCCATGAATTTGTCTCATTATTGTTCATGTCCTCTCTGTGCTCATGTGAGCACCGGCCATGGTCTCGCGAGTAATAAATTAGCCCGTGGGTGTCGACCATCCCATCCGGCGGAGGCAGTAAACAACGTGAGAACATCCTTGAGGGACGATTCGGACGTAACCGGGAGATGGGGGCGGTTATCTGCTAAGGTACGGGTTCCACAGTATTGTGAGTTAGGATATGTCTGATTATTCTCGAGACCTACTCGACACAACGCCCCCAAAGCAGGTGCCGGTCCACTGGGAGTGACCGGCGCCTGCTCCCTTCACAACTGGGCTCGAGTAAGTATCCGCCTGTACGGAAATTGCGCGCGCCGAATACAGTATGGCGCCGATATCTCGCGCCAGCATCACCGCGTATTTTTGGGCCTGAGATTTTTCTGGAGGATGACGATGCTTTATTGGGCGCTTGTATTTTTCGTGGTCGCGCTGATTGCAGCGGTTATGGGCTTTACGGGCATAGCGGTTGCGGCAGCTGGTATTTCGAAAATCTTGTTCGTAGTATTCCTGATCCTTTTCCTCATCTCCCTGGTCAGCCACTTGGCAGGCAGTCGAGGCCGGACGTACTAAGACCGGCGCGAACCACTCCCGGGGATAGTGTCGCTGTGGGGAGGACTTCCAGACCTAGGCTTCAACTGCAGGAGCAGAATCTTCCTTTTTCGTCGCACAAGCGGTGGGGACTACCGCCACCAACACCGATCCTCCGCTCGACGATTCCACGTTGATTTGACTCCCAAACTCAGCCAGCCTTTCCCTCATCGCTGCCGGCCCGATGCCGGGCGCCGCACCGTCACGGAACTTTAGCGGTGACTTCCCGTGGAGTACCCTTTCCATCATCCGCAACAGTCATGATCACGTTCCCCTGAGTGCCGACTATTCAGATCTGTGAACAATCAACTGAACCCCTTAGACGTCCGGAGAATTCCTGGTAACGGAGAGGAGTGAAAGGATGAGTGGGGGGATGCCCGGCGGCCAAGGACGGCTTCCAAGTCGGTCAAACTGCAAAGGCCCGGCTCGGGCCGCCGTGTGCAGTCACTCCTGTAAGGACGTGGCCGCCGGTATCCTGTCACTGTAACAATAAACACGAAGACTCGATACCAGAATCCGCAAGAGTACGTAGGAAGACACTCGCGATCACTCATACCGCCCCCTCTTCAATGGCTTGTTCCCACAACCTTGGGGAACATTTGCGGGGGGTGAGGCGATCGTCAGTCTGCTCAACTACGGCCAGGTGCGGGCGACATAGGCTACTCCTGCTAGTTAGCCGCCGGCTCAAGCGTCGCCGGCAACAGCCGCTGTGACTGCCGGGAAGGGATGACAACCTCAACGATCGTACCAGGGTTGGCATTCGCTAAGCGCAGACGGCCGCCCAGTTCCGTGACCCGCTGCTTCATTCCGCCGATGCCAACTCCAACGCTGTCTGGGCGAAATTGAACAATCTGTTCCTCGATTCCTTTTCCATCGTCGCGAACGGTCACCATGACATTCTCTTCCCTTTCGATCAGAGTTACGCGGCCATTGCGAGCCCCGGAATGGCGGAACATATTGGTCAAGGCTTCCTGGATGATGCGGAAGATAGCGGTTTCCAACTCCGCCTTAAGCCGGCCGAGATCGGGAGGGTCAACCTCCAGATGAATTTCAATTCCGCTGCGTTCTGAAAGTCCTTCCAGATACCATCGAAGGGCAGAGACCAGACCGACCTCATCGAGAAGAGGCGGGTGTAGAAGGTGCGAGATCGTGCGGACCTGCTTGATAGCACGGTCCACCAACGCACTTGAATCCGCGGCCGCCTGCCGCATGGTAGGCGAGGAATCCTTGGAGAGGATTCCGTCCAGAATCATCTTGGCTGCCGCCAGTTCCTGTCCCAGACCATCGTGAATTTCGCGGGCAATTCTGCGCCGTTCCTCGTCCTGCATCGTCATCAACCGGCTGGAGAGGCGCCTGAGTTCAATGGTTCGGAGATCCACCATTCTCTCCAACTCGATGGCGTTCTCACGAATCGATTGTTCCAACAGCTTGTTGTCATGAATGTCCGAGCAAGTCCCGTACCACTTGACGATCGCACCCTGCGGATCTCGCAAGGGTACGGCACGAGCGCGGAACCAGCGGTACCGTCCGTCAGCGGCACGCAGACGGTATTCGGTTTCATAAGCCTCACCCGATTGTACGCAGCGCAGCCAATGCTCCATGCTGCGTTCCCGGTCATCGGCGTGCACATATTCCAACCAGCCGACCCCCACCGCTGAACCCGACGGTGCACCGGTGTATTCATAGAATCGGCTGCTGATGTAGTCCCGCGAACTGTCAGATTGCCGGCTGAAAATGATATCCGGTGCCGTCTGCACAATTGCGTCCAGTTCTTGGTTCTTCTGGGCCAGATTGCGATTCAATTGCTCTAGGGCGACCGCTTTACGTTCTAACTCCTGCGTCCGATCCACGACGCGTTGCTCGAGTTCGACGTTCAGCCGCTCCAGTTGCTGGTTCTTTCGGTGCAATTCTGCAAACACCCTCACCTTGGCCCGGAGCACTTCCGGCACAACGGGGACAGACAGATAATCCACCGCGCCGTGCTGGTACCCCTTCAGGCGGTCAAGATCGGTCAGATGCACCGCAGACACAAAGATGATTGCAGTTTTCTGAAAGCGCGGATGCTGACGGATAATCTCGGCCAGTTCAAAACCGTCGATCTCCGGCATGCTCACGTCCATCAGCAGAACTGCGACGTCGGTTTTGAGCAGCTTCTCGAGGGCCTCCTTGGCGGAGGTCGCCTGAATCAGATTTTCGCCAAGCTCAGCCAGGATGGCTTCATAGGTGAGCAACTTGCCCGGCTGGTCGTCGACCATGAGGATGTTGACTTTGTCCTGGGCGCTCATGATGTTCTTAAGTGATTTGCCATAACATGGACTCGCTTTCAACACCCCCGATGACCAACCGAACTTTTGCTCATCTGTGCAGCCACATGCGCAGCGCGGAGAGCAGTTGCTCGGTGTTGACCGGCTTGGCCAGGTATTCCGAGGCGCCCGCTTCCAGGCACTTTTCGCGATCGCCCTTCATAGCCTTCGCAGTCAGAGCGATGATGGGCAGCCTACGGAAAGAGGGATTCTGCCGGATCACTTGCATGGTGGCATATCCATCCATTTCCGGCATCATGATGTCCATCAGAACGATGGCAACGTCGGGAGTCGATTCCAGCATGGAGATTGCTTCCCGCCCAGTTCCGGCGGTTAGCACTGCCATCCCCCGGCGCTCAAGGACGCTGCTGAGTGCGAAGATGTTGCGCATGTCGTCGTCGACGACCAACACCTTCTTCCCCACCAGTGCTTCATCCGATCGGTGCAGGCGATCGAGCATCCTTTGTTTCTCGGGCGGCAGATCGGCAACGACCCGATGCAAGAACAGCGCCGTTTCATCCAGCAACCGCTCGGGCGACTCCACGCCTTTGACGACCACGCTGCGAGCCAAAGTGTGCAGCCGGGCGTCTTCCTCGGGAGACAGTTCCTTTCCAGTGAAAACGACAACCGGCAGGTCACTGACGGCGGGATTATCCCGCATGCGTTCCAGGATGTCGAAGCCAGTCATGTCCGGCAATCGCAAATCGAGGACAACGCAATCGAACGACTCTTTCTCCACGACCGCCAGCGCTTCGGCGCCTGTGGCGACCACGGTGATGTCAATATCGTCGTAACCCAGCAATTCGCGAATACTCAGTTGTTCGGAAGGATTGTCCTCAACAATCAGCAACCGCTTGCGGCGCGGCGTCGCATACTCCTTGATTCGCGACAATGCCACGTTCAGCTCTTCCGGGCTCGTCGGCTTCGTGACAAAAGCAAATGCGCCGCGCGCCAGCCCATGATGCCGGTCCTCATCCAGCGTCAGCATCTGGACCGGGATGTGCCGGGTGACTGGATCCTGCTTCAAATGATTCAGCACCGTCCACCCCAGCATGTCTGGTAGGAAAACATCCAACGATACGGCGGTGGGATGAAACTCACGAGCCAGGCTGAGGGCTTCGTTGCCACGCAAGGCCACAAGAACCTTGAAGCCTTTATCGCGTGACAAATCACAAAGCACGCGAGCATAGTGCGGATCGTCTTCGACAATCAGCAAGACCGCATCGTCCGGGTGCAAGTTCGCTCGATCGTCCTCGATTTGCTCGACCGGATGTTCCGATACCACGATGTTCGCCATTTGCAACGGCGCCGTGGACGACGATGTCTTCCAATCTGCCAGCTTCGAGGTCGACGGTCCGACATAGGTAAGAGGCAGATAGAGTGTAAAGGTGCTCCCCTGGCCCGGTGTACTGCGAAGTTGAATTTCGCCACCCAGCAAGCTGGCCAGCTCACGGCTGATCGCGAGTCCTAGCCCTGTTCCTCCGTACTTGCGGCTGGTGCTGGCGTCGGCTTGTTGGAAGGCTTCGAAGATGATGCGCTGTTTATCGAGTGCTATTCCAATCCCCGAGTCTGCGACCTCGAATGCAACGACCGATGCTGCGCCGCTGAGAATCGGATGGTTTTCACTCCACCCTTTGGTTGCCACCGACACCGCAAGGCGGACGGAACCGTGCTCGGTGAATTTGAAAGCGTTCGACAGCAGATTTTTCAGCACCTGTTGCAGACGCTTGGAGTCGGTGACCAGGCTGCGTGTGAGATGCGGGTCGGACTGCACCTCGAACGCCAGCCTCCGGTTTTCCGCCTCGTGGCGGAAGGGCCGGGCGACCATTTCCAGCAGGTTCGAAAAGAACACGTCCTCGGCCTCGACCGAGACCGTCCCCGACTCGATTTTGGAAAGGTCAAGAATGTCGCTGATCAGGTTCAGCAAATCGGTCCCGGCGCCGTGAATCGTGCGCGCGAACTCGACCTGCTTCGGCGTCAGGTTGTGATCGTGATTTTCACTGAGCTGCTGGCCCAACACCAGAATACTGTTCAGGGGAGTCCGCAACTCGTGGGACATGTTCGCAAGGAATTCCGACTTATACTTGGAAGTGAGAGCGAGTTCCTTCGCCTTCTCCTCCAGAGCGCGGCGGGCTTGCTCGATTTCCTGGTTCTTGCGTTCCACTTCCACGTTCTGCTCGGCGAGTTGCTGGGCCTTTTGCGCCAGCTGCTCGTTGGTTTGCTGTAGTTCCTTCTGCTGGGTCTGCAGTTCGGCCGCCAACTGTTGCGACTGCTTGAGGAGGCCTTCGGTTTGCATCGTTGCTTCAATGCTGTTCAGCACAATGCCGATGCTGGCCGTGAGCTGCTCGAGAAACGCCAGGTGGGAGGCAGTGAAGGCGTTTAAGGACGCGAGTTCAATCACAGCTTTGACTCGGTCCTCGAACAGCACCGGAAGCACAATGACATTCCGAGGAACCGATTCGAATAATCCAGAGCGAATGGGAACAGT
The DNA here is from genome assembly GCA_035511455.1 of Candidatus Sulfotelmatobacter sp. Lineage (GTDB taxonomy): Bacteria > Acidobacteriota > Terriglobia > Terriglobales > Acidobacteriaceae > Sulfotelmatobacter. The sequence goes on along the minus strand of DATKFH010000140.1, from coordinate 52,743 downwards.
CGTTTCCGGCAGATCCGAAATCAACATGCGGCGTTTTCCGGCAGCGACCTGGCCCACGAGCCCCTCGCCAATTTTCAACCTGCGCAAGTGCCCGTTCTCACCATCGTCCGCAAATGCAGACAGCAGCACCATGCCTGCCGACTCCTCGGTCTCCATCTGATAGATGACGCCCTGCTGCGCGTTCACCAGTGGCGCCAGTTCAGAAAGCAACATTCTGCCGACGGTCGCCAGATCGCGCTGCCCCTGCAGCATTCCGGTAAAGCGAGCCAAGTTGGTCTTGAGCCAATCTTGTTCGGTATTGCGATCCGTTGTGAGCCGCAGGTTGTCGATCATGGTGTTGATGTTGTCTTTCAACTCCGCGACTTCGCCGCTGGCCTCGACCTGAATCGACCGGGTCAAGTCACCCTTGGTTACGGCGGTGGCGACTTCCGCGATCGCTCGGACCTGGTTGGTCAGGTTGTCGGCGAGCAGATTGACGTTACCCGTCAGATCCTTCCAAGTTCCCGCTGCGCCCGGCACGTTGGCCTGGCCTCCCAGACGGCCTTCCACACCCACTTCGCGCGCGACGGTGGTCACCTGATCCGCAAAGGTGGCCAGCGTTCCGGTCATATTGTTAATGGTTTCCGCCAGGGCTGCGACTTCGCCCTTTGCGTTCACGGTGAGTTTTTGGGTGAGATCGCCATTGGCAACTGCGGTAACGACCTTCACAATACCGCGCACCTGCTCGGTGAGGTTCACCGCCATGACGTTGACGTTGTCGGTGAGATCCTTCCACGTGCCGGCGACGCCCGGCACCTCAGCCTGACCGCCCAGTTTGCCGTCGGTTCCCACTTCGCGCGCCACGCGGGTAACTTCGGCGGCGAATGCATTGAGCTGGTCCACCATGGTGTTGATAGTGTTCTTCAACTCGAGAATTTCGCCCTTTACATCGACCGTGATTTTGCGCGACAAGTCACCGCGCGCCACAGCGGTCGTGACTTCGGCGATGTTGCGCACCTGGCCGGTCAAGTTGCCGGCCATCGAGTTCACTGAGTCCGTGAGATCTTTCCATGTACCGGCCACGCCGGGGACTCGAGCTTGGCCACCGAGCTTACCCTCGGAGCCAACTTCGCGGGCCACACGCGTCACTTCGGCGGCGAAGGCATTCAACTGGTCCACCATCGTGTTGATGGTTTCCTTGAGCAGCAGGATTTCGCCGCTCACGTTCACCGTAATCTTCTTCGACAGGTCGCCACTTGCGATTGCGGTCGATACCTCGGCGATATTGCGCACCTGGCCGGTTAAATTGCTGGCCATGGAATTCACGGAGTCCGTAAGGTCTTTCCACGTTCCTCCGACTCCGGGAACAAGGGCCTGACCTCCCAGTTTGCCGTCGGTACCAACTTCGCGGGCCACGCGCGTGACTTCCGATGCGAATGATCGCAACTGGTCAACCATCGTGTTGATCGTGTCTTTGAGCTCGAGGATTTCGCCCTTCACGTCCACCGTGATTTTGCGCGACAAATCGCCACGCGCGACGGCCGTTGCTACTTCGGCAATGTTTCGCACTTGGCCAGTGAGGTTGCTGGCCATGAAGTTCACGTTGTCGGTGAGATCTTTCCAGGTACCGGCGACTCCAGGCACCTGAGCCTGGCCACCCAGTTTGCCCTCGGTACCGACTTCCCGCGCCACGCGGGTCACTTCGCCGGCGAACGCATTGAGTTGGTCCACCATGGTATTGATGGTGTTCTTCAGTTCGAGAATTTCGCCCTTCACGTCCACCGTGATCTTGCGTGATAAATCACCGCGAGCCACAGCCGTCGTCACTTCGGCAATGTTTCTTACCTGGCCCGTCAGGTTTCCGGCCATGGAGTTGACGGAGTCGGTAAGATCTTTCCACGTACCGGCCACGCCGGGCACATTGGCCTGACCGCCCAAGCGGCCCTCGGTGCCGACTTCGCGGGCCACGCGCGTTACTTCTCCCGCGAAACGATTGAGCTGATCGACCATCGTGTTGAGAGTCTCTTTGAGTTGCAGAATCTCGCCTCGTACGTCCACCGTGATCTTGCGCGACAGGTCACCGCTGGCGATGGCGGTTGCGACTTCCGCGATGTTGCGCACCTGGCCGGTCAGGTTGCTGGCCATGAAGTTCACGTTGTCGGTGAGATCTTTCCACGTGCCACCGACACCTGGAACTTGTGCCTGGCCTCCGAGCTTGCCTTCCGTACCGACTTCGCGAGCAACGCGCGTTACTTCCCCTGCGAACGCGTTCAGTTGATCCACCATCGTATTGATAGTGTCTTTCAGTTCGAGAATTTCACCTTTCACGTCGACAGTGATCTTGCGCGACAAATCGCCGCGGGCCACAGCCGTGGTGACCTCGGCGATGTTGCGCACCTGAGCCGTCAAGTTGCCGGCCATGGCGTTCACCGAATCCGTGAGATCTTTCCAGGTACCGGCGACGCCGGGCACGACCGCCTGTCCGCCCAGCTTGCCGTCGGTGCCGACTTCGCGTGCTACGCGCGTCACTTCCGAGGCAAACGACCGCAACTGATCCACCATCGTGTTGATGGCTTCTTTGAGCTGGAGAATTTCACCCCGCACGTCGACCGTGATCTTGCGCGACAGATCACCACTCGCAACAGCCGTGGCGACCTCGGCGATGTTGCGTACCTGACCTGTCAGGTTGCTGGCCATGAGGTTTACATTGTCTGTGAGGTCCTTCCAGGTCCCCGCGACGTCAGGCACCTGCGCCTGGCCGCCCAGTTTGCCTTCGGTTCCCACCTCGCGCGCCACGCGCGTAACCTCCGCCGTAAAAACGCCGAGTTGCTGAATCATCGTGTTGACGAGATTGGCGGAGCGCAGAAACTCCCCCTCTAAAGGCCGCCCATCCACGTCCAGCCTCACGGTCTGAGTAAGGTCGCCTTGCGCCACGGCTGCGATCGCGCGCGTGACTTCGGCGGTGGGACGAAGCAAGTCTTCCACCAGCGTATTGACGGAAACCTCCATCTCTCCCCACGCGCCTCTCGACTCGTGGAACCGGGTGCGCTCCCGCGTCTTGCCCTGTTTGCCAACCACCTGTCCGACGCGCTTCAACTCTTGCGCCATGTGCTGGTTGGCAGCCACAATCTCGTTGAATGTGTCGGCAACTTTTCCCGCCAGGCCAACCCAGGTCCCCGGAAGCCTCACCGTGAAGTCGCCATCGCGCATGCTCTGCAGGCTGGCTAGTATGACAGTGAGATCCAAAGACCCGTTAGAAGATTTGGGCTTCCCATTGCTCTTGACCGGTGGAAGGTTCTCAGTGGTATTGGGCGCCATCGTGTTGTTGAGGGCGGTTCGTTTCATCGTTGCTCCCAAAAGCAGTATCGAGCGCCAAGGCTATACGCGGCGATGCCGTCCGTGGCACCGATGTGCGCCCCGTGTTCGACTCTCATCGCTGTCGGCAGACCATCAGATCCCGAGCGTAGGGGTATCCCCCTCAAACAGTCCTGTCCCCCGGACCAGGGCTCTCTCGACCCATGCATTCGTACCACGAAAAGAAGATAGCAGGCCCTAAGGTATTTCCTGTAGGAAGATCCCATAAACCGGGGCCAACGTTAGATTTCACGACTTAGGTTCCGTCTTGAGGCAGAGGGAGGGCGCTGGTTCGAGTATGGAGGTGAAGACGCCTTTTCCGGTCTGTCGTTCCGACAAATTCGGAGACTGGCACCACCGTCAATGACGAGCCTGCCGAGGCTTCAACCAGCTGATTAAACCCGCCCGAGAGGTTACACGGCCTACAAGGTTTTATGGACGTGGCACGTGAGGACACTGCATGACGAATTTACGCGCGCCGGAAAAGTTCCTTCACGCAAAGAAATATCGAAACTCCTGTAAGTGCTTCTAAAGGTGGCTTTGTCAGTCTGGAAACTTGCCTGCATTTCCACTCATCGCCACAAACGTTGGCCGTTCATCTCGGCTTCATGGAGGCCTCGGAATGACTCAGGATCGCTCAATGGACTGGCAGGAACTGTGCAAGAAAGCGGCAAATGAACTCGATCCAGCCAAGCTGATGCAGCTCATCGCCGAACTCACGAAAGCGTTAGACGAGCGCAATAACAACAGGAGCAATGGTCTGGAGCGAGGGGACGACAAGGATCCTGGCGGAAGGTCTTTGCAATCCGCCTTTTGAGCACTCTTCTCAGGGGCGGAAAGTTAAAGGGTACCTTCAATTCAACCTGATGAATCCCGCAGCCTCACCCCCAAAGCGAAACTCCGACTTCAGGAACAAAGTCGTATCGGGCACTCCCCGGCTCAGTCCCTTCACCCTAACTTCACAAATGATCATCGCCCGCAGTCGCAGCCTGGCAACTCTCGCGATCGAGTCATGCCCGCTTGCCTGCTTGAAATCATTCGACTTATGACCTTCCTTTGGGGGGTCTAGGTTCAGCCCGGTTGGGTGGTGGTGGGGGCTGTCGCTGCTGCAAGCTCTGCTGCTGTTGCTGGTGTCTCTGTTGCAACTGCTGGGTCTGCTGCTGGTGCCTCTGTTCCATCTGCTGCTTTCGCGCTTCGTCCCCGGCCTGTTTTGCCATTCGCTGATGCTCCTGCTCTTGTTTCTGCTGGAGCGTCTGCCGTTCCTGCTCCTGCTTTTGCTCGAGCTTTTGCTGCTGCTGCTGGAATTTCTTGTCGGCCTTCGACTCCCCTGTATTCGCAGGACGCTCGAACGGGGGGAGATCGTTGGGGTGGATTGGAGTCGCGGGACGGTTGCTGCCATTCACGGGGCGGCTGCTGTTGCCGCCACCAGCAGTTCCTCGATTCGCGGGAGGATTGTACGGGGCTCCGGCTTCGCGGGCCGATACGGCTTCGCGGCCGCTGAACGCTCCCGGTCTGGCAGTCGCGGCGACTGGCGGCTTGCCGCGATTGGCGGACGCCCGCAGCTGCGGATTTCCACGGGCAGCCTGCACATGCTGAACTTGAGTGGAGGCCGGAGGGAGATGCCGCTCATGAGCGGCAGCTTCCTGCTGAGGCGTTGGACGGGCATTAATTCCACCAGGGCCGCCGTTGTAGCTAACCCGATTCACCGTCGTGTTGTTGTTGATTACCGTCGTGTTATAGACATTGTGAACGACGGTTATGTTCACGTTGGTCACGGAACGGTTGTAGAAGAAATGGTCGTGGTCCCAGCGTCCTCCCTCGAAGCCTTCGCCGAAGTAGCCGAAACCGTAGACAACGCCGCCATAGAAGCCGACATGCGGGCCCCAGTAGCCGTCGTAGAAAACGAATGCACCATCGGCCCAGGCCCAATACGGCGGCGTCCACAGAAAGCCGACTTCCGGAGCCAGTATCCACGTACCTGGCACCCAATAATAGTCGTCATCGTCATCGCTCCATGCCCAGTAGCCGGGCGTCCAGATATAACCATCACCGGGGCAAAGTGGCTGCTCGTAGACGGGTAGCGCGGGCGGACCGAACGTGGCTGAAATACGGACCTGCCCAAGCGAGGTTGACGACATCGCCAGCACCGCAATGGCGAACCATAACACCACACCCATGGAGGGAATACGCATTGGCTTCTCCTACCCGATCATCCTTCGCTTACCCGGTGTCGCTTTGCTCCTGCGGGCTGCGTGGACTGGTCGGACCCACTTTGATCGGAACCCATTACTGTCACAGAACCATCAGGATCGTCCGAGGGATGCATTGACCTTCTCGTCCTTGACTCTCTTAAATTCTCAGGCCGACCGGGTCCCGCGCGCTTCCAAAGAGGCCTCGTCGGACGCTTAGAGATCGAACCCACTCCGGAGGTTGTGCAGAAAGTTGGGTCTGATGAGTAGCCGAGAACTACGATATTCCCTATGCCACCGGGGCCAGGCTGGAAACCACAGAGGAAGCCGACACCGGTAGGCTCGCAATCACCGTAGTGCCGCGCTCAGTCGAAGATATTTCCAGTTCCCCCCCGAGCTGACTTAAGCGCTCTCTCATGCCGCGCAGTCCGACCCCGATGACCCGCTGCCAGGCTTCGCCTGACTCCAGCAGAATCGCAGCAGGAATTCCCTTTCCTGCGTCTCGGATTTCGAGGACAGCCATTCCATCCTTCATGGACAGCCCGACATGCGCGGTTTCGCTGCCCGAGTGTCGATGTACGTTGGTCAGACTCTCCTGGAGCACGCGAAAGAGCGCCAATTCAGTATTACGCGACAACCGAGGGAAATCGGCGGGCGCGTCGAACGTGACTCGGATCCCGCTTCGCGTCGTGAAACCCTCGAGGTACCAGGGGATCGCCGACTTCAGTCCCATCTCTTCCAGCATGGGCGGATAAAGCAGGTAGGAAATCGTGCGGACTTCTTTGACACACTCCTCCGCCAGACGGGCACAGTGCCTAACCTTTTCGCTGATCTCTGGGTTGCTGGGAGTCACGGAGTACGCCAAAGAATCCAGGCTGATTTTCATCGCAGTGACACATTGCCCCAGCGTGTCGTGAAGATCCCGCCCAATCCGCCTCCGCTCCTCATCCTGCAATTGCAGCAGGTGTGAAGCAAGATCGCGCAGCGACTTTTCTTTCCGCATCGTATCGGTGACGTCTCGAGTAACTTTCGCGAAACCGATCAGCTTGTTCGCCTCATCTCGAATCGGAGTGATGATCACGTTCGCCCAGAATACGGAACCGTCCTTGCGAACCCGCCAGCCATCGTCCTCGAACCGACCTTGTTCCGCGGCGACCTGGAGATCCAAACCAGGCTTGCCCGCACGAATATTCTCCTCGGGATAAAAGCAGGAAAAGTGGCGACCAATGATCTCCGTAGCCTGATACCCCTTGATTCGCTTTGCTCCCGTGTTCCAGGTGCTGACGTAACCCTCGGGGTCTAGCATGAAGATGGCATAATCCTGAACCGCCTCAGCCATCAGGCGGAAACGATCTTCGCTTCGACGCAAAGCGATTTCTGCGCGTCGGCGCTCGGTGAGATCACGCGTGACTTTACCAAAGCCGATCAACTGCCCCGCCTGATTTCGAACCGCGGCAATGGTCACACTGGCCCAAAATCTCGAGCCGTCTTTACGAACACGCCACCCTTCATCCTCGGCGTGTCCCTGTTGGGTTGCCAGTTTCAGCAGCTTGTTTGGCTTGCCGGAAAGAACGTCCTCCTCGGGGTAGAAAGAGGAAAAGTGCTTGCCAACAATCTCCGCAGCTTTGTATCCCTTGATTCGCTCCGCTCCGGTGTTCCAGGTGCTGACGCATCCTTCGGGGTCCAGCATGAAGATGGCGTAATCCGGGACTGCTTCCACGAACAATCGAAATTGCTCGTCCCTCCGGTGCGATTCGGCCTCGGTCAGAAGAACCTGCATTCGTTGCTGCAACCGAACTATGCTGCGCCGGCGTTCTTCTGACGTAAGCTCACTGAAGCTCTCATCTGGGATGACTGCCGAATGTTCAGCGCAAATCCTCTCCAGCGAATCTGCATCTTCCTCGCGGCAAAAACCCTGCATCGGGTATGCGCACCGAAGCGAAAAAGAGTAGGCTCGGGCCAACTGGTTCCAGAGTTTTTCCAGGTGAATCGCGGCTTCGGTCTTTCCTTCCGCCCACAGCAAAGACACCATTTCCCCGAACGCCACGACCCGCCGATTCTGGTCCTGGGCGGCCGACGCAGCTTGCGCCAGCACTCCTCCGATCACCTCGGAAAGGCGCACAGTGTCCGGCAAGCCACCCACCATGATTCGCGTGAGAGTCTCGGCCGCGTCCAGGGCCACGTACCGCCCGCTGGCAATGGTTCCTGCGAGATCGAGACCTTGATCCTCCAGTCTTTGAGCAAGACTGTCTTTATGACCTTTGGTTGCGATGACGACCGCGGAACTCCCTACCATTAGAGCCGCGCCAATGAACTGCGTTAGTTCCTCGATCAGAAATTTGTCTTCGCCGTAGAGTTGGACAACATGAGAATGCTGTCCCGTGTTCGTTTCTGAAACCGACTGTGGCATCTGGGTTGTGCTCATTTTCGTCTCAATGCGTTACCGATCGGATCTTCCCGAGTTTCGTGGAATTGTACGGGAAAGAGGCAGAGAATCATTAGCAGGTGAATCATTAGCAAAAGTTCGAGATTCGTCCATACACAAAAACCCTACCATTCAGAGTCTTGGAGTCGGCCCGGTCTGCTCAGGCATTCGCTGTATTGTTGCAAGTCCGGTCGTCCAGTAATTTGGCCAAGTACGACGCGATAGATCCGGGCAGTCATGGGTTAGCGTCGGCCGTGTCGACATTCGGACTCTTACGACTGCCCTTCACTGGACTCCGCAGTGTGCGCCAGGCGGAATTTCCCCCAAGGAGACTGATATGAGAAAACTGATGACGATTCTCTTTGCGTTGAGCCTGCTGAGCAGTTTCAGCCTCGTCGCTCAAGACACGATGAAGCAGGACAACATGAAATCGGATACGTCAGCGAAGGCGGCCAGCATTACGGGCAAGATCAGCGATGACGGGAAAACCTTTGTAAGCGACAAGGACGGCAAAAGTTGGACGATCAGCAATCCTGAGGCCGTGAAGGGCCACGAAGGACACCACGTCATTCTGAAAGCGCACGTCTCTGCCGATACCGGCTCGGTCGACGTTGTGTCGCTCAAGATGGCGGGAGAAAAGATGAAAAAGGACACCTCACAAAACTGACCTGATCTGCGGAAAAACCTTCCCCCGAGGGCCAGCAATGATGCTGGCCCTCATTATTTTGCGGAATGCGCGAGCGACTGAGGCAAACTTCTGCAGGAGAGTTGCAGATTCAGTCCGACAGCGGCCGAACGTCATTGAGCGGATTCTGCCTCTTCAAGCGGCAGAGGATTCGGACGTGAACCGAGGACTAGCCTCTTGACGCAGATCTTCGGCTAAACCTCGGCCACTCCGTGCCAAAAGTCTGCTAACTGGCTTGACCTCGAATGTTTCGCACCTTTTCTCTAATCGAACTGCGGATTTCCTTCCCGCTGGCGGGCGCCAGAAGAACGCCGGCACCGATGCCGACGCCCACTCCCGCCACAAAACTCAGGATGTTGCGCAGTTCGTGATTCTCAGGGTAGATCACTTCTCTGCCCCGGTCGACCATGTCCGAGACACGGTCCGACGCTCGATCCACTAGCTCATAGTATTGATCCATCATGCTAACGGCAGTTCTGAGAAGCGACTTGAGAAATTTGTTCACGACAAACCCGTCCTTTCCCGTCCGAAGGCTTTGGGTAAGGCGCCGGAATCGGATAAATCCTGGAGTAAGTTTCAGGTCAGTGTGCCGTTCAGACCGCACGCCGGCCCATTACGAAATGCAAGATCAGCGCGATGACCGCAAATATCAGCAGCAGGTGGATCAATCCACCAGCCACGTGGAACAGTGTGAATCCGCTGATCCAGGCGATCAACAGAATCACAAACACTATGTCCAGATGCTCATAATTTAGCTCCTCCTCAAATCGAGATGCGGGGCCGATAAAATCGTGTAATCCAACAACGAGATTGACCGTAAATGTCCACGCCGGTCATGTCATTACCGAACGTCTGGTACGCGCCCGGCAATATGGCTGTACGCCAGGTGGGCTGGCTGTGATTTCTCGACCAACCTTCTGCCTCGAAAAGCAACTAAGTGAGGCTGCTTCAGCCAAGACGTGACCAAGTCAAAACGCTCGCCGGAGCGTCGGAGGGATGGCACCCGGCACCAATGGTTAGTTTCATGGACTTGAGAAGTCCGGGCTTTATGAGAAGCTACCTCGATTTTTTGCGGGCTGTGATTGGGCTTGGGTTGGTCCTGGTCGTGACACAGGTTTGCGAGGCCTACTCCGTGTTAACGCACGAGGAAGTCGTCGACTTGCTGTGGAAGGACGACATTCAACCCCTGCTCACCAAGCGATTCCCTAGCTCGAGCGCGGAGGACTTGAGGAAAGCTCACGCCTTTGCCTACGGAGGTTCGCTGGTCCAAGATATGGGCTACTATCCGTTCGGGAACAAGTACTTCAGCGACCTCACCCATTACCTGCGCAGTGGGGACTTCATCGTAAATCTGATCAACGAATCGAACGACATCGATGAATACGCTTTCGCCCTCGGCGCGCTGGCCCACTACTCGTCGGACAACGTCGGACACCCCGTCGTGAACGAGGCCGTGGCGCTGGAGTTTCCAAAGCTTCGAAGGAAGTTCGGCAACGAAGTGACCTACGCCGACGATCCCAAGGCTCACATCCGCACAGAATTTGGTTTTGACGTCACCCAGGTAGCGAAAAACCGCTACACCTCGGACCGGTATCACGATTTCATCGGATTTGAAATCTCCAAGCCTGTGCTAGAACGGGCCTTCCAAGACACTTACGGTATTCCTTTGAGCGATGTAATTTCCAACGAAGACCTGGCTATCGGAACCTTCCGGCGCGCGATCAGCACGATGCTTCCCGAAATGACGAGGGTGGCGCTGCTAGCGCGAAAGAAAGAGCTTGTCGCCGAAACCCCGAACTTTAATGCCCGCAAGTTTCGCTACTATTTGTCGCGAGCCAACTACCAGCGGGAGTGGGGCAAAGGATACCGGAAGCCGGGATTTGGCACGCGAGTTCTGGCGTTTTTTCTTAGGTTCGTGCCGAAAGTTGGCCCCTTTAAAGCGCTCGACTTCAAAATTCCCACTCGCAGAACCGAGGATCTTTACATCGCCAGCGTCAACCACACGCTGGATAACTACCGGAGCCTTCTCGCCGATGCCGGAAACAACAAACTCCACCTTTCCAACACCGACTTCGACACTGGACGAAGGACCCAAGCTGGCGAGTATCCGCTCACCGACAAGGCCTATGCACGCCTGTTGGATCAGTTGGCTCAACACAACTTCGAAACCGTCACCCCGGATTTGCAGGAGAATATTCTGGCTTTCTACAGCGATCCGAACGCTGTGATCGCAACCAAACAAAATGCGGCGGCGTGGCAGAAAACTCAGGACGAGCTGCGGCGGCTAAAGGCCTTCACCGCCAAGGAAGGTCCCCCGATCCAAATTTCCACTCTGCCTTAGAGAATCGTCCAGGTTTCTTCCTTCGCCTCGCGATGGGGTTGTTTCGTCATTTTCGCCCACGAACAGCCGGACCGGCAACCTCGCACGTCCTGGTTGGGCGGTACGTTGAATGCTCAAGGAGTCCCGCAATTTGCCGGGACTCCTTTTTTCTGAGATGTGAAGATCTTGCTGTTGTCCTCCAACTCCAAGGGAGTTGCATCTTGATCTCATTTTTCTTGAGTGATGCGCATTAAGCAATTCCTAACGTACAGTGTTCGCGGTATTTAAAGTTTGTAATCTTGCTGATGTACTTCGTATGGTACCCGACAATTCCGAGAAAGCATCGGAGGCGCGCGCCATCGTCTTAAACGCCCGGGGGAGTCTGCGCTTGTCCATTCGAATCTTGATCGCTGACGACAATGCGTCAGTTCGAGCGGCCATGCGTCAGGTGCTGGAAGGCGCAGAACACAATTGGGAAGTTGTCGAAGCCGAGGACGGGTATGAAGCAGTTGCGAAGGCTCAGGAGTTAAAACCCGATCTCATCATCGTCGATTTGGTGATGCCCGTGATGGACGGCCTCACGGCTGCACGCGAGATCGTAAAGCTTCTGCCAGACGTCCCAATCCTGATGCACACTCTTTACTTGTCTGAGAGCGTCGGCCAGGAGGCCGGAAAAATCGGTGTGCGGAAAACGGTGGCCAAGTCAGACAGCCGCGTACTGATCTCAGCGGTCGAGGAGTTGCTCCACTCGAAGCCGCCCGAGTCGCAACGGGCCTCATCGGATATAACAGCTATGCGTCGTACAGAAGACAAGATTCGCGAACTCTGCGCCCAGCTTTTTGCCTCACAAGACGACGACGCACATGCGAACATCCTCGCCGAACTCCAAGGTGCGTTGCATCAGCACATTGAACATCTGCGAACGCGCGTCGCTCAATATCCAGCCGTGGTCGAACGGCGCGCCCGACAATGGATTCCACCCATTGCGACGGAGCTGAAAAGAGTAGCAGCTAAAGGGCGCCCGTCCGCCAAGCCAGGCGAGCCCCAAAACCCTGTCAATGGAAAAGCCGCCGGGACCGGTCCCGTCGATCAGACCGCCAAATCGGATAGCCCGTAAATAAGCCTTGGCCAGCCCAAGTCACTGCGAATCACCGATACCAGAAATCAATGGCTTTGACGAGAACTTCTTCATTGGTACGAGAAGTTCAGTTTGTCTACATACACCGTGTACGGCGTTTGCTTGTAGTCCCCATCCATTTGATAATTCACCGTTATTCCCCACCATCGCGGCGCAGAGTATGGGGCATAGGCCCAGTTCAGCGTATGGGTCACGCCGTTTAGAGTGATCGTCTGATACAGCTGCTTGTTATTGGTGGTTCGCGCCATTTGAATCGTGAGGTGGTTCCAGGCGTTCGCCACGGGGTTGCAGGGTATTCCGGTTGGGATCCACTTGAAGGAAGTGGTGTCCCAGACATCCCATTCGCCTCCCGCCTCGACGCGGCACTCATGTCCCCAGGTAAATCCCATGCCGTCGAAGAATTGGTTCACATCGAATTCGAGCGCCTGTGACACCCCGAGGTTATTCCCATAAAAATAGACGTCATAGGTAAAGTTGTGGAGCGTGGGCACGAGAGTGTGATTTGTATCAGGGAGTCCCTGCGAGGACAAGTCGCCAATCAAATGGTTATTCCAAAGCACATCCGAATACGCCAGGTTCCCCCCAATATAGTATTGCGTCGCGTTGCCCGAAATCGTTGGCGACTTGATCCATTGGATCATCGACCATATGGTCCCCGGTCCGCTCGGGGCACACCAGGTGCAATCCGTATAGTTTGGCGGCTGCTGAGCGTAGCTATTCCACCCGCCCGCACTTTGGAGATTCCAGAACGTTTGGCCCGAGGCCACCGTGATAGTGAGAGGCGTGCTCGCCGCTCCGCCACAGCGATCCCATTCTTCCACCACAACGTCGTAAGTTCCGGGGCCCAGGGCCAGACTGGTGTTGAGCCTCGCACCATTCACCACATACGCCAACTGAGATGGGGCGGTATAGATTCCCATGGAGGCCACGCCTAAGGAACAGGATGTGGTCGCGGTCGCGGCGAAATTCGTGGGTGCGCTAACCGTGCTGTGATTAGCCGGCGACGTCACGTATACGCCGGTTTCAGTCTTGACCGTAATCTGTACTGACGCGGTCGATGCCCCGCCGCAATTGTCCCATTCCTCAACCACTACGTTGTAAGTTCCTGGATTGAAGTTGAGGCTGGTATTTAAATTTGCGCCGTTTACGACGTACGCCAACTGATAGGGGGCCGGATAAATGCCCATCGATGCCACGCCTTTCGGGCAGGACGTAGTCCCTTTCGCCACGAAGGTAACGGACGATCCCACTGTGCTGCCGTTCCCTGGGCTGGTCACTGTTACGCCGGCAAACGCGGAGGTTCCAGCAAAAACCAAGATGATTAGAAAAAAGTTAAGGGTATGTTTCTTCATTCGAACATATCTCCAGGTGGAGTTTAATTCGAGACTCGTGAATCCATTCCAAAGCCGAGGGATCACACACTGGTACCCAGGCGGGATACCCCTGGATCGTGCTAGGCCGCTAACATTTCCCGATTGAGCCGTTGGGAGCGAGCGGAGAATTCTGAACGGAGTTAACCTGGGACTCTATACAGGAACAACCTGAGTGTCAAAGAGAAAAGGGTGTGTCAACCGCCCGGAACGAAATCAGTAGTACTAATCCCATCCCGTTGAAATTCCGGCTTGGGAGACCCATGGACAGACGCCCAAGGGTAGGGACCCGACACTTCACCGCGGTCCGCTCCATTCTTGTTATGCCTGAGATTTCGAACGCGGAAATGGTATAGAGGAGAGAAGCTCGTCCGCGAGGCGCGAAGGGGTTAGCGTACAGTGAAAACCCGATTGTGCCAGGTAGGGGTCTAAATTAGTAAGCTTCAAGATTAAAGTTACAGCGGACTGACTCGTTTTTCCCAGTGAGGTGCGTTATGCACTACGCCTCCATTCCCGGTGCGAATTGGCAGGGGTCGTTTGCAGCGGCTCTGCGAGAACAGGACCCACTGCTAGTCGCAGACCGGTTTCGTAGCGCAAAAGATGCAATCATGGATCACATCGAAGACTCCTTCGATTCCGCGCCCTTATCGGAACGGAGAATGTTGTTGGCCGCCCTTAGCACCATCACTGAGATGGAGCGCTCATTGATGCCTGGCGATTTGCGCTTATCTTCGGTCGTGCGACGCGTGGGGCACGCGGCATAGACTGGAGACATTTCAAAACGCAGCCTCACCATGCATCATGCGTCCTGATCCCAAAGGTACTGAAGTTGCTTACGCTTTCGCCCTTCTGCCTCGCAATTGCTTCGATCGTTGTATTCGTTTTGAAAGCAGATCCTTAGCTCCTCGCAGTTCCGCCCTGCGTTTCGCACTGAGTGCACGTCCTGCTCGATTGATGAAGTAGGTAAGCATCCTCATTCCTGATTGAAGTCCTTTCGGGGATACTCTTCTCGACGCCAGGGTCCGCGCGATGGTGGCGGCGCTTTTCTTGAATAGCCCCGGCGGAGGGTGGCTGGAGTCGGTACTGACCTTCGATCCCCATCCTTTGCTCTTCTTGACTGCCATGGGACCCTCATCGACCCTTGAAATATTGGACCGCCCGCTCATGAGCTTCTGCGGCGCTCCTGCTGGCGAACGTTCCAAGGTTTCGGCGCTTACCAGTCTTGGCGTCCTTTTTGCGCGAGTACAAACGGAACTGGCCAGTTTTAAGTTTTCGAATCATCGCGATCCCTCGCCGCCCTCCTTGTCTACAGCATTACCGCGCCTGGCCCTTGTGCGGTTTGCCTTCACCGCGGACCGGTGACGCGCGGTCGAACCATGCTCTTGTGCCGCGGCCCGTGCCTGTCTTGAGAGGGCCCGGTGTGAAGCCGCGGCACGACCCTTCTTCTTCAGGGCGCCCGTAGTGGCGAGCGATCGCGTGGCCGACGGCTCGCGCGAGGAATCACTTTGTCCCTTGCGATAATCGCGGTTCGCTTGCTTCGCAGTCCTCGCCGATGTTTTCCCTTCTCTTGGAGGTTGCAGCTTTACCCCTGCGCGCCGAGCCTTTGAGAGCCCGATCGCAATAGCCTGTTTTGCAGACGCCGCTCCATGCTTCCCCTCCCGCACGTGGTGCACCTCCTCCCGTACAAATTCTCCTGCCTGTGTGCTGGGAGATTTTCCCTCGCGGGCGTCTTCCTGAGCACGTTCGATTGTTTCTTTTTCAGGCATCCTCGTCCTCCTTTCCTGCAGCTTAACCCGGCAATTTGCGTGAGGGACATCAAACGATTGCTGTAGGCGTGCGGTCTGTTCGCTGTACGGACTCGAGAACGTCCGACGACCGCACGGTCTGTCCATGACTTCAGTAAGCCGTTAGTTTCACCTCCCACCGTGAGGCTTATATAGTGCACCTGGCTACCCCCCGCTCCAGCTGCCACACCAGATGAATCCATGTTTTCGCTGGGAAAGGCTTGCAGTCGATCGTGGTCGGTACCCCATCTCAGTGCAAGCCGATCGTGGCCGGATCATCTTCGATCGGCCTTTCCTTCCCGATGGAGTTCCTCAGCTATCCATTCGCAACCTTCGCTGTGGCAAGGTAGCGGTAGACTTGCTGCTCAAACGCAGAAACAATTCAGTACTCATTCATCGTGAAAACTGTCAGGAAGAGGTAGAGATCGTCACCATCGTCTGGTGAACGGACTTCCCTGTTAGGCAGAGCCCTTAAAGGAATGCTGGTAGCGTTCGCGAGCGTAGCCGCTTCTACGGAGAAGCGCCGATCGTTCGGATCGCAGGAAACAGGTGGTCCTCAATGCCATCCGATTTGGCGATCACCTCTCGAATGCCCGCTGCTTGCGCATCCTGACGAAGTTGGGTGCTGACGTGCATCGTAAACATAACCATGGCGACCTTAGGCGCGAGCCGCGTAATTTGGCGAGCCGCCTCAAGGCCATTCATGACCGGCATCGAAAGATCCAAAATCACCAGATTGGGGCGAAGTTCGGTCACCTTCTGCAGGGCGATTTTTCCGTTTTCAGCCTCGCCGCATACCTCCCAATCGGTGCTCCGCTCGATGAACCCTCGAAGGGAGTGTCGGATTACGTAGCTGTCGTCCACGATTAGTATTCTGAAAGGCATTTAGCCCCCGCTGTGCCTTGGCGGGTTGCTGGCTAAGCGATGGGGCTGTGCATGCGGCGGGATAGCCGGCCACGAGTAAAGGCACTGCTTAAGTAATAGTCTCCCCGACCTCGGCCGTACATACACAGAGAACCGTACCTTGGCACACATACTAACGTTTGATACAGTATGCTGCTCCCCGCTACTTCAACGCCAGTTCGCCGGTGAACTGCTGAGTGATCCCGTAGCACTCGCAAGCAGAGCTTTCGAGTTTCTTGCGGTTCAGAATCTTCACCGCTCCGTGTGTATATTGAATGATCCGTTTCTTTTGCAGCGCGCTGGCGGCCAGGCTTACGCTTGGGCGGTCGGTTCCCAGCATCATCGCGAGAAATTCGTGAGTAATCCGCAGCAAGCCGGACTCGACCCGGTCCTGGGTCAGCAAAAGCCACCGGGCCAAACGTTGTTCAAGATTATGCAGCCGATTACACCCGGCCGTTTGCGCGACTTGCATTTGGTGAACCGCCGCATACCGATTCAGCAGCTTTTGTAACTGAGGACTTGACGGCAAGAGTGTTTGCATGACGCTGGAACTCAGCTTGAATGCGTCGCCTGCGATTTGCACCTGGGCACGATGCGGGTATCGTTCGATGCCCGCGGCCAAGGATACGGGTGTAAAGCCTTCGTTCCCCACGACCCCGACCTCGACGCTTTCTCCATCGCGAGTTGTGAACACTAGAGAGACCATGCCGGCATTTAAGAAGTAGCCAAATTCCACCTTCCGGTTTGGCTCGTAAAGACTGAAATGGTGCGGCAGGGCTTCAAACTCCAAGTGCGGGCGGATCGCTTCAAACTCGTCGTCAGGAACTGACAGGAGAATGCTATTGACAACGGCTTTTCCACTTGAAGCCGTGCGCTCTCCGCGGCGCAAAGGGGGATGGCCATTATTTGTTATGACCATTTGTCTCGATTTCTCCACAGTGCCTCCGCGTTCGGCGACATTATCGTATGCCTGGCTTGGATGCATCCTGATGCACAGCGGTCTCTAGGAGAATTCCTTAGAAAAGTGGGAGGCTTGCGCGGGTTGCTCCGTTCCCAACTTATCGGAGGCGCAATCTGTGGGATACCCTACAGACTGTAGATCGGCGCCTTCGGTTAGAATTTTGAAGAATGACTGTCCACATTGTGCGTGTCGCCCCGAAATGGGCTCGTCTCTTGACACAACCCTGATGTACCCGGAGGCCTTGAATGCCGACCAACGCCATCCCAAGTTATTGGATATGCGGCAAGCCTGTGCTTTTAGAGGACTGCAAAATCGACGAACAGGGACGCCCTGTCCATGAAAACTGCTACCTCCACAGAGTCGAAAATCCCTCACTGTCCCGTGCTTATATTGATTGATCGGTTAACCGTGCACTAAACGACAAACTTCACCTCTGCGGGAACATGGTTAATCCTCGCGATGTTCTCGCTTTACTCGCACGTTTCCCGGAGCGCTTCAGCACGCCTATCTGTCTGCGAGTCTGACCTTAAATTTGAACGTGCCGGGGCACAGGTTCTTGGAAACGACATCCCACCGGCCAAGGCCATGCGGCAAAGCCAAAACCGCCGGTCGAAACATTCTGATCCCGCAGCGTCTCTTGCTCGGTCGTCAGGGTCATGGTCCTGGTTCTTTCCTGGCAGGTTCCCGAGTCACGCCCAAGTTGGCAAATAGCGATCCATCACTCCCTGACAAGCAAGCACAACGTTTCCTGCTCCGCCTAGCGCGACATCAGAAATTCGACCTCCTCTCAACTTCAGCGATCGCGACGGGAGCGAGCTTGGCCTCACGCAGTTTCTGGTTAAGCTGCACCAAGTTCGTTTGCTTGAATCGGGTCCACTCCGCAACGCGGACTTTCACCTGTCGGCTCGATTCCTTGTACACGGCGATCGCCTGCGAGGGCACGGCACGATCTCCGCTTTCGACGACTCGCAGGGCTGAAACGAGACCTGCGTATGCATCCTGCAGTCCCGGGCCCTCTTGCTCCAGGCGTTCCTTATTCATGACAATCCTGGCGATGGCGGATTGTGCATCCGAGAGGGCCGACTTGATCTGTGCGTTTTGTGCTGTCGAAGGTTCGTGCTCAACCTTCACTTGAATATCCGCAAACTGTTTCTGAACCGATCCGATTTCGGCCAAGACGCGACGCGGCTCAGTGGCTTCGGCAAATATTTGTTGGCCCAGTTCGAACTGCTGCGCGAGTACTTCGGGAGTCGCGGGCGAGCGGGGATCCATCACCACAGTCAGCGGTTGGCTTTGCGTCTTTCCATCGACTGTCAGGCGGACTTGATAGATTCCCGGCACCGCCTTCGGCCCGCTCGGACGGCGGTAGTCGGCGTCCTCGTCCGGCGTCGGGCCTCCGGAACTTTCCCAGGTAAGGTTCCAGACGAAGCGGTGCATGCCGGGAGTTTTCTCGAGGATTTCAGGCTTGGCGAACCACCGGTCGGCGACGGGAAGAGGCAGGTACTTGGTCGGGACCTGCTCTTTCGAAGAACGTCCTTCGGAAGAAAACTGCCGGACGAGATTCTGTTCAGCGTCGAAAACTTCCAGCAGCACGGTGTGGGCCGGAGACGGGAGGAAGTAATCAATCATCGCGCCGTTCGGAGGATTCTCAGCCGCGGGTTCCTCGGGCGGAAGTGGCGTGCCGGAGAACGCGTCGTTATCCACCCGAAGTGCCCTAGCCGGACGATAAAGCCACGGAGATTTCGCTCGGTTCTCGTCAAGCGCCTCCACTTGGCGAAGGGGAGTGATGTTATCGAGAATCCAGAAGGAACGCCCATACGTGGCAATGACCAGGTCGTCGCCGTGGATTGTGAGATCCCGAACTCCGGTGACCGGCAGATTCAATTGCAAAGACTGCCAATGATCGCCATCGTCAAAGGATACGTAGATGCCGAATTCGGTTCCGGCGAACAGGAGGCCTTTGGTCTGCGGGTCTTCGCGCACGGCGCGTAAGAATGTGGGGGCAGGAATGCCGTTCGTGATTGGTTGCCAGGTCGCTCCGTAGTCGCGCGTTCGATAAAGGTAAGGCGTCCGATCGTCAACCCGGCTGCGATTGACGGCTGCATAAGCAACTGCGGGATCGAAATGCGACGCCTCGATCAGTGATATTTGGCTCCAGACGGGCAATCCTGGCGGAGTGAGATCTTTCCAGTTCTTTCCGCCGTCCGGAGTCAGGTGAATCAATCCCGTGTCGCTTCCCGCCCAGATCAGATCGCGATTCAAGGGCGATGGTGCAATTGTGAATACGACGCCGTAACCGGCGTGCTTGGCACTATCGAGAGTTGGCCGAACGCGAGCCGCCTGAGGTTCAGTTGACGGACTCGGCAGCTTCTCATTGATGGATCCCGTGAGATCGGGGCTGATGGTCTCCCAATGCAGGCCGCCATCGACCGTCGCCATTACGTATTGCGTTCCGAGATAAAGTGTTGTGGGTTCAAGCGGTGAACGAACCAGTACGGGTGTCCAAGGATCACGATACTTGCGCTGATTGATCTCGGCATCAAAAGCACCGGCCGGCCACGGAGTAATGTCCTGGCTGAACCCAGTGCGTTTGTTAAACCGGGTGATGGAACCATAGGTTCCACTCAAATAAATGATGTTGGGATCATTCGCATCGACCACCAGGTATCCGCTTTCGCTGCCGCCGGGAAGAAACCAGTCGCGCGGCGTAATCAGACCATGGTCGGTCCGGCTTAGAACCGCGACGCTGCCGCTATCTTGCTGCGCGCCGTAGACGACGTAGGGAAACTGGTTGTCGGTCGTCACATGATAGAGCTGCGCTGTGGGCTGGTTGTACCAACTGCTCCAGGTGAGGCCGCGGTTGAGGCTGATGGTAGTTCCCTGGTCCGTTCCGAGAACCATGCTGGCAGAATTTTGCGGATCGATCCAAAGCTCGTGATAATCGTCGCCGCCCGGCGCTCCGCGCACGACCGAGACCGTCTTTCCGCCGTCTTCGGAGCGATAAAGAGCTACATTCGGAATGTAGACTACGTCGGGATTGTGTGGATCAATGGTGATGCGATTGAAGTACCACGCCCGGCTGGTAAGAGGAGGAGCGGAGTTCGCTAGGACCCAAGTGTTGCCGCCATCGTCGGAACGATACAGACCTGATTTTCTACCTTGCGTTTGGGACTGCATCTCGGACTGGAGAGCGATGAGCACATACACGCGCTTGCCGCCCGGCGCAACGTCAACTCCCACGCGCCCCCAATCGCCGTCTGGCAGACCGTTTCCGTCGAGACGAGCCCACGTCTTGCCACCATCCTGCGAACGGTAAAGGCCGCTGCCGGGTCCATCAATCGGAGCATAGGTGCTCCACGGCGGACGCCGCACATGCCAAGCGCCGGCAAACAAAAGCTGCGGGGCGTCGGAACACATCGCCAGATCTGAAATGCCGATCTCAGGCCCCAGATCGAGAACCCGCGTCCAATGCCCTCCTCCATCGACCGATTTGTAGACACCCCTCTGTTCGCTCGGGCCAAAAATGTGTCCTAGAGCACCGACATAGACGACATTCGGATTCAGCGGGTCAATGACAATGCGGCTGATCTGGCGAGTGTCCTCCAGGCCGATGTGATTCCACGTGGCGCCAGCATCAGTGGATTTAAACACGCCTTTGCCGGAGGAGAGATCCTCGCGTATGTCGGATTCGCCGGTTCCGGCATAGATCGTTTTAGGATCGGAGGGAGCCACGGCCAGCGCGCCAATGGAGGCTACGGGCTGGCCGTCAAAGATCGGTTTCCAGACAACTCCGGCATCCGTCGTTTTCCAAATCCCGCCGTTGACCGCACCAAAATAAAAAGTTCTGGAGTCGCCCGGCACGCCGGCGACTCCAACTGCGCGTCCGCCACGGAAAGGTCCGATCAGGCGCCATTTGATCCCGTTTATGAGTTCCGGCGGAACCGACTGGGCAGAGGAAGCAATGGTGAGTAACAGTAAGGTCAGCAAAAGAAAACCACACCTAACGATACGACGCGCCAGACGCGCTCCGAATTTCTGCAAGTGCCGGACTCCATTCTTGAAACTCGAGTGAGTGAAGCTATTATGCCCGAGTCTTTGGCCACGTATCTAACCGACCCCTCAATCCGCCCCGCCTTTGTGGGGGGCTCAGCTACGAGTTCGTTGCTACGAGTCTCCGTGGTGGAACGTTTTGATTCAGCCGGAAGAAGTTTTTGGGATCATAGTGCGACTTGACTGCTACTATGCGCTCCCATCGTTCGTGATAAGCCTCAGGCACACGATCCTGTTCATCGCCGCTCATGAAGTTTATGTAAACCCCCGGTTTCATTGCAGGCCGAAGCTTGTTAAAGATTCCGCGAATCCAGGCAATATTGCCGGCGTCAGCGGATGGCTGCGACCAGTTCGCCAATAAGTTCAAGAGGAAAGGAGCGCTACGATCACCGAATGCGGTCTCGTCCGCTCCGATCCGCGCCGCCGCGCCGCCAAGATAGGCAAGTTCAATCTGCGTTTCCGATGACGGAATGGTGGCGACTGCCTCCACCAAGCGATCGATACTGAGGTCGTCAAGATAAGTGAAATATCCCGACTTGGTGTAATAGCGGCGGCCGTGCGGGAAATCGGAATCTGCCATCGTTTGCAGGTTTATGAACGACACAATCTTGCTTCTTACCGAATCCTGATTGCACATGGAGAGCGCACGCTGCAGATATGAACGCCCGGCGTTGGGGACACCAGTCCAAATCAGGGAACTGCTGGCCACGGGCCGTCCGCGCAGTTCGATGGGTGTTTTCTTCGAGTGCGGGGCCAGGCGCAGGTCGATGTTCCATTTCAAGTCGAGTGGTGCCTCGGCCATGAAGTCTCTCCAGCATTCAAGGAGCCCGCGAATTTCAGACTCGGGAGACAATCCTTCCGCGAGCACAACAGACTTCAGCGGATGGAGTTTCACTTCGAATTCTGTCACCACTCCGAAGTTCCCGCCTCCTCCACGCAGGGCCCAGAATAGATCCGGGTTCTCCTTTGCGTTGGCGTGTACGAGCGAACCAACCGCCGTGACGAGAGTGAACCCCTCGACGTTGTCACATGACAATCCAAATCGGCGGGTGAGCCATCCGGTACCTCCGCCCAAGATCAGTCCGGCAGCTCCGGTGTGAGAGACCACTCCGGCAGGAAAGACCAGCCCGGCTTTCTGGGTTGCGGTATCAATTGACCCCAACAAACAACCTCCGGCGATCTTGGCCCGGCGCGCCTCGGGATCAACACTGACCTGGCGCATTCTCGATAGGTCAATCACCAAGCCGCCGTCACACGTGCTAAAACCTGCAAGGCTGTGCCCCCCACAACGGACAGCCGTAAGGATTCCGATCTGAGAGGCGGCTCGGACTGCGGCCTGCACATCGCTTACATCTGCGCACCGCGCGATAAGCCTCGGCGTGCGAGCTACCATGCGATTCCAAATGGTACGCGCTTCTTCGTAGCCGAGTTCACCACGGCGCAACAAATCGCCTTTGAATCGCAGGTGCAGCGAAGAGTAAACCTCTTCGCAGGCTTCGGCCATCTCGCGTTCTCCTTGCGGAATCTCCCCCTCTACCGCAAACCACTACTAAGGGTTTTGTTGTGAATCGCCGGGTCTGGCACTTGCGGCAACAACAAGTTGTTCGGGTAGTGGGGCCTTGTCCCGCCGTCCTTGCACATACAAGAGCGAAATAATAGCTAGGAAAACGACAAATGCTGGAACGGACCATTGCAACCCGTCAACAAAGAAGGTTGTAACCGAGATCGCAAGAAGCAACAGAATCCCGACCAAAGTAAACAACGGGTGGGCCCATAGACGCATGGGCAACCTCAAGAGCCACTCTCTTGTAATCGCTTGGCGAAAACGAAGGTGCGTGTTGAGAATCACCAGCCATACGAAGAGCATGCCCGCGACTGCGGTCCCATAAAGCATGAGGAAGGCATTCTTGGGGGCAAAGATGGCTAGCACAATGGCTGCGACGATACCTGCAGTTGAAGCCAGCAGCGCCCGATGCGGTACCCCATTGGGGCTCACTTTCCCCATCCATTCCGGAGCATAGCCTCCCCGACCTAGCGAGAAAAGCATTCTAGTAGAAAGGTAAAGGTTAGTATTCACGCTCGACAGGGCCGCCGTCAGCACTACGAAGTTCATGATCGCAGCGGCGAACGGGATATGTGCCGCTGCGAATGCGAACACAAAAGGACTACCAGAAAGCGTGGATGAGCGGCCAGTCTGATTCCAGGGAACCATCGTCACCATAATCGCAATCGCCAGCACATAGAACAAAATAAGCCGCCAGACAATGCTTCGCATTGCGCGCGGAATCGTAACCTCCGGATGTTCGGCCTCACCGGCTGTGACAGCGATGATTTCCACTCCCATGTAACTGGTGACGGTGATGGTGAGCGAAAGCCAGACTCCTTTCCATCCCGCAGGCAAGAATCCTCCGTGCTGAGTTAAATTGGCCAAGCCAATCGCGCCCCGGGGACCAATGCCAGCAATCAAAGATAATCCAATAATGATGAAGCTGACGATCGCAGCCACCTTGATCATGGCAAACCAATATTCAAACTCACCCAGGCGATTGACCTGCATGGAATTCAGCGCCACCAGAGCAGCTGAAACCAACACCACCCAAATCCACTGCGGAACACCGGGAAACCAAAAGGAGATGTAGATTCCGGCGGCGGTGACTTCAGCACCGATGGCAATGATCTGTGCGACTCCGTAAGTGGCTCGAACCGAAAAACCGGCCCAGGGATTGAGGTACTTCTCCGCGTAAACTCCAAACGCACCGGCGACAGGATGCACGACTGCCATCTCCGCCAGCGCATAGGACATGATCAGAGCGATGCCTGCCCCTAGCAAATAGGAAAGAATGACGGCGGGTCCAGCCAGGCGGATGGTCACGCTACTACCTAAAAACAAACCCACGCCGATGGCGCCGCCAATGGCCATCATAGTGAGCTGCCTTTGGCCCAACCGGCGGTGAAGACCTTCCACTTCCGGCTCCGGAGGCGTCTTAGCGGCAACCGTGGCCCCGGCCGCTGAACGTTGTTGATCAGTCATATCTGCCAACGCTCAGCACGATTTTGTGATCTCAGCCAGCACTCTCCCGAAACTGTGCACCTCTTCGACGGTATTGTAGTGCACTAACGACGCTCTAACCACGCCACTCTCTGTGGCAAGCCCCAGTCGCCTCATAAGCCGCGGCGTATACATGTGGCCATCGCGCACGCCAACATTTTGCTTGGCGAGCTCTTCGGTGACTCTTGCTGGAGGCACACCCGGTAAATTGAAGCATAATGTTGGCACTCGTTCATGGACCCGCTCTTTTTCCGCCACGCCGTACACGACCGCGCCGCAATCGTTCAGCACTCGGAGCATTTCGAGCGAAAGCGATTCTTCATAGGCGCGAATGCTCTTAAACGCCCTTTGCAAAGCGGCCCGCCTCGATTCTGATTTTCGGCCGTTCCCGGTCATGCTACCGCCCAGGGCTTCCAGGTAGCGTATCGCGGCATCCATCCCCGCCACATTTTCGTAAATAAAAGTGCCAGCTTCAATTTTCCCGGGTGGCTCGTCGGCGATGAAATCCTCTCGGAAAGTCGGGAGCCTTTGAAGCAGTTCGCGGCGTCCCCACAGAAATCCCATATGGGGACCGAAAATCTTGTAACCCGAACAGACCAGGTAATCGCAATCAAAGGCTTGCACGTCGATCAGACCGTGAGGACCGTAATGCACGGCGTCGAGAAAGATTTCGGCGCCGGCCGCGTGTGCCACTCTTGCGGCCGCCGTGACATCCACAATCGAGCCGATGGCATTCGAAGTAAGCGTGCAGGCCACCAGCCGCGTCTTCGAAGAAACCAGCGGGACGAGGTCGTCAATGTGCAGGATTCCATCGTCCCTCATCTTCCACCAAAGGATTCTTGATCCGCTCCGTTCCAACACCAGCCACGTGGCGACGTTCGCTTCGTGGTCCATATCGGTTACCACAATCTCGTTCCGCTTATCGAGCGTTTGCCCGATCGCCAAACTCACCAACCGTATGAAGGAAGTGGCGTTCATGCCGAACGCGATTTCGCTTGCGTCGCGAGCGTTCACAAGGTCGGCGACGCTGTGCCGTGCACGCAAAATGGTCTCGTCCACTTCAAGGCTTTTCGCGTAGCGTCCCCCTCGCTGCACATTGCACTCGAGAAGATGATGATTTACCGCGTCCAGCACGATCTGTGGAACCTGGGCGCCCGCCGCATTGTCGAAAAAGATGAATCCCGGAGTCCGAGTCAATGCAGGAAAAGCGGCACGAACCGCTTCAATGGGAAAACTCGCATTTAGTCCGGATGGAATGTCGCGATTGAGAACGTTTCGGGATTGGGCTTCCAAGCCTGTGCTCCTAGTTAAATCGCAAAAGTCAGCCCTGAAGTCTTGCAAAATGAGCAGCGCCAAACCTATACTCCGCTGCGACGCTCGTCAACCTGAAAGCAAACAGATGCCGGTTTCCTCGACCAGTTCCAAGCTGATCTACGATGCCTTGAAAGAATGCGACATCCGCCTGGTCTCAGCTCTTCCGGAGACCTGGTTGGTACATCTCATCCGGTTGACGGACGAGGACCCCGAGATGATTCTAGTTCGACTGGCAAAGGAGGAGGAAGGCGTCGGCATTTCGGCCGGAGCACACTTTGCAGGAGTCAAGTCGGCCATGCTGATGCAGAACCACGGCTTCCTGGCATCCATTAACGGCATCGTTTCTTTCGCGCATCTATACAAGATCCCTCTGTTGATGCTGATCAGCTACCGCGGCTCAATTGGAGAGCGCGACCCGTGGCAGACACAAGGCGGCAACGTTACCGAACCGCTTTTGCGAGCATTGGGCATTCCTTATTTTTTCCTTGATGCCTTGGAGACCGTGAAAAAGCGGATCCGGCAGGCGCAGACCCTCGCCGAAAGCAGTTTGCAGCCCGTCGCGCTTCTCTTGACACGCGACCTCATGTGGGAGGAGTGATGCTGCGCCTTGACTGTCTTCGGTCGGTTTATTTGGAACTGGAAAACTGTCTCGTCGTCACCATCATGGGAGCGGTGGCGGCTGAGTTGCACTCCCTGGGGCACCGTCCCAACTTTTTCTATCTGCAACATGCGATGGGAATGGCATCTTCAACCGGGTTGGGCCTAGCTCTGTGCCTGCCCGAACAGAGAGTGATTGTCTTCGATGGCGATGGCTCGCTCTTGATGAACCTTGGCAGTCTCAGCACAATGGCACGTTATCGCCCCAAAAAACTGCTCCACGTCGTCTTCGACAACGAGAGTTTGCTCTCGGTCGGCGGTTTCCCGACAGCGACGAGCACAGGCGCAGACCTGGAAGGGATCGCCCGTTCCTCTGGAATTCCCCGGGCAACCACAGTCCGTAGGGTAGAGAGTTTTAAGGACGCCGTGACCGCTGCCCTCGAGGGCAATGAACTGACAACTATCATCGCCAAGGTCGAAGCCAAGGGTCCCGCCGCCTACGTCACCGACCTGTCGTTGCTTGAGAATCGATTTCAATTCCGCCGGCATATCCAATCGCTTAAAGCGCGCTGAAGCGGCGTACAGACCGCGCTCAAGCGGACATGGAGTGTCGGATGAAAATCTTCAAGAGGAGCCCCAATGTCTCTCGTCTTGGCCACACTGCTCGAGGAACTTAGCGCTGGCCGGCTGAAGGTCGTTGATCTGACCCTGCCCTTGAGTCCGCAGACACCTCTGTTGCCTCTGCCAACACAGTGGAACAACACGCCCGCGTTCAAAATCTGGGAACTGTCGCACTACGATGAGCGCGGCCCCGCCTGGTACTGGAATGCGTTCGAGACAGGCGAGCACACCGGCACCCATTTTGACGCCCCTGTCCACTGGGTCTCGGGCAAGGACCTTCCGGACAACACCGTGGATCGCATCCCGCCGAAGAAATTCGTCGGACCTGCCTGTGTGATCAACATCAGTTCAGACGTGGCAAGAAATCCAGACTATTTGCTGACCCCAGAGCGTATCCGCCAGTGGGAGGATCAGCACGGCCTCATTCCCGTGGGGGCTTGGGTTCTCCTGCGTAGTGACTGGTCGAAGCGGACAGACCCCAAGGACTACATCAACCGAAAGGAGAATGGTCCTCACACTCCGGGATTGGCCAAGGAGAGTTCTGCTCTCCTCGCCCAGGAACGGGATGTGCTAGGCGTCGGCGTGGAAACGGTCGGGACCGATGCCGGTCAGGCAGCGACCTTTGATCCACCCTTCCCGAACCACTATCTGATGCACGGCAGCGGCAAGTTTGGGTTGGCCAGTCTGTCCAACCTTGATCAGCTTCCGCCAACCGGCGCCGTCGTCATCGCCGCTCCATTGAAAATCGTCGGCGGCTCCGGCAGTCCTCTGCGGGTCCTTGCCATCACACCCTGAAGCACTGCCAATTGCGGTAGCAAACAAAAGTGGCCCACCAGTGGCCGTCGGCAGAAGACACTGATCCGGCGCTGCTGGGTCCTTTAGTCAGGCAGGACTATTCCCCGGGTTTCCGCGGCGAGGGGAATGACGAACAATCCGATTCCGAAGGCAATCGCTGTAAACGCAACCGGCTTGCCGAGAGTCCCCATGCGGCTGACCAGTGCTCCGATCCCGAAGTTCACTCCAGCGGCGATGAAACGTCCGAACGAAGTGGTGAAGGCAAACGCGGTCGCGCGAACTGTGGTCGCATATTGTTCCGGCAGCCAAAGACTGAAGAGCGCGAAGTTCCCGCCAAAGAAGCCCAGGAAGAACAGCACGCCGATGAATCGACGCAGTCCCTGCGGCAGGTAGAAGGCCCAGCCGAAGCTCAGCAAGATGCAGACCGCCATCCCCAGGAAATAGAAGGCCAGAGTTCGCTTGCGGCCAATTCGTTCGGCCAAGGGAGGAACCGCAAGGCATCCAAGGATCGTCCCCAACGACAGCAAACCCATGCCGAAGGAAGACATCCGCACGGCTTGCGGCTGCAACATGCCCTCGCGTTTGGCCAGGCTGATGACCGCTGTCGGTGCATAAACGGCTGCCGCCCACAAGCCGCAAATGGCCGAGGCCAGTAGGAACGTGTTGACCAGCGTGCGCCCTGTGTAAGGAGGATTGAAGATGTGACGCAGAGACGAAAGTCCGCCCTCGGCTTCCAGCTTCGCCTTTTCTTGCCAACGCTCGGATTCTTTCACCTGCAACAAAACTACTACGGCTAAGACGACAGGCGTCAGCCCGCACCAGAACATGGCACGCCAGCCGTAGCGTGTTGCGATCGTGTAGTTGAGGGCGGAAGCCAGAAAAAAACCTGCGTAATAGCCCGTCTGCAAGTATCCCGCGCCCATTTTGCGGCGGTCTTCCGGCCACGCTTCGGCAACATAGGTTCCCGCCAGCGCCCACTCCCCACCTATTCCAATCCCTGCCAGCAGCCGAAACAATCCCAATTGCCACACCGTCTGCGATAACGCAGCAAGACCCGTGAACATCGCATAAACGAAGATGGTGGCCGCGAGCACGCGGCTGCGCCCGAACCTGTCGGCAAGCGGCCCCCAAATCAGCGATAGTCCCCATCCCACAAGGAAGAGAGCAAACAGGATCGATCCGGCGAACCCGACATTGGCAGGAGTGGCTTTGTAACCGGACCGCGGAAGGAGTTCCATGAGGGCGGGGCTGAGGACCAGCGCATAGATGACCGAATCCATGCCGTCCAGCGTCCAGCCGGCCCATGCGCCCCAGAATCCAGTGATTTGCTGCCGTGAAAGCTTCGTGCGGATCGGGCGATTCACCGTCCTCCTTCGTGGGCAGGAGCATAACACGCAAAGCGAGGAGGCAGATCTAGATCTTGGGATCGCCCGAGGTCTGAAGCATCGCTGCCAGTGCAGGCTTGATCACTTTTCCGACCGCATTGCGAGGCAGCGAATCCAGCACGAGAAGGCGGGAAGGCAGCTTGTGAGCCGCCAGTGATTCCCTGGCCCATGCACGGAAAGATGACAGATCCAGGGAATGGCCGTCATTCAGCACTACCGCAGCCGCGACGCGCTCTCCCCACTCTGGATCGGGCACGCCGACTACGGCACATTCCGCCACCGCGGGATGTTCACGCAGCCTTTCCTCAATCTCCAGCGCGGACACCTTATGTCCACCCGTCTTGAGGATGTCCACGTTCGTCCGGCCAAGAATGCGATAGACACCGCCTTCAACCACCGCAGTATCGCCGGTGCGAAACCAGCCCTCGCGGAAGGCATCGCGTGTCGCGTCGGGTTGGCCCCAGTATTCCAGGAACACGTTTGGACCACGGACTTCGATTTCGCCCGACGTTCCTGGAGGAACCGGTTTGCCACTCTCTCCGACAAGCTGAACTTGGACGCTCGGCAATGGTGTACCGACGCTCCCAGGCACGCGCTCGCCTCGCAACGGGTTCGACAGCGCCATGCCAATCTCCGTCATGCCGTAGCGCTCGAGAAGAGTATGGCCGCTGATTTCCTTCCAGCGTTGGAGCGTACTCACTGGCAACGCCGCTGAACCGGACACCATCAAGCGCAACCTGGCGCATGCTTGTGTTAGCTCCGCGCGTCGCGTCGGCGAAGCCGCGTCCCATGCGGCGCTGAGCTTCGCGTAAACGGTCGGCACCGCCATGAACGACGTTACGCTCCCACCGGCGATTCGGTCCCACACCGTATTCGCATCGAAGCGCGGCAGCATCTGGCACGTCGCGCCCGACCACAGCGCACAGGACACAACGTTGATGATCCCGTGCACGTGGTGCAACGGCAGGCACAGCAAAACGCAATCGTCAGCCGACCACTCCCAAGCTTCCACCAGGCTGATGATTTGCGCCGTAATATTGTCATGAGTTGTAACTACGCCTTTCGGCCGGCTCGTCGTGCCGCTCGTGTAAAGAATCATGGCGCGCCGCGGACTGGCTATTTCCGGCAATTCCGTCGGCTGGATGGAGCCAAGGTGCTCACATGGCAAGGCGCGAACACCACGGGCGGCGAGTGGTCCCAGAACAGTGGCTCCAGAAGCGTCGAATATCAAGGTCGAGGTTGCGGTGTCGTCGATAAAATATTCCAGCTCAGGCTTCGTAGAGTTTAGTGGTAAGGGAACGGCAACGCCGCCTGCCCGCCAAATGCCCCACTGCACCGCCACCCACTGAAATCCCGGAGTTACCAGAAAGGCCACGCGATCTTCGTGAAGATCCTGTTGGCCAGCAAGCAGCGCTGTGGCTACCCGCGACGATGCATCAAGCAAATCGCGATAAGTGAACGCTCCCTGCGAATCGACCACCGCCGTCCTGTCGCCATGCCTCTGGGCGTAAACATAAACGAGATCCCAACTGGTGCGGCTGATCACGTGCAGACTTTAAGTCCTCTTCGCCTTTACTGTCCACTTGTCCGGACATCTTTTCCACCGCCGAAATGGCGAACCATCGATCATGTGGCAGCCAGATTCCTCCACAGCGCAGGCTTTCATGAATGATTGCGCTGGCGAGCTTCGCGCACGATGGCTACAAATCTTCGTGCGGCCTCTGTGATCTGATTTGTCTTACCCGACTTGAGCGCCGAGGCGGATACCAGCTCTCCGCCCACGCCTAAGGCCTCGGCTCCGGCGAGAATAAAGTCAGCCGCGGTGTCAAAATTAACTCCGCCGGTGGGGATCACGGGCACCTGAGGCAACGGACCTTTGAGCGCTTTGATGTACTTGGCCCCACCTACCGCCCCGCAGGGAAAGATTTTTATCAGATCGCCGCCAGCGTTCCAAGCCGTGATGATTTCTGTCGGGGTCAGCGCTCCTGGGATAACGAGAATTCCTTTCTCTCGTGCAAGCTTTACGGTCTGCGCATCGAAACCGGGGCTTACCAGAAATTCAGCGCCGGCATCGAGGCATTGCTGTGCCGTTTTTGCGTCCAGAACGGTGCCCGCTCCAATCAGAACGTCACCGCCCGCGGTCTTCGCCAATTGCCCGATGACTTCGATCGCACCCGGCACGGTCATTGTCACTTCGACAATTGAGATGCCGCCCGCACGTATAGCTTCTACAGCCAGTAGTGCCTGGTGCGCGGATGAGGCACGCACAACCGGAATGATTCCTACGTCTGCGATTCGCTTGCGATTCTCTTCTTTCGTCATCCCGTCTCGTTCCGAGCCATTTTTGTAAAACTAGCGCTCGATCCGCGCTCCTGCTCCACGCATTGCCTGCATGACTTCCTTCAAGGTCACCATCGTCGTGTCGCCGGGCGTAGTCATGGCCAGTGCGCCATGCGCGGCACCGCATTCAACCGCCCATTGCGGCCCCTGTCCGCTCAGAAATCCGTAGATCAATCCGGAGGCGAACGAATCGCCGCCACCGACCCGGTCGAAGATTTCCAGATTCTCTCGCGGCTTCGCCTGGTAGAAGGAACCTTCTTGCCAGCAAATGGCTCCCCAATCATTGAGGGTGGCGGTCTTTGCCTTGCGGAGAGTAGTGGCGACTACCTGAAAAGGAAATTCCTGGGTGACTGCCGCAATCATCTTCTTGAATGCCTCTGCCTCGATCTTGGAGATGTGCTCGTCGAGGCCAGGAACCTCGAATCCAAGAGACGCGGTGAAATCTTCCTCGTTTCCGAGCATCACATCGACCAATGGCGCGAGGCGGCGATTGATTTCTTGTGCGCGCTTCTTTCCGCCCGCACCCTTCCACAGAGATTCCCGGTAATTCAGATCGTAGGAAACGACCGTCCCGTGCCGGCGGGCGGCCTTCATCGCTTCGAGCGCCACATCGGGAGTGCTCTCGGAGAGAGCGCAAAAGATACCGCCGCTATGGAACCAGCGGGCCCCGCAGCGGCCAAAAATATCCTCCCAATCGATCTGCCCGGGCGGCAATTGAGAAATCGCGGTGTGGCCGCGGTCCGAGCAGCCCAATGCCGGCCGGATCCCGAAACCGCGCTCGGTGAAATTAAGCCCGTTGCGGACGGAGCGGCCGATGCCGTCGTACTCCACCCAACGAATCAGCGATTGGTCGACTCCGCCCTGATAGATGAGATCCTGCAGCAGTCGGCCAATGGGATTGTCGGCAAATGCGGTGACGATCGCCGTGTCCAGGCCAAAGCAGCGCTTAAGGCCGCGCGCAACGTTGTATTCTCCTCCACCTTCCGACACTTCAAAGTTTCTAGCCGTCCAGACACGCCGGTCTCCGGGATCGAAACGCAACATGACCTCGCCCAAAGCGACCAGATCCCACCGGCACACCTCCTTACTTTTGATCGTCAGTGACATGGATTACCAATAACGGCTACGGACTTCCGGACGCCTGTTCATAGATACGGTACGAACCCTTGCGTCTTCATCTCAAGGCGGTACACAGACGTGTTGGCCGTAATGTAGAGCGTCCTATAGTCCTTATCACCCCAATTCAGATTTGCCGGCTGCTCTGGCATGACAATTGTGCCAAGGTGGTTGCCTTTTGCGTCCCAGACCCAGATACCTCCCGGCCCGGTGACAAAGAGGTTGCCGTCTTTATCCACTTTTATTCCATCGGGCACCCCATCGCCCTTCCCACCCGGTTCTTCGCCGAAGATTCGGCCATTCCTAAGTGTTCCGTCAAGGGCAACGTCGTATACGCGGATATTTCTCTCTTTGCTGTCATCGACATAGAAGTGCTTGCCGTCCGGAGAAAAGGCAAGACCATTGGGTTGGCTGAGATCCTTGGTGAGTAACTGCACGTTGCCTTTCGCATCTAGGCGGTAGACACCCTGGAAAGGAGTCTCCTGCTTTTCACCAGCAACCAGATCCAAGGTCGGATCCGTGAAATACAGCGCTCCATCCGGCCCAACGATCACATCATTTGGACTGTTAAGCTTCTTCCCTTCGTAGTGATCGGCTAGTACTCTGTATTTCCCATCGGAAGTTACCTCGATGATGGCACGCAATACGCTGGCGCAATCGATCAGCCGATGTTGTCGGTCGAAGGTGTTACCGTCAGGGTCGCCGAGTGCAATTACTTCCTCCTTCCTGCCATCGAGATAGAGCCGGTAAATCTTGTTGACGGTTTCGTCGCTTACGTAGAGGAAGCCCGCCTGATCCCACACCGGACCTTCGGTAAACCCAAAACCGGTGCTCACAACGCTCAACCTTGGGTTGTGATCCACCAGATCCCAGAATTGCGGCGAATTGGCCTGCAATTGAAATTCTCCAGGCAAGGCTGCGATTCGGCGAAAGCCTGCTGCGCTTACTGCAATAAGCAGCAAGGTCGCAATGATGAAGATACGCAGGACTTTAATGCTGCAATTCAAGAGGGCGCGCCTCCCCTCAAGGGAACTTCCGAGTTGACCTCGCCGATCATTGTCTATTGCTCTTCAAACCCTCTCTCAGTGTTTGGCGATTGGCTGTTTCCAGCGCCGGCTGTACTCATCAAGTAGCTGACAATATCGTTCAATTCCCTGGAGCTGAGTGTTGAGCCGTAGTCCGAGGGCATCAGAGTTCGGGAACTGTATTCCAACGTTTCGAGCTCTGATTTCGCGAGGAAGAGAAAAGTCCCGTCCAGAGTCTGCAACTGCACAGAGAAATTATCTTCGTTGCGGATTCTACCCGTGTATTTCTCGCCGTTACAGATGGTCGCGGTCACGACTCGCGCCTGACGGTCGTTGCTGACCGTGGGCTTGGTGATCTCGTTTCGAATTTGTTCCACGGTGTGCGTGTGAGCGTAGGCGGACAGATCAGAAGCGATGAAACCACCTTTGCCGGCAACCATGTGGCAGCCGGCACATCCCGCTTTGCCAAGGAAAATGGTTTCCCCGCGCCCGGGATCGCCGGGCAGTCGGACCGTATTCTTTGCTCCTTGCAAGGTTCGCAAGTAAGTTACGACTGCCTGGATGCCGGAACTCTCCAGGGAGTGAAACGCAGGCATTCCGGTCCCGGGAATGCCATTCTCAATGATCTTGAAGAGTTGAACATCGGAAAGCTGTTGCACTCTTGGTCTTTCCGCAATATTCGGCGCCCGTTCGCCGCCCCTGCCATCGAGACCGTGGCAATTCGCACAGGTAGACGCGAAAGTTTGCTTGCCCGGCAGCGAAATCGGCCTGACGTTTTTCTGGCGCGAAACTTGCGGCTGGGTTTGCGACTGGGCGACGAAGCTGTTGGCAGCCCAAAGTGCTGTCAGCACGCCTACCAAGGCACAAAACGATTTGGGAACTACGAGCATCGACGAAACCATCTCAGTCTGCAGATTCGCGCGGCAAACAAATTCGGTGTTGCGAGTCCAACTCAGGTTTCAACATTAAGGCTTTCAATTCCCCACTGCTCCTGCCGCGTCCGTCACAACGCGGAGATACTTCCGGAGACCCTTGCCGACCCCAGCGCCGGCACAAAAAGTACAACCGTAAATCCTACAACCCCAACCCACACATGCCTACGCATAGCGGATCCCCGCCAACCGGTACATTTGTACGACACTTTCACCCACTGAAAATGCGAATGCGAGTTTTGAAAATCCAGCACGGACACGGGATGAGGGTGTTTATCGCACTCGCTGTGGGCATGTCAACCTTTTTTGTGCCTTCAGCAATCGGTTTCCCGATTGGATTACCAAAACAGAGCGAGGTCGAAGGCGTCGCGGGAAAAAACCAACCGCTTTCCACTCCGAGCCAGGGCTCCGCTGCGTGGTAGTCCGACAGTGACACCCCAGATGAACAATCGGGGACGTTCTATTTTGTGATGCGATTTTCATTCTGGTTCCTCCGTGATCCCTTCGCCCTTCCTCTCGACGAAAAACAGTGTTAAAGTCCGCGGACAATGTGTGCATCCTGGAGGACGTAATGAACAGGTTCCTTGATCGTGTGAAGTACCAGACTTTTGCGGCGTCCGTGGTAGCCATCGGTTTTCTATGCGCCGTCTTGTCCGGAACTCGACTCCTGCGGGCGCAGACGGGGACGCCCCCGGCGCCGCTATCCGACGCCGCTTTGATTGCAGAGTTTCGTCGCGTCGAAGTGGCCTCGGTGTCAGATGCCCTGGAGCAATTAACCGGCCGACGCATGTACATGACTCACCGCATGCAACCGATCTTCACCACGAAGTTTGCCGGCTTTGCTCGCACGGTTCAGCTCAAGAAAGACGAAGGCAACAGTGACCCAACTGCGCTGAACGGTATGCTGGGAGCGATCGATCAGGGATCCACTGATTCTGTTTACGTGATGGTGGTCGAGGACGGCGCCGACATTGCGGGAATGGGAGGACTGATGGGCACCGCGATGGCAGCCCGAGGGTACGCCGGAGCAGTCATCGATGGAGGAGTTCGCGACGTTGCGTATTTGCGCAAGATCGGGTTCCCGGTGTATGCGATTGGCATTGTGCCCTCCACATCGGTCCATCACTATCGATTCGGAGGTTCTCAGGTGCCGGTGACCTGCGACGGTGTGACTGTCGATGCGGGCGACATTATCGTGGCGGACAGTGATGGGGTCGTGGTCGTCCCCAAGGCTAAAGCCCCGGAAGTGCTGCAGCTCGCCCAGCAAATGGATTTCAAAGAACACTCGATGTACGCAGTAATCGAGCAAATGAAATCGATTGTCGAAGCCGTCAAAAAGTTCGGGCGGCTGTAGGACCAGAGATCTACTTGCACAATTGTGACTTTCATCAGATAATTTGCACTTTCATTTTGTGATCGGACTCTTCTCGTTTATGACCGGTTCTCAAAAACGAAGCTACACCATTACCGCTCTGCAGCGTGGGTTGCGTCTTCTGCAACTGTTCACCGAGTCACCGCAGGGCCTCGCTGCCAAACAGGTCGCAAGCCGGTCGCGCCTGCCGGTGAGTACGGTTCACCGCTTCCTGGCGAACCTGGAAGCCTCGGGCTTCTTGAAGTGCAGCGCAGACGGCGTGTATCACTTAGGAATCACCTGTTTCGCAATCGGCCAGGCAGCTTTGGGCCAGCTCGATATTCGCCGCGTAAGTCTGCCGTACCTTCAGGAATTGAATCGGCAAACACGCGAAACCACTCATTTGACCGTGCGCCACGGACTGTCCGCAGTTTATGTCGAGAAGCTGGATTCGCCCGAACCGTTGCGCATTCACTCACGCATCGGCGCGGCCGTTCCGTTGTACTGCACCGCCGTCGGCAAGGTCATGCTGGCTTACATGCCTGACGAGGAGCGGAAAAGGGTTCTCCCCCTGTTGGGGCTGAAGCGCCTGACACCGAATACGGTGGGGAATCTTCAGGAGTTAGAGGCTGAACTATACCGGGTCCGGAAAAGCGGCTATGCCTGCGATCTGGAAGAGCATGAGCTTCACATCCGATGCACCGCAGCACCCATCTGGGATGACGCTGGCTGCGTCAATGCCAGCCTCAGTATCACGGCGCCCATGGTGCGCATGGCGGCCGTTCGACTGCGACAGCTCGCGCCACTGATTCAGTCGGCAGGATTGCAAATTTCGCGAGAGCTGGGATACCGCCCACCTAGTAGCCGCCCGCCCCTGCAGAAGCATATTGCGCCGGAGGCAGCGTTTGCGAAACCTCTCTAGGCCGGGGACAGCGACGAGATTCGGGGTGGTGGATGCCTCCACCGTGGGTCTTCGATTTGGCGTTCTTCTAGTGGCCCCAGTCAGCTTTGTATCATCGAGCACCATGGGCGCGTTGCCATCTCCCGAAGCAACCGGGCTATCCATCCACCTGCATGATGCACAGGATATCGATCGCGGGAGTTTGGGTGAGATTGAAATCACGAAATTGCGGAAGGGTTCGTAGAATGCGCAAGGCTGTACTCATTGCCGTTCTTTTCACATGCTGGACCGCTCTTGCCGGCGATACCGCTCCAGGGAACATATCCGCAGCAATCAACGTCCGCTCCGAGGACCTTCTGCTTCAACCTCCGGCGGCTAATTGGATCTCCTACAACGGAGACTATTCGGGACGCCGTTTCAGCAGCCTCTCTGAAATCAATCCGGCGAATCTTGTCGGACTGCGTGTGCAGTGGGTCTTTCATGCCCGTAATACAAGCCGGCTAGAGGTCACTCCAGTTGTAGTCAATGGAATGATGTTCGTAACTGCGGCGAACGACGCCTCCGCCCTCGATGCGCGCACCGGACGCATGGTGTGGCACCATTCGTGGCCGATTTCGGAAGGATTGATCGACGATGCCTCCGGGCATATCAATCGCGGGGTCGCAGTTTGGCACGACCGGATCTACATGGAGACAGACAATGCGCATCTACTCTGCCTGGATGTGCGCTCCGGGAATCTCATCTGGGACGTGGCGTATGCGAACTGGAACAAGAACTACGGCGCAACCAGCGCACCGCTGGTCATCAAAGACAAAGTCCTCGTAGGCACCTCCGGCGGGGATGATGGTGTTCGAGGTTTTCTTGCCGCTTACGATGCCATGACTGGCAAGCTGGCCTGGAGGTTCTGGACGATACCGGGTCCAGGAGAATTCGGTTCCGCAAGTTGGCCCGGAAAACTGTATTTGCATGGCGGCGGAACTACATGGATGCCTGGCACCTATGATCCACAATTCAACACGGTCTATTGGGGTACGAGCAACCCAGCGCCTGATTTCGAAGGTGGTGTGCGTCCGGGAGACGATCTCTACACCGACTGTGTGTTGGCGCTCGACCCGGATACGGGAAAACTCAAGTGGTATTTCCAGTTCACCCCGCATGATCTGTTCGACTTCGACGCGGTGGAGACTCCGATCCTGATCGATGCCATCTACCAGGGCGCGGAACGAAAATTGCTTGTGCAGGCAAACCGCAATGGGTACCTCTATGTTCTTGATCGCACAGATGGAAAATTTCTATCCGCCACTCCATTCGTTGAAAGGCTGAATTGGGCGAAGGGTATCGACGCGCAGGGCAGGCCCATTCGCGCGGACGTTGAACCGACAGCTACCGGAACACGCATTTGCCCGGGCTATGCTGGGGCGACGAACTGGTTCTCACCGTCTTACAGTGAGTCCATCCATTCCGTGTATTTTATGGCCCTGGAGAAGTGTGAGACCTTTTTTTTTAAATCGCAGACTTTTCAGGAGGGTCGCGGCTACTATTCAACCGGAGTAAAACGCATCCCTGGTGAAAATTCTCAGAAAGTTTTGATTGCTTTCAACTTGGACACAAATTCCATCGCCTGGAAGTACCCGCAAATTGGCGGAGGACACTCATCGGGCGGAACCATGGCAACCGCGGGTGGTTTGGTGTTTTTCGCCGACGATGCCGGCTCCTTTGAAGCTGTGGACGCGCGCTCTGGCAAGCCGCTGTGGCACTTCAATACCGGGCAGGATATGAGTGCATCTCCGATGAGCTATGCAATCGGCGGCAAGCAGTATGTAGCCATCGCTGCCGGAAGCGACATTTTCAGTTTTGCGTTGCCTTGATGGATGCTCGCATCTCGAAAATCGTGAGGAGACAATACATGAATCTAACTTTCACTCGCCGAACATTTGCCGCTCGGGTTGCTTCCCTGCTCTCCGCTTTGGGAGTCACTGCCACCGTATTGCCTGGTCGTGCATTGGCTGGGAGTTCCGCAGCGCAGGATTCGGGCGGTATCCGCAAGCTGAATAGCGAAGGCAAACCGGGCGGCGAGAAAGACGTCATTATGCCGCTGATTGTTCACAATGGATTGATTTATGTCTCGGGGCAGGGTGCCCACGATAGTCGAGACTCCAAGGAATGGACGATTGAATCTCATACCAGCATGGTCATGGACAAAGTGAAGAAACACGTGGAAATTGGCGGTGGATCCATGGACAGCATCCTGCAAGCGAATGTCTACCTGGTAAAGATCGAACACTGGGATGGAATGCACAAAGTGTTCGCCACCTATTTTCCTCATGGTGGTCCGGCGCGTACGACAGTTGCGGTCGCCGCGCTGCCGGGAGACTCGCTGGTGGAAATCAATTGCATTGCCGCAGTGACCCGTAAGTAAGCCCTAAGGAGCACCTCTAATGCGACTCAATTCGAATTGGAACCGGCGCAGTTTTCTCGGCAGCGTGGGAGTGATTGCTGGCTCGATCCTCGCGCCACGTAAGTTATTTTCCCGGAATCGTGGCGCTGCGAGGGCAAGTACGCGAGTGAGCGGTTTCGGACAATCTGGCAATCCCTACGAAGAACTTGGGGTTACAACGGTTATCAATTGCGAAGGCACCATGACCGTGCTGGGAGGCTCGCTCCCCCACCCTGAACTTGAAGCGGTGATGACAATGGCCGGGCGCCACTTTGTAAGTATTCCGGATTTAGAGGTGGCCGCAGGCAAGCGCATCGCGGAAATGCTCAAGTTGCCGGAGGGATACACGGCGCTAGTGACCTCAGGTGCGGCGGCCGCGATTCAATCCGGGCTGGCGGGCATTCTGACTGGCGGCAACGAGGCCTTGATCCGGCAGTTACCGGATCTAACGGGTATGAAGTCGGAGGTGATCATTCAGAAATCGCATCGCAATCCGTTTGATCATCAACTTCGGTCGACGGGCATCAAGCTCATCGAGATTGAAACGCAGGATCAGTTGCGAGCCGCCGTAAATGAGCGCACGGCCATGATGCACTTCTCCAACTTTGCCAACGCCGCCGGACAAATCAAGGTGGAAGAATGGGTTAAGCTGGCGAAGGAATACAACATCCCCTGCATGAATGATGCCGCAGCCGATACCCCACCCGTTTCTCACCTCTGGGACTACACCAATATGGGTTACGACCTTGTGACTTTCAGCGGGGGCAAGGCGATTCGTGGGCCACAATGCGCCGGTCTATTGATCGGCCGCAAAGAGATGGTGGCGAATGCCCTGTTGAACAACAGCCCGCACGAAGACACATTAGGCCGCAGCCAGAAGGTGGGCAAGGAAGAAATCCTGGGCATGGTCAAGGCACTTGAGCTTTTTCTCGCAGAAGACCATGAGGCTCTGGCCAAAGAATGGCAAGCCCGGTTGGAAGGAATCTCGCGCGAAATCACGAAAATTCAGGGAGTGAGCACAACGTTCTTTGTGCCTGATATCGCCAATCATGTACCCCACATGAGTATTACGTGGGATGCGGCGCGCATTTCCTTGACACCACAACAGGCCTCAAAGCTGCTTCGCGATTCGAAACCTTCCATTGTGATCGGACGCGGTGAAGGAAGACCGGGATTGGCCATGACCGCCTTCATGCTGCAACCGGGAGAAGACAAAATCGTTGCCGAACAGCTTTCGCGCCTGTTACGCGAACACGCCGCGTAGGCGGAAATACCCAAATGGTTAGGAGGGTCTTGGGGATCACGACACGCAGTCCTCAAAAGACCGGGTTGGACAGTTCACCGCACCGGACTGGGGGACCGGCCGCGGAAGCGGCGGCCGTGTCCCGGAGTCAGCGATGACCACGGCCAGGATGAGTTATGTGCGCTGGTTTCTGGTTCTCTGGCTGTTTGTCCTCAGCGCCGTTTCTTATCTGGATCGCGTAAACATCTCCATTGCGAGTGGCTCCATCGCCGAGGTCTATCAACTCAACGATGTGCAACTGGGAAAGGTGTTCAGCGCCATGCTGGTCGGTTACGCACTCTTTCAGACCGTCGGCGGCTGGCTCGCTGACCGTTACGGACCGCGCCGGGTTCTGACCGGGGGCGTGGTGTGGTGGGGAATCTTCACTGCCCTGACTACCCTGGTTCCCGCGAAAGCGGGCGCGCTCCTCGTGCTCATCGTAATCCGATTTCTTCTGGGCGCCGGAGAAGCAGTCATCTATCCCTCGGCCAATCAGTTCATCGCTCGCTGGATTCCAGCCGCGGAGCGCGGTCTTGCGAACGGATGGATCTTTGCCGGTGTGGGCGCGGGCGCCGGCCTTACGCCTTTGCTCATAACCGGGATCATGGTTCGTTACGGCTGGCGATCGTCGTTCTGGGTATGCTCCGCCATCGGGTTCGCGGCTGGGTTGGTGTGGTTCCTCAGTGCTCGCGACACGCCCGCCGAGCATCCCAGTGTGTCCGCCGCCGAGTTAGCGCTGATTCGCTCGGGGCTGACGCAAGCGCAACCGGGCTACGATCCGAAAGCCCTCTTGTCCTGGAGGAGCGTTCTCCAAAGCCGGGAAGTCCGGGCCCTCACCCTCAGCTACTTTTGTTACGGCTATGTAGCCTGGATATTCTTCAGTTGGTTCTATCGCTATCTTGCCAAAGTGCGTGGCCTGGATTTGAAGGCGAGCGCTTTTTACACCATGTTGCCGTTTCTGGCCATGTTAGTGTGCTGCCTTTTGGGCGGGGTGATCAATGATCGGCTCACAAAATGGCGGGGACCACGGATTGGACGCTGCGCTCTTGCGGCATTCGCAATCGCCGTTGCCGGCATATTCATTGCTTTTGGCTCGCAAGTTCAAAGCGCTCGGCTGGCCAGCGTCGTTCTCGCTGGTGGAGCCGGTGCGCTCTATCTCTCCCAAAGCTCTTTCTGGTCCGTAACGGCCGATCTCGGTGGCGCGTCCTCCGGATCGGTATCGGGCTTTATGAATATGGGAGCTCAGATAGGGGCGGCGCTCACGGCTACGCTCACTCCCTGGATCGCGGGCCGATTCGGTTGGACGATGTCCTTTCTGGTGGCGGCTGTGTTGTGCCTGCTGGGTGCAGCAAGTTGGCTAGTCGTGGATCCATCGCAACAACTCAAGGTTCTGCGGGCGGATGCTGGCGCGCTGCAGATTCAAAATCCTAAAGGGATTTCTGATCAACCGGCCAGTCGGTAGCTGTTTCGCCGAACGAGAGGGTCTATCGCTCGGTTGGGAGTGTCCCATCCCGGCGTTGCTTTGAATAGCCCTGCGCTCCTCCAGTCTGTGCGCGAAATCCCATTCGAGTCCCATACGACAAGAACATCGCGCACGGTCAGTTCACATTCGAATTTTTCGATTTTCCTCCGGTGGAATTGATTGATGCTATTGTGCGCACATTGACCAGCTATCGAAAACTTGCTCTATATTCTGGCACCGTCGTCTTGAATGCCTGTTGCACGATGTTCTTTGGAGTTTTCTCTTCTGAGGGGATAAGCGATGAGAAATGCTGCTGCCATGCCGGTTAACATACCCAGCATCGCACAACCCAGATTCTCGTAGGTGTAGGAAAACGCAATTCCGGCAAGACTGATCGAATGGAGAGAACCTCTAATCAACGCCTCCTTCGCGTCCACACCGGATCGAAGGAAGCTCGGAATGACGATCCCTGCGACAAATAAAGTGATCGCCAGCTCGACTAGCAGTAGAAGCAGGGAGGGAGCGTTCTGCTTACTGAAGTACTGAAGTGAACTCTCTCCACATGCCAAGCGATTACCCTTGAGAGGCCCGATTCTCGCGAGGCTTTTGCAATCTGTATCCAAGTGCTTTTCGATGTCCAACTGCCTCACCGGGCCCATCCGGCTCGCAAATTCGATCGTTTCTTGTATCGCAGAGTGCGTCATAATCTTTTCCTCCGTCGTAACCCTTCGATCTCTAGCTGCCCGCTGGCTGGGTGTCCGATAATGGTTCCTCGACGCACCTACACTAGAACGTGTTCGTGGGTGTCACAATCGGGATTGTCCTTGAGTCGCTGAATAACGGTTCCTGATTGCGATTGAGGTAAACACCCTAATCTAAGCTTGGGTTTGTGCGTGCCGCCGTTCTGAGTTTGCATCGATCGTTCCGGCTGACTGAGAGTCGCTGCTCGTTCCGTTGCATGTAGCAACCACCCAATGTGGCTTGTTGACCAAACATCCTCATCTGGAAGAAGGCGACGAGACTGGCTCAGGAGAAATCAGCGTTTGACTGTTTGACTTAGGGACGGACTAATCCAAGACGAATAGCAAAGCGTACCAATCCGGCGGTTTCATGAATATCCAGCTTGCTCATCAGATTTGTCCTGTGCGCAGAGGCTGTTTTCACGCTTATCCCCAAAACAGAAGCGGCTTCCTTGGTTGACTTGCCCTCAGCGACCAATTGAAGCACCTGGCGTTCGCGAGGGCTGATGGGCGCGGCCTCAGGCTGAGTGCCGCC
This sequence comes from Candidatus Sulfotelmatobacter sp., assembly GCA_035511455.1. Taxonomy (GTDB): domain Bacteria; phylum Acidobacteriota; class Terriglobia; order Terriglobales; family Acidobacteriaceae; genus Sulfotelmatobacter. Next base: position 9,703 of record DATKFH010000140.1, on the reverse strand, counting down.
ACGATAGGCCTCGATCACGGTCCGGGAAACTTCCGGACTGAGATAAGTTGTTCCGCGCAGCACTTGGCAGATGGCATCGACCAATTCCTTGGTTCCGTTGGTCTTCAAAATGTAGCCAGAAGCACCCGCTTTTAAGGCTTCCAGTATGTATTGATCTTCCATGTACATCGTGAGAAGAATTGTTTTCGTCCCGCGCGAAAGTGAGGTGATCTGTCGACTGGCCTCGATTCCACTCAGCAGCGGCATCGAGAGATCCAGAACGGCGACTTGGGGTTGCAGTTTTTGGGCGAGGCGGACCGCCTCCTGCCCATCAGATGCCTCTCCGACAACTCGGAAGCCGTGGCGTTCCAGAAGGGCACGAAATCCTTCTCTGACTATTTCATGATCGTCCGCAAGTATGATTTCTACCGCCATATTTACGTATTGATGGGCACCTGAATGCATAATTCCGTTCCAAGGCCGGGAGCGGACCTGAGTTCCAGGGAACCCGCGACAGCCTTAATACGCTCCTTTATCCCGAGTAGACCTAGCCCATGTCGTAGCTCTTGCCCGGAAAGAGGGTGGATGTCAAAACCGACACCATCATCCTTTACCGAACAAACGATCATGGTGTTCTTTTCCGATTTCTGCCGCTGAACTTGAACGGTCACGCTCGACGCCTTCGCGTGTTTCGTCACGTTGGTCAGCGCCTCCTGGACACTGCGATACAGAGTAATCTCAACCAGAGGCGAGAGTCGTTCGGGAGTCGAGCCTTCTACGACGACTTCTATCCCTGATCTTTGCGTAACTCCCTGCGCCAGAAACTGGAGAGCAGGTACGAGTCCAAGGAGGTCGAGCATCGGCGGTCTCAGTTCGTGAGAAAGACGGCGCAACTGCCCTTCCACTTCTGCGAGCCGGAATCGAACATCCTCGATCAGAGGTTGCGAACTGGGTGGCAGGACTTCAGACAATCGTTCGAGCGCAAAGTGTACATTGGTCAAGAGCTGGCCCGCCTCATCATGAAGAGCGTGAGCAATGCGCTTGGCCTCGGCTTCCAGCCCCTCATTCAATTGCCGCATGGCGGCTTGAGCTTCGTGGTGTCCCCGGTAGGTCATCTCAAACGGCGACAGGCTTTCGACGAAAAAATTACCAGCCATACCCGCCTTACGCACACACTCAAAGGGGTTTTTTGTCCTGCGTAGTACGGCCGTCAAAGCCTGATGGTAGATGCTTGCCACGTCAACCATCGCGGCTCCCTGATCTAACGCCCGCCGGCCGAGTTCGTAGGCGAGCTCTAGACCGGCCTCGCGAGGCTTGTTAATGTATTCGTGCATAGCTGCCTGATAAGCGCGCAGCAGGGATCGGGAACGGTCTTCGGCAGCCGATGCAACCCTCATTTGTGACTTCCTGCGAATCTCGCCACCACCACCAGAGCATCATCCGAGTCCTTCCCATGCTCGGATAGCACGCGATCTGCAATCTTCTGCGGCGACTGGACGATATTCACTTCTTCATGGAAATCTCTGGCCACCCCGTCGGTCGCGAACGCTAAAGTATCCCCGGCCTCCACCGGCACTACGACAGCGCGCAGGTCGGATATGCGGCCCCCGATGAAACCGCTTGTGAGGAGGAGAAACTCCTTTAGCGGTGTAGTTTCGTTTTGCGAACGTACCAGCACGCCCTCGACATTGCCGATTCCAAGCCATGTCATGGTGGAGTCAGTGATATTGAAAGATGCCATGCTCACGGCCACACCGCGCGTTCCAGCTAACTTGGCTTGACAGCGATTCACCAAAGAGAGCGCTGATTCGCTGGCATGATGTTTGAGGGTCGTCACGACAGTTTTGGCTGCCTCCGCGGCCTCTAATCCGTGTCCCAGCCCATCGACAACGGCAATCAACATGCCTTCGGGAAACGGCTGAATCAGATGCTTGTCTCCGGATACGCGCTCCCCTCGTAGAGGACGCGCGGCCACACCGCAATCCAGAACATTTGCTGTCAATCCTTCCATTTCGTGACGCGGACAGTTGTGCCCTGCCCCAGCTTGGACTGAATATCAAACTCGTCCATCAAACGTCGTACTCCCGGAAGGCCCAGTCCCAGCCCCCCGGCAGTGGAAAAGCCAATTTGCAATGCCTGTTCGACATCTCGAATTCCCGGCCCGCGGTCCTGCGCAACGATCTGAATGCCCTGCCGCCCCGAGTTTGTAATGGGTCGAATCGCGATTTCACCGCTCCTCGCATACCGGACGATGTTCCGAGCCAGTTCCGAGATTGCAGTGGCGATGAGGGCGAGTTCTGTGAACACAAACCCGGCATCCTCGGCTACTCTCCGGCCCGCTTGACGCGCCTTGACAATATCAACGTCGCCGTTGATCGGGACTCGCACCGCATCCGCTGGAGTGGGTGACATTGCCGGGACTGGCGCAAGCTTCGCTGATTGAGAGTTCTTGCGCATTAGGGAAAATCTCCGTCCCCCTTTGCAGGACATCAGGTTTGTCACAGTCCACCATCCCAGTCGCCAACCGTGAAATCACGGGCAGCGGCACTTTAAGATGCCATCAAAGAAAGCGTGGTTAGCCTTTTCCGGTGGTTCGGTTCGGCGATTGGTCCGTTGTGTCATTAAGTCCTAAACTCTCCCGCTTGAGGATACGAAGATTCGCCAGAGCATCTTCGATCGCGTACCGTTCAGAAAGACGGTCGGGGGTTGGTGACAGAGCCTGCAGGCGCAGTAAAATCGCAGCCTCGGCGGCAGCTAAGCGCTCTTGCAAAATGTCCATGTCGACTTCAACCAGCGCATCTCGGTAAAGCCGCTGCCACTCTGGTCCTTCAAGGGTTTCCATAACAGGGTTTCCCATGCTCTGACTTTCCGTAATCTGGATCTCCATTTCAGACTCTTTCTGCACACGTACAAGTGCGGGTTTGGCATAACTGCAGAGCTGACCACACCTGATTCTTATCGCTTTCCGCCTGACGGTGAACCAAGCACGTCATGCAGTGAAATCGTGATGGGCTTGTCATTTGCTCCATGGAACACCAACTCAAGGTCACCGGTACTATCTATCTCCTCGCGGAATTCTCCGTATTCGTTGGTCGTCGCTCGGATAACACGACCGCGCAAGTTGGAAAGCATCAACGGCACATGAGATCCCACGATCTCAGGGTCGCGCAAGTCCAGCAATTGCCCGGTAACAACGACACTTCCACCACCACCCTGGGCTTCGATCTGTAGATCAACTTGAAAGGGATCCGCACGGTAGAGCATTCGTCTGGTACCGGCGCCCACCGATCGAACTCCCTCCAAAGCTGGCTGAAAGAAACTGTCAAAGAGGACTTCGATCACACCGCTTGCCTTGCGCACCCGTGCCCATGGAGATCCGGCGAACGCCGCCTTGGCGATTCGAACGGCTTCGTTCGGTGGTTGGTGGCTCGCTTCTGCCGCTGCTATCCGCCGGACGCGATGCCATCGGGAAATCGTTCTCATGCACCGCTCGCAGCCGCACTCCAGATGCCTTTCCAGTGCTAATTTCTGACTGGGCGACAGAACCTGGTTTACGAGATCGATCCCCTCCTCAGTCGTAAGGTGTTTCATTGCTCACTCTCCACTGGATGTTCCGGAAGCTATGCCGCCCCGGCGACTGGCGGAGCTAAGTCCCGTCTATTGAATAAGGGACATCTGGCCTCCGAAAGATATAGGGTGGCGAAAATAAATTTGAAGAATTCCACGTCAATGCGGGAACGGAGGCGCGCAGGCTGGCTCATTGGTTGTTTTTGAAGTGATTTTGCCGACGATCACGAACGGGGCCCAGAAGTAGGGATGGGGATTTTCTCGTCTTAGGATGCGCATCGCGCCTCGCAGAGAGACTGCTGCATCACCGTTTTGGATATAACTCCTGTAAAACTCTTGCATAAGTTCCGCTGTGCTGCGGTCGTGAACATCCCAGAGAGAAAGAAGCAAAGTCGTCGCACCAGCGTAGAAGAGCCCCCGCTGCAAGCCAAGCAACTCATCGCCTGCAGCCACAAAATTCATCCCGGTAGCGCAACCGCTCAGGGTCACAAGTTTTGTGTTCAGTCGCAATTGATACAGGTCGTACAGGTTTACGTAGCCGTCACCCAGCCGGATGCCGGAGAACATCGGGTTGTCACTGCGGTAAATGCCATGGGTAGCGATGTGCAACAAGCCAGTCTCCGGACCTCTCTCCAGTAGAATTTTGGCGGTCGCTTGCTCGCCGAGGCAGAGTTCGGCTTCTGGCAGCAAAGCCGCAACGGATTGGGCCTCGGTGACAATCTGGGGCGCCCGATCGTCGGGGATCCCAAGAACCAGGGAACGTTTCTTTTCGGCCGCGGCCTTCTGCTGGCAGAGGGCAAAGACCGCCGCGCTTGGTGCGTACGAAACTGCAAATGTATCCCCTATGTATTCGTCGCCATTTCGCAGAGCATGGAACGGAAGAAAGTGCAGCGCCCCGTGCGGTACGACGACCAGGCGTTGCTGACGAAGCCGGGAGCGCAGTGGCCTCATTAGTTCGGCGTAAAGAGCCTCCAGGTGACCAAGCGTCGCGCGCAGCAAGGGTTGTTCAAACTGTCGCGTGTGGGCTGCGCCCATACTGAATTTGGAAATTTGAAACCTGAGCAACTGCAGTAACCGGGTAACCTGGGAAACGGCTGCGACGGTCGTAATTTCGATGGTTTCGCGCGTGACCACCGCCGCCACGAGCCGATCCCCGGCTGAGTAGTATTCGATCAGCGCCGTGTCCATGGGAAGAGCGGCCTGCACGTTCGCCACCGAAAATTGTGATGGTTCTTCCGGACTGACGTTCTCCCGTTCGTGTGCAGGCAGTTCGCGCAACGTTCGCAGCAATTCGTTCTCGCGCTCTCTAGCCTTCCGCTGTAGTTCATCGATGCGCTGGCGGGACATCTCTTCGGAGTGCAGTTGTTCTAGCTCAATACGGTGGTAATACCAGTTGAGTTCTTCGCGTAGGTCGCGAATCTTTAGCACTTCCTTAGACTGTCCCGCGTCGCTGAAGGGCAGACTGTGACGGGTGCGGAAGAGCATTCCGGTCATGCTGCGAGATTTCGCGGCTTCCATGCATGCCAGGGCTTCGATTGCTGAGACGTCTGCCCCTTCGCTGTCGATGTGTAAATCAACGAGCGCTTCATAGACCTGCAGCCGGTTCTTGACGAATGAGATCTTAAGTTCCTCGCGATGCAACTGGCTACGCAGCGTCTCGAGAGCTTTGCGCGCCTCTCGGTATTCTGCGCGGGCGGCCGGCCGATCGCCCCGACCTGAAGCAATCTCTCCGAGGAAGAAGTGGGTCTGGTAAATGAGTTCCGGCGTCTGTACGACCGACATTTTCTCGCTAGCCGCTTCCGCTTCGCGTTCCGCTTGATCGAGATCCCCGATTTGCAGTGCGATGCGAGTTAGCAGAAGGCGTGCGAGCACGGCCTTGCCGGGAAGGACAGACCGGTCAAAGAATTGGGCAGCAGCTGCGCCGAGTCGCTGCGCTTCGGGGAACTGCCCTTGGTGAAATAGCAAGACTCCTTGATACAAATCGAGCAGCGAAGACCATACAGAGTTTTGTTCGCAGGCGAACATCCCTCTGGCTTTCTCGAACCGTTCGATTGCCTCTGGCGCTCTTCCCTGCTGGCCACATGCGATTGCCTCGTTCGCCAAAGCTTTTGCGGCTTCATACGCGATCCCGAGCTTTTCGAAACGGAGGAAGCTCTTGCGGGCAATCTCCCTCGCCTCCTCACTGAGGTTCAGTTCCAGATAAATCTCCGATAGGTCCAGATCGCACAGGGCTAGACGGTATTCGTCGCCCGACTCCTCACAGGCCCGCTTGGTCGCAAGCAGCATTTCGATGGCACGACTGTATTCGCCGCGGAAGTAATACAGATAAGCAATGTTGTAGTCCGCCTGGTCGCGAAGTCGCGGCATGTTGTACTTCACGCACAATTCTCGAGCTTTTTGATAACAGTCCAGAGACCTGGGAAAATCGTTTAACCCGACCAGGCACATCGCCATGTTGTGCAACGCTACCGCCGAAACCTCCCACTCCCCGTAGTCGGCCAGTGCCTTGTAGGCGCGCTCATAGTGTGCCAAGGCCTCGCCGAGGCGATCCTGCCGATGAAAGATGTTACCGACGTTGTTTTCGAGATTTGCTAGCCGCTTGCCCTCACCCAGGCGGGCGAAAATCTCTCGTGCTCGCTTCGAGGCCGCGAACGCTCGCTCATATTCGCCCAGAAGAATCAATGGTTGAATAGAACTGTTTAGAGTGACCGCAGCTTCTTTCCAAAGTTCCTGGGAAGCGTAGATGTGGTAAGCCTCGTCGTGGAGGCCCACCGCAGCTCGATTTTCGCGACAGGCGAACAGAGCATTCGCTTTCGCTCGCAGGGCCAACGCAACACTTTCTTGCTCACCAAGTGTTTGCGCGATCAGCACTGCTCCTTCTGCAAGCCGCAACGCTTCACGAGCGTCCAAGCGGATCTTCTTGACGACTAACGGCGCTAGCTCCTGCACCACTTCTGCGCGGACGAGCTTGGGATTGCGCGACAGGAACTCTTGCCGATCCGCATCATTTTCGAGCTGCATCAATTCCGGCAGGAGTTCAGTGAGCAAGATCTCGGCTTGGGCGACGGACATCACTCGAACCCCAGTTCGTCGAGCTTCCGACGCAGTCGTTCGATGCACTTCTGACGGACAAAGCCGATCGAGCTGGCAGCGAGGCCCAATTCGCCCGCAACCTCACGGTATGGACGCGAGGATGTTTCGAAAAAGAGAAGCTCAATCAGTCGTTGGCATTGTGGAGTCAATGTCGCAATCGCGTCGCGCAGCATCTGCTCCTCATGGACCTGCTGCATCAGGGTTTCCGCAATCGCGGGAACCTCCGGTTCCGGCGCACCGTCCTCAGAGTCGCTGCTTACCAACCGCTGGCTCCGACGTTTCCAGACACAGCACTGGTGATATGCCACCTGAATCAGCCATTGCGGTAACGCCCGTGGCTCGCGTAATTCCGGGAGACGCACCAGCAATTCCATGCACGTTGTTTGAAACACATCGGCGGCTTCATGGGCGGGCAGCCCACACTTTACGGGGATCGAGTAGATGAGTGCCTTATACTTATCGATGAGCAATGACCAAGCCTGCTCGCTTCCTGAAAGACATTCCCTGACCAGGCGAACATCGTCTCCCACAGCCGCCGTGCTTTTCATTGTTCCTTCCACGAGCGGAGTCATTTTCGTGCGTTCTCCTCCCCAGTTCTCCGGTAGAGCTGCTCGACGTTCCAGAGGACATAGGGCTCCAGCACGGCAGGATGAAAATTCCCGATGACTTTCTTTGCTCCCACCAGAATGTCGGGACTGGCCAGGAAAATCATCGGCTGATTTGCCGCCAGAATCTCCTGCACTCGGTCATAGAGCTTCTTTCGTTGCTCGTAGCTCGTTGCCGTCAGTTGCGCGTCCAACAGACGATCGATCTCCGCTTCCCAAGGTGTGGCCGGGCGCGCTTGTAAGGGATTCCAAAGGTGGGTAGCGCCCCTCGATAGCCAGACGTTGAGGTCGCTGTTCGGATCTGCATCGAAACTTATCAACCCCAGCACACAAGCGTCATACTGTTTCGTCTGCGTGATCCGATCAATCAACGACCTGAATTCGAGGGGCACGACCTGAACACGCATGCCAAGCTGTTTCAAGTCATCTTGGATCAACGTCGCCATCTTCGTGCGGTCCGCATTCGAGGAACTGGTCAGGATTGAAAATTCCACCGTCTTTCCATCGGGGTCAACCAGGACCGGCTCGCCGCCTGCCTGGTTGGTCCATCTGAAACCGAGTTCGCGCAGGAGTTGCCGCGCCTGTTCGAGCGAACGCTCGGGATGTGCAATTGTTGTGTCTGCCCAGCGGAGATTTCCGGGAGTCACCGGCCCCCAAAGCGGCATGCCGCGCTTCTGGTACACCAGTCGTATGATCGCCTCACGGTCAACCGCGGCCGATACGGCCTGTCGAAACTTTACTTCGCGGAACCATTTCTGTTTCGTTGCCATTTCAGGTCCGCTCTTCTCGCCCATGTCGTTCAAATTGAAGAATAGAAAGTTGTATTCGAGGCCGGGACCGGCATCGAGCATCGTGTAAGACTGCTGCTGGTGGGATAGCACCGAGAAATTCTCAGCACTGAGCCGGCTAATCATGTCCGTCTCGCCAGACTCAAAACGCAGCACCTGGGCATCGGCGCTCGGCACAAATAGAAAGACAAGCTCGTCTAGATACGGCAGGCGGTACCCATTCGTATCCTTCTTCCAATAGAAGGGGTTGCGTTCGAGAATTAATCGCTGCCCCTCGACGTATTCCTTCACGCGAAACGGGCCGAGCCCCGCCCACTGGCCGGCCGGCGCAGACAGCAATCCCATTTGTCCGAGTTTTCCCTCCTGGTAAGGTTTTTCCAGCAAGTGTCGCGGCAGGATCGCCAATGAATCAAAGACTCTCTCGCCTACGCTGTAGGGTTGTGCGAACCGAAACAGCAGCGTGTACGCATCTATCTTACGAACCGCGATGGGTTTGCCGCCAACGATCAAAAGATCTCGTTGGGGCGAGTGCATGCTTTCGTCCAGATAGACGCGGAAAGTGAACAGCACGTCGTCTGCGTCCACAGGTTGACCGTCAGAGAAACGCAACCCTCGCCGCAGTCTCAACGTATATTCAAGGCCGTCGGAAGAGACGTCCCAGGACTTTGCCAGCGCCGGCTCCGTAAGTTGCGTCGCGCGGTTGATATGAACAAGGTCCGCCTGCATGGCGCTGATCACTTCCCGCGAAGGCGCGTCCAGCGCGAGTACTGGGTTCAGCGTCTTCGGTTCCGCCCGCAGTGAAACCACAAGACGCCCCCCGGCGCGCCCAGGCTCGCCGGATAGGGCGAGCAAGTCTTCTCTTGGAGCCGCTTGTTGGGAGTGCGCAGCCGCAATTACGCTGATAGCGCCCGCAAGTACGAGAACGATGCGTACGAACCTTAGATGCCGACGTGAATTTGTCTTGTGATTTCTCACCCGATACCCTCTTGACCCCAACTACTCATTTTGCGCGAATCCGCTCGCTCCTCTAGGGCAGCAGCGAGCCCAAGGTATCCCACAAAGAATGGCGCCACTGCCAAAGCCGGCAAATACATCCACCAATACGACATCAGCACGCTGTACTGCTGCAGATTGGTCAATAGGTTTCCCCAGCTCGCCACGGGTTCTGGCACGCCAAGCCCCAGGAATGACAAGGTCATCTCAGCCAGCACGTATTGCGGGATCAGAATCGCCGCTTGCGTCAGCAATACGCTTGAAGTGTCCGGCAAAACGTGCCGGCGAAACAGGTAGCTATCCGAGGCTCCGAAGCCACGCGCTGCGCGCACGAAGTCCCGCTCCTTCGCAGACAACACCACGCCTCTAACGAGTCGTGCCGGACGCGCCCAGCCGACCGTCGCAATGACAACAACGATCAGAAGAAAAGCTTCAAGCGGGTTGACTGCGAGTGGAAGGAACGCGCGCAGCGCAAATAGCAGGTAGAGCCATGGCAACGCGAGGAACAGCTCGGCAAGACGCATCAGTACGTCATCTCTCCAGCCACCGTAATAGCCCGCTACCGCACCAACACCCAGGCCAATGAAAAGTGTGATGCCAGCCCCCAGCAAACCTGCGAGCAGCGAGACTTGCCCACCGTAGAGGATTCGGGAAAGTTGATCGCGACCATAGCCGTCG
>DATKFH010000139.1:0-80318 GCA_035511455.1 Candidatus Sulfotelmatobacter sp. | reverse complement strand
CCGGGGCGGACGAGGGGGGGCGCGGAGTGCGGCGAGGAGGGAGGGACGGTAGGCTAGCGGAGCGAGAGCGCGGGCGCTCATTTATCCCATCCCAAATTCTTCTTCACGAGTTCGGTGAACTCTGGCATCCGCTTCAGTTTGGGTAAGTTCCAACTGAGCCCATTCTCGCACGCGTCTTATTGGACTTCCGATAAATGCTTTAGCGCAACTTCTGTTCGCGAGCAGACGAACAGCTGCCCTTGTAAAGCGGAAATCAATGAACACCCGCCACAAATTCGCGGCCTGAGCACGCTCTGTTTTCTTCGGGTTGGCTGGCTTTGAGCACATGAGAGCTGATAAAGGCCACCCGCCCCTAATCTAAGGCTCAGTGGTCTTTCGTAATTTCCCCAGATCGTTCTGCAATACGGAACGAACGCTCTCATCCTGCTCCTTCGTTATTGCGACTTCCAGATAGGGAGCGGCCGCGACATTCCCTAGCCCAGCTAGGGAGTGACTGGCGGCCATTCGCACAACTGGTTCTGGGTCCTCCAATCGCCTAGCCGCGAGCTTGAGAACTTTCCGCGACTGCTCCTCGGTGAGATCGTGAAACTGAGTCAGTAACTCCAAGGCTGACGTTAGGTCGCCGAAGTTAGCGTTTTGTAACTCGATTGTGTCCTCGGTAGCCTTGAGACACCCCTCATCTTTTGGAGCATGGAGTTCGAACATGTATCGCACGGCATAGAGGCGAAACTCTGGAATGAAGTTTTTGTCGGCACAGATTTTCTTCAGTTCTGCATTCCCAACTTGGTCTCCCAGAAGGGCGAGAGCCAGTGCAATATTGACCCGAGCGCGGGGCGACTTTTCTACTACGAGTGCCTGTTCCATGGCAGGTATGGCATCGGCGAGTTTGTCCTCTGCGAGCTTCATTGCTGCCAGGTACCTTACAGAAGCGTCGGGGTTCTTTAGGGCATTGAGCAAAGCCGGTTCGGTTAGCGCTACTCCGTGCTCTCTCAGGAGGTCGCCATAGCGATACAGTTTTACGGTACCAGCCTGTTGGGGTTGTTGGGCGAGGACGTTTCGCGATATCCAGCACGAGAGCGCGATTGTGAGCAATACCAAGGTACGCATTGGCGTCCTACCTTACTCCGACACTGTTACAAGAGTTACTTTTGTCCCGCTAATAGTGGACTTTGTGAAGGTGTAAGTGAATGTATGATTGAGGATCGGTTGCGGGGTTGTGCACGAATTCGAGTACGTCTGACTGCAACTGATCTGGCAACTGTTGCCGCCACCGTATTGATCAAGGAGGCTCACGTTTGAGGTAACGGAATACTGGTCAAAAAATTCATTTGGCGTGCCCACGAGAAGGGGACCGACAGGAACCGTGTTACTACCCTCCTTGACCACGGGTTGGTATCCTTGCCCAACAATAAACGTCGTACCCCCGGAGCAAACATTGGTTGGAAAACCAGAAGGACAGGTATTAGTGCCGCCTGTGGTAACGGTCTCCGTGACGCTCTGTCCGTTCCACGTCGTGCCGCTTGGACCTACCGTTACCGCCGCGACATTGCCGATGCCGCTTAAGAGGTTGGGGTAAACAGAGCTGAGGTTGAGGGGGTCCTTAAGAATGCTTGAAGCGGTGCTCGGGTTGTTGCACACATTCGTGTCGGCGCTGGGCTCGGGCTGCGATTGCGGACAGCTTGAGGCATTCTTCCTGAAGCCCCAATACATGGGCTTGCTTTGCGCATGGTGGTTCGTCGAGCCCACGCGGACTCCGGTGATCTTGGCATTATTCGCCGTGGCGATCAAACTGTTGTCCGTCCACCACGTGGGGAAATCAAGGGTCACGTTCTGCACGCCTCCGCCGCAGGAGTTCGGGGCCTGAATCACCTGACTCTCATAAGCTTGGATGATCAGGTTGATCGGATCAAATTCCATGGTCGGATATTCCGGGCCACAGCAGATCATGCACCCGTACGCGGCGTGGCCGTAGGTTTTATCCACGATCACTTTGCCCTCATACAAGCCGCCGGCCGCGCTATCGGTCAGATCGCGCAGCCGATAGGTTCCCGAGGCCAAGTCAAGCGGCAGCGTGCGCCCATCTTTGTCGGGAATCTGGTCGCGGATCAGCTTGCCGAAGTCGAGCATCGTTTGCTCGTCGGGCGCCAGCATCTGCTCCACCTGGTACTGCCCTTTGCCTTCATTGTAGAGGATGGTCAACTGCGCCCGCTCCGGCCTATTGCCACCATTACCGATGGTGACCAGAGAATCATGCACGGCGTCCACTTCCCATTTGCCCGCTTCCCAATGCGAAGCCAGTTGGTCGCTGAAAGGAGTCTGTGCGCCATAGCGTCCAGTCGGGTCGTAACTGGCGGCTACCGCCAACAATTCGTCCGGCTGAATCGGTCCGCTGAGAATCACAGCGGCCCAATGGGCATCCCCGGGCAGCGCCTTTTGTGCCTGGAGGGCGGCTACGTCGACCACTTGCGTTTCATTGGGCTTGAATGCCAGGGCAAGAGGCGCGCTTTTTCCGCTGCTGGTCTCCGAGCGCCAGTTGAAACGAATGTGGGCGGTTAGGGCCTTGCCAGAGGCGTTGCGAACGAACACCTTGGGTTGCAAGATCGTGCCCGCCGGAAAACGGAGAGCCGGGTCCGGTTCGCTCAGGGCGAGCATGGGGGCGCGGGTGGTCCATTCTTTCACCCCGCCAAAGCTCCGCGAGAAAAGAGTAGTGCTCGGATCGTGACGAAACATCTTCATGACGGCGGAGAAACCGGTCAGCTCATCGAAGAGCAGATGAGTGGAATCCAGATTACCCGCACCTTGGGCCATCTCTATCTTGAAGCCGCCATAGGAGCCGGTCAAACCCGCCTGTCGTAGTAAAGAACGAATCGAGAGTCGGTTGGTCTCGCGGGCGGCCAAGCGTATTTTCTGGTTGGAGGCTTTGCCCCTCGCATCATAGAGCACCACCCTGGAATCCAGTCTCTGGCCGCTGGCATTGGTCAGAATCAGATAATCCGTTACCGATTCGCGAGGCAGCCACCAGATACCCTCGCGACTGCCCGCGGCGAATTGGATCGATTGAAAGAAAGCGTCCAGGTGGAACGCGATCGGACGCCCTTCGGCGCGCAACATCACTGCCGCGTAGAGGGCATGATGAACAGTGGCGCGATACCGCAGCACCAGTGAACCCCAGACGCCGATCAACTTCGGCGCCGTCTTCAGCAGCGCATCTGAGAGGTCGAGCGAGGCGACGTCTCCAGACTTGATCGTTACCGGCGGAAGCGCAGTCTCAGCGCCGTCGGCCGTTCGCAACGCGGCAGTGACTGTTAGCTCACCCGGGTCGAGGTTGTTGCGAAGCTGCAGTTCAGTGCGCCACCCAGGCTCAGTCGTCCAGTATGCGACATACTGCTCGAAGTTCTCCATTTCGGAGAAGCGATTGGCGGAGCGTTCGCTTTGGCCTCCCGATGGAGGGCAGTTTCAGAACGGGCTACCTCCTATCCCGTCAAACCGGGCGTGGGGTGGAAGGAAGGAACGGAGTCACCCCCGGCCCGGTTTTTTGACTTTGGGCCCCGCCCGCCCGCGCGCGCGTTAGTTCAGCGGCGGGATTCGCAGGAATGCAAAGCGATGCCGAGGAAATTCTCAATGAGCGCAATCTGATTTCAATAGTTACGAAAACGGGCGAATCGTTTCACTCGTCGAAGTTGCCTGATTGTGAACATGGTGGCTAAAAGAAATCCCAACAGAGCCCCCAGAAACACTGCAAAGACAACCTGGCCCAGCGAGGCCAAGTTTTTGCCACCCAACAATAAGAAGCCAGCATACGCAAGCGCCGGAATCCAGAGAATCATGCGTAATCGAAAATCCATGAGGTCCTTCCTGATTTTAGGAAGTAAATGATACTGCAGATTTAAGCCAGGGATGACCAGAATTAAGCAGGCTAACATTATGATGTGCGCTACCGTACAGAGGAAGTGGTACACTCCAAGAATCTCTTTCACATTCCTCCCCGTGCCCCTCTGGGCCTCGGTCTCTTGTGCAATCAGATGATTCGCTCTTGGAGGCCGCTCATGGTGTCATGAAAACCCCTTGCCACAATTGCTGGATTTGCGGTAATAAAGTATCGCTAGAAAGATGCAAGATCGATGAGCACGGTCGGGCCGTGCATGAGCAGTGCTACGTTGTTAAGATTCGGTTGGAAGGCGGCGGCAACACCCCGCAAAGTCCGACACTTGCTTAACGTGCTGCGATTTCTTCAAAGGTGGTGAATGAATGGAAAATGCAGGATCGGACCTTGAGAATCGCGTAGAGGAGCGATTCGGAGTTCTTCCCAATTTCTTCCGCCTCGCAGCTGAGACTCCCGAGATCACTGAGAAACTGTGGGGATTCGCACAGGCTGCCTACCTCGACAATCCTCTGCCCTCCGTTTTTAAGGAGCGCCTTTTCGTCCACCTGTCGCGCTTTTGCGCAGTCCGTTATTGTATTGCTCGTCATGTTGGTTTCTTGGTGGGACTTGGCCGTCCCGCTGGCGACCCGACTGTGCGCACGCAAAGTGTTGCAGATGTTGTTAAGCTCCTTCGACGGCCTTTTCCACATGGAGAGGAACTTCAGTCTCGTCTGTCATTTTGCGCAACTTACCCCGCGCCCATTGTTGAAATGCCGATGGCCGACGACCGGATGGAAGATGCCATCTTTGTGTTGGCTGCGCATGTCTTCTTGAAGACTTCTGACTACTTGCTGTGTCTTGACGCACTGGCGCGGTTACTTGGTCCGGTTCGCCTTCAATACTTGTTGTTGTTCTTAGCGTTTGTCAGGGCAGCGCACTATTGGACTGAAACACATCCTGAAATCGCCTTTGAAGATGACATCGACAAACTGCTGGCGACACATGAAGCACTGGCGGATTGCATCCTCAATGATCCGGAGGCTTGGAATAGAATCAGCCAGTCGCTATTGGATGAGTTGCCAGCGTTGCGGCTCAGAGCAGATAAAGCTATCGGCTTGCTCGCCGCCATCGTGGACTCATCAGATGATGCCATCGTCAGCAAAACGCTGGAAGGTATCATAACCAGTTGGAACACTGCTGCGGAGCGGTTGTTTGGCTACACCGCTAGCGAGGCGATAGGCCAGCACATTTCATTGATCATCCCAGTCAATCGTAGGGACGAAGAAACCGTCATCATTGAACGAGTCGAGCGAGGCGAACGAATCGAACACTTCGACACCGTTCGTGTGCGTAAGGACAAGACAACGCTCGATGTTGCGCTCACAATTTCGCCCGTCCGGGACGCCAGCGGAAAGATTATCGGGGCGTCGAAAATTGCTCGGGACATCAGCCAACGCAAACAAATTGAGCGAGCGTTGCGTGAGAGCGAAGAACGTTATCGAACATTAGCGGATGCACTCGACACCCAAGTACAGTTCCGCACTCAGGAACTTGAGAGGAGAAACTCGGAGCTGCGTGAACTTTCGGGGCTGCTCTTGGAGTCTCAAGATGCCGAGCGGCGGCACATAGCTCGGGAACTGCACGATAGCGCCGGCCAGACATTGACCGCGCTCGGCCTGCAGCTTGCACGAATCACCGAAGACGCAAGGAAAGATCCTGCTCTTGCCAAAGAAGTGCAGAACGCCGAAGAGTTGGTACAGCACTTGGCGCGAGAAATACGCACAACCTCGTATCTTCTCCATCCCCCGATGCTGGATGAAAGCGGCATTTCATCGGCGCTGAGTTGGTATGTGCAAGGTCTAGCGGAGCGTAGCAGTTTAGAGATTGACCTGAAGATTTCCGAGAACTTCGGAAGACTTCCCTCCGAAATGGAACTCCTCATATTCCGGCTTGTTCAGGAGTGCTTAACAAACATTCACCGTCACTCGGGAAGCAAAACCGCGCTGATACGAATTGAGCGCGAAAAAAACGCGGTCCATGTAAAGATTGAAGATCAAGGGCGGGGAATGGCTCCGGAACGGCTCGCTGAAATTCAGACGCAGGGAACGGGCGTGGGAATCAGAGGAATGCGCGAGCGCGTGCGACACTTTCGCGGTGATTTGGTTATCGAATCCAACAGTTCCGGTACAACGGTTTCCGCGGTTCTCCCATTGAAGACAGCACTCTCACCGCACAAGAGCGGCACGCGACAAGATGCAGCATGAAACCTAATGCCGTGACGAGTGGGACTGACTGCCTTTGTCTGTAACTGTTGATCGCGGAAGCGTGGCGCAGCACGCATCGGCCGCGTTGCCACATCCGCGATAGTTTGTGGAAGAGGGCGGCGGAGTTCCAGCCAACGGGGACTTTTACTCCCGAGCTTCCGGCGAGTCGGTCGCCCTTCTCGTCGTCGAGTATAACTACGGTGGCAACTGAGCGCTTCCACCGATGGGACTTTCACCCACTGGAAAGTCAGCTAGCATCGCTGCACAGGCTCTTTCATCCTCTACCTCATGCCGGTTTAGCCGGCGCACTGAAATCGTAATTTCTCGCCAATTAACCATGCCCCGGCTCGGGAAAATATTCACTTGACTCCTGGGTCGTGCCGCTTTCAATATATTGCGAGCCCATATATGGACGCTACACTGTTACAGAAGGAGTGGAAGAGAGGCAGCGCCGAGATGTTGATTCTTTCGCTCATTGAGGCACGGCCTCGTCACGGCTATGAAATCAGTAAGCTCATTGAGCAACGCTCTGGCGGAGCCGTCCGTTTCCATGTGGCTTCGCTCTACCCACTCCTGTACCGCCTCGAACGGCGCGGCTGGATACAGGGGCGCTGGGTCGAAAAAGCCGACCAGCGGCGCCGCCGGTATTATCGGCTCACGCGGCACGGCCGCAGAATTCTGGCCGCGCAGCTTCGCGGGTGGCGCGAATTTGTCGCTGGCATCAATCGCATCACGGAGGCTGAAAATGCCTGAGTGGAAACCGGAAATTCTCCGTAGACTTGCCCCGTTAAACTTCGCTCCGACGCGCGAAGCCGAGATCGCCGATGAGCTTTCGCAGCACCTCGAAGATCGCTACCAGGAACTTCTCGCCAGCGGCCAATCGGAAGACGCCGCGTTTCACAACGCTCTCGACGAACTCCAAGGTGACGACCTCCTCGCCCGAGGCCTTATGCGCGTCGAAAGGAATTTTTATCGCAAGTCGATTGTGCCGGGAAAGGTAAGGGGAAAGTTTTTCGAGGGTATCGTTCAGGATGTTCGCTATGCCGTGCGGATGTTGATGAAGTCGCCGGGGTTCACTGCGATTGCGGTGCTCACGCTAGCGCTCGGCATCGGCGCCAACACCGCAATTTTCACCATTGTCGATGCCGTCCTGCTTCGTCCGCTGCCGTTCAAAGACCCCTCAAGACTCGTCATGTTGAGTGAAAGCTTCAAATCACTCGGATTCCCGGAGCTTCCTGGTTCTCCTCCCGACATCGCGGTAATTGAGCGTACCCAGAAGTCTTTCACCTCGCTCGGAGCTTTCCAGAATAAAGGTTTTGTCCTCTCTGGTGGGAGCGAGCCCGAGCACATCACGGCTGCGCGCGTCTCCGCTTCAATTTTCTCAATGCTCGGAATCCAGCCGCTCCTTGGGCGCACGTATGCTGAGCAAGAGGACAAGCCAGGCACGCATGTTGCCGTCCTGGGTTACGGTCTGTGGCAGCACCGCTACGCTGGTCGCCCAAACATTGTTGGCCAAACCATAGAACTGGACCGCATTCCCTACACCGTCATCGGTGTTATGTCGAAGAATTTCCAATTCCCACTGGCCGGGCCAAAATACAATAACGAACCCGCTGAACTCTGGATACCCATGGCCTTCACTCCCGACGAACTGCAAGGCTGGGGCGACCAGTACAACAACAGCGTGCTCGCGCGGTTGAAGCTCGGTGTCAAGTTCAACGAGGCGCAGGCTGACGCTGCCCTTGTCACAGCCGAAATCAAACGAGTGTATCCCCCCGCAATGGTAAAAATCTTTAACGGTGTAACGCCCGCGATTGGATTAACGCCTCTGCACCAAGCAGTCGTTGGCTCAGTCGAAGCCCTCCTGCTTGTCCTGATGGGCGCGGTCGGCCTTGTCCTGTTGATCGCCTGAGCCAATGTCGCCACGCTTCTTCTTTCACGCGCCGCATCACGCTCCAAGGAAAT
The DNA here is from genome assembly GCA_035511455.1 of Candidatus Sulfotelmatobacter sp. Classification (GTDB taxonomy): domain Bacteria; phylum Acidobacteriota; class Terriglobia; order Terriglobales; family Acidobacteriaceae; genus Sulfotelmatobacter. Next base: position 72,227 of record DATKFH010000139.1, on the reverse strand, counting down.
TGGCATTCGCACCGCCCTCGGCGCTTCCCGAATGCGTCTCATTCGCCAGATGCTCACGGAAGGTCTTGTCCTCGCCCTCGCAGGCGGTGTGCTCGGAATCTTGATCGCGTTCTGGGGCACAAGCGGCCTGCTTTCTCTCGTCCCTTCAAGCCTGGCCCTTCCTCACTCAGCCTCGCTAGGCGGTTGGGTCCTCGCATTCGTCGTTACAGTGTCCTGCCTGACCGCTGTGGTTTTCGGCATTGCTCCCGCGTTCCAAGTCTCCTCTGTTCATGTGCAGGGCACGCTGCAGGAGAGCGGTCGCTGCGGAACTCGCAGCCGGGCGCGTCATCGCTTGCAGGGATTTTTCGTCACGGCGGAATTCGCTCTTGCCATGATTTTGCTGATCGGAGCGGGCCTCCTGATCCGCAGTTTTTCGAAGCTTCTTGAAATTAGCCCCGGCTTTCGCCCCGATCATCTGTTGACGATGAGCGTTCCTCTGTCCTTCGAGGGCTATTCCAAAGCCGCGCAAGTCCGCCAGTTTTATCAACAAGCGATTGAGCGCATAGCGAGTCTTCCGGGAGTGAAATCCGTTGCAGGCGTTTTTTCATAATGCATTAACCGGCCGCCGCCCTCGCGCGCACGCACGAACGCCCGCATGAACGAGCCCCCACGCACGGGCGGGCGCCGGGCCCAAAGTCAAAATCAGTTGATTCTGGGGTGGAGCCGTTTTTCCCGTCGCCACATCCTGCCCGTCAAACCGGGCTTGGGGTGGTGTATACCCACGGCAAAATGCTCCCTCCCCCACACCTGAACCCCTGATTCTGACTTTGGCCGGGTCCGCCCGCGCGTGGGGGAACGCCCTGGATGCTTCCTTGCAGCAATCGTGCAAAACATTACAGTTCCAATTTTCCTGAAAGATAACGCTGCACTTCGTCGTCAACGTGTAGAATGCCTGCCACACTTGCGCTTTGAGGGGGAATTCAAGCCTAGGAGTTCTGTATGACTAAGCCGTTGCGTATTGCCGTCGTCGTCTTCGCCAGCATTGTCTTCGCTTGCAGCTTGGCGCAAGCACAAAGTCCCTTGGCCGTCTACCCCAACCCGATTCAGTTTGGAACCGTCGCGTTGAACTCTCCCAGTTTCCCGGTCAACATCTACCTGAACAATACCAGCGCAGCGCTCGTCAATATCTCGAGCATTACCATCTCCGGCATGAACAGCCACGACTTCGCAGTGACCGGGGGGTCTTGCATCGAGCCCCTGCCCCCGAGTGGCTTTTGCGAGACGCAGCTGACATTCACACCATCCGCCATGGGAGCTCGGTCGGCGAGCTTAGTAGTTGGTGTGACTGGCGTGACCACTCCGATCAGCGTGCCCCTCTCAGGAACCGGTGGGAATCCCATCCCTACAATCACCTCGTTGTCTCCGGCGAGCCTTTACGTCGGTAGTTCGACTGTGACGGTCACCATTAACGGCACAGGGTTCCTCACCTCGTCCGTAGCCTTTGTGCAGAATTCGCCGCTGACCACCACCTACGTCAGCGCGACGCAAATCAAGGCTCAGGTACCAGCGTCGGATTTGTCCCAGTCCAATGTCTTCCAACTGTTTGTGTCGAACCCTCCGCCAGCCGGCGGACCTTCTTTAGGAATCAACCTGCAGGTGTTAGGGCTAGAGCCCTCGATTGGCGCCGTGTCTCCGCCCTTCGTCGTAGCAGGAAGCACTCCCGGTCCCATCATTTTGAACGGCAACAATTTCATGACCGCAGCGACGGTGCAATGGAACGGCGTGAATGTGCCCACTACCTATGTCAGTTCCGGCGAATTGCACTTTCAGCCCACCGTCGCCGAACTCGCGACGGCCGGAATCGTCGAGTTGTCGGTCACGAATCCATCTCCGGGCACAATTTCTCCGATGTCGACCTTCGAAGTCACCTCTCCGCTGACGCTCACGATCTTGGATCTTCCAGCGAATGATTTGGTCTGGGATCCGTTCGCGCAGGTCATTTATGCATCGGTGCCGAGCAGCTACGGAGTCAACGGCAACAGCATTGCCGTCATTAATCCCACCGCTGGCACTGTCACGGGATTCCACTTCGCAGGCAGCGAACCCACGAAGATGGCGCTTTCAGCGACTTCAAACTACCTCTACGTCGGCGTGAATGGAAACGGCTCTGTGCAGCGACTGGTTCTTCCAGCCTTTACCAAGGACATCGACATCAACCTCAGTACCTCAAGCGTTCTCAACATTGCGGCCGATGTCAAGGTGTCTCCCACGAATACTCACACGATCGCGGTTGCACTCAGCCCTAACACGTGCTGCGGCTTTCCTGGGCCTTTGGAGTTCTTCACCGACTCCACAAAACTCGCCAACTCGGTGACTTCCCCTTCCATTAATCAAATCATCTTCCCCACCGGCACCACGCTCTATGGCTACGAAAGTGGCACCTTGAGCCAGATTGCCGTTAGCTCGACGGGCGGGGCGCTAACCACACAATGGAACAACATCGTGAATGGACTGAACGTTCAATATGCGGCGGGCTTGATCTATAGCGCCGACGGAGACGTCTTTAATCCTGCAACCGGGTTGCTTCTCGGTACCTACGACGTTGGGGGTCCCTGCTGCAGCAGCAATCAGGTCTTGCCTAATTCGGCTATCAATCGTGTCTTCGCCGTAGGAAACACGCCGTTCTTCAGCTCCTTCGGCATCACCAGTTACAACCTTCCGCAGTTTACGCCGGAAGCCGTCGCGAGCCTGGCCGCGCTCGTTCCTCCGTTTTCCGGCAGCCCTTCTATTTCAAACTTGATCCAATGGGGTACAAACGGATTGGCTTTCATTCTCCCGGCCAGCGGCTCGACGAATTCCCAAATCGTGATCGTGCAGAGTCCGACGTTGCTGCTTACAGCGACCAAGACCGCCAGCCCGACTCCCGTTTTGAAATCGTTGAGCCCAACGACCGCAACTCACGGAACCGGGAACTTTCTTATGACGGTTCACGGCTCGAATTTCGTTCCCGGCTCCACGGTAACGTGGAATGGAAAGGCCATCTCTGCCAATTACCTGAGCCCCACTCAAGTCCGGGTCTACGTGCCAGCAAGCCATATCTCTTCGACAGGCACTGCGAAGATTCTGGTCAAGAATCCTACCCCGGGTGGGGGAGAATCGAACCTTGTCGGCTTCACCGTCAAGTAGAACCTTTGCCCGTGGGTTTAGTTGTCAGCCCGACCGAGGCTGGGTGCCCCATCCTAACGGCGCAGCTTTTGCGACGTTAGGAGGGGTGCCGGTCTAACATCTTCTCCGGTCAAAGGAACTTTCCCGACGCATTAAACGCGATTGAGAACCCGGGGGCCGCGGTTTTTCCCGCCGTCTTGACCTACCAGAAGCTCGGGAGCAAAATCGCTAATACTGCCAAGTGTCTCAAAATAAATCACGCAGTTCTATCCGCAGCACCGCGTTATCGTTTTCCTACCTCATTCGCAATCTGATGAGAGATATTCTCGACCTCCGCAAGATCCTTGGGGTAGAAGGCTTGGCCACCGGATGCCTCAGCAAGTTGACCCAGCGCGAGCCTCGCCGCCTCTTGGCGTGGAGGGTAACTCTCACTCAGCAGCCCGATGCAGTAGACCGGCACACCGCTGTCCTTGACCTTGCCCAGCAATTCCTCCTGAGTTACCTTGCTCGAAGTGTCGTAGCCCTCGGTGATCAACACCAGGACATTTTTGCCATGGTGAGCCGTCTCTTCAACGTGGCGGATTGCCATCCGGACAGCATCCCTCATAGCCTTGCCACCCCGCGAGTCGATACGCGTGAGCGCCTCTTGCATTTCCTTTATATCGCTGGTGAAGTCTTCGCCGTTGGGGAGGCCGTTGAACACCTCGTCGTCAAAATTTACAATGCAGACCTCGTCCTGGCGTCTTGACGCTTTCACAAAAGCGAGCGCAGCAGCCATCACTTCGGCTCGCTTTTCGAACATGCTGCCGCTATTGTCGAGGAGGATGCAGATAGTTAGTGGTGGCTCCTCACGTCGAGACTGGGCAGGCTGCGTTCGAGACCTGAGGTTTTGATTCGCAACCTCCGCGGCGATCAGGCTCCTGGGGAATCTCTGTTCCGCCAAAAGGGGCTGGCGCACTTCGTCGGTGTGGCGGTCCGGAGCTACAACATGCTTCAGCGTGATCGAATCTCGATCTACCGGGGCGAGAGTTGCTGTCGCGGAGAGATAGATCACCGGCACGCTCCACGCGAAAAGCGTCGCCCAAGCGAGACGCCCGAACGGCTTCGGGACCTGAAGCCTGCAGTTGAGAATTCGATTCACTCTTCGAGTTACATTTGAATCCGTTGCCATTGAAATCGTCTGCCAATTCAGAACACGGCCATCAGCTGCCGCGTGGGCGATATCCACTAGGGTTGCAGCATATTGTTCCCTATCTTTCATCTCGGAAAGCGCAACATCGTCAGAGGCTTCCTCTGCCAGCCGTGCGAGCTCGCCCTCCATCCACCAAGCCAGAGGATGAAACCAAAAGATGCAAGCATTGATGTGTGAGGCGAAATGGATAAGCCAATCCCGTCGTCGGATATGGGCTCTCTCATGAGCGAGAACAGCTCGAAGTTTCGCGGCGTCCCAGTTCCTCCATGCTCGCGGCAGAAGAACTCTTGCCCGGAAGCACCCGACTGACCCTGGTACGCTGAGCAAAGCAGATTCGAAGACGCCGGGCCCCAGCCTGGAGATGGGCGTGGCATCTCGCAAGATTTGGCGCAGACCCCAGTAGCCGAAAGCCATCCTGACAAACAGCAGCATCGAGATCGCAAAGTATATGCCGGTGAGCGTTGTGCTCGATGACACCGATCTGCCGACCTTCGCCCCTTGGCGCGCGTGACTCGCGGATGCAAGAGGCTGCACCGCCGGTACGGAAGTTCGTGCCGATTCCATCACTCGCGGTTGGGTGGGACCGGCCAGGATTGGCAGTACCTTTAGCGCGACTGCTGGAGCCACCTCCCCCAAAGGGATCTGAAGGAGCATACCGACGAGCGCGACTGTCCACATCGCGTGCCGAGCGGCAGAAGAGCGGATACGAAACAGGGACAAGCCCACGAATGTGACCAGACCCAAGCCACAAGCACGAATCGAAGCGCTGACAAGTTGCGACACCAGATCAATCTGCATCTTGCTCTTTCCGAGGGCGATTCTTGCGTCGGGCTAGTTTTTCTGCGAGACGTCGCAACTCCCGCTCATCCAGAAGATCGCGATCTACCATTCCCACAATCAACTGCTCCACCGAACCACCCAAGAGCCGGTCAATGATCTGTTGAACGGCTCTTACAGCCAAGCTCCGCGGGGGTTCGGAAGCCCGATATACATTCGTCCGACCCTCCACATGACGCTTGACATATTCCTTTTGCTCCAACCGCTTGAGAATGGTCCGCGCGGTGGAGTCCTTCATGGAATGGCGCTCCGCCAGGGCTTCGCGCACATCCTCAGCGGTGCTTTGAGCTCGCTTCCACAATACGTCCATCACCAAATGTTCTAGTTCGGAGAGACGCTTGGGATGTTTTTTTGCGCGAAACATTGTAGCGCTACACAGTGTAGCGCTAACCAGGGCCACCTGTCGAGGTCCACGTCGTTATCGTTCGTTATCGTGCCGGAGTTTCCCCTAAACTGCCGGAGTTTCCCTAAACCTGGATGGGACTTTCAATAGCCAGGAGGATTCAAAGGCCCACACGCGCGGGCGGGCCCCGGCCTGAAGTCAAAATCGGGGTACGGGGAGGGGCGGGGGTATTTTGCGTCGGTATACACCACCCCCCGGTCAAAGCGGTGCTTGGGGCGGAAGCTAGGGACGGCAAAACTGCCACACTCCCTCCCGGCTCCCCGAAACCGGGGCCCGCGCGCTGGCAGACTCGTGCTTTGCGCGATGCATGCTCGCTCAACCCGCCGTCGCCTGTCACGCAAGGGGCGTTTTTTTTGCGTAATGATGGGGAACGTTGTCCCAGAACGGTGCACACATATTTAGCAGGCGCAAGCATATCCTGACAGAGACCTACGCCGATGGAGCCAACAAGGGTGCTTCGAGGACGAGATTGATGCAGTCACGGATCGGCAGGCTGTTAAGCGTCTTTCCAGCGCTCCCCGAGCCGAACGGGAAAGAATGTGCGGCTGACCTCCAGCTGCCCATCGCCCGCAACTCTTTGTTAGAGCGATTGAAGCTCCGCCTTCGAACTGATGAAGAACTTGTCGCTGAGCTTATCGAAGGTGAATCAGACGCTTTGACTGTTCTTTTCGAACGCCACGGTCCATTGGTATTCCGAATCGCCCGCCGAATTCTTCGCAATGACGCAGAGGCGGAAGACACAGTCCAACAAGTTTTCCTAGATGTTTTCCGTTCAGCAGAGCAGTTTGAGCCTGAGAAAGGTTCTTTCAAGTCCTGGCTCCTGATGTTTGCCTATCACCGAACTTTCAACAGCCGTCGTCGCTTGCGTGTGCACGGGTATTACGATTCAGAAAATATCGAGGACGTGCTGCCGAGAGAACTGCTGGAGGACGCGAATCGCCCATTTCCAATGGCGTCGTCTGATGCGGTCATTCTTGTTGATCAGGTCCTAAAGCTGGTTCAACCCAGGCAACGCCGTGCTATCGAACTCACATATTACGAGGGACTGACTGCTGAACAGGCCTCTGAGGTAACCGGCGAATCTGTGCGCGTCGTACGCCACAACATCTATCGTGGACTCGAAAAGCTACGTTCGGTTCTTTGCAACAAGTCGTCCGAAAAAGATCAAATGAACAGAAAGCATCTGGAACGGACTCGAACATGAGCGAGCACCAACAATTCGAAATAATGTGCGCCTTGGCGGTTGTCGGCCAACTCAATCATGCCGAGCTAGTAGAGCTAAGGGGTCATATTGAAGATTGCATTCCCTGCCAAAGCCGCATATCCGACTTCGCCCAAGTAAGTGCACAAGCGCTGACGCTATCTGGAGAAAGGTGCAGCAATCGCAGGCCACCCGCAAGAATGACCGCCCGCTTTGTTACCCGTGCCCGATCCGAAGGGATTCCCTTGCAGAAGTCAATGGATACACTGCCGCACGACTTGTTCTGCTGGCTAGGCTGGAAGGGAAATGTCGCGGCAGCCCTCTTGATACTTGCAGTTATTGCCGGTGGAATTTCTGACCGTATTCACCCGGGCGTGCTCTCGATAGCCACGGTTGGCACTGCGGCGAATTCGGCCAGCGGAGGCCCTCTCAAAACGAAACCCGCGGAAGTTCGTTCGACGCCACGAGGTGTAACATCCAAGCGCGTCGTGCGACAAGCAAGACCTGCGCATCGGTTTTCGAATGCTACAGATGTTATCAGGCGGGCGTATTCCTGGGAGGCTGGCTTCCTCGCCCCTGGGGAGTTGGTTCCTTCTAGCACACGACATTCTGGGAATTGCTATCAGGGTGGAATCGCACAAAATGCCTCTCTCTTCTCAAGAAGCACTGATATAGAGCCGAGATTCTTTCAGACACTTGCCAGTTCTCAACAATCTCGTCCGATTGGCCCCTTGCTGATATCACTGAACTCCTTACCTCCTGTCTTCTTGTACAGTACAGATCGTTCCTTCGTGACCGGACTGCATGGCTCGCAGATGGAAGCACGTCAACCCGGTGTCGATTGGTACAAGGTTTGGTTAGGGGCGCATTCACAAGCTTCAGCGAACTCGAACGGTTTGCCAACATACCAACGGCATATGCTAGTGCCAAGATGGCCATTCTCGAACGAATTCCAGGTCGACCCTCAATGAGCCACAAGCGTGTGATTCTCCTGGCAGCAATATTCATCCTGCCTGCTGCGGCCGGGGCTCAACACGAAAATATCCCACCTCCACCTACTGCGGTTGTGGTGCCTACGAAAATTGGCATAATCAACATCCAAAATGTGATCGTTGGCACCGACGATGGACAGAAACAATTACAGGCGCTGGAAAAGAAATTCGAGCCCAGGACGGTTGAACTGAAGGCGCTTAGCGATGAAATTGAAGCACTGAAGAAGCAGCTCGACACTCAGGGCCCCAAGCTTAACGACGAAGCCCGTGCGGCTTTAGTCAAACAGATTGACAGCAAGCAGAAAAGCTTTGGGCGAGTTGAGGAAGATGCACAAAGTGATTTCGGAACTCAACAGAATGAAATCATCCAGAAGATATTGCAGAAACTGATTCCGGTAATTGATAAGTATGCAAAAGACAATGGTCTTATCTTTATTATGGACGGATCTAAGCCTTGGCCCGAATGGCCATTGGTCTGGGCTAGCCCCTCCGTTGATATCTCGAAAGCAGTCGTGGACATTTACAATGCCAGCCTTGGACCACCAGCAGCCAGTTCGACGCCTCGTCCCAGCGGAACGAACAGACCCAATCCAGAAACAAAACCCAAAAGACCGTGAAACCTGAGACTACACGAGTCTTAAACATGCGGCGAGCGTATTGGTTGCTTGGCCCAACCTGCCCAACGATGTTGTGATCTCAGGTGGGTGGGCAGGTTAGCCCCCGAGGGGTGCCCCGTCCAGGCTCTGCTGGGGCGGGGACTTTCCACAGCGGCTTACGGGCATCTTTGACAGTCGACCGCAGGACTAAAGGAGCGGGCCTTACACCCGCCCCGCCTTGCTTCACATCGCCACATCCTTGATGTGCGTTGCGATGTACCACGTGTTCCCGAATGAGTCCGTCACTCCCGCGCTACGGTCGCCGTAGAACTGGTCGGCCGGTTCCTGGAACGACGTCGCACCGGCTGCCACCGCCTGCCGATAGGCATCGTCGACTTTGGGCACGTAGAGGTAGAACATGGCCGGCATCGCCTCATATTTGCCATGCGCCTCACCCATCTCGACCACCGAGTCACCGACGCGAATCACCGCGTGGTGCACCACCCCGTCGGGCGATGCGTACTTGGCCACTTCCTCTGCTCCGAACGCACGCTTCATGAAGCCGATCAGCGGCTCCGCCCGCAGCGGATGCAGATACGGGTTCACGCTGTGCAGGCCCTGGGGAATGTAGCTCTCCCCCCTGTGGGTCGCGATATACCAGTAGTTACCCGCGAGATCCTTCACCGTGCCTGAGCGCTCGCCGTATTCCTGATCGCGGGGCTCGTCAATTAACGTTGCCCCTGCCTTTACGGCTCGCTGGCAAACCGCATCTGCGTCCTCGACGTAGACATGAAGAGCGTTGGGATGCAGCGAGCCGGGGAACTTCTTGCCCGGAGTCCCTCCCCCCATCATCAGCATGGAATCTCCAATGCGCACCTCGCCGTGCACTCCGCCCGTGGGGGTCTCGGCTCGAAGCATTTCTTCTGCACCGAAGGCCTGCACGGCAAAGTCGAGCAGCGCCGGACCGTTCTCGGCTACCAGATACGGTGTGACCATGCGGAATCCGCGAGGAACCGGACTCACGCCTTTGCCCTTCTCGGGCATCTGCCCGCCTTCGGGTCCCGTCGTCATCTTTCGCATTCGCCGGTGCATTTCCTCGACCGACATTTGCTCTTTCACGGTGAACACGGCCCACGAATAGCCAAACGGATCCTCGAGCGTCGCATCGCGGTGCCCGTAGAACTGGTCTTTGGGCTCACGCACCAGCTTCATCCCTGCCGCCACGGCATGTTCAGCAAATGCATCCACATCCGGGACCTGAATCGAAATCGAGATTGGTGAGTGCCCCAGCGTCTCGGCGCTGAAGCGGCCTCCCTCGGGCCATTCGCCGGTCACATCGATGGGGGAATCGCCGATCGTGAGCTCGGCGTGGGGGATGCTCTCGCCAACCTGGAAACGGAACGTCTCTTTCGCACCCAATGCACGCTGGTAAAACTCAATGGCCTTGGCAGGATCTCGGAACGCTAACCTTGGTGATGCGGTAATGCGAACGGCTGCAACCGGCTCAGCAACGGTGGTCATACGCTTCTTTCCTCCTAATTCAGATTTCAATCGTGCCTTGAAACTCTCACGCGGCAGATTGCGCAAGTCAGCCGCGATGCGCACGAGCGGTTCAATCTCGGGATCTACCTTGCCCAGCTGGCCGTCGGTCCGAGCCAGCATCAGATCAACAGCCTTGCTCAGCCGCTCGATCTTCTTCTGGCCGCCGTTCTTGTTTCCGCCATTCCCTGGATGTAGAGAGCGCTTAGGCATCGGCACCCTCCATGCGCGCCCGCAAATTACTCAGCGCGCGAAACTGTAGCTGCTTCACTGCCCCCTCGGTCTTGCGAATCTGATGCGCTACTTCTTTGATACTTTTCTGTTCCACAAACCGCAGCACCACTACCCGGCGCTGCTCCTCCGGCAAAGTGTCGACCAGTCGATACAGCGTGGCCCGCCGCTCGACCTCCTCAATCCCCACCGGACTGACTTGAGCCGTCTCGATCTTCCCGGAATCGTCGGCAACTTCGCGGCCCGACCGCTGCCACCGGTCGGAGATTAAATTCGCGGCAATCCGGAACAACCACGCCGCAAACGGAATCCCGCGCCACTCAAACCGCTTCAGGTTCGCCAGCGCCTGATGAAACACATCCGCGGTCAGATCCTCCGCCTCGGCCCGGTTCCCCACCCGGCGGACGGCATACGCGTACACCCGCTCGAAGTTGATTTCATAAAGCTCGGCAAAACGAGCGGGGTCCTTCTGCGCAGCTTCGATCAGAAGCCGCTCGTCCGCTTCTTTCTTCAGAGCCTTCAATCAGTTTCTCCGCGGATCCGCGCGCTACAAGGATAAACCGTGCCACCCATCGAAAGGTTACGCGAGCAAAAATCAGGCGGCTACGGGGAAGCCATCCAATGTCCCATCAGATTTCCCCGCCCACATCCCACGGAGTGTGAGTGAAAACCAAGTTCAGAGAGAGGTGGACCTGAACTCATCCACGATGCCGCCGCGGAGCGGCGGCATAATTCAGACCAGAAGGTACGTCTTGGGTAGGTTGGCACCCTAGGAACGAGTCCCGTCAGGGACGGCATGGGCTCCTGTGCAGCCTTATTCGTCTGGGGCGACTCAAATTCAGAGAGCCGCCGTGAAGGTTTTGCGCATCACAATTTGGAATACCAGTCCAAGAAAGAGGCGAGGTGACCATGGAAGCCATCACAGGAGTATTCAAAACGCGAGCCGATGCCGAGCGCGCGGTAAATGAAGCGCACGCAGCGGGTATCTCAGCCGATAAAATCACCCTCCTTACCCCCGGAACGGTGGATCACGTCAACCAGGAAATAAGATCTGTTCCCACGGACGCCGCCGAGCAGCCTGGCATGGGAAAAGCGGTGGGCGCTCTCGCCGGCGGAGGCGTGGGACTCACGGGCGGTGCGCTCCTGATGGCTCTGGTTCCGGGACTTGGCCCCGTCACGGCGGTCGGTTTGCTCGGAGCTGCGATCCTGGGAGTGGCTGGTGCCACGATCGGCGCCGCCGCAGGAGAAAAGGCGGAGGAATCCACTTACGATGGACTCCCGGAAGACGAAATTTTCGTCTACGAAGACGCTCTGCGCAAGGGCCGCAGCGTGGTCATCGGCCTTCCAGACAACGAGCATTCGGCTTCGCTTCTTCGCGACCTGCTAAACAAAGCCGGAGCGGAGTCGGTGGATGCAGCCCGCGAGCAGTGGTGGATCGGCCTCCGGAGCGCGGAAGAAAATCGCTATCCAAAATCCGGAAATACCTTCGCAGACGACGAACGTTTCTACCGTCTCGGCTTCGAGGCCGCTCTCCATGCCAGGACCCGGTGCATGGAATTCGATCAGGTCTCAGCTGCGATGAGTGCCGCTCTGGAAGATGTTCAGGGGGAGAATCCAGGCGCGAACGTCGAAGAACCGTTTACTCGCGGCTATCAGCAGGGGCGAGAGCATTATCAACAACTCTGTAACGAAACCAAGCAGGCTGCTTAACGGAGGTACGAGGCCCAATCTCCCATCTCGATGACAAGGTCCCATCGAGGCCAGGCTCAAACCTGATAGTACAAATCCTCGAGCGCTTTCTGCACTTTAGCGGAAAGCGCCTCCAGGTCCCGCATGCTCAGCCCGGTCGTCGAAATCGGCTCTCCCACCCGCATTTCCAGGGGCCGGCACTTGATGTGATATGTGTTCATGGGCAGCAGTTCATAGGTCCCGACCAACGCCACCGGCACGATATCCACCTGCGCCTTGATGGCCAGAAAAAACGCTCCGGGCAAAAACGGCTTGATCTCGCCGTCAGGCGTACGGCCCCCCTCGGGAAAAATCACCAGGGGCAGCCCCTTTTGAATGCCTTTCAACGCGGCCCGAATACTGCTGATCGACCGCGACGGATTCTGCTGATCGATGCACACCTGCCCGGACCTTTTCAACTGCCAGCCCACAACCGGGTACGACAGCAGCTCTTTCTTGAACGCGATGCGGAAATGAAACGGCAGGTTGACGTACAGGACGGGAATATCCAGCGCGGAACCATGATTCGCCGCATAGACGTGCGGCTTCGACGTGTCGATCTTCTCCAGGCCCGTGACTTTCACCGGTGAGAGAATGGTCTTCATGATCAGCCATGACCACGTAGACGAAAACCAGTGCAGCCGTCGCCCGTCGCGGTCGAACAGCCCGCCCGGCAGGGCGAGCAGGCCCAGGACCACGGTGTACAGCCAGATCAGCGGATCAAGGATAAAGTACGACCGCAGGCGGCTGAACCAGCCGTATTCCACCCCGGGAATCGCATGGGGACTTCGCCGCACGGCAGGTATCGGACCAGTGGTCGAGACTCCCACCGGCACACGATTCTCGACTTGACCGCTCTCCACCTGATCGACCGACGAATTCAATTCCTGCACACTCCCATTCTAGGGGAAAACTGCCCCGGGGTCTGCCTTACGCCTGTAACCCGAGATGCTGCATCGCAGCCCCCACCAGATAGATCGATCCCGTCACCACCAGGACCGCCTCCGGCCCAGCACTCGCCTGTCCACGCTCCAGCGCAGACCCCACATCGGCGATGAGCTCAATATCGGCACCGGTGCGGCTCGCTGCCGCTTGAATCTCTTCAGGCGATGCCGACCGTGGGTTCTCCGGCCGCGTAGCGATGACTCGCTGCGCCAGGGGAAACAGAATCTCTGCCATCTCCGAGATTGCCTTATCGCGCATCGCCCCGAAAACAAAAACCAGCGGACGGTCGTCATACCGCTCCGAAAGGGCCGAGCGCAGGGCCCACGCCCCCGCCGGATTGTGCGCCACGTCGAGCACCATCTCGGGCCAACTCGCCCGAACCGGAAGCAGCTGAAATCTTCCCGGCCAGTGAGTCCCGCGAATTCCGCTTTCAATAGTTTCCGCCCTGATGCCAGTCACCCCTTTCTTGTCGAGTTCCACCGCCGTCGCCACTGCCAATGCCACGTTCCGCAACTGATGCCGTCCGACTAAGGGCGTCTCCACCAGGATCTGCTTCCCCAGAACCTCAAGGGGATAGCGATAAAGCCACGTTGAAGTATCCTTCTCGGCGTTCTCGGCGTGCTCGGCGGTGAAAGATTTTCTTAAGGCACTGGGCACCAGGTATTGGCTACTGGCAGGCGATACGGGGGGCACATACGGCACCGCACTCACGCCCCGAGCTCCCAAATCAAGAATCGTATTCCCGATCACATCGTTGGCTTCCGGCTGTTGCGGCAGCGTTACCACCACACCGCCGGGCCGGATGATTCCGACTTTCTCCCGCGCAATCTCTCCGACCGTATTCCCCAGGAACTTTTGGTGGTCGAGAGAGATGTCAGTAATCACGCTGACCAGGGGCTCGACGACGTTGGTAGCATCGAGCCGTCCGCCCATGCCGACTTCCAGTACGGCAATGTCGACCCGTTCGTGCGCAAAGTGGACAAACGCGATCGCCGTCATCATCTCGAAGAAGCTGGGATGCCACGGCAACTCCCCGCGTTCGACTAGTCCCTCCGCCACGCGACCCACTTCGCCATGCAGCCCGGCGAAACCTTCGTCGCCGATTTCTTGGTCGTTGACCCGAATGCGCTCGTTGATGCGCATCAGATGTGGCGAAGTATAGAGTCCCGTCTTCAAGCCCGAGGTCCGCAGAATCGAGGCCAACGTCGCCGCCGTCGACCCCTTCCCGTTGGTTCCGGCAATCAGCACGCTCGGAAACGTCCGTTCGGGATGATTCATCGCCCGCAGCAACACGCGCATGTGCCCCAGGTCGAACTTGTGCGATGGCGTATGCGCCAGTTCGTGCCCCAGCGCAAACATGCTCGCCACTGCGGTTTCGTAAGACATAAAACCAGCTTCTAGCCTCTAACTCCTAGCTTTTCGGCAAAGGCTGGGAGCCATCTCTGATCTCAGACTATCAAAATTGATCGGGAATCAGGCGGGCAGTTGCTCAGATCACTCCCGCGAACAGGAAAGTGCCAACGCGGGGGTTTGGCTAGGAGCTAGCAGCTGCCCACCATGAAATCCAGCGCTCGCCCAATGTAAGGCTTGAGCTGCTTCCGTGGAACGACGGCATCAAGCATGCCGTGTTGGAGAAGAAATTCGCTGCGCTGGAAGCCCGGCGGCAGCTTCTGCCGGATCGTTTGCTCGATCACGCGCGGTCCGGCGAACCCGATCAGCGCACCCGGTTCGGCGATGTTCATATCCCCCAGCATGGCGAACGACGCCGTCACCCCCCCGGTAGTCGGGTCCGTCAACAACGAGATGTAAGGCACCTTGGCTTCGTCCAGTCGCGCCAGAGCCGCCGAAATCTTCGCCAGTTGCATCAGGCTGATGACGCCTTCCATCATGCGTGCCCCGCCCGATGCCGAGACAATGATGAGCGGTGTGCGCGTTTCCGCCGCCCGCTCGATCGCCCGCACAATGGCCTCCCCCACAACCGCCCCCATGCTGCCGCCGATAAACGCATACTCCATCACACTGGCGATCACAGGCCGCCCCAGCAACTTCCCATGCGCATTAATGATCGCGTCTTCCAGACCAGTATCCAGTTTGGCCTGCCGCAGCCGGGATGAATAGGGCTTCAGGTCTACAAACTTCAGCGGGTCCGTTGAGGCCAGGTTTCCGTCAAAAGTCTCGTACTGATTGTCATCGAGCAACTGCGCCAGCCGGGTCCGCGCATCGATCCGAAAGTGCTTGTCGCACTTCGGACAGACATTCATATTTTCTTCCAGATCCTTCTTCCAGATAATCTGCCGGCAGTTCTCACACTTCACCCACAAACCTTCGGTGCGGACTTTCTTTTCGCCCGAGGTATCCAACTCGCCGGATTCTCGTTTAAACCAGGCCATAATCGCTACTCAATACTCGATCCCTCTCTGCGCCATGACGCCCTTCTCGTAGGCATGCTTGACTTGCCGCATCTCGGTCACAGTGTCGGCGACCTCGACGATGGTGGAGTGGGCGTTGCGTCCCGTCAAGATGACGTGGACCATCTCCGGCTTTCGCGTGAGGCTCTCGACCACCTTGGCCGGGTCCAGCATGCCATAGCTGATGGCATAGTTGATCTCATCGAGAACCACCAGATCCCACTCGCCCGACTGAATCGCCCGATCTGCTTCCGCCCAGGCTTCTTCCACCATCCTCACATCTTCGGGATCCGGCTTTTCCGCGCCCACTTTCACAAAGCCCCGGCCCATCTGTTTCATCACAAACTTGTCGCCGAAGGCCTTGACCGCGTCAAGCTCGCCATAGTGCCAGGAGCCCTTCAGAAACTGCAGCATCAGGACGCGCATTCCCTGGCCTACGGCACGCAGCGCGGTCCCCATCGCGGCCGTAGTCTTACCCTTGCCCGGGCCGGTGTTCACGATGATAAGCCCACGACGGATATCAACCATGCCGGAATCGACGTTTGATTCTACTAGAACCAACGCGCGGAGTCGCCTCCCGATACCGCGCGAGAGGCTCAATATGAGACGCCGGGCAATCAAGAAGCGGACAAATAAATCGGAACGATTCAGTGCCTTGCCTAGTCATAACGTTGGTTAACAATTTCGTCGGAATTTGTGGCATGCTGGACGAAATCGCTTGGGGAGTCCCGCGGGTATCGAACTTTTCCACGGAACTGTTGCATCCAATGTTGCGTAACTCGGTCAAGGCGGATCTCTGTCCCCTCGCACACTGCGGAGGTCTCATCGTGATCAACAAGTGTTTCCTGTTCTTGTTGGCCGTGCTCCTGGCGGCGCCGGCTTTCGCCGCTCAGCACGTCGCCGTTCACCCCAGGCCCATGGATTCAGGGGACCAGGCGGTGATCCGCGAGATCGTCGATATGGAGCGTCAGGCCAAAGAGGCCAGCCTCCACCGCGACGCCGATTTCTCCCAGAAGACGCTCGCCGAAGACTACGTCGCGATCACTCCGCTGGGCCAGGTCACCACGAAACAGGACACTCTGTCGGCCCGTAAAAGTGGCCAGCTTCGCTACGACACGATCAACGTCACGGATATGGTAATTCGAGTCTACGGCGACACCGCAGTGGTCACCGCCCGCGCCGATGTGAAGGGCCACCAGCTGGGCGAAGACTTCAGCGGCCCCTATCGCTACACCCGAGTCTGGGTCCGCCGCAGTGGTCATTGGCAAACGGTCAGCTACCAGGCTACGGTGACTCAGTAGAGCGCCCTTACAGCGTCATTGCGACCACTCATTCGACAGTTACCGAAGAGTCCGTTGATCAGACCCGCGATTCCGGCGCGCTCGATACAATGCCGTCATCCAGGGGAGACTAAGGCATGATCTCGAACAGAAACAGGGCAGGCGGCGGCCACTCTTATGCAATCACTCTGATCACCTGTGTTCTCGTTTCTACCGCGTTCGCCCCGTTCGCGACTGCCCAAGACCGCCTCTCCTCCGAAAAGCGAACTCAGATCGAGGCCGCAGTGTCGAAGTTCATGGCTGTCACTCATGTGCCAGGACTCTCAGTTGCGGTCGTCGAGAACGGAGAATATGAGTGGGCCGCCGGTTTCGGCTTTGCCGACGTCGAGAACAACGCTCCTGCCAGTGAACACACGCTCTTCCGTTTGGCATCAATCTCCAAACCACTCACGGCCACCGCCGCCATGCAACTCTGGGAGCGGGGCCAACTCGATCTGGATGCGCCCGTCCAGAAATACTGCCCGGCATTTCCACAGAAGCCCTGGCCCATCACCACCCGGCAGGTGATGGGACACCTGGGCGGCATTCGCCACTACAAATCCCAATCGCAGGACGACCCCGAGGTCGGAAACACGAAGCACTTCGACAATCCGATTCAGGCCGGTCTGGACTTCTTCAAGAGCGATCCCCTGGTCTCCGAACCAGGCAAACAATTCCACTATTCGACCCAAGGCTACACCCTGGTCGGATGTGTACTTGAAGGCGCATCGGGGACGAAATACGTAGACCTCATGCGCCAGAACGTATTCGTCCCTGCGGGCATGCAGCAGACGCGAGCAGATGATCGCTTTGCCATCATCCCGTACCGGACGCGCTTCTTTCACAAAGCCGAGTCAGGCGCGGTTGAGAATGCCGACTTCCTCGATTCCAGCTACAAGATTCCTGGCGGCGGCTGGTTGTCCTCCGCCGAGGACATGGCGCGGTTCGAAGTGGCTATTCTCAACGACAAACTGATTAAGCGCGCAACGCGTGACCTGATGTGGACGCCGCTCAAGCCTTCCGACGGCTCCAAGGACGACTACGGACTCGGCTGGGGCACGCGCGATAAGAACGGGATCGCAGCCGTCGGCCACACCGGGGGCCAACAGGGGACCAACACAGCGTTCATAATCGCTGCTGCGCAGCGCGCCGGTGTCGTGGTTCTTACCAATATGGAAGATACCGGTCCGGACGATCTGGCGGAGCAGATTCTCGAAGTGCTAGTCGGATCCACTGCGAAGTCGGAAATGAAGTAGCGGGCGCAGACAGTTTTTCAATCCGATTGGGTTATCAACGATCCCTCAATGTCCCGAGTGATAGGGATGCCCCTTCAGGATGGTGAACGCCCGGTACACCTGCTCCAGCAGAACAACTCGCGCCAGCTCATGCGCCAGCGTCATCTTCCCCAGTGAAATCAGTTGCTGCGCTGATGCTCTGGCTTGGTCGCTGAAACCGTCCGCGCCGCCGAGGGCAAACACGAGTGGCAAAGGATTGCGGTCCTGATAATCTCCCAGAACTTTCGCGAACTGCTCGGACGAGAACTCCTTGCCGCGCGAATCCATCAAAAACAGGGTCGACTTCGCCGCGCCTTTCGATGCCCCAGTGCGGCCTGCAAGGGTGAGCACAGCCGCTTCGTCTCGAACAGCGATTCCTTCAACCTCAACATAGCGCGAGATGCGCTTGAGATACTCCTCAGTCAACCCTTGAATCGCCGCTTCCTTGGTCTTCCCGATCCACGCAATCTTGATCTTCACTTAGCTTGCGTCCCCTCATTTCCTTCCCGATGCAAGCACCACGGACGCCCCAAACGCGACCTTCTCCCCGTCAAAATATCGGCGCACGGACTCATGTACTTCGGCGTGAATCTGCGGCCACTGTTCCGCCGGCACTCTCTCGAGCACAGGCCGGAACGGCACCGAAACCGCCTGAACCTGCTCCCAAACTTCCTCCACCGGCCCAGGCCACGACCACGGCAGCGTCTTCACCTCTTCCTCCACATCCATAAAGCCGGAGTTCCGCAGAACAGCCGATACGCCGCCGGGAGTCGCAAAGCGGAATGGATCGGGACCGCCCGGCTCCAGCAACGGCCCGCCAACATGCTTGTGCACCACGCCAATCATGCTCCTCCAGTAAGGCTGGTCAAATGATCCCCAGGCCAGAAAGCAGGCCCGAGCGCCCGGCCGCAAAACGCGCCGCAGTTCGCGGAAGGCGAGGCCCACATCGCGAAAAAACATTACCCCAAAGCGAGACGTAGCCAGGTCGAAGCTCTCATCGGGAAAAGGCAAGCTGTGAGCATCCGCCGCCTGCGTAATGAAGTTGTTAAGCCCGCGGGCTTGCGCCCGTTGCGCCGCAATCTGCAGCAACTCCGCGCTCAGATCCAGCGCCGTGACATGTCCCTGAGTTCCAACGCGAAGGGCCAGACTGATGGCGGGCTCGCCGGTTCCGCTGGCTAAATCGAGCACCTGCATTCCCGGCGCCGGCTGAGCATATTCCACCAGCGCATCGGTCACGGGCTGTCCCATGGCCGCTGACTTGGCCTTCCACTTCTCAGCGGCAACCAGCCGGTACTGGGATCCCCAAGCCGGTTGGGAGTCTGGCTTCGATATCATGGAACCGTTCGAGACTCAGCGAAAGGTGCTACGCCGTCTTTCGCTTCCTCTTTTTCGGAGTGGACGATGCGGCACTCGTCTTGGGCTTCCTCACCACCGTCTTCAGATCCGCCGGCTCCAGGCGTTTGGCCGACTTCCACAGCCGTTCCAGGTCATAGAACTTCCGCGCCTTCTCGGAAAAGACGTGGACTACGAAGTCAACGTAGTCGATAAGCACCCACTCGGCCTGGTTGTAGCCCTCGACGTGCGTCGGGCGCATTCCCGTGTTTTTCAGGCGCAGTTCTACTTCGTCGGCAATCGCCTGGATCTGCCGCGGATTGGTCCCGCTGCACAGCACAAAGTAGTCGGTAAATGCTCCCGAACCTTTTTCCATTTCCAGGATGCTGAGTTCTTCGCCCTTCTTTTCAAGGCAGGCTTGGATAGCGGCTGCAACTTGCTTCTTCAGTTCGCTCTTCTTCATTCGGTGGTTGGAAATTCGTCGTTCGTCGTTGGTCGTTAGCGCGACTCCATTGTAACCGAGGATCGGACACATCCGAACCCGGCACCGATCTTGATCGCAGAGAGTTTTAGCTAACGGCCGTTCTTAGCCCGCCCTGAGCGAAGCGAAGGGACTATTTATACAACCCCATCTTCCTGATGTACTCCGCCACTGGCGCATCCACGAATCGCCCCAGCGGCTTGCCCGCAGCCGCAGCCGAGCGGATCGCCGTAGCCGAGGCCTGCTGTCGGAGATCACCCAGAAAGTGAATCGTCGCTCCCGGCAGCACCAAGTCTCCCGTGGCCGGCTGTTTGTGAAACGGCCGGGTGGCCTCTTCCCGCGGACGCAAATTTTCCGGTAGCGCATTCGCCACATCGGCCAGCGAATATCCCGGGCGGCTCGCCACCACGAACTCACACTCGCGAAACAGGGCTTCCGCCTGGTGCCATTTGGCGATGTCCGCGAATGCGTCCATCCCAATCAGCAGCAACAATTTGTCGCTGGGCTTAAAAACCTGCTTCAGCCGCATTACCGTGTCGATTGTATAATTCGGCTTGTCGGGTCGTGGCTTTCCGCCGCTCCCATCCCCCTGCGGCGCTTCCAGAAGCGACAACACGAATGCCTTCTCCTCCGCCGTAGCCAGAGCCAGCATGGCAAAGCGATGAAGGAAAGGCGAAAGTGGCTGCCGCTGCTTGTGCGGTGGGTGGTGGGCGGGTACAAAGTGAACGCGATGGAGTTTGTATTGCTCCATTGCCGCCCTGGCCAGAGCCAGGTGCCCGCGATGGACCGGATCGAACGTCCCGCCAAATAGCCCGATGTTCATGCCGCGATATTCACGCTGTGGTACTGCTGACAACGGTGAGTCCCGGCTAGTCTCCAGATTTGCGGGCTCCGATGCAAGCCCTAACTGTGCCCGGTTGTCCCTACGGCCATTGTCCGGAAGGCCAACGAACCAAGTCTGTCAACGGCTGGCCTTGTTCGGGAAAACGAAATGAACTCCTGTAACTAACCATGTTTCTCTTTTTGGTACTAGCATTGGTGACATGCGAGTAACCCTCCCCCTACTTCGCATTCCGCCCGCGCGTGCTCCCATCCTGCGCTACGGCGTCGCTGTGCTCAGCACAGCGCTGGCGCTGATCCCCACGATTCTGTTGGCCGACGTTTCCGAAAGTCGTCTGGCCCTGTTCGGCGTGGCTGTGATGGTAAGCGCCTGGTACGGAGGCTGGAAGCCTGGGGTCGTCGCCACCGCGTTCGCCCTTACTGTCAGTGCCTACTTCTCGCTCGCCGGAGAGCACACTGCGGCTCAATTGCAGACGGCCATCATTCGCCTGTCCCTTTTCTTTTTTATTGCGATGGCGATCTGCTGGCTCAATGCTGCTTTGCGATCCGTGCAAGAAAACCTGCGCCTCTCAGAGTTGAACTTCCGTTCGCTGGTCACCAATGCCCCCTATGGCATTTGCCGCTGTGACGCAACGGGCAAAATTCTGGATGCGAACCCCGCTTTCCTCGAACTGCTGGGCTACTCCTCCACTACCGAGTTAGTCGGCCAGCATATTTATGACCTCTACGGCGATACCGACCAGTGGTTCTTTCTCGCCGACTCCCTTCGCTCCTCCGAGCCCTTCCGGGGACTGACCGCGGAGTGGAAACGCAAGGATGGCACACCCACCGGAGTTCGCGTCTCCGGTCGCTCGGTGGCGAATGGCCGCGAAGGTGGTGTTGTATTTGAGCTCTTTGCCGAGGACATCACCGAGCGCCGCGCCCTCGAACAGCAGCTTCGCCAGTCTCAGAAAATGGAAGCCGTGGGTCGCCTGGCCGGTGGCATCGCGCACGACTTCAACAACCTTCTGATGGTGATTTCCGGTTATTCGGAGTTCCTCCTCGAACGTCTCGGGTCAGAGCCCGATCTGCGCACTCCTGCCCAGGAGATCGCCGGCGCCGCCGAGCGCGCCTCCTCCCTTACCCGCCAACTTCTCGCCTTCAGCCGTAAGCAGATGCTCGCCCCAAAGTTGGTCAACCTGAACAGCGTCGTCACCGAGAACCTGAAAATGCTGACCCGCATGATCGGTGAAGACATCGACCTCGTCATGCTTCCCGCCGAGAGTCTTTGGCCCGTGCGCGCGGACTCCGGCCAGATCGAGCAAGTCATCATGAATCTTGCTGTCAATGCTCGGGACGCCATGCCTTCGGGCGGCAAGCTCACCCTCGAGACCTCCAACGTCACCCTCGACGAGGACTACGCCCGTTATCACGCCCCGCTCCGCCCGGGAGACTACGTCATGATCGCCATCAGCGATACCGGCATCGGGATGGATTCGGAAACCCAGTCCCACATTTTCGAACCCTTCTTCACCACCAAGGGACCGAAGGGAACCGGCCTCGGACTCTCGACTGTGTACGGCATCATCAAGCAGAGTGGCGGCTACGTCTGGGTGTACAGCGAGGTCGGGAAAGGAACAACGTTCAAAATCTACTTGCCGCGAGTTGCGGCAACCGGCGAGACGGTCATTGTGCAGGCCGGCGGGAACCGCGAAGCACGCGCCGTAGAACCGGGCACCGAGACCATCTTGGTAGTGGAAGACGAGGCCAACCTGCGCTACCTCGCCCGGCAGTACCTCGAAAAGCAGGGCTATCGGGTGATCGAAGCGGCCGACGGCGCCGTCGCCATGCAAATTGCCGTGGCGCACGAAGGCGTGATCCATCTGCTCCTGACCGACGTAATCATGCCTGGTATGAACGGCCGTGAACTGGCCCAGCGCATCTCGGAGATTCGCCCCAACGTGAAAGTTCTCTACATGTCCGGCTACACGGAAAACGTCGTCGGACACAACGGCACGCTGGACGCGGGCGTCCGCCTGCTCCAGAAGCCCTTCAACCTTCGCGACCTGAAAAGCATAGTGCGCGAAGTGCTCGATACCAGCCTGACTCCCCCGGAGGTCGGAATGTCCATGCAGTCTGTCTCACCACGCCAGGGCGTGCGGGCGCGAGAAGTCCCCGCCACGCGCGCACAACGATTCCAACTTCACTTGCCACTGCGCTATCGCCGAGTCGGCGAAAGCGATTGGCGCGAAGGCACGACGGAAAATATCAGCCGTTCCGGAATGCTCTTCAAAGCCGATGAATTGCTGCAGCCCAGCTCTCAACTGGAAATCAACCTGGTCCTACCGGCCGAAATCGCCGGCCTCTCCGCCACCGAAGTTGTGTGCCGCGGAGAAGTGGTGCGTTCAATCGCGCCTCAGGGAACCACGGTGAGCCCTGCGCTGGCCGCGCGGATTCTCCAGTATCACTTCCAGCACGGCCCGCTTCCCAGAGCGTGAGTGGTAATCGGTTTTGTGGTGGCAACAGGCAGAATGAACAAAGGCGGCCAACATAGGCCGCCTTTCTCATGCCAACAGAATAACCAATTCGCTTTTGAGGGGCGGCCGGCGGTGGCAAGCGCGGTGCCCGCAGCAAGAGCGGAGAAGGCATCGCTTGCAGCAAAAGGGACTGGGACGCTGCTGCTGGTTGAGGACGAGACGCTGCTGCGCATGCTGGCTGCTACATCGCTGAAGTGGATCGGGTACACAGTGCTTGAGGGCTGGAAACGGAATATAGCCGCCGGCCGCGGCCGAGGCGCATGCAGGGAAGATTGATGTGATGGTGGCAGACATCGTGATGCCGCAGATGGGGCGGGCCGCAGTTGGGAGGTTAGCCCTTGTCAGGCGCTGGTGTTACCTAGGCCGGCCTCCACGGCCACAGCATCGCCGAGCGCTTTCGAGCGCTGCCAGCCGATGTCGCCGAGCAGGTGAACGTACCGATCTGCCATAATCCTCAGGAACGCACCGCCGGGAAGCTCTGATTCCATCATGGATCTACCAGGAATCGTTGCGCCCCGAGCCACGTGAGGGAATGCGATGAAGCTATCTGCTGTCGCCGCGATCCTTAGCATTTTTCTGCCCGCCTACTGCTTCACTCAGCAAGTCGAAAATGAAATCGTCATCCATGTGAAGGAACATGCGACGCCGGCGCCCGCCGCATCCGTTCCCGAATATTTGAACGGATACCACTCATCGATCAACGGACAGACGATCGAATACCACTCCTCCCATCCCGAGGCGGACTCGGCGTTGCTCGTGCGAGGGCAAAGGATCGCGCCTTCCATCTCGTGGGAAACTGATCCTCTGCCGGAGACCTCGGGTGACTACCTCCAATTCATCTGGCTCGCCGGAATTGAATGCGCAGGATTCGCGGCGGAAAAAGACATCCATGCATTCGACTTTTTGATCGATGGCCAACACTGGTTCACGTTCAAAAACGCCAAAGACTCGACCGCCGGCAATTGGAGGGTCGCCGGCAAAGACGGATCCGAGCTATCTTTTGCTGCGCTCATGACCGACAAAGCCGGCGACCTGTTCGGTCACATGACGCTAAAGCTTCCGGCGAAAGCGTTCGCGCCCCGCAAGCCATTGACGCTCGAGGTACGAGGCGACAATTCGGGGAGCCCCGACTGGTACATGACCTTTCAACACCGCTTTAACTTTACTCCGCAACTGCGCGCCGAGCCTGCGCTGGTAAAGGATGGGGGCCGGACTCTGCAAGTGCTGCGGCTCAGCCTCGACAATTTGGTGGGCGGCCGGACGATTGAAGTACACACTCCGAATCAAGAGCCGATCGGCGCCGATCTCAAGATCGGAGCGAATGTTCTGCGCCTGCCCATTCCGGCGGTGACATCGCCAACCACCTGGCCAGTCGTGTTCAAGCGAAACGACATGCTCGTGGAAACGCGCTCGGTTGCCATCGTGCCCGTCCAAAAAAGGGATATCTACCTGCTCTCGTATTCTCACAACGACATCGGCTACACGGATCTGCAGCCCGACGTCGAACGAAAACAGTGGAACAACCTTACTGAGGCCATGCGCCTGATCCGTGACACCCGAGACTATCCGCCAGATGCGCGCTACAAGTGGAATATGGAGACCATCTGGGCGCTGGAAAGCTTTCTGAAACAAGCATCTGCTGCCCAGCGTGACGAATTTTTCACCGATGTGGACGACGGCAGTATTGGACTCAGCGCTCTCTACGCCAACATGCTCACGGGCCTGGCCAATTCGGTGGAGATGAGCCACTTCTTCGATTTCGCGAGCCAACTCCGCGCCGGGCATCACATTCCCATGACAACGGCCGTGACCTCTGACGTGCCCGGCTTCAGTTGGGGGATCGTTTCGGCCCTGGCGCAGAGTGGTGTCAAATACTTTGCCACCGCGCCCAACTCCGGCGATCGCATCGGTTACACCTTGCAGGCCTGGGGCGACAAGCCGTTTTATTGGGCCTCGCAATCTGGGAAGGAGAAGGTGTTGACCTGGATGGCCGGCGCCAGCTACTCCACCTTTCACGAGGGAACGCTCCGCCAACTCGGCAACGACAAGATCATGAAGCTGGTGCGGAACCTGGACGACAGTTCGTATCCATATGAAATGTTCCAGCTCCCTTATACGCTGGGCGACAATGGGCCGCCTGATCCCACACTCGCCGACTTCGTCCGGCAGTGGAATGACCGCTACGTCACGCCCCGCCTCATTTTGGCCACTCACGAACAAATGTTCCAGGAGTTCGAAAAGCGCTACGGCTCAACTCTGCCCATTGTGCAAGGAGACTTCACTCCTTACTGGGAAGACGGAGCCGCCTCCACCGCTGCGGAAACAGCGTTGAGTCTTGCCGCTGCTGATCGGCTGATCCAGGGTGAGGCCTTGTGGTCGATGCTTTCGCCGGCCTCCTATCCGGCAGCCGACTATGATTCCGTGTGGCGCAACCTTGTGTTTTATGACGAGCACACCTGGGGAGCCTACAACAGCACCGAGGCGCCGGACCTGCCGTTCGTGAAGGAGCAGTGGCAGTTCAAGCAGAAATTCGCGCTTGAGGCAGACCGCGCGTCGCGCGAGTTGTTGGCAAAAGCGCTACACTCGCCCGCTGTACCCGCCAAAAGGATCGACATCTACAACACGAATTCGTGGCCACGCACAGACGTCATATTCCTTTCGCCGGAACTGAGTGCGGCGGCGGGCAATCGCGTCGTCGACCTCGCAGGCCACCCCGTTCCTTCCCAACGCCTCTCAACCGGAGAACTGGCAATGCTCGTCGAGAACATACCGCCATTTTCCGGCAGGCGATTGCGGGTAGAGAAAGGAGAAGGCTTCAGTCGAGGTGCAGCCAAGGCTCAACAAAACACGATAGAGAATGACTTCATCGCTCTGTCCGTTAACCCGCAAACCGGCGCCGTCGACACCCTCAAGTGGAAGAAGAACGGGATGCAGTTGGTCGACGAAACCAAAGACCTCGGACTGAATCAGTATTTCTATGTCGTGGGAACGGAGGCCGAAAAAGCGCAGCGAGTTTCGAATGTTCGTGTGCGAGTGAAAGAGCGGGGAAATCTTGTGGTCTCGCTCGTCATTGAAGCCGACGCACCCGGAGCGAACCACTATTCCAGTGAGATTCGCCTGGTCGAAGGAATCGACCGCGTGGACTTGATCACGAATATCGACAAGCTCGCGGTCCGCAACAAGGAAGGCGTCCACATCGCATTTCCCTTCGCCGTGCCCAGAGGCCAGTTGCGTTACGACGTCGCCAACGCCATCGTTCGGCCCGAGGCGGACCAACTGGCGGGCGCCTGCAAGAACTTCTTTTCGGTCCAGAGTTGGGTAGATATCTCAAACAGCAATTACGGCGTAACCTGGGCGACAATGAATGCGCCACTGATAGAAATCGGCGGGATCAGGGCCGAGCAACCGTGGATGAAATCGATCGAGCCCTCATCCTTGATCTACTCGTATGTCATGAACAACTACTGGCATACGAATTACAAAGCGGATCAAGAGG
Source organism: Candidatus Sulfotelmatobacter sp. (assembly GCA_035511455.1). GTDB lineage: Bacteria > Acidobacteriota > Terriglobia > Terriglobales > Acidobacteriaceae > Sulfotelmatobacter. The sequence goes on along the minus strand of DATKFH010000139.1, from coordinate 45,753 downwards.
GGCCAGTAACGTTCAACTATTCCATTCGGCCCCATGCTGACTTCAACGGCAGCGATGCGGTGAAATTCGGTGTGGAACGAAGACAGCCCCTGATCGTGGCGGCAGCGGACGAATCCAGGGCGCCACGCGGTCCTTTGCTGCATCTTTCCCCGGATGTCCTCGTTTCTTCGATCAAGCCGATTGCAGGTGGCAAAAGCTGGCTGGTCTATGTCTATAACCCAAGCAACCAGGCGCAGAGAGTTGGCCTGCAATGGAGCACACCCACTCCGCCGTCGGTCCGACCCAGTAATGCGGCGGGAGAAGCCGGCAAGGCGGCTCAAAATTTAGAGGTCGCCCCTCTCGGCAGCGCCTACCTGCGCGTAGAGCAAGGGAGTTCGCCTTAAACTAAACTCTTCGCACTTCGATGCCGCGCTCGAGAAAAGGCGCGATAGCCTTGTCGGTAGCCCGGGTGTCGGTAATGACCAAGTGGATGTCGGAGATGGGACAGATCAGCGCCGGCGTTACCATACCGATCTTGCTCGAATCCGCAACCACGATGGTCTGCTTGGCCTGCTCAATCATGGATCGAAACGTCAATCCTTCTTCCGGTTCGATCACAGTAATACCGCGGGCCGGGTCGATCCCACACACACTCACAAAAACTCTGTCCATGTAAATGTCGCTCAGCGATGTAATGGCGGCATGCCCCACCAGCGAAAACGAGCCCGCCCACTGCACAAAGCCCCCAGTGACGAAGGTCTTCAACCCGGGGCAATTGCTAAGTTCCATCGCGATATTAATGGCATTGGTGATCACCCGAATATTGAGCCGGTTCCTGAGATTGCGCGCCACGTGCGTCGTCGTAGTGCCGGCGGTAAAACCCACAGTCTCGTTTTCAAGGATGAGTTCAGCAGCGGCCAGGCCGATCTTGCGCTTCTCGGGGGTACGATGCTGCTCGCGATTCTGAAACAGTGAATCGTATCGAAAGGGTTCGTAAAGCAAGGGCTCGACCAGGGTCACTCCACCGTGAGTTCGGCGAACCAGCCCCTTTGCTTCGAGCTTGGCAAGGTCACGGCGCACGCTCGCTGCCGAGGCGCCGAGGTCGGCGATCAACTCGTCGAGCGACAAGCTGCCCTTTTGGCGCAACTCCCTCAAGATTTGATCGGCGCGATTTGTGGTCTTCATCATCACTTAGTGGGTTCGTCGGGCTCCGGAAACTTGCCAGAAATCCAAAGATCACCGCGCTTGGCGTGAACCTGAGACTATAGAACAAGCTTCGACGCTAGTGTGCACAATTATGCATACAGGGCAATTTATTGATCGAATTGCTTTAATTCGATCAGTTTTTCTTGACAATCCTCCTGAAACGGTGCGATAAGGGATTCCCCGGAACGGGAACCTCCCACCGGAACGCCCACCCCAAGTAAGGAGCCGTTATGTACCTCCCCCATCGCTTGCTCATCGCTGCTCTTCTGACCCCAATGCTGATGTCCACTGCCGTCCTGGCGCAGAGCACAAACCGGCAGATTGGCACGCAATTCGAAGTGACGGCCGACCCGCTCGTGCCACGGCCGCATGGACAACCTTGCGTTGTGACGCTGTTCTCCAACTATACGTTCGCCTTTTTTTCCGACACGGCCAAGACTTTTCAATTCACTCCTCCCTCCAATTGTTCCGGCCCTTGGAAGAAGATAGTCCTTGAAGCCGACTTCAGCGAAAACGGCGGAAGGCAATTCGACCGGACGGCAAGCATGTATCTCGGCAACGCCAACATCTATTTCGGTACCACACCCGAACCCCTGCCGACTCTGACCAATACCTGGCATGTCGAGCGTGATGTGACCGACTACTCTGCACTGATGAGCGTGCCTCAGCAGGGCACGATGATTCTGCAAAACTGCACCACAGACTGCCCTTCGCCTTTCAATACGGAGTTGACTGGTGTCTTCACGGTCAACGCGGATCTGGAGTTTTATCCCGCCGACGATGGCCGACAAAGCAGCCAACCTGCCGACGTCGTGCTTCCCCTGGTGCAAATTAACAGCAGCGGTGGCATCAACTTGCCCGCCAATTCGGCGAACTCGGCTGTGCCGTTCTCCACTACCTTTACCCTGCCGACCAACATCGAGCGCGCCTACCTGGATGTGGTCTCGCAGAGCCAGTCGACCGACGAGCAGTGGTTTGCCTGCTTTCCTGACGATCTGAGCAGCATCAATCTAAACTACGGATGCGGCCACACCGGCTTCCGCGAGACTGAAGTCACCATCGATGGCACGCTCGCGGGTATCGCGCCGGTTTCCCCGTGGGTCTACACCGGCTTTCTACCCGACCAATGGCGCCCGATGCCGGCGGCGCAGACTCTTGATTTTGTCCCCTATCGCGTAAACCTCACCCCCTTCGCCGGTCTGCTCAGTGACGGCAATCCGCATACCGTCTCCGTGAGTGTCTTCAACGACGATTTTTATTTCTCAATGACGGCATCGCTCTTGCTCTATCTCGATCATGGATCCACCAAAGTCTCGGGAGCGGTCACCGAGAACACCTTGAACAGTCCCTCCCCGGTCGTCACCGAGAACTTGCAGGGAACTTCGACCGTGACGGGGACGATCGGCGTCGCCTCTAATCGCCAGTTCACGATTGCCGGATACGTCAACACATCTCATGGAAAAGTGGCCACTTCGGTTTCGCAGCAGCAGAACTTTTCCAGCACTCAGACCATCGACTTCGATACCGTGAACCAATCTGTGCTCAATCAGCAAACCTCCGTGCAAACGAGTGTATCGTCCAACACCACGGCGTCGAGCGACGAGGGGACCGTGTCGACGATCGAAAATTTCAGCTTCCCCATCACGGTGAACCTCATCTTTCCCGTCCCCACTGCCCACTTCGGATTCACCGTGGACACCACGCAGAAATACCACACCGACCGTGAGATCTGGTCTGGCGAATCCCCTTCCTACTTCAATTCGCTCACGAATTCTGTGGCCGGCAGCGACGTCAGTCCGGCCTCGAGTTCGCAAAAGTACAGCTACTTCGACTCTGAAGGCCAGTTCTACAACTGCCGGATCGGCACGGCGAACAACACCCTGACAAAGGTCAGCGAAGGTTGCAACCCAGACGAGCACTAGAGGCAACCGCTGCTGAAAGACCCCGCGCCCGGTCCCAGGATCGGGCGCTTTTTGTGAGACAAAGTCTCGTTTCCCACGCCGGAGGACGCGGCTAATCTTGAGTTCAGCCGGAGCGCGGAGGAGTTCCCTTTCCCAACCATTTTTGCCTATCACCTAGGCATCAGTGCCCAAACGAGGACGTATAGACACTCTAAATGATCGATTTGCGCCAAAACGATCATTTTATGCTTGACAACGGTCGTCCGACATCATTAGCGTCGCCTATTAACGACTGATGTTTGGGGCTCGAATGCGGATTCGCCTGCTCGCCCGCGAAGTGAAGTCCCAAGCTACCGTCTCAAGATCGAAGAGGACATTTATGACTACGAACTCACTCCGCTATCTCATGGGATGCTGCCTGGCCGCCCTTCTCTGCCTATCGTCGTCCGTGGTCGCACAAACCGTGACCGGCACCATCACCGGCCAAGTCACCGATCCCAGCGGTGCCGTGGTAGTGGGAGCAACTGTGACTGCCGAGAACGCCGCGACCGGAGTGAAAACGTTGGCTAAGACCAACGCTACCGGTGTGTATACGATCCGCTTCCTCCCCATCGGCACCTACACGGTGACCATCGAGTCGACGGGGTTCGCAACCGAGAAGTTTCCCCCATTTGCGCTTGACATCAACCAAACGGCGAAGATCGACGGTACGTTAAAGATCGCCACCTCCAGCACCGTGGTGATACAGGAAACCTTTCACCCCATCCTGGATACCGCCGACGCTACACTGGGAAATACCCTCTCCACCAACGAGATCGAAAATATCCCTTTGAATGGCCGGAACTTTTCCTCGCTAACGCTCTTCCAAGCCGGCGCCATCGATACCGACCCTACCGGCATGACCGGGAACAATGCCATCGAGCGGGATACCTTTAACAACGGCGTGGTGGCGGTCAACGGCAATCGCCAGCAAGAAAACAACTACTCGATCGAGGGCGCCGAGAATAACGAACCACAGAACAACCTCATCGGCTACAATCCCGCCCCCGACGCGATCGCTGAAGTCCGCGTGGTTGCAGCCAACGCGAACGCCACATACGGAAACGCCAACGGGGGCGAGATCGTCACCATCCTGAAGTCTGGAACAAACCGATTCCACGGTTCGGCCTATGACCTGCTGGAGAGCCAGATCTTCGACGCTAACTCCTGGGCCAATGACCATCAGGATCCGGTCATTCCCAAGAACTCCTACACCCAGCAGATATTTGGCGGAACTTTTGGTGGACCTGTCCTGCACAATAAGCTCTTCTTCTTTGCTGACTACGAGGGAGTGCGCCGTCACCGGGGCGGTTTTGCGTCGGACAGCGTTCTCACTCCGCAGATGCTGGCAGGAAACTTTTCAGCTTTTACAGGCCAGCTTGTAGATACGCAGAACCATTTTGCGCCTTATGCAGGTAATCAGGTGCCGGTTGTAAATCCGGTGGCAGTGTTTCTCGCCGCGCACCCCAACATCTACCCTGCCCCCAATGCCGCACCGGGAGACGGGTTGCTGCAAAACAACTTCCAGGGCCCTCAATCAACTTTCGTCTCCAATAATCAGGAAGACTTCAAGGTCGACTTTACTCCTGGCGATAGGAACAAGTTCAACGCCTTCTACTCTCAGGGCAAAGGCAGCGACTTTACGACGGCATTGATCCCGGTGTCTTTCCCAGCCAGAAATAGTTATCCAACCAAGATCGGCGGTGGCAGCTGGGTACACACCTTCTCGCCGTTCATTATCAACGAAGCTCGCGTGGGTTTCACGCGCGTGCGTTGGAACAACGGCGTCCCCACCGACCCGACCGGCCTGTTCGGCTCCACAGGCGACTCCAAAGTAGGCATTCCGTTCGGCACGCAGGCCTATGTGGGCTTCACTGGGCAGAACATCAGCAACAACGCCAGCTACGTCGGCACAAACGCGAACCCCCAGGTCTTCACTGACAACACCTTCAACTACTACGACAATCTGACCTGGCAGCACGGACGTCACTACTTCTCCATCGGCGGGCAGGCGACCCGCTACCAGCAGAACTATCTCAACGCCGGCAACGTCGGATTTCTCGGACAGTTTACCTACAACGGCCAATTCACCTCCCTGCCGGGCGGCGCCGGATACGGTCCGGCAGATTTTGTTCTAGGCCGGATCTCCAACACTCAACTGGCGTCCCCGCTGGGCAACGTGGGCAACCGCCAGTGGCGCGTCGCTGGCTACTTTCAGGACGATTTCAAAGTGACCTCGACGCTCACCGTGAATCTGGGACTGCGTTACGAGTACGATCAACCCTGGTACGAGCAGAATGACAAAACCGCGAACGTTCTTCCGGGGGGAATCGTGGAATACGCGGGACACGTTCCCGCTGGAGCGATCGCGGGATCGATCGTTTGCCCCACCCGCGCCTGCTACAACGCTAACTACAAACAGATCATGCCCCGCCTTGGGTTCGCCTGGAACATAAAACCTCAAACGGTGATTCGCGGCGGCTACGGCACGACCAGTTTCTTCGAAGGTTATTCGTTCAACCAACGCCTGACCTCTAGTCCTCCGTTTTCTCTGGCGATCAACAGCAACGCCACAACCCCGACTGCCACCTCGGGGGGCTCGCCCTTCTCGGTCACAAATGCTTTCAGCCAGCCTCTCGGCATTAACAATTCCCTCTATTCGGTGTGGCCGCAGAACACCCAGCCGGCGTATATCCACCAATACAACCTTACGGTTGAGCAGGCGATCACCAACACGCTATCGCTCTCGGTTGGGTATCACGGCCAGAATGGCTTTCATCTAGCGGACTACCGCAACGGCAACCAACTTACTCTGGCGCAAGCGGTCATTGCCAACCCCACCATCACTGCCGTCAATGCCGCCGGCGGCAATTGCAATACGACGCCGTTTCCCGCTGCTGCCCAACCTCCCTACTATTCACTGGTTGGAGAATGCGGACTCATCCTCGTCACCGAATCCGAAGGCCGGATGAATTACAACGCTGGTCAGGTTACGTTGCGCCAGCGGCCCACACATAATCTGGAATACACTCTCAACTACACTTGGGCAAAATCTTTGACCAACTCATCCGGAAACTATGCCGTGGCCAACACGACGGCGAACGGATCGACGTTCCAAAATGCTTACGACATGCACGCTGACTGGGGTCCTTCCGGAATGGATATCCGCCACAGCATGAATTTCGTGGGGGTCTACCATCTTCCGTTCGGCCACGGACAGGCCTATGGCAGCAATGTCAATCGGGGCGTCGATGCGGCGTTGGGAGGGTGGACGCTGTCTACGTCGGCCCTCATTTATTCCGGATTCCCCATCACGATGTTTGGCCCGGGCGCCAGCAATACCTTCAATACATTCGGTTTCAATCGCCCCAACCAATACCGCCCGCTGATCATCCGTAATCGCTCGCTCGACAACTGGTGGGGAACCGATCCCTCGGCGACGCCCTGCCTTACCCCGGGTGTCGACAATGGAACCTGTGCCTACGGCTCCGCTGGCCCATTTACGTTCGGTAGCGCGCATAACGGCTCAGAACGCGGTCCCGGCTACACCCAGGTCGACGTCTCCTTGTTTAAGGACTTCCATATATGGCGGGAGCAACACGTACTCGGATTCCGCGCGGATTTCTTTAACATCTTTAACATCGCCAGTTACGGGAATCCTGACAGCGGAATAAACGACGGAGTAAAAAACTTCGGCAACATCAGCAATCAGGGTGGTGTGACCCGCTCCAACTCGCGCCAGATACAGCTCAGCTTGCATTACGCTTTCTAGCCCCAATCCTTCCGGAGTCTGACACAACGCCTCCTTGCGGCAGACTCCGGGAGCCTCCGCGGGCCGGTCGCAAACAGTAACCGGGCTCCGCAAACTAGGAAGGGATCATCAGCTCGCAATGCTCGGGTGCGCTTATCTCAGAACGTAAACTACAAATGACCGAACAGGTCCTGATTGAAGTCTGCGTCGACTCGGTCGCATCCGCGGTGGCGGCGCAGCGGGGCGGAGCCGCACGCATCGAGCTATGCAGCGATTTGCTCGAGGGCGGCGTCACTCCCAGCGCGGGATTGATTGAGGGCGTTCGTGCGAACGTCTCGCTTGGCGTGCAGGTGATTATTCGTCCCCGCGCCGGAGATTTCTGTTATGCCGACGAAGAATTCGAGGTCATGAGCCGGGACATTGCGGTCGCCAAGGATCTTGGCGCAGACGGCGTCGTGCTCGGCATTCTAAATGCCGATGCCCGCGTGAATGTCGAGCGGACCCGCCAACTGGTCGACCTGGCACGGCCGCTCAATGTCACGTTCCATCGCGCATTTGACATGTCTGTTGACCTGTTTCGCGCCTTGGAGGACGTCTGCTCCATCGGCGCCGACCGGCTTCTGACGTCAGGCGGAGAGCAAAAGTGCTTGCAAGGCGCGGACACGGTCGCACGACTGGCGAAAGCCGCGCGCGGGCGCATTACCATCATGGCCGGCGGCGGCATCGGTCTCCATGACGCCGCCAGCATTATCGAACGCACCGGGGTCAGCGAAATTCATGTGGGACTGAGCAGCGCAGTCGCCAGCCCGATGCTCCACCGCAACCTGCGGCTGTCGATGGGTAAGGTCCCGGGACGCGAATACGACCGTGCGCAGGTGCTCGAGGAGAGTGTTCGCAAACTGCAGGCCGCCATCTCGCTGGCGAAAACTTAAGCCGCCGTATCCACTCCGTACGGACTTCCTTAAGCGGATCGCTCGGCGGCTTCTTTGACCAGGAAACCCATCTTGGGATGCGTCGGCTCGAAATGAACCGGGATTCCGTACTCCGCAAGCCCTTCGGAGGTCACCGGACCGATCGACGCCACCAGGCAGCGCCCGAGTGAGGCCACCACTCCATCCCGCGCCTTGACTTGTTCCGCCACTTGGATGAGGTGATGCACCTGCACCGCGGACGTGAACAGGACAACATCGACGCGGCCATTTTGCAAGGCCGCAATAGCGCTCTTCAGTGGAGCAAGGTCGTCGGGCAAAGCCCAGTCGTACACGTGAACGGTAAGGGTTTCGGCTCCTCGCTCCTGCAGCCCCTCGATCAGGGAGGGGCTGGGGATGCCGTGTTCCTGCACGGCGACGGTTCGGCCTTTGAGAGACACTTTGTTGGCATCCAACAGTTGCAGGATCTCACGCCAGGTATTCGGCTCGGGCACGGTCCATGTGATGGGAACTCCGAGTTCCTTTAATGCGGATACGGGCTTAGGCCCGCGGGCGAGTACCAAAATCCTGCTCAGAGCCTCGACGAATTGATCCCGTGAACAGAAAGGATCAATGGCCCGTGCGAGTGCTCGTGTGCCAACTCCGGTCAAGAATATGACGAGGTCGATTTTGCCGCCGAGCAGGGCGGTCGCGAAACGGGAAACGTCGGCGCTTCTGTCTGCTGGTACTTCTTTGTTAGCCGGCGCGACCAGCGCCCGGCCGCCGTAGTTCTCGATCAGCTTGGCAATTTCCGGAGCCCTGCGACTCTCGAAGGCAAGCACAGTGCGTCCGGCAAAACCGCCGGCGCTCTTTGCCTTTTCCAGGGGAATATTTCCTTCCATGCCAACGATCCTAGCATTTCAGGAGGCGGCGCATTTTAGGAGGCGGCCGCGACTTCTTCCGCCGCTTCGAGCAGCGCAACCTGGCTGGCTTCAGTCCGGTTCGTGCCAGGTAGCGAACCAGGCGTGAAAGGAGAAATCGAAAGTATCTACGCGAAGGATCGGCGAATCAGTCGTTCACTGCCACGGTTGAAAAAAAAGTCTGCGACGACACCCTCAAGAACAGATTTTCTCATCAGGCATGAATACGTTGCATCGAGCTATCTGGCTGTTTGGATTAACCGAATCGTCCTGCCACGAACCGTGATACTGACAGAAATTCAGGACGAGCTTGTCCGTGCCACCATCCCATGTAGCACCACGATGGATGTCTACGATCGCATGGTCAATGTGAAATGAGTGCGTCCAGTCAGGCCAGGCCCTGCAGGATTTCGGTAGCAGCACGGTACCCGCTGGCAATCGCTCCGTGTACCGTGCCGTTGTGTCCCGAGACGTCGGTGGCTTCGCCGGCAAAGAAAAGGCTGTTTTCCAGGGGTGCGGCCAGAGTTCGCTGGGCCCCGTCAGCCCCGACTTTCCCATAACTATAGGCGCCTCGTGAAAACGGGTCGTTCTGCCAGTCGTGGAAATAGGCGGCCTGGAACTCGTTTTCCAGTTGATGAGTGCTGATCTGGAGTTGTTCGGCAAGCGACTTCAGGCTGCGATCGACGACAAATGAGCGGCTGCGTCCTGACAGCCGCTCGGCGGAACGGAAGGGGGCCCAGCCGGTAATGATCGGCAGCCGCGCGGGCAGACTGGTCCACCACGTCGGAAACCACTCGTCCTGCGAGAACAGAAAGCTCATGTCCGAAAGGGTCTTCGCCGCATGGCCCGCTGGGGAAACGTTGTCCCAGAAGCGATGGCGAAAGCGGAGAACCACTCGGATGACCTTCCCCATCTCAACTAAATTGAGGGCTGCCAGCTTGTGCCGGGGCAGTGCGGGGGCAAACTCAATGGCGCCTGCTTGTCCGGCGGGAGTCTTCAGGACTTCCAGTGGCAAGGTGACGAGCACTCGGGCAGCCGAGAAGACCGAAGAACCGCGGACATCGTGCGCGGTGACCTCAACGTGATCCCGCTCCCACTGGATGCGATCGACCACATTGCCGGTGCGCAAGGCAGCTTCAGCGTCGGCCAGACGTCGCCGGAAAATCTCGACCAGATCTTCATATCCATTCTGCGGGCGAAAAGCTCGTTCTCCGTCGATACGTCCCTCCGCTCGCATCTCTTCGACCAGCCAGTGCACGCCTACCAGGCTGGGGTTGGCGGCATTGAAACCAGTGACGTAAGCCAGTGCCCGTTCCTTTGCTTTCTGATCGAAACCTTTCACCGGATTCGCACAGCAGTGTTGCAAAAATTCGAGGAACGATTCGTCGAGAGCACGGTCGTCCATCTCATCGAGAATTTCGTCGACCTGGTTGAAGAAACTGCAAGGCGCCAGTCGTCCGTCTGTAACACACCAACTGTCCCCGTCGACCTCGTTGACCGTGACATTGGACTGGCGGAAGAGATCCCACAATTCGCGCGGGCGGCCGTGAATGAACTCGGCACCCAACTCGATTGGGGCATCAAAGGCGGGATCGCGCTGGGTGAAAATCCGGCCGCCGATGCGGTCGCGCGCTTCCAAGGTCAGGACCGACAGGCCCGAATGCCCCAGTGAGGCAGCCGCCGCTAGGCCGGCCGCGCCGGCCCCAATCACTATCACATCTGGATCGCGGACCATAGAATCGCGGACCATAGATATGCCCGGGCCTGACGAGCGCGCGTTCGCGGCTCACCTGCGTGTCGCGATCGCAAGCGATGCGGCAGCGACTGGAGTCAACGAAATCAAATGCTATGCGGCCTTCATCTTCGGGACCCTTGCGCCTTTTTTGCGTGCCTCGGAGAGGCCGATTGCGATCGCCTGCTTGCGGCTGGTCACTTTGCCTCCCTTGCCGCCTCGACCTGAGCGAAGGGTACCATGCTTTTTGCGACGCATGGCGCTAGCCACTGTCTTTCCCGCACCCTTGCTGTATTTCCGACCACCGGATTTTTTCCTGGCTGCCATTGGATTTGCCTCCTTTCGATGTTTGATGTCCAGCTCTCTTTGAGATTTTGTCCTCGAGCCAAGGGTCTGATGAATCGATCGATAGAGAAGGTTGCATGTGAGACTTACGGCACGCACGGCATTTCGCGATCGAATTGCAGGCGCCGCAGAAATTAAGTGGGGAAAGTCCGTCCAGCCGCCGTAAACGCGGAACTGGCGAAAGAGAGTGGTCGAGGGCAGATCCTTCCCAAGTCGCAGCCCCGCTTCGGACGATACAGTTACCCGCGCCGCCTGAACGACTCTTGCGGAGCGCACACCGCGTTTCAGAATCTTGTATGGTAACGCCCGTCAACCGATACTCCTCCCAACTGGTCGCGAGACATGCTGACCGACCAGCGCTTGTTGATCTGGTACTCACCTTGGACCATCTCGTTACCCGGTTGCGAAACGTCGGTTGAAAACGTAAAGAGGAAGTTCTTGGTGACCCGCTGCTGCAGAGCAATGCGCGCGGATGGATTCTGATTATTGCCGCCGATAAGCGGATCGACCTGCAGGCTCGAAACCCCTGCGAGTTTTTGCACACCACTGCTGATCCCGCCTCCGATCGCGCTCTGCGCTCCCGACGCCAGCATGGAATCCGTGCTCTGGCCGCTACCTGCCGCAGCTGACCCGGAGGTTGTCTTGCCGAATGCAATCAAGTTGATGATGTCGGCCGTGGCCAGCGGAGGATCGGAAGAGTAAGCGGTAGTCAGCCGGTTTAAAGGTCCGCGCAATGTGATCGTGAGATCGTATTGTTGTACTTTGGCCGTTACCGAAACGTTCAGATTCGGGTTGGTCTGATTCGGATCCTCGAAGGTAATAATGCCGCGCTGCAGTTGATAGCGAACGTTGCGGTAAAAGAGCTCTCCGGCGTTCACATCGGTACGCCCGGTGATCACCGGATTTGCGGCGGTGCCACTCACACGCAAATTCAATCGTCCCTCCACGCTGACCTGTGAACTGGTAGCGCTGAGATTTTCTTTGGATTGCACTCCAATCGCGAGGCTTACAGTATCGGCAAAGCCCGGCTGCGACGGCGTGTTGGCGTTGCCGCCGAATTGATCGCTGAACTTGGCAAGATCAAAGTCGGGTGTGAACGAAAGCGTATCGACCAGCACACGTCCGTTCAATGATGACGCCTGAAGATTTCCTGTGAGCGCGAGATTGCTATCCAGCACGGCTCTCAAACCCTCGGGGTAACGCAAGCGCACCGATTTCCCCTGCACGGCGAGGTTGAATTGCAGGTTTGGGCGATAGACGACAGAGCCCCCAACAGAGAGTTGCCCGCCACCCACTTGTCCGCTCAAGTTCGACACTTGAATTCGGTCGTTGCTTACATCGAGGGTGCCATTGAGTTTATCGACTCCCAGAGGAGCATCCGGCGTAATCAGGGCGATGTTCTGCAGACGGACTTGGCCTTGTACCGACGGAACCTGCGGAGTTCCAGAGGCGCGAACGTCAAGGGCAACTGTACCCGAGCTTTGCAGATCTGGTGAAAATATGCTAAGGATGTGGACGTCGACCGATCCTTGTGCGGAAAGAGTTGCCGCCGAAGAGCCGGCGAATGGAATGCTGCCTTGCACCTGAAGAGAGGTTCCCGTGCCACGAATCTCCGCCGGTTGGATTGTCAGAGTGGAGCCCACATAGTCGGCTCGAATGGGTCCGGCGGCGCCGATCTGAAGCTGCTGATAACTGGCGTTGAGGGTAGGGACAGTAACATGGGCCTCAAGGCGCGTCTTGTCTTTCAATGGTCCTTTAATCGTGGCGTGCAATTCTGTCTGTCCCTTAAAGCCCTCGGGAACACTGTTCGACACGCTCGCGAACAAGACGTCGAGTGGAATCGTTCCAGTATCGATGGATGCGTCGGTGGCGTAGTCGCCGACGAGGTCGACTTGTCCGCGGGCGCGCACCGAGGTCTGCGCCACCTGCGATTCGAGAGTCAGATTCGCTCGTTTGTTCGCAACATCGACCTCAGCTTTCAGGCCAGCGATCGACTTGTCCCGCATTTCAAGTTTGGGCACCTCGAGAACAACAATGAACTGTGGATCGTCGAGCGTCCCTTCGCCGCTGGCCTTGGCGGACAGTATTCCATTCACAGCGACATTCTTTGCCTGCAGAGCATGCACCTTCTGCAGGACCAAGGACGGCGCCTCGAACTGGACTTTGTATGCCTTGTTTTTAGGGGTGTACGTCAGCGTGGAATTTGCAGATCCCGCAGGCATCGCGACGTTCACGGTCGAGACAATCGACCCGTTGGCGGCGCGGACGTTGAGGGACAGAGTTTGGATAGGTTCGTCGTAGGCTCGCGCGTTCGCGACGGTGAATGATCCCGACCCGGAGGGATCGAGCTGTGATCCATCCACCGACAGGTTGGCCGACAAGTCTCCGCTGACTGGATAGTGGAGGTTGGCCAGATGTTGGAGATCAGTAACTGACATCTTTTCCATCACGAGATTGGCGTGGATTGAATCACTGGGAAGATAAGACCAGTTGCGTAATGCCACGGTGCCATCGAACCAAGCGCGACCGCGCATCGCATTCACCAGGACACCCTTCGACACGCGGAGTTGCGATGGATTCGCGTCGAGCGAAAGTTCCGCGCCCCTCCACTCACTGCCCTGCACTTGAAGATTCTGCGCGCTGAGTTGCCCCGCGACCTGGGGCTTCTCTATGGTTCCATAAACGGTAGCACTCAGCGTGGCGGTGCCTGAGACCAAGGGCGGAGTCGACTCGTTCGAACTGAAGGCAGCAGCGAGTGCCGCCAGTTGTTGCAGATCGTCCGCTCGGCCGTGAATCTGCAAACTCGAGCGCCTGCCGACTTGCCCGTCGACAGTAAGTGTCGTGGAGGGAATTCGGAGGCTCGTCTCCCGAACCGTGAGCACGTTACTTGCGCCGTCATAAATGACGTGAACTGAACCATTCACTGGAATGTTCGCGTTGGAAGCTCGGTCGGTGCTTTTCGCGTCCGCCCTGACTGTCAAGTCGGAGCGAGCACGAAGGTTGCTGAAGCTGCCAGTCCAGGACAGATCGCTGGTTCCATCGACGTTTCCCGACACGACGATAGCTTGTAGAGTGGCTTGTCGGCGCATGGCATGTTGTACCGCCTGGAGCGAAATGCTACGCATCGTCGTGCGCACGCAGGACGACGGTGTCGTGTCCAGATTTTTCATGTCGACGTCGGCGTTGATTCCCCCGCCCAGCGCCTCGGCTTCGACTCCGCGAGCTAGCAACGAACCGTCAACGAGCTCGTAGTTCCCGTTCAACCTTCGGATTTCGGCATTACTCCCCGCTGAAGCAACCAACAGACCATCGCTTCCCACCTGGCCGCTGATTGCAAGGCTTCGTAAGAAAGACCGGCCAGCTGCGTTTTCGTAGTGCATCTTGCCGCTCAGAGAAATGTCACCGGCAGCCTTTGCGCTTGCTGACATCGCGGCAAAGTCCTGCGTGTGGATGCGGATGTCATAGTCTCCTGCGGCGACTGGATTGGAGTAGTTCGTAACGCCGGCACGCAAAATCGCTGTCGACGAAGCGACCTTCAGGACCGCCGATTCGAGAGAAAAAAGAGACGGGGTTAGGCTGAACTTCGCGCTGAAACTGTGCGGCATCGGCGCGTACTGCAGATAATGCAAGACTCCTTTCTCATAGGAAATGGTGCCGCGGTAACGAGTCGCGACCGGATCGAAGCGGAGGTCGGTTCGCAGATCATAAAGATCGGCATCTACGGGAGTCTTCTTATCGTTGTAGTCGACCTCTCCGTTCTGGAGCCCGAGGTGGCCAATGGCGAGGTCGAACATATTCGTGCGGCTGCTGGATTGGCTTGGCGGAGATTGCGGGATGTTGTTTTTGCCTTGGCGATCAACCTGGAGATGTACGACTGGATGACGAATCACAATTTCATTCAGATTAATTTGCCGCCGAAACACGGACTTGATTTTCAATCCGACTGTCAGTTCGTCCACTTGGATCAGAGGTGGAGTTCCCGCGGGTTCCGATCCGTGCACGACAATCCCATAGAGATGCGCTGTGAGCTTTGAGAGGCTGAAGTCGAGCCTGCTGATTTGAGTTCGGCCGCCGGTAGCCTGGTCCGCTTGCTCAGAGATTTTGCGAAGCGCGAACTGCTGAAATCCGCTACTCCGGAGATAGAGATACCCACCCGCCACGACAATTATCACAAGAAGGATGAGCCCTAAGAAAATCCAACCGATGGTTCGTTTCCACTGCATGAATGCTCCTAGAAAGCCTGGCCCAGTGTGATGTAATACTGCGTCGACTTAATGCCCGGTATCGGGTTCACGTTCTTGCCGAAATCGATTCGAACCGGACCGATGGGCGTTGCATATCGCAAACCAATTCCGATCGTATTCGTGTAGTTGTCGGCAAAGTTGCGCAGATTGATCGCGCTGTATACGTTTCCGCCATCGTAGAAAACAACGCCTCCCAGCGCCTTCATGATTCCCAGCGGGAATCGCACTTCCGAATTCAGGATGAACAACTCCCGCCCGCCGACTGGAACAGTCACGTTGACACAGGAACTCTGTCCTTGCAATACATTGCAAAACGGAACCAGGCGTTGCGGGCCTGCCTGGTCGATGGGGAACCCTCGCAGCGACGTGCCTCCACCGGAGAAGAACAGTTGGCTGGTTGGCACGAAGCTGCCGGCGAACGATTTTGCGAATCCCAACCGGATGCTGTTGGCGAACACGACCGAGTGAATCGGTTTGTAGTATGCGTACTGGCCAAACAGTTTCGCGAAGTTTGCGCTGGAGCCCAAGGCGGTCGGCGTAACTCCAAAGTTGAGAGTTCCAAATACCCCGCGATGGGCGTCGAGGGGCTTGTCTCGCGTGTCGCGAAGTAGCGCAGCAGAGAAAGTAGACAAGCGCACGTTGCGGTCCTGCGCCAGGACGAGGTCGGGAACCAGCAGGTGCGATAGCAGCGTCTTATTAAAGTCGTAGCGAATCTGCAGGCGAGTATTGTATTTGCGGCTGATGAGACGCTCGACCTGAAAAGAAAGGTCACCGAGGCCGGCGGCAAACAAGGGGTTCTCAGTCGTGCGCTCAATCGAAAAACTAGTTAAAGAACTCCATTGCGACCCGATGAAGTGAGGCTGAGCATAGCTGGTCAGGAACCGCTGGTCGAGGCGGGACAGCAGGATCGCAGCACTGGCGGTTTCGCCGAGTCCACGCATGTTACGGCGGTTGAACTCGATCGAGCCCCGTGGACTGGCAAAGGTCGATTGACTCGGCGCGATTTGATTGCCGCCCAATTGCACCGGCGGCAAGCCCGGGACCGCCACGGAACCAGATGGGATGTTGCCGCCGCGATGAGAAACTTCAAAACCGAATCCGTAAGTAATCTCGTTGCGCTTGGTTTCGTGGACCTTGACGAGCGCGGTTTCCTCGGTCTGATCGGCAATTGGCTTTCTCGGACCGACGCTCGACCAGTCGAAAATGTTCAAGTCGTAAAGGCGGCTCTCGGCCTCGAGCAATTGCCCGCGCTTCATGGGAGATTCGCCGGGAAGCTGCGCGGTCTTTCGAAGAAGCTTCATCTGGGTTCGGTCCTGCCCCATATAAATCACTTCACCGAGGCGAACCAGTTGATGCTCGTTTACGGCGTAAAGAACGTTCACCCGGTGGGGATCATCCGCGCTGCGCTGGACGCTCGCCTTTACTTCCACGTTGAGATACCCGCGATTCAGATAATTGGCCGAAATGCGGTTGCGATCTTCCGCCAGCCGCCGCGGAGACATGGGTTTACCGGGCTGTAGCTGGAAGCCGACCGGAGCCGTAAGTTGATTCTCGGGAACATTGTGGTTGCCCGTTACCTCGACGTTGTTAACCAGAGTCTGAGGACCTTCTTCGATGTTGAGCGCAACCTCGACCTTGGGCTCGTGGTCGATAGTCTGCGATGTAATCTTGACGTCTTCAAAACCGCGATCGTGATACAGAGCTTCCAGGTTGGCGACACTTTGCTTCAGTAGCCTTTGACTGACACTACCATGGGACCAGAAGTGGGCCTTCTTCACCACGATCTGGGCCAGCAAGTCTTTGTCGGCAATCTCGCGATTTCCTCGGAAGAGGATGCCATCGACTTTGTGCTTCTTGCCTTTGTCGATCTCATAGACCAGCAGTATCTGGTCGGGCTGCCGCTGAAAGTTTATTTTTACCTGTACGTCGAAGTAGCCCTTCTTCTGAAAGTAATCGATCAGGTTTCGCTGGCCTTCCTCGACGAGATCGCGATCGATCGCTCCTTCGGAGTAGATAGGAATCAACTTCTTCATCTGACGGCTGGCCATGAGCGGCAGCAGCGTGAGGCGTGCTCCGGTTGTGCGCACATCAACGACCGGACCGAGTTCCACCTTGAATGAAACCGCGACGCGATTGCTATCCGAGTGATATTGCGGCGGAAGTTCCTGTACTTTGCTGGCCAGCCGGCGTTGCGACGAGAGCGTTCGCCGGATCTGCGCCGTGGCGGCAGTGATCCGGTCTGGTGAATACGGCTTGCCACGCTGCAGCAGCCCGCCCGTAAAGCGCGCACGCAGCGACCGAACGGAATGCAGCAGACGTGCGTCCTCGCGGGATTCGAGGCCTTCAAAGGTTACCGAGCCAATGCGTGCTTGCTTGCCCAGATCCACGGAGAACGTAACATTGACGAGTTCATGGGCGTCGTCAATTTCCGATGTGGTCTGCACGCTCGCTTGAAAGTACCCGTTGCGCTGCAAGAACTCCTGTAAGGACTGTTCGGCAACCGGGAGTCGCTCCTTGTCGAAGGGATCCTGGTCGGGTAGGTCGACGATCTGTAACAGCCGCGTGTAGGAGAAGGTCTTGGTCAACCCTCGAAAGTTCACCATGCCCACGTAAAAGGCGGGCTCAAGCAGAAAGTTCAGCCGTAGACCGGTAGGAGCAGGCACCACATTCACGCCTACGTTCGGGAACTGCCCCGTCTGCCGCAGAGCCGAGATGCTGGCTTCGACATCAGCCTGAGAGTACGGCTGTCCCGCCTTCTGTTTCACGAGTGGCCGAACAGGTTCGACGTCGCGATGAGGATTCCCTATGAGATCAATGGCGGCAACGTTCTGACCATCGTAAATGGGTCGCGGCTCTTCGACAGTGAGCTGAGCCCAACTTGCGGAAACGAACAGAAGAAAAAAGAGTCCTGACAATCGCATAAAAACCGTAGATCAGTCTTGCCTCCGGCTGTGACGAGTCGCCGGGCGATGTGTGATGCCCAAGATCGCGTGGAAGTTGTCGTTCGCGAATGGGTCGGGGACGCCGATGGGAAATCCGGTCGTTCCGGACATGACTTCCAGCGATTTCAGGCTTGACGTTGATCTCCCTTGACGTCTGCCCCGGGCCTGGCGCCGAACCCATCGGTTCATTCTGCTTCCAAGTTTTCTAAAGCAACAGTAGGGGAGCACGGAACCTCAATGCGTGTTTGCGCCAACTGTCTCTTGACGACGTGTTCAACGGCCCTCCACGCGCCACACGAACTCGGCGATGCGCGCTGCGAGTTGGGACCGCAAGCCGAGTGCCAGGTTATGTCCCATTCCCTCGATCAGGACGAGTTCTGCGCGGGGAATGGCTTCAGCCGTCGCTCGCCCTCCACTGACGTCACACATGCGGTCGGCGACGCCGTGGATCACGAGGGTGGGGAGATCGAGATGTCGCAGGCGTTCGGTCCGATCGCCGCAGGCCCCCCACGCCAGCCTCTGACGGGCGACGCCGATCGGATCGTAGGAGCGGTCGTAGGCGCGGCCTGCTCGCGCAACGACTTCATTCTCGTCGTTCGGATATCTGGGAGAGGCGACGGCGCGGAAAGCCTGGAGCATCTTCTGAATGACTTCGTTTCGGGTGACTGCAGGTGGACCGCCGAACACATCGCGGAGCACCTCGGGCGACGGCTGCCCGACTGACAAGTTGCCCGTTGTCGACATCATCGAGGTTAGAGAGCCGACGCGATCCGCATGCTCGATTGCCATCGTCTGCGCGATCGCGCCTCCCATGGATGCGCCGACGACGTGTGCCTTCTCCAAGCCGAGTGCATCCAGCAAACCCACAGCGTCGGCTGCCATATCCGACAGCGTGTACGACACCGACGACAGGTCCCTGAGCGCTGCGGGCAGGTCCGCCGGCGGCGAATCAGTCAGGTGTGTGGAAAGCCCGACGTCGCGATTGTCGAAGCGGATGACTTGCAGGCCACCGTCGACGAGCGCATGGCAGAATGCGTCCGGCCAATGAATGGATTGCGCGCCGATCCCCATGATCAGCAGCACTACTGGCACATCGGGATTCCCGAGGCGCTGGTAGGCAATATCGATCCCGGCTGGCCCGACCTTCGTCGCCTTCTCGTCTACGATGGAAGCATCGAACTCGTTCAATAGCTCTGACATGCCGATCCCCACTTTTTCGCTGCCAACCGGTTTTAAGTGTAATAGAGAATGTTTCACCACTTGAAAAGACGGATAGTAGCGGAAAGGACGTGCAAACTTTTCCTTGGCATAGGCTGTAATAATCCGCCTTGGCTCGCGTCTTCAACTATGGAAGAGAATCACGTGGGCATACCCTACGGAACTGCGGGATAACAAGATGGAAATGCCGGGTAAAGTGGGCTCGATGAAACAGAACGTTGCCCGCGCTGTGGCATCGATCTGTTTCCTTATCTTTTGCACGGCATTCTCGATTGACTGCCAGCAGTCGCCACCCTCCGCACCAGCACCCACGTTTCGAGTGCAATCTTCTCTGGTGTTGGTCGATGTCATCAGCCTGGACCTCAAAAGCGGGCTGCCCGTCCGAGGCTTCACGAAGGAAGACTTTCGCGTGTTTGATACCCGGCACGAAGTGCGGATTGTCACATTTGATGCCGGGGCCGACACGCGACCCATCGCTCTCTGGCTTGTAGTGATCTGCAACGAAGGTGGAATCGCGGGAGCCTCAGCAGAATTTGTGGGAAAGGAATCGGTGTTTCGGTCCGCACTTGATCATCTGGAGAAACACGATAGGGTGGGAGTTGCCCATTGGTGTGACAACGGTGAGACCCAGCTCGATTTGCTGCCGACCGAAGACCGCGACAGTCCCCTCCGCGTCTTGGCCGAATCGCTCAAACCCATTCCATTCCAAGGCGGTACCGAAGCCAGCGATGAGGTTGGAGAGGTAACTTTCCGCAAGATGATTCAGCTCATCATCCGCGACGCGTACCGGAGAAATCCGAAGCCGCTACCCGTGATTGTGTTTCTGCATGGCGATCACACGGGACAACCGCGTCATGAACTGGATCAACTCGTCGATGATTTTCTGGAAACCTCCGGTATCGTGTTCGGCATAAGAGACGATCGATCTGCGGTGCTGCACTTTCTCATTGGTGAGCAGGCCAAAATCATGCACTACATGGCGAAACACACTGGCGGCCAGTACTTTTCTGCTCCTCCCTCGGGGTACGCCGCCGCACTGGAAGCGGTTCTGATGCAATTGCACTTTCGCTACGAACTCGGTTTTGTTCCTCCCGCGATCGATGGCAAACGTCACGAACTAAGAGTCGAGCTGACGAAAAAAGCAAAAGAGCAACACAAACAGGTTCGCTTAAGGTATCGCCCGGAGTACATTCCCGTCCCCAAAGAACCAGAGTGGGCGCACTGATTGTTCTTCATTTCCCAAGGCGGGCACCGTGTGGCGAGAACGGGGTCTGAAGGTCGTGTTGATGCTGGTGGGGTTGCTCTTTTCGGCTGCCATTTACCCGGCCATCGGTGGTCTATCAGATCCGGCGCATTCGGACACGGGCGACACGACGATGATGGGACTCTATTTCGCGCTCGGTATTTTTCCTGCTCATGGCGGCGCGCAATCCATCGGCGCATCGCAGCCTGATCACCTTCGCAGCTTGGTCGAGCCTCGCTCACGCCGGGTGATGTCCATTCTGGGGTTTGAAATTGCGACCGAACGTGCAGGATTTCTGGTCGGGGTCGGCTGTGCTTGTTGTCATCGGCGTAGCCCTGATAGTGTTGGTTCCGGCAAAGGAGCCCGTCGAACGCCTTCTAGCACCAATTGCATAAGAGACTGACCTAAACTGTTGAAATCAGGCCTTCGCTCAAAACCCCTCGCCGGTGGATGTGGTCCGCCTTAAATTGCGATTCCCGCCGAGCCGTAAATCTGCGCGATGTAGCGCATGTCGCGCAGACCTTCTTCGCCCGGCGATTGCGGCTCCAGCTCATTTTGGACACCGTGGGAGAAGTGGTCGGCTTCGGCCTGGAAGTGCGAAGGGTCGCGCGCTGGGTTGAGTTCGTCAAGTTTCCCGCTTGCACAATCAGCGCGCAGCCGCAATCCTTCGTAGGCGAAGGCCGAGTCGACTTCGAGCCAGCCTTTCGATCCATGGACGCGATAGAAGCCTTCCATGTTGGCACCGTAAGTAGTGTTGCAACTGGCTACAATGCCGGACGGGAACTTCATTGTCCAGGAGACATTCTCCTCCACTTCCTTGAAGCGGCCGTCCTGATCGATGACTGAGGCATGGGCCGCGATGTGTTCCGGCTCCTCGCCGGTCAAGTAGCGGCAGGCGTTCAGTGAGTAAATGCCCACATCGAGGAGCGGCCCACCGCCGGCGAGTTTCTTGCTGAGCCGCCATTCGCCGGGGGCAATGCTAAAGCCGAAGGTGCTCTCAATGGCTTGCACCTGGCCCAGCGCGCCTTGGCGGATGAGTTGGATCGCTTTCAGGTTAGTGGGCTCGTAGTGGCAGCGATAGGCGATCATCAGCTTGACGCGGGCCGCCTTGCAGGCCGCGATCATCGCCTCTGCATCGGCCACGCTGGTCGACATCGGCTTCTCGCAAAGCACGTGTTTGCCGGCTTTAGCTGCGCGGATCGTGTACTCGGCGTGCATCGAGTTCGGCAGCGCTACATAGACCGCGTCGATGGCCGGGTTATGCGCGATTTCATCGAAGTTCTCGTAGTTGTAGATGGAGCCTGGCGGAACGCCGTACTCGGCCGCAATCCGCTCCGCCTTGTCGCGATGGCCGCTCACGAGCCCGGTGATCTGGGAGTTGGCGGTGCTGCGCACGGCGGGCATGAAGTGACCGGCGATGCGTCCGAGGCCGATGACGCAGTAGCCGGTCTTCCGAGGGGCCGAGGTCCCGGCATCCACCTTCTGGACGAACCGGGCTGCCAGCGCGAGTGTGCTCAGCTTGGCGAAGTCTCTACGTGTAAGATTCATGGCGACCTTCTGCATCTCCGGCTACCTATGTGCCTGCCTGCTTTACGCGTTTCCGTTCCCGCGCAAGAAACAGCTCAATGATAGTCTGCCGAGTTAGGAGGCTCGACAACGTTTTGACATTTGCATCCCTGGCTTTCTGTAAGCTACCTGTGAAGAGCTGCCACTTCGAAATCCTCCTGGAGGATGGCGATGAAATCTCTCCTACCCATCTCGTTCTTGATCGCTGCCACACTCATTTTATCGGGCGGCGCTGCGCCCAAAAATGCCTATCGAATTCCACTTCCGGAAGGTGTTCAAACCATCGACGTAACGGCAAAGAAATACGAGTTTGCCCCTTCGAGCATTCGAGTCAGGCAAGGCACAAGGGTTCAACTCAGGATCCGCGCAATCGACCACGCCCATGGATTCAAGATCAGCGAAATGCCCGACGGTGTCGACACGAAAGGAAATCCCGGTCTGGTGTTCACGTCGGCGCAAGACTGCACGAAAATCGAGGAAGGAAAGTCGGAGACGGTGGAATTTATGGCGCAAACGTCCGGTAGATATCCTTTCCGCTGCTGCGTGCATTGCGGTTGGCATCATCGAGGGATGAAGGGCGAGCTCATCGTCGAACCGTGATCGGCATTTCGCATTACGACAGGGTCGTGCTCGAAAACTACTTGACCCCGCCGACATTGTCAGAGAGGCGATGCTTCGCCACTTGAGACGACTGCCTCGCCGAGCGTTATGTGCCTGACTCGACCCTTGGATGGCGGCCCACACCAGCGAGGAGGAGAGAGAGATATTGTTCGAGATTCTTGAGATGCGCCATCGCGCTTTGCTTCGGGAAATCCGGCACACCGATAGTCGCGACTTTAAGGCTTCCCTGCTGAAGAGAGAGAGGGTTCTGGAGTCGATGTTGAGCCGGTTCGTGGCGCACACCTAGCCGCCTTAGACTTAGAAGGTTTGCCGCGCGCAACAGAGAATATTTGTCGAACCGCGGGGAAAGCTCGCGATCGGCCGACTGTAACATCAAGAAAACAAGGATTTTACAAAGCCAGGAAGAGAAATTCGTGGGGAATATCTGCTACGGATCGCGCCCAACCGCTTCGCTGAGTTCCCGCTCCCGGAACTTCTGTACTTCCTCCGCCATCGCGTACTTCAGCTCCTCGATCCCTTTGCCCGTAACCGCGGAAATCTCATACAACTTCAATTTCGTCTTCTTACAGTAGCGTTTCAACGCCGCCACTTTGTCCTTGTTCGAGACGTCAATCTTCGATGCGACCATGATCATCGGCTTCTCTTCCAGATGCGCCCCGAAACTGCCGAGCTCGCCAAGAATTACTTCGACATCATTGGTCACGTCCGGCCGGCCGCTCGAGTCCGAAACATCCACCAGGTGCGCCAGCAAGCGCGTGCGTTCGATATGCCGCAGAAACTGTGTTCCCAGCCCGGCCCCGGTATGGGCTCCTTCGATCAAGCCGGGGATATCCGCCACCACGAAGCTGATTTCATTTTTCGCATCGCCGACTGCGACTACGCCCAGGTTCGGCTCGAGGGTTGTAAATGGATAGTCGGCGATTTTTGGACGCGCCGCGGAGAGGCGCGAAATCAGAGTGGACTTCCCCACATTGGGATATCCGACCAGCCCAACATCGGCGAGCAACTTGAGCTCCAGCCGGTACAGACGTTCTTCCCCGGGCCTGCCCGCTTCGTGTTCGCGCGGAGCCTGGTGCACCGACGTGGCAAAGCGCGCATTCCCACGCCCGCCGCGGCCTCCGCGGGCGACCACAATCTGCTGATCGGCCTGAGAAAAGTCGAAAACCTTCTCTCCGGTTTCGTCGTCGTAAACGATCGTCCCCACCGGAACCTTCAGCACAACATTCCCACCCTCGCGTCCGGTCTTGTTGGAGCCCTCGCCGTGCCGCCCACGTTCCGCCTTGTATTCGGGATTGAACCGGAAGTGCACCAACGTGTTGTGGCGCTCGCTCGACTCCATGATGACATCGCCGCCGTTGCCGCCGTCCCCGCCCGAGGGACCGCCTCGCGGAACGAACTTCTCCCGCCGGAACGCCATGCAGCCGTTGCCCCCGTCCCCGGCCTTGACTCGAATTTTGGCCTCATCAATGAACATCGGAGTGAATCTCAATCAAAAAGCCTCGTCCCGAAGACGAGGCTGCGTGACGCGGCACAGGTGTGGCGCGGGCACTCTTGCCCGCGAAGGCCCGCGCCCTTGGACAAACTTCAGGGCAAGCCGGGTGCCGGGTGCCCCATTTCTCACGCGCTCTTTTGCGCGAGACGTGGGGACTTTGCTCATTTCGCTTCGACCGGCTCGACCATCACGAACTTGCCCATCGAACCCTTGTTCAGAAACTTGATGCGGCCCGTGATCTTGGCAAAGAGCGTGTCGTCTTTGCCACGACCCACGTTCAGCCCTGGTTTTACGCGGGTCCCGCGCTGCCTGACAATGATGGTGCCGCCGGGCACGACCTGCCCGCCGAAAGCCTTAAACCCCAGCCGCTGCGAATTGGAATCGCGGCCGTTGCGTGAAGTGCCTTGCCCTTTTTTATGTGCCATAAGATGTCCTCAGAAAGTACCGCCGGCGTCCCGCCGGTAGCGGGGCATCTTGCCCTCGCAAGTCACAAGTTATTTCTTCTTCGCGGCCTTCTTCGCCGCCTTCTTTGGCGCGGCCGCCTTCTTTCTAGCCGAACCCTTCGCCGCTTTCGCTTCCGCCGCGGGAATCTCCGCCTCTTTCACCTTCTTTGGCTTCGCTTCCTTCTTCGGCAACTCAGGAGCCTTGAAGCTATGCCCCCCGGCAGCAATCTCAGTAATGCGTACGGCAGTAAATGCCTGCCGGTGCCCGCGCAGCTTCTTGTATTGTTTCTTGCGCTTGTAATGGAAGACCAGGATTTTCGCGCCGCGGCCCTCTTCGATCACTTCGCCGACAACCCGCGCGTCTGCCTGCTTCGCCACTTGGCCGGCTTCACTCGAAACCGCCAGCACCGGGAACTCCACCTGACCGTCCGTGCCGGTACCCAGTTTCTCCACTCGAATCACATCTCCGGGCGCCACCCGGTACTGCTTGCCACCGGCGCGGATAACCGCGTACATAATGTCTGCCTCCGTCAAATGTCGTGAAATACAGCCCGCAAAAAGGACCCAGGGCGCACACGGGCGCAACCAAGGGTTTGCTGATTTCCTGTGCTTGCTGTGTTTTCCGCCACGGCGCTTCGGCAGCCAGGGCAGGCGTCCCCAGAACGGGTCGGCGAGTACAGGCAAACTCAGCCATTTTATCGTGCGCTGTGGAAATCGGTCAAACAAAATGCCTTCCGGAGCGCGTGCACATTGGAGTTATTCGTCCCGTTGTGCGAAAATGCCGCCGGATTCCTCGGAGGAAACCCATGCTGAAGCGCCTTTTCACCGTCTCGCTATGTCTGCTCACCCTGACCCTGTCCGGACAAACAAAGAAGTCGCCCATGAAGAAGGCGGCCGGCCCTGAGCCCGACAAAGCCTACCTACAGAAGATCTGGGACGGCTGGAGCACCCTGGATCCTGCCAATGTAGCGAAGTATTACGCCACCGGCCCGCACACCTTCTTCGACATCGCTCCCCTGCGGTATAACAGTTGGGACGAATACGAGAAGACCGCTAAGGGCGTCCTGGCCGGCTATAAGAACGCGAGGTTTACCGTCAACGACGACGACGCGATTCATTCGAACGGCAATCTGGTTTGGGCCACCGCTACTGTGGCGGAACAAATGACTACCCAGGCGGGCAAGGTCGAGATGGGCAACTTCCGCTGGACGGTGATCTTTGAAAACGAAGACGGCAAATGGTTGATCGTCCACGAACACGTCTCTGCGCCGATCCAATAAGAGCTTTGGCCACGGATCTGCACGGATTTTCACTGATCAATACGAAATGTCAAGAATTGATCCCTGAATATCCCGGAGATCCGTGACCGATTTAGACTTTTCAGTACGACTTCCAGAAGAAATACACCGTCATTCCTGCGCCCACCACTACCACCAGCGTCCGAATCCACACCTGCGGCAGCTTTTGTGCATAATGCGCGCCCAAATAGCCGCCCAGAATTCCTCCAACGATCATCACGACACCGTGTTTCCAGTACACGGCACGCGCCACGATGAACGCCACCACTGCCACACCATTGATCACAAATCCCATCACGCTCTTCAGCGCGTTCATGGCATGAATATCGGTCATGCCCAGCGCGGCCAGCATGGCTAGCATCACGATGCCCATGCCCCCGCCGAAGTAACCTCCATAGACGGCAACCACCAACTGAAACAGCGTCGCGCCGGTCAGCGCCGCAGCCGAAGCCTCATGCCCGATCGCCGACTTTCGACCGCGGGCCAGCTTCTTGCCAAAGGCAAAAAGCAAAGTTGCACCCAGAGTCAGCCAGGGCAAAACGCGCATAAAGGTATGGGCAGGAGTTTTCAGCAGCAGTACAGCCCCGGCGAGCCCACCCATCAAACTCACGGCCAGCAGCGGAACCATCACGCGCCGCGGCATGTCCAAGCGCCTGCGATACGCGCCTCCGCTCGCCGCCGCCGCCGTCCAGAGTGCAATCGTATTCGTGGCGTTCGCTGGAATCGGAGGCACGCCCGTGAACAGTAGCGCCGGGAAGGCAATGAAGCTGCCGCCTCCGGCCACGGCATTCAGCGCGCCTCCCAGCGCGCCCGCGAAGAAAAGGAAGATGACGGATTGCAGGGTCAAGCAGTTTAGGTGTACCAGAAACCGCCGAGCCCCGCCACCTTCCAAACCTTTTTGGCGAAGCTGCGTCAGAGACTCAGAGGAAAATCATGACCAGGCTCTGGAACGTACTCCTGCTGTTGCCTTTTGCCGTTTTGATCAGCCTCGCACTGCCGTCCAGTCAAGCTGCGTCGCCCAATCCCTGCACCGCTGCCGAGCAGAAACAACTCGACTTCTGGGTGGGCGAGTGGGAACTGACCTGGCCCGGCGCCACCGTAGGTGAGATCGATCACGGCAGCAACAGCATTAAGCGCATCCTCGACGGCTGCGTCGTGCAGGAGAATTTTTCCGGTCAAGACGCGATGCATTTGCGCGGAACCAGCCTGTCCCTTTTTGACACGAGCATCGGCCGCTGGAAACAGACGTGGGTCGACAACGAAGGCGGATATCTTGACTTCGTCGGCGAGTTTAAAGATGGACAGATGATCCTCCGGCGTGAAGCCATTCGGACCGACGGCACGAAATTCATCCAGCGCATGGTCTGGAAAAACATTACGGCCAACGAACTGGACTGGAGCTGGGAAGCTTCCCGCGACGGGGGCAAGACATGGCAGGTCAACTGGCCAATTCACTACAAGCGCAAGAACTGATCAGGCGTGAGTCCATTAACCCATTACTTGCGTAACAAAATGTAATCTCCAGCCGCTCGCCGAAACATAGCGCCTGCCTCGGGGTTCATAACACGGAGATCGTGGGGAACTCGTTATGCATCATCGAATCGTGGTTCTAATTTCCATCGCATTGCTCTCTAGTGTTGCCTGGGGACAGACACCGGGGGCCATGCCAGCCAACGCTTCGCGCAGCCAACAAAGCATGCCCAGCATGGACATGACCGGTCATGATGTGTCGAACAAGGGAGCGGACAAAGATGGTGACGCTGCCAGTCACGTCATGCGCTCCATGGAAGGCCACATGGACACGGGCCCGCACATGAAGATGACCGCGCTGCGCCAGCCCAAGCCAGGTGATGCCGCCCGCGCTCAGCAGGTCGCGGCCGAAGCGCGCAAGGCGTCAGAGAAGTACACCGATTACCATGCCGCGCTCGCCGACGGTTTCAAGATTTTCCATCCCGAAGTTCCACAGAAGATGTATCACTTCACAAACTACGGGTACGCGATGGAGGCGGCATTCCGCTTCAATCCTGAGCATCCTACGTCGTTGCTCTACGAAAAGCACGGCGATGGCTACAAACTCGTCGGCGTGATGTACACCGCACCCAAGCGCTTCACCGAAGACCAACTCGACCAGCGCATCCCTCTCAGCGTTGCGCAGTGGCACGAGCACGTGAATTTCTGCACGCCTCCCGCTGACCGCAGAAGCGAAATACTGCAGCCGCACCCGCAGTTTGGACTAAGGGGATCGATCACCACGCAGCAAGCCTGCGACGCCGCGGGAGGCACGTTCCACCCCGTGATCTTCAATTGGATGGTGCATGTCTACCTGTTCGAGAAAGATCCGCCGAGCATCTGGTCGGTCGAACGTCAGCACGGCGACGCCGACTAGTCATTTCGCATAGGACTGTTAGAGGGAACCGCTGGAGGAACTCCTGTCCGCCAGTTCCAGCGCCAAGGCTGCGAACAGTTGACCGGCCGCGAACGTTTTGTTGCACCCTCACACAAACACAACGCGTTTGTCCTTTTTCTGAGCGAACTTGGAGAAGTTTTCTTGCTACCGTTGAGTTCCTCTACACGTCCAAGAAAGTGACAGGGCGCTTAGAAGTGACGGAACTTCCAGCGCAGCGACTGCGTACTCTAGTGGGTGGTAGGAGTGGCCAAGCGGACTCGTTGGCCACGGCAGAATAGAAATCTTAGCGGGGACTGGGGATCTTCTTACTTTCGGTTTGGCGGCCCAGGTGAGAAAACCCCCATCGCGGCAGCGCAGGCTTGTGGCTTGCGTGCTTTACCCCGGCGGCAGCATTGTAGGCGATTGGTGGGGAAACACAAAGTGCTTTTTCGCTCTGGTCGCAAAACCCAAGCCGCCCCAAACGATTCCCGACATCGGGAAATAAAGGAGCAAACCATGAAGTTCGCGACAGTCACGAAGAGCCTGGTGATGGGGTTGGCACTCCTGCTTGCCTCCAGCGCGTTTGCGGCCACAAAGGGTGAGCTGCAGTTGCAAAGCACCGCCACCGTCAACGGCACCCAGCTGAAGCCGGGGGACTACAAGTTGCAATGGGACGGAACCGGTCCTACGGTGGAGGTCAGCATTATGAAGGGTAAAAACGTGCTCGCCAAAGTACCGGCGAAGCTCGTCGATCTGCCCTTTCCAGCCCAGAACAATGCCGCAGTGGTCAAGAACAATGACGACGGCACGAGTTCGCTGGCCGGCGTTCGTTTCGAAGGCAAGAAATTCGCGTTGGATCTGAGCGAGTCGAGTGACTCGATGCAGAGTGGATCGGCCAAGTAACAGGCAACTCCAACCAACTGGGCCGAGGGGAGCACTGCGCTGCTCCCCTTTTTCATTTGCAGTAAAGCTAGTTTGGGGAAGCTAAAACGTCATCGTAGTAATTAACCATGGCGGCGCGAGGCTTGCTCTTCAGCCCCTTCAGCGGAATCTTCCGCTCGATCGAACTATTCCCCGAAATTTTGGCATGGCCAAGGTAGACTGTGTTCCCATCTGCCAGTTCCAGATAGAGGGGGACCAGCATCCTGAACTTCTCGTCTACGTTGGACTGCGTCATTTTCATATTGAACACGACGTCGCCATCCGCCCCGATATCAAAAGAGGATTCCAGTTTGTACGACGGTAACTGGGTTCCATAAACGTATTCGTCGAAGAACCAGTCCATCTTGTGGTTGCCCTCAATGTCCATGTCCGGCGTCATGTGTTTCTCGACCATGGCCTTGAAGTCTTCCGTGGTGGCCGCCTTGCCGGAGTACGTCTTGACGAAATCCTGCATCATTTCCTTGAAATGCTGGTCACCGGTCCGGTTATCGTGCGTCATCATGCGAAGCATGTGCAGAACGTAAGCGCCCTTGGGATAGATAAGGCGACGGGTCGTATCAAATCCGGTACGCGAATTGCTGGCGCGGTAGCCCATGGTGAGCGCTCCGGCATCAATGGCGCGAAAACCCTGCGGATCGCGCTCCAGGAGGATTTCGCGCTCGTCATTCCAGAATGTGATGAACTTTTTCGGATTCTTCTCGATCATACTTAAGTAAAGCGAGGCGGACATATCCGCAAATCCCTCGCTCATCCACTGATCCCGGCCATACGCGAACCCGACCGTATGTCCCCACCATTGATGTGCCACCTCGTGGGGAGTCACAACCTTCCAATAACCGCGATCGCCCCAGTCCAGCCCGAGCTGATGACGCACGGTGGTGTCGAAGTAATAGCAGAGTGGAATCCACACCAGCTCGGGCCAGGATTGACCAAAGTTGCAGGCGGTCTGCTGAGTCAGTTGCATATGTTTGAACAGCGAGGGGCCGAAGTAGTCTGTATACAGCTGCACGGCGAGCTCGCCCTCGGCGAGCGCCTTCTTGTTCAAGCCTGTGGTACTCATCGTTCCGAGGGCAACTCCCGACGCGTGAGATGAGCCCAGTGATGGCACGTCGTCACCGCTTGCCCTGCGTTGCAGGCCTTCTATCCAATCTGGCTGCTCTTCGTTGGCAAATGACTGGATCAAATATTCCGGCTTGGTCAGCTTCGCTTCCTCTTCCTTGAATCGGCCGAAGCTGAACCCGGCGACAGTCTGGGGCACTTCGCTCTTCCATACCGTGACATTCTTCCCCTCCTCAGTACTCTCGCTCAGCAGAACTCCAGTCGCGGCCATCTTCATTCCCTTGGGGACGCGGAAGGTCATGTCATACGACGTATATTGCCCGAACTCGCCGCCGGGATCGTTTGGATACCAATTCTCTCGCGCCACCGGAAAATAGTTGCCGCCACCTTCATTGCTCACTGCTTCCTTGCTGCATAAACAGTGGTCACAGTGTAGGTCTCGCCCACGCTAAGGGCCTTCGGAAGGATGACTGCGAAGTTCCCGTCGTCATTCTTATCTTCCTGAATGAAAAACAGCGGCTGGCCATCTGCGGTCACACTTTCCACGCGCAGCGGGCGGAACAGGTCGAACGCGACAACGCGTAGCCCATTGCGCCGCGCGACCAAGGTTGTGGTTGCCTTCCCAGACAGGCTGCCGCTCTTCTCAAACGTCGTTTCCAATTGCTGATGTTCAATTTTGAATGGCTTTCCCGAGGCTTTTGTCACCTGTTTCTCGGTTGCGCTGAATGACGCCCAGTGTCCCCACTTGTTTTCGTCGTAGGTCCTGAAGTTGACCTCGTAGCGCCCGAAGTTGGGATCAATCTCATACAGCTCTTTGTCGTTGTAGTGCTTGCCATGGATGAAAGCGATGAATAGCGCCCTTGGTTCCGGACTGAGCACCTCCTCCAGGAGCCGGGCCTCCAGGTTGTGCTTGAGCTTATGGCGGGTTGTGTTCTGGCTGTCTTTCAAAAGGCCGGCATCGCAACCGCCTGTGGCAGGACTGCCGCCCTGCTTGATTTCGTCATAAGTGGAGTCGGTGAAGCGCAGCACCAGATGCTCGAACTTCTCGCTGAACTCGTCTTCCTTGGTCAGCAACTTCAGGCTCTTGCGCTCGACCTCCTGCGGGGGATCGAGCACGAAATTGCCCTCACCAACGAATACTGCGCCCGTAACTTTTCCATTCACCGGAGCGACGAAGCAAACTGTTCCGGAATGCAAGTGGAACGTTCCGGCATCGCGCTTCAGTTCGAAGTTGGTGATCGTCACCGCCTCGCTGCCCAAGGTCAGGGTGCGCAGAGCTTGATAGGTTGGATCGGAGTTGGGAGCGGGAGCGGCGTTCTGGGCGTGGCTGGCAGTGGCGAATAGAATCAACGACGTTGCCAATAGAATTTGAAGCGCAGGCGCGGCGGCCGAACAGACTACCGCGGCAGGGCGTTGGGGGCGGGCGACGAAGGGCACGGGACCTCCTCGGGGGAAGAGGAACGCTCATTTTCGACATTCCTGCCAAAAACGCAAGTGCCAGATCACAAGCTTTTGTTGGGTCTTTCGGAAGTTGAAACCTTTTTCACTTTCGCGGCTCCAATCTGGAAGCCAAGGGAATTCGTAATCTGGGAGGGGGAAACAATGACTGGATCTTCAGTTCGCCTTGCGTGGGTTCTTATCGGAACACTGCTTGCCGCTACGGCCTGCACTGCCAAAGCGGGCCCGCGAGCGCCCGTTCCCGCGCCCGAGCTCGACGCCAAGCGCGCCTCGGTTGCAGGGCAGCAGACGGCGGTTGTGGCCGGCGGATGTTTCTGGGGAATCCAAGCTGTGTTTCAGCATGTAAAGGGTGTGATCCGCGCGACCTCCGGCTACTCGGGGGGCTCGGCCAAGACTGCAGAATATGAGGTAGTCAGCACAGGCGAGACTGGACACGCCGAGTCGGTCGAGATCGTGTTTGATCCGTCGCAGATCACCTACGGCGAGTTGCTGCGGGTGTTCTTCTCGGTCGCGCACGACCCGACGGAGCTGAATCGTCAAGGTCCGGACGAGGGCACGCAGTATCGCTCCGTCATCTTCTACAGCAATGACGAACAGAAGCAGATCGCCGAAGCCTACATCGCGCAACTCGACAAGGCGGGGGTTTTTCCTCATCGCATCGTAACCCAGGTCGTGCCGTTGCAGGCGTTCTATCCGGCGGAGGCGTATCACCAAAACTACGCCTCCCTGCATCCGAATCAGCCTTACATCATGTTCAATGACGCGCCCAAGGTCGAGCATCTACGGCAGGAATTTCCCAGCCTTTATATGGGCAAATAGGAGAGAGCCATGTTTGATTCCGATCTGGACCGCCAAGGGCCGGCCAACGCTCGACGCCGTGCCTTCCTAGTCAGTGCGGCCGCGGCTTTGGGGGGACTCGCGCTGTGGCAATGGAGGAAGCCGCACGTAACGGAAGCTGCGGCAGCCGTGGCGAGTGAGCCGAAAGATGTTACGGTCGTGCTTTTTTCCGACTCCGGGCAGCGGCTTAAGACTGTCCGCATCGCCAAGGTTGTAAAAAGCGCCGCGGAATGGCGCAAGCAGCTTTCCGGGGGAGTTTTCGACATTACGCGCAACGCCGACACCGAGATCGCCTACACCGGAAAGTACTGGAACTTGCACGACAAGGGAATCTACCGCTGCATCTGCTGCGACAATGCGCTGTTCGACTCCGCCACGAAGTTCGATTCCGGCACCGGCTGGCCCAGCTTCTGGCAACCGATCGCGGCGGAAAATGTCGCCAAGTTGCGGGATACAACGCTCGGGATGGTTCGCACCGCTGTGTCCTGTACGGAGTGCGATGCGCACCTCGGACATGTCTTCGACGATGGTCCGGAACCTACGCATCTTCGTTACTGCATGAATTCAGCGTCGCTACGATTCGTGCCGGGTACGTAGCTGTGACCGTTACAGCCAGAACAAGGAGGGCATCAGGCCGGCGGCCCGAGTTGCTGATTAAAGAGCATCAGCAAAGCGACCAACCGGAGATACATTACGCCCGAAGCAATCAAGATTCCCCCGCGAACAGGTGTGGACGCTCCTCGCGAGCTGCGCGGCGTGACATCGCAACGGTTGTCACCGTGGAAGAGTAAGCTCCGCCCAGGAAAGCTGTCAGGACGACCCCACCATGTTCTTTCGTGACTCTCTGTAGGACATAGCCGCCGTAAGAGATGGTGCTCCGCGACGACTACCAACCATGTCTTGAAGGGGTTCAGGTGAAAACGGTGGAATTGTTGATTGGGCAGGATCGGAAGAATGACCGCCGTGAGCAGGAGGAACTAGGTGAGGGTGAGGCCAGACATTTCGGAGGTGATTCCCGCGGCCTCGTCCGGAGAAGGCCTGTGCCAGAAAGCTTGTGCCAGAAAGACAGCAACAGAAAACCGCCGACGACCAGAAAGCCCCAGGGTTACTGGCAGGAGTTGAGTGCCCGAGAGTAGAGCGATGGAATGCCCGATGAGGAGGTTGGAACCCGGGTTGGAAGCAGATTCTCTTCGGTGGAATGACCAGATTAGGAATTTGAAGCCGGAACGACGAGGGACACTTCATGGAATGCTTGTGATCCCGAGCACAGCGAGGGACCTGGGTTCTGCTCGCGCGACCGGCGATGCCTGCGCGGGCAAACACCTAGGTCCCTAGCTTTCGCTCGGATACGCTGTGGTGGCAGGGTGGGAAGCAGATTCCTCCCTTCGGCCGGAATGACAAGACGAAGTGAAAAACCCCTCGCTTGCGCGAGGGGTTTTTCATGGGGGAGGGGCTTTGGGCGAGGCGCCCAATAAGTCCCGGACTTACTTCGGCTGTTGAGCCTGGTCGCCAGTTGAGGTGGAGGCCAGTTGCTCGAGGTCGTTCTTGAGGAGGCTGATCTGGACGCGGCCTCCGCTGACATGCTTCGTTTTCGTTGTATCGTCCGTCGCGGTGGGGGCGTTGCCCATGCCGACGAGGTAGATGCGGTAGACCGGAATCTCGTGGGTGAGCACCAGGTAGCGCACCACGGACTCAGCCATCTTCTGTGAGGTGGCAATGGCAGCTTGGCCCTTGCCGGAGGAGAAGCCCTGCACTTCGAAGATGTAGCCGCGTTGTCCTTTAACCGCAGTGGCCATCTGGTCAATCGCGTCCTTGGCGTTCTTGCTCAAGGCGGTCTGGCCGGGGCGGAAGCGGATCTCGGTCTGATTCGAAGCTTTATACTGGTCGATGTTGCTCACCACGGTTTCGACGGTCTGCACACGACTGGTGACCTGCTGCGCGGACTGCTGCGCGGCGGTCGCCTTGTTGCCGGCGTCGATAGCGTGCTGATCAGCTTCGTTAGCCTTATCGGAGGCCAGTTTGATTCCAGCCTGGGCGCGATCATCGGTGTCTTTGATCGACTTGGTGTTGGCCGATGTCAGTTCGTCGAGTTCGTTAACGCGATCCCGGATGGGCTCGGTCTGGCGCTTTACATAGTTCTTGCGCGCGAAAGGATTGATGCGTCCCCAGAAGCCTTCGCGAGACGGCGGCGCCAAGGGCGCCTTGCCAGTGGCGTTATCCGTCGAGGTCGCGGCGGGCTGGTTAGACGACGTGGTTTGCGCAACAACTGGCAGCGAAAGTACGGCAGCCAGGGGCAGGGCGATGAGTAGACGGTGGTTCATATTGAGCTTCCTCCATGTTGGGGGAGCGTTTGGGCTCCACTCCGGCACGCCTGGGGCGTGCTTAAAATCTGATTGCGTCCCCTGAACTAATGAAAGCGGCAACTGTTTCATTATGCGGGCCGGGCGTCGACCGAACACCTGACCTTCAGACCTGGGCACTCCGGTTCATAGCGCCTGTACTTCCCATTACATGTGGAATGCCAAAAACCGAGGTCACGCCGAAGCGCTAAATGCTTGATATTCAAAGACATTGTAGTGACGTTTGGGTGTGGCGGCCAGTTTGGCAGGGTAATTTTGGGAAACCTGATATAAAAACTGCGTGCAAAAAAGGTGTTCTCTAAGGAGGCGAAGTTTGCGGGCCGGGAAACCAGGTTGGGAGCGGCGCTGGAGGCTCAATGTGAGCCGGTTGGGCGTGTTACTGGGACTGACGGTTTGGACACTGTGTGTGCCGGTGCGCGCCGAAGACCCAACCGCAGCAGCCCCACCGGTGGCGGGGACAGCCTCGGCTCGTTTGTCGCCCGAGCACTTGCGCCAATATTCCGATCTTGCGGTGACCTGGATGCAGGAGTATTTGCGCATCGACACGACCAATCCTCCTGGCCATGAGATGCGGGCGGTCGCGTTCTACAAGAAAATTCTGGATGACGAAGGGATTGAGAATCGCGCCTTTGAGTACACCCCGGGACGCGGCGATCTCTGGGCGCGCATTCCGCACACCACCAACGATGCGAAGCGGCCTATCATCCTGCTCAATCACACCGACGTGGTAACCAGCGATGCGTCGCACTGGAGAGTGCCGCCCTTCAGCGGAGAGATCAGAAATGGCTATATTTGGGGCCGGGGTGCCCAGGACATGAAGGATGAAGGCCTCGCGCAACTCGTGGCGATGGTGATGCTGAAGCGGGAGAACGTGGCGCTGGACCGCGACGTGATCTTTCTCGCCGTCGCCGACGAGGAGGCGGATGGCAGCGGCACGGACTGGTTCGTTGCGAATCATCGGGATTTGCTGGAAAATGCGGAGTACTTGATCAACGAAGGCGGCGAGAATCTGCTAGAGGACGCCCGGGTCAAGTACGTCGGCGTCGATGTCGGCGAGAAGACGATCTACTGGCTGCACGTGGTGGCTCATGGGCAGCCGGGGCACGGATCACGACCGAATGCGGATTCGGCGCCCAACCGGTTGGTCCGGGCCCTGGATCGGATTCTGGCATATCGCACGCCGTTGCGAGTCCTGCCGGTGGTAGAGGAGTTCCTCCATGACATGGCGCCGTATGAGCCGCCGCAGCGGGCGGCTTCCTATCGGAATATCCGCAAAGCAATCGAAGACAGGAATTTTCGGGAGGAAGTCGAGCACGATCCGTCGCTGAACTTTCTACTGCGCGATACGATTTCGTTGACCATGCTGGGAGGATCGGAGCAGACGAATGTAATTCCTCCGGAAGCTTGGGCCAATCTGGATGTGAGGATTCTGCCGGGAGGAGATCCGAAA
Organism: Candidatus Sulfotelmatobacter sp.; assembly: GCA_035511455.1. Classification (GTDB taxonomy): domain Bacteria; phylum Acidobacteriota; class Terriglobia; order Terriglobales; family Acidobacteriaceae; genus Sulfotelmatobacter. The sequence continues at coordinate 9,413 of DATKFH010000139.1, read as the reverse complement.
GCGGTGGTGGAGGCGCTACGGAGGGTAGTGAATGATCCGAATGTGACGGTCGAGCCGCTGAGTGGGGAATTCCGCGTAGCGAATTACTCAGGGACGGACAACGCGCTGTTTGCCGCGATCCGGGAAGTGGCGGGAAAATATTTTCCGGGGACGCCGGTCGTGCCCCACATCACCAGCGGATATACGGAGAATCAGCGCTACCGGCCGTTGGGAATAGTTGCTTACGGATTCGATCCCTACACCGCGACGGAAGAAGAGGGAAATACTGAACATGGCAACGACGAGCGAATCCGCGTGGACGAAGTGCGGCGCGGGCCCAGGATTCTGTTTGACGTGGTGGCCGCTGTGGCGGAAGCGAAATAGTTTATGTGGGGACAGCCGCCTTCGGCTGTCCGGCCGGGTTTCGAAGACCCGGCAGTACCTTGCAGTATGCTGGCGGAAAGCCATTCGAGCTTCGCTCGAACCGACAGGCGCGGGCGGCTGTCGCCACACAAAATCATTCACCTCCCGCAGTGCTTCTCGTACTGCTCGATGATGAAGTTGTCGGTCATGCCTGCAATGTAGTCGCAGATCACGCGCGGCAATGTGTCTTCCTTGGTTTTTTCCTGGTAGTTGTGCGGAAGGGCTTCGGGATGTTCCATCCACAAGGTGAATAGCTCGCCGACGATGCGCTCGGCGTCGTCTTTTTCCTCAGCCAGCGCGGGGCTGAAATAAAGATTTTCGTAGAGGAAGTCTTTGGCCTGCTTGCGCTCGTCATCTACCGCCGAACTGAAGGCTGCAAGGCGCTCGCGATGGTGGCGAACGTCGTCGAGAGTGCGAATGCCGTACTGCGTCAGGCGAGAACGCGTGTTGGTGATCAGATCATCGACAAGGCGATTGAGGACGCGCTTCAAGGCCTCGTTGAATTTCAGCTTGTCGGGGGCTTCGGGAAAGATTTGCTCCACTTCGCGGAAGAAACGCTCAAAGACTGGAACTCCTTCGCGGATTTCTTCCCGTGAAAGCAGGTGCGCCTCATATCCGTCGTCGAGGTCGGCGGTGTCGTAGGCGATCTCATCGGTCAGGTCGATGAGCTGCGCTTCGAGCGGAGGGTGCTGGTCGAGCAGGTATTCGGAAAGTTCGGGATGCTCCTTCGCATCGTAATCATGCGAGTGCTTGATGATGCCTTCGCGGACTTCGAACGTGAGGTTCAGGCCGCGGAATGCGGCGTAGCGCTGCTCAAAATCTTCGACTATGCGCAGGGCGTGCAGGTTGTGGTCGAACGCGAGGCCGTGCTCGCGCATGGCGGCATCGAGGGCCTTTTCGCCGGCATGGCCAAATGGCGGGTGGCCGATGTCATGCACCAGGGCCAGCGCTTCGGCGAGATCGACGTTCAGGCCGAGCGCTCCGGCGATGGTGCGCGAGACTTGCGAGACTTCCAGCGTGTGGGTGAGGCGGTTGCGGAAGTGGTCGCTGTAGCGCCGGGTAAAAACCTGCGTCTTGGCTTCGAGGCGGCGGAAAGCACGGGCGTGAATCACGCGGTCGCGATCGCGTTGAAAGTCGTTGCGGTAGGGATGCTGAAACTCAGGGAAGCGGCGTCCGCGGGAGTGTTCGACATGCACCGCGTAGCCGGCCAACATGGTTGGAGTTTATCAAAAGCACGGAGCACCGAGAACAGGGCGAGACTCCCACGTCTCGCCAAAACACCGAGACATGGCTACCGGCGAAAAGAGCTTATCTCAACTTGTCGGCCTCATAAACCTGTTGTAGCTTGTCTGCGCCTTCTTGTTTCAGGAAGACGCTTCTCCCAGGAAATCTGGCCCTATATTCGTTGTTGACCTCTGCCAGTCCACGTTCTTGATAGTCGGAAGGTATATCGAAGTAGACAGCAGGGGGCTCGCCGGGCTTCACCGACACGGCCTCACGATAGATCTGGATTTCTTTCCCATCGCCATCGGTGGTGGTGAGATGTTCGCGGAGGACGGCGCAGTTAAGGTCGACAGCGTACCATCTCTCCCTGAGCTTGAGGAAGCCCTTTGGGGGATTCTCACGAGCATATTCCACGGGATGACCGAGGATGGAACCGGCATGGCTCCCCAGACAGTCTCGCGTTGCCCCGATCATCGGAACATAAGGTTTGTCGCAACATAAGGTTTGTAGGTTGAGATGGACGTCGTCTGAGGGTCGACCCCCACGTAGCGGTCTCTGAATTCGACCGACTTCACACCTGCAATATGTCCGGTCGCATCGGGAACGCTATTCACCTGCATGGAGGAGCCGTCGGATCGGACCGCGAGCGTCCAATACCTCTCGCAATCGGGGTGATCGTGACCGGAAAGTAAGGCATTGTCATGGTACACGAGCAGAACGGGGTAATGGCCAGCGGGCGTTGCAGGTTATAGCGGAGGGCCACCGCTCCGAGCGAGGCCAAAACCAGTGCGCCGACTGTTGCAGCGAAGCGAGAGTTCTTCAGGGGGACTCCGGCTAAAATCCCGGTAGACCCGCGCCGTCTCCTCCGGTTAGGCTGGTCGCTCTCTCGCTGCTCGGGTGCCGGCTACTGTTTTCCCGACTCTTCTTTGGCCAATCGGACCTTGGCGGCGTCGAGTTTCTGCTGGACCTTGGCGAAGGCTTCGCCGTCGACCTCGGCCGGGACGGTTTTGTTCCACTCCTGTACGGCACGCTCCCAGTGCACGGCGGCCATTTTGAGCCGGCCCGTTTTCTGGTAGAGGTCGCCGAGGTGCTCCTGCACGGTGGGGTCGGAGCCCATGTGAATCGAAGCCTTGTTCAGGTTCTCTTCCGCCAAATCGTATTTGCCCAGCTTGAAGTAGGCCCAGCCGAGCGAATCTAGATAGGCTCCGTTGTTCGGCTCCAGGGTGAGAGCCTGCTTGATGTAGTTGAGCGATTCCTCCAGCTTCACTCCGCGATCGGCATTCATGTAACCGAGGTAGTTGAGGGTGGCGGCACTTTGTGGATCGGCGGGCGTGGTGTTCGACAGGACCTTCTTGAACTCTTCCTCGGCCTGATCAAACATCTTCTCGCGCTGATACATGTCGCCACGCAGGAACCAGACATAGGCCTTGTCTTCCGCCTTGGTGGATATCTGCTCTGCCTTGGCGAGATCCTTTTCGGCGTCGCTCCAACGCTTGGCCCGGGTGTCGATGATGGCGAGGCGGACGTACACTTCACGATCCTCGGGTCCGCCTTTGAGCATTTTATGAACGTCAGCGACGGCGCTGTCTACCTCACCGGTATCGGCCAGTTGCGCATCGAGCACCATGCGCAGGTCGCGATCGTCCGGCATTTTTTGCACGGCTTCCTTGGCGGCGGCTGTGGCTTGCGGCCACTGCTTGGCCTCGCGGTAGGTATCGATAATTTCCTGATAGCCGCTACGGGCATTTTCGTCGCCCAGGGGCAGCAATTTGCGGAAAGTATCGACCGCGGCGGTGTAGTTCTCCTGCTCGCGATAGATCATGCCCAGGCGTTCCAGGAAGATCGCACGGTTGGTGCGGTCGGCCTGGCTGGTATCGTTTTTCTTCAGCAGATCCTGGAGCAGCTTGATCGCATCGTCATAGCGGCCCTGACCCTGGTAGACCGCGGCCATGTTGTAGGCGACTTCGGCCGAATCCGGCACCAGGGTGTCGGCCTTCTTCAGACTTTCCAGGGCGAGGTCATACTTGCCCTGGCGCCGATAGATCTCCGCCATGCGCACGTAGCTTTGGGCGTCTTCCTGGTTGGAGTCGACGATGACCTTGTACTGTTCGAGCGCGGCCTCAAACTGCCCGTCGTTCATCAGGTTTTCGGCGAGGCCGCGAATGGCGTCGAGGTTGTCGCGATCCAAAACGATGGCGTGACGGAAGGCGTCGATGGCGCTCTTGTAGTCTTTGCGCTGTTCGTAGGCTGCGCCCAGGGCGGCATACAGCTTTGCGGAACGAGCGGTGTCGGGCACCGAACTCAGCACTTGCAAGGCATGCGAGGTGTCACCTTCGTCGGTATATAGCATGGCCAGCGTGGTGACGGCCTCTTCGGAGCCGGGATCGAGTTTGACGGCGGTCTTCAGTTCGGCTTCCGCCTTCTGCATCTCGCTGCCAAGGCGGTACAACCGGCCGAGAAGCAGGTGATCGTCCACGTTATCCGGTTCGAGCTTTACGATTTCTTGGTACTGCTCGATCGCCAGTTTTAGGACGTTATCGCTGCCGTTGCCACCCGGCATGTCCCCGAGAGACCGAAGATAGATGCGGCCCAGAAGCTTGTGCGCTTCCAGGTTCTTGGGATCGCGCTTGATGATGTCCTGAGCTTCGAGAACCGCATCGCGGATGCGGCCGGTCTTTACATACAGTTCCGCGAGGCCGGCGGTCAGGAATTCCGACGACGGGTCGGCGTCGATAGCCTGGCGGTACTCCTCGATGGCCTTGTTGGCCAGGTCGCTGCGCCCGTACACCGTGACTTGCTCTTCATACATGTGGGCGAGAGCGTAGTGGTAATAAGCGGCAGACTTGTCCACTTTCCGCGGCGAGGACTGAGGGGCATTCGCCTCAGGCTGTTTGGAGTCAGTGGAAGACTGGGTGGTTTGACCGGCGGCGACCGCTGCGGCCACCGAAATCATACAAAAAAGACGAAAAATTCTATTCATGCTGGACCCTGCCGCGCTCCTGCGCATTTCCGAAACCTCAGCTAGCTTGGATGCAACACCGCCGGGGGAAAGGTGCTTATATTCTACCGCGAGCCTTGGAAGGATGGGAAAAAACCCTCCGAACCGCATGATGGCGGCGCAACCGGAAGGACAGGTACCGGCGGCAGTGTGTCAAATTATGTAAAGCGATGATCAGTACCCTGCTGCTGACAGTTTTTAATGCCGGAAATGGCGTACCCCGGTGAAAAGCATGGCCAGCCCCAGCCGGTCGGCGGCTTCGATGACCTCCGGATCGCGCTGCGCCCCCCCCGGTTGAATGATTGCAGTAGCTCCGGCCTTTGCGATTTCTTCGACGCCATCGGGAAACGGGAAGAAAGCGTCGGAGGCGGCTACGGTTCCCTTCAACGGCAGTTGAGCCTTCATGGCTCCGATCTTGGCCGAATCGACGCGGCTCATCTGTCCCGCACCCACGCCGACGGTTTGACCGTCGCGCGCGTAGACGATGGCGTTGGACTTCACGTGCTTGCAGACCTTCCAGGCGAACAGCAGGGCGCGCATTTCTTCGCGAGTGGGGACACGCTTGGTGACAACCTTGAGATCGGCATCGTGTAGAGGACGGATGTCGGTATCCTGCACCAGCAGGCCACCGGAGACGTTTTTCAGGACCCATTTCTGTGCGGCAGGAACGACTTCGACCAGGCGCAGATTTTTCTTTGATCCGAACTTCGCCTTGGCGGCCTCGTCAAAAGCGGGTGCGGCGATGACTTCAAGGAAGAGCTTATGCATCTGTTCGGCGGCTTCGCCATCGATCGGGCGATTGACCCCGATCACGCCGCCGAAGGCCGAGACCGGATCACATTCCAGAGCGCGTTTGAAGGCTTCCGCCAGTGTCCTGCCCGTGGCGGTGCCGCAGGGGTTGGTGTGCTTGATGATGGCGCAAACGGGTTCGGGGAAGTCTTTTTCGTTAAATTCCTGCGCAAGGTCCCAGGCGGCCTGCAGGTCAACAATGTTGTTGTAGGAGAGTTCCTTGCCCTGCAACTGGCGGGCGTTGGCGACACCCGCGTCCGAGCCGTCGGAGTACATGGCGGCCTTTTGATGGGGATTCTCCCCGTATCGCAGGTCGAGCGTCTTTTGGAAGGAGAAACGCAAAACGGGCGGAAACACGCCTGATTCCGGCGACAACTGGAAGGTGTCGGGGTTGACGCGCTCCAGCGTGGAGGCGATGGCGGAGTCGTAAGCCGCCGTGGCGGCAAATGCTTTTTGCGCGAGAAGCCATTTCGTCGCCAGCGAGAGGCTCCCCCCGGACTGCCCCAATTCACCGGCGATAGAGTCGTAGTCCGATGGTGACGTCACGATCGCGACGTCGTGAAAATTCTTGGCGGCAGAGCGGATCATCGACGGCCCGCCGATATCAATGTTTTCGATCAGTTCCTCGAAGGCAACGCCCGGCTTGGCCGCGGTTTTCTCGAAAGCGTAGAGATTCACGACCACCATGTCGATGGGGGAAATGCCGTGCTCCGCCACCGCGGCGAGATGTTTGGGATCTCCGCGACGATGCAGGATGCCGGCGTGAACTTTGGGGTGCAGCGTCTTAACACGCCCATCGAGCATCTCGGGAAAGCCGGTGAGTTCAGAAATATCTTGGACCGCGATCCCGGAATCGCGCAGCAGTTTGGCCGTGCCTCCGGTGGAGATGAGTTCGATGCCGAGCCCAGCCAACTTGCGGGCGAAATCGACCAGGCCGATTTTATCGGTGACACTCAGGATGGCACGCTTTATTTTTGTAACGTCGGACATGATGGCCCCTCGAGGAGTGGATGAGCGCCGGATGATGACCCAAAATTCTACCAGCATACGCAGTCAAGCAAGCCCTGATGCGAACTCAAACCGCACTGCTACCCAGAAGGGCCATCTCACGCACGCCCAAAGGACGATACAATTGGCTCGCGTTTGGAGACCTGATGATTCGACCAATGCTATTGCCGTTAGCCCTGCTGGTTTCGTGCTGCACCTTGCTGGCCCAAGATGAGAAGAAACAGACAGCGCCATCCCCCGCTCAACTCGAGGCCACGTCGGTCCGCGGACGGATGCTCGCCGAGTACGACGTAGCGGCATGGCACGCTACCGACGCGGTTGAGGCGTCGAAGCCGGACCACGCGGCCGCTCCGCTTTGTCTCGCCAGGAAGGTCAGCGGCAAATGGGAAGTCGTCTTTGGGCGCCCGAGCCCGGAGCAAGACAAGTTTCTTATTCTCTATCGAGCTTCGCAGGGTGCGACGCCAGAGGACTTTAGCGTCAAGAAATTGGATCCTGCCGCCGACGATCGGGGGTTCTACTTCCACGCCTGGAAAGCCATCGCAATGACGGCGAAAGACCTGGGTGCGCTCGCTCGCCCGTACAACAGCTACGTCCTGCCGAGCGGAAACGGACAACTCTACGTTTATTTTCTCCCGGGGCAAACCACCGAGGGGGCTTACCCGCTAGGCGGTGATGTGCGCTACACCGTCACTCTCGATGGCGGCACGATTGTCAGCAAGCGGCAGATGCACAAAACCATCGTCGAAAAAAAGGATGCTGTCCAGCCGGGACAGACGCTTGCAGGCGGATATCATTCGCACGCGCTCAGTAACGACGTAGAGGACTCGGACGTGTTTCACGTCCTGACCAGAAACCCATCCGTCCCCGAGATTGTGGGCACTCCCGACAAGCACGTATACGAAATCCATACCGACGGATCGATCACGCGTGAAAAGTGAGCAACTTGACGCCTAAGTCTTTGCCTTGGCTTTCAGCTTGACGTGGCCGTCCGCGAGTTCGACGGAGTACTCGACGCTATCGCAATGGTACTGCTTGCGAATCTGCTCGGTTTTTTTCTGCACGAATGTAGCGAAAGAGTCGATGCTGCCCGTGACGCTCTCCCCAGCTTTCTTCTTGGCCGCTACCAGGGTGTTGTAGAGACGCTCAACCTGCTCGCGTTCGGCCTGGTCGATGCTGTGCAAGGTATAGTGCGGGGATGACGGCGCGGCGGCAGCCTCAGCGGCGGCCCGGCTTACGCCATAAGCCTTTGGATGCTGGGGCTTGAGCTCTTCTTCCGCCGAGCGAACCCCTTGCACCGAGAGCAGGGCATCCTGCGGGCGTCGATATCCTTCCTCGCGGATGCGGGACTTCTTGCGCCACAAGTCACTATAAATCGCGTAGCGCTGCGCCATTTCGTTGTAGCGGAAGCGCTGCGTAAAATTCATGCGGCCGCCATCGGAAAACTTCCGCAACAGGGCCAGCACCTTCCACTCAATGTCGGTGGGAGGCTTCTTGGTCGGATTGCTGAAATAAATCTCGTACTCGATTTTCAACCGGCGCAGTTGAGTGTCGAGAACATTCAGTTCCTCATCGGTGGTCACAGGTGTCTCCATGCACAGTTTAGTGCGATGCAGAAGACCCCGGCGAGGTGCCCACCGGTCACCAATGGGCATGGTACGAAAGTACCCGCGGTCAGCTATCAGCCAAAAACGGACTCGTAATGGTCTTCGGGGGCGGGCGCGCGATTCGAGCGGCTGCGTATGTTTTGAGCTGATGGCTGATCGCTGACAGCTGAGAGCTTACTTCCCCGAATTCGACGCCATCTTCTTCACCATGGCGAGAACCAGCTTGCGGTCGCTGTCGTTGAGGTTGGTGGCGTAGCGGCGGATCTGGCTCAGGAAGCGCACTTCGTCATCGGAGAGCTGAGGCAGTCCTTTGGAACCGTTGCTGTGCCCGGGCTCGGCGAAAAACTGCGACAGCGGCAATTCCATCGCGCCGGCGATTTTCGAGAGCGTATCCAGGGAAGGGATCGTGTGGCCGTTCTCGACCCGCGACAGGTAGCAGCGCAACAAACCGGTGCGCTTCTCGATATCGCCCTGGGACATGCCTTTCTGCAGCCGGTAGTTGCGGATGGTCTCGCCGATGTTCATGGTTGGGAGCATTTCAGGATGGGAAATGGTAACCAGATCAGCACCGTCTGGCAAGTGGAAATTTGTGCCATACGAGGGACATTAGTGCCATAGAAAAATCTGACGCGCTTCACAGCTGATTCCGGCATAGCTTATACAACGTATAAGAAACGCGCCCGGCCCAAATGCGCGTGCGGCAGGCCTTTTGGTGGTGCGGCTCGGCGCCTTCTTTTTCAACGTTGAGGCTAAGAAATCCACCGTGAGCCTCCATGCGTCCGCAGCGTCGGCGGGGCGGTAGCCTTCTTTGTTATTGGGATTTTCGAAAGCATGGCCGGCGTCGTCGTAAATCTTGACTTCGATCTTCTTGCCGGGTCCCTTGAGCGCGTACTCAAACTTGGGTACGTCGTCCGGGGTGATGCCGTGGTCCTGGCCGCCGAACAGGCCAAGGATCGGAGCGTTGATTTTCTTCAACGCCTCGGCATCGGTAGCGAGATGGCCGTAGTTGATGACGTCGGCAGCGAGATCGGGTTCCTGCAGCGCAATGTCCAGCGAGTAGCCTCCGCCCTTGCACCAGCCGATCGAGCCGATCCGATCTTTCCTCAGGTTGGGCTGCGATGCCAGGAATTCGAAAGCGGCGTGGAGGTCGCGCTTCACGCGGTCTTCCGGCACGCCGCGAGTGATGTCGTGCGCCATATCGGACGTGGTTGCGACTTGGCCGCGATACAGATCGACGGCCAGCGCCACCTAGCGGGAGTTTACTGCGAGTTGAGAGAACAAGCTTGTAAGCAGATATTTGTGAGGGAGTTAGAAGCATTGCGTCGTATTACCCACGTTGGGTACTACGAAGCCATGGCAGCAAGGCCCAGAGTCTTGACCAAGGCTTG
>DATKFH010000138.1:0-3406 GCA_035511455.1 Candidatus Sulfotelmatobacter sp. | reverse complement strand
CGGGGGGTTGCACGAGGTGAGATGTGCGGGTGGGTTCTCAGCACCATACGCTTGACTTTGGCTCACATGTCTTAGATCGTGAGCTTCAACAGGAGCAGAACTAAAGCCATCGGGCCCTGCATTCGATGTGCACTTTGTGGTTGGTCTCCGCGGTCAGAAGGCGCGCAAGAGAAAATCTCTCGCGTTCCCCAGCACTTTCTCCCGCATCGCAGGATCTGGCAGCAGGCGAGCAATTTCAACTACCCCGATCATCGTGGAAAAGATCGCAAAAAAGGCCCGCTCCTTGTCCGCGGTTCGCCGGCCCGGCATGAACGGCACCATTCGGCTCTTGTAGTTCACTAGCTCCGCCACGATCTGAGGCTTCATCCGCTTGTCTACCCGCGCTAACTCGGGACCGAGTGTCGCGAGAGGGCACCCGTGCTCGGGATTTTCGCACATTTCCGGGCGCAGGTAGGCCCTCACAATCGCCTTCCACGCCTGCCCAGGGGGCGACTGCTCGGCGGCACGAACCAGGGTATCGACGATTTCTCGAAAACCCTCTCTCAAGGACTCAAGGATCAACTCGTCCTTACTCGCGAAGTGTTTGTAAAAGCCTCCGTGGGTCAGGCCGGCATCCCGCATAACAACTGACACTGCGGCGCCGTTTAAACCCTCGGCGCGAACGCGCTCAGAAGCGTCTTTCACGATCTTCTGACGGATTTCCGCTTTATGCCCGGATTGGTAACGCATAGAAATAGGATGCTATTAATCATCCCAAGACGCAACCTGGAGAGCCCGCAGCGACGGGATGGAAGAAATTCGAATCCATAGGATGATATATATCATCCCATGAGAGGGGAAGGAGATTCCCAATGACTCATCCAATTTTGGTAACGGGCGCAGCTGGTGGAGCGCAAGGGTCGACCGGACAACAGGTCGCAAGTCTTTTGCTGGAACAAGGCATTCCGGTTCGCGCCTTAGTTCATAAGCTCGATTCGAGATCAGATGTTCTCCGTAAACAGGGTGCGGAGGTGATGGAGGGCGACCTCCTGCAACCAGCCTCAGTCCAGGCCGCTCTGCGGAATGTCAAGCGCGCCTATTTTACATACCCGGTAGCCGATGGGTTGCTTGTAGCAGCCACCGTCTTTGCAACAGCCGCTCGCAATGCCGGTCTCGAACTTGTGGTGAACAACTCGCAGTTTCAGGGTATGCCGGACGATCCTGCTTTTCGCGATCTACAACACGCTCCCAGCTTCCGCAATTTGCAGCATCGGCTAGCCGATCGCATCTTCGACTGGGCGCAGGTGGGAGCTGCTCATCTTCAGGCACCGCCTTACTATGAAAACGTGCGAGCTCTTGTCAGCCGGAGCGTCGCCGAACAAAGCACAGTCTTCCTACCGTGGGGTGAGCAGGACACCGTCGTTCCACTGGTTGGTGCCGAAGACGTGTCTCGCGTAGCCGCAACCCTGCTGGCGAATCCTGGTGTACCGTCTCAAAACGCGTTCCCTCTGGTCGGCGAGACGCCATCCGTGAGAAAGCTGATCGAAAGTCTGGCGAAGGCCATTGCGCGGCCGGTTCGATACGTGGCAATCACGGACGATCAGTGGGCTGATGCAGTGAAGGAGCGGATCAACCCTCACGCGCTCGATCACCTGACTCATCTTTGGCAATACTTCCGGAAGGGTGAAGAACAGTTCCAGGCCACCGATACCATCCGTACAGTGACCGGACGAAATCCGCAAACATTACAAGAATTCTTCAAAGCGAATGCCAAAGCACTCGGCGCCGGACCGCACTGAGAGCGATTCACGATCCCCTAGAAAGGAGACGATCATGATCAAGCCAAGGATTATCGTGACTGGCGCGACCGGGAAGACCGGCAGCGTCGTTACCACCGAACTACTGAAGGCTGGCTATCCCGTTCGCGCCCTGGTGCACCGAGAAGATGGCCGCAGCGCCTGGCTGAAGGCGCAGGGGGCCGAGATTGCGGTCGCGGACATAAGCGATGTCGAGCGCGTGGCCGGCGCGCTGGACGACGTCCAGCGGGCCTATTATTGCCCGCCTTTCGAACCCTACATGATTCAGGGCGCCGTTGCGTTCGCGGTCGCCGCTAAGGAAGCTCGGCTCGAACACATTGTCAGCCTAACCCAATGGCTGGCGAGTCCCTCGCATCCCTCGCTCATGACCCGCCAGCTCTGGTTGGTCGATCGGCTGTTCTCAATGACGCCGGGAGTCGCGCATACGATCGTCAACCCGGGCTTCTTCGCTGATGCCTACCTGGTGATGACTGGGGCTGCCGCGCACCTAGGCGTCTTCCCGTGGATCTTCGGCAATAGCCGCAACGCGCCACCCTCCAACGAGGACATTGCGCGAGTCGCCGTCGCTGCTCTGATGGATCCTGCGAGACACTCCCGAAGGAGTTACCGCCCAACCGGTCCGGAGCTCCTCGGTGCCGAGGACATGGCCAAGGCGATCGGCCGGGCCGTTGGGCGACCGGTCAGAGTTGTGCCAACGCCGACCGGGCTGTTCATGAAGACCGCCCGGATGGGCGGCTTCCCGATCGATCTGCTCAGTGGGGTGCGCTACTACATTGAGGATCATAAGCGCGGCGCGTTCGAGATGGGTGCACCGACCACAGATGTGCTCGATGTGACAGGTCGCCCCGCCGAGGACTTCGAGACGATCGCTGGTCGTTATGCAGCGCAGACCCGTAACCAGCGCACCGCCGGCAACTGGCTGCGCACGTTCGCCCAGTTCATGATCGCCCCGCTCCGTCCTGGTTTCAATTTGCGCCGCTACGAGCGCGAACTACTTCGTCCGTTCCCCTCGCAGCCTCAATTCGCGCCCGACTCCAGGGTCTGGCGGCGTGAGCACGCCATCAACAGTCAGCCTGCGGCGGCCGGCCGCGACCACGCCCGTTCCGCCGCCAGCCACGCTCAATCGCTGGAATTCTAATTAAGGAGATACCCATGTCGCCGCAACTCTGCTTTTTCGTGAGCATCGCATTCAGCTTTATTGCGTGGGGGATCGTCGCCGCCCGATACATTTGGCCAGAACTCCGCGTTCGGCAACGCGCCGAAGCCTTGCGGCCCCTGCTAGTCCTGCACAGCTTCCGCTTTATCGGGCTGGCATTCCTCGTCCCCGGCGTTGTATCGCCCGATCTATCTTCTGAGTTCGCGCATTCTGCGGCCTATGGAGACATCATGGCGGCGACACTTGCGTTGCTTTCGCTGTTATTGCTGCCACGTGCAAATGGTATTGTCACCGCATGGGTCTTCAATCTCTGGGGCACAGCCGATCTCCTGAACGCTTTCTACCAGGCCAATCACGTCGGGCTTTTGGCGGGGCAGTTGGGAGCCACCTACTTCATACCGACTTTCGTTGTGCCGCTCCTGTTCATCACGCACGGATTCGCTTTCCGCATTCT
>DATKFH010000137.1:0-12644 GCA_035511455.1 Candidatus Sulfotelmatobacter sp. | reverse complement strand
GAGGAATTGCTCCGCGAGCCGATCGCAGAGTTTGGGGACGAGTACGCGAAGAATCTGCAAGAAACGCGAGATCGCGCGTCGCTAACCGCGAAGCAGATCGAGAAGGAGCTGCAGAAGAGAACAAAGTAACCTCACCTTGGTTCGGCATCGTGGGTGGCTTGTGCTGGCCCCAAAGGGGTGGGTGGTGAAACAGCGTTCTGGCGCGCTTGCCAAAAGCTGTACTGGCAAGAGGTACTATGGAAGACTCAGCGAAAGCGTTCGTCAGCTATTCGCGCGCGGATACGGACTTCGTATTGCGGCTGTGCCAAGGCTTGCGCGCCGCCGGGGCGTCGATTTGGCTGGACCAACTCGATATTCATCCCGGGGAGGAGTGGGATGAGGCGATCGAGCGCGGACTCTCCGAGTGCGGACGGATGCTGGTCGTGCTCTCGCCCAAATCGGTCACTTCAGAGAACGTGCTCGACGAGATTGGGTATGCTCTCTCCAGGAAAAAACCGGTTATTCCAGTCCTGTATCGGGATTGTGAGGTACCGTACCGATTGAATCGGATCCAGTATGTCGATTTCCGGACCGCCTACGAGGAACCGCTAAAGTATCTTTTGTTGGCGATTGGAGACGCGAAAGGGAACCCTAAGACCATCCCGGTGCCTGTGGCCTATGACAGGTCCCGCCGTTTGTACCTTTTGGCCGGGGCCGGGGCCGCCGCCATCGCTGGCCTCCTCACCTGGAACACGTTCGTCCATCGGCCTGTTCCGGCGGATCTCAAGCCCGCCGTCGAAACGCAAAAGCCGGAGCCGGTCACGACAGACCCGCCTGCTCAATCGAACACGAGCCCTGCGACGGGGAATTCCCAGCCGGCGTCAAAAGGCTCGTTCCAGGACTCGTTTCGCACCACACTACTCCGGTACGTTTCCGAAGCTCCGTCCGGATTCCAAACGCTGGGCGCAAAAGAGTGGATGGATTGGGCCCCGTCCGTAAGCCTCCCGGGCGCGGTAAGCTGCCGCGGTTCAGGCTACCCCCAGGAACCAGTGATTGAGTGCGTCCTCTATCGCACCGACTCGGAGGTTGAGGCCGCGAACAAATTCGAGGATCTGATTGAGTTGACGCGGGCTACTTTGCCCGAGTGGGAAGGAAACCGCTTGAATATGTACGTTGCATATTTCTCGAGCAAGAAGGTAACCTCGCTCGTGGGTCTCAACGTCGTGAAGAGCGGTGACCATTTTGACGTCGTACTTTCGGTGCGTCCGAAACGATAGAACTGGAATCGGCAAGCACGGGCTCGACCCGTGAGATTGGATAGATCTGACCGCACCAGGAGACAAAGCGTTCGGTTTCTTACGGCGATTCCTTCAAATTGCCCCACCTTCCGCCGATGAGGCCCGCGGATGCGAAATTCCGCCTCCGCTCGTTCGAATCGGTCAACACTGCGCCGTTACTCGCGACCAATCCCGCCGAGTGTTCTACCACGACAAACCCGCTCGAAGCACTTCTGGACTTGAATACTTCCGGCTTTGCGAATTTGCCTCTGATCCTGGCAGCGTTGCTTACAGTGCTAACATATGAGGACTCTCCGCGCCGGTAACCACCATGGATGGGCCCGCACTATTCTTAAGCTACAACAGTGTCGACCGACAGTCGGTCGTCGCGGTCCAAAAGTTGCTGGCGGCGCGCGGTATTACAACTTTCCTTGATCGAGACCAACTGGTTCCCGGCCTTCCGTGGCCCACAGCGCTCGAAGAGGGACTGCGCAGCGTGCGAGCGGTGGCCGTCTTCATCGGACGCGAACTTGGCGGATGGCAAAAGCGCGAGATGTGGTTCGCCCTCGACCGCCAGGTGCGCGAGGAAAAGCAGGGTCATCCCTTCCCAGTGATTCCCGTGCTCCTTGCTGGCGCTGACCTGACTCCGAGTTTTCTCTTTACGAACACCTGGATTGATCTTCGCGGCGGAGTCGACACTGTCGCAGTGGCCGAACCACTAGACGCCTTTGAGCACGCCATCAACGCGTCTATGTGCGCTCAGCCTCCACCGGCCGAGCGTGCTGCGGCGCTGTGTCCATATCGCGGGCTGAAGGCGTTTCGCGAGGAGCATGCAGCCTTCTTTGCCGGGCGCGCGTCGTTCGCCAACGAGCTGTTAAGGTTCACGTTGGGGAAAGAACTGGTCGCAGTGGTCGGTCCTTCGGGGAGCGGCAAGTCATCGGTGGTGCAGGCCGGACTGGTTCCTCTCTTGCGCCGCCAGTTGCCGCCAGAGACAACGTGGGACGTCGTCACCTTCACGCCTGGCAGTCATCCGTTCCATCGTCTCGCCTCGGTCCTGGCTCCGCTTCTGGAGCACGACCTGAGCGAAACGGATCGGCTCACCGAAGCACAGAAGCTCGGAAAACGGCTGGCTGATGATGAAATCCGGCTCGAATCAGTGATTGACCGCGTGATCGAGAAGTCGAACGGCACAGGGTGCCTGCTCGTCGTAGCAGACCAGTTCGAGGAACTCTTCACCCTCACCCCGGAACCAAGTCGCCGGCCTTTCGCGCGGGCGTTGGTTCTGGCGCTAGGGAAATCTCGCTTCAAGCTGCTCGTCACCCTACGGGCTGACTTTTACAGCCAGATCATTACCCTCGACCGCGAGCTCAGCGACCGTCTGGCTCCCGCCCAGGTCAACATCGGTGCCCTCACGCACGTCGAATTGAGGGAGACCATCATCAAGCCAGCCAAACTCGTCGGGCTTGAATTTGAACCGGGACTGGTCGATCGGATTCTGCATGATGTCGGAAGCGAGCCGGGCAACCTGCCGCTGCTGGAGTTCTGTCTGACCGACCTTTGGTCGAGGCGGCAGTGTCGAACACTGACCAACGCAGCATACGACGAGATCGGAGGCGTAACGGGAGCGCTTGCCAAGCGAGCCGAAATCGAGTTTGACCGCTTTGGACCCGAAGAGCAGACCGCCGTGCGCAGGCTTTTTAGTCGATTAGTTCGTGTGGCGCGGCCTGAGGAAGGCGCGGAGGACACGCGACAGAGAATTGAATTGGAAAGCACTGACTCGCTAACGGCGAAGGTAGTCCAAGCACTCGCCGCTCCCGAAGTGCGTCTGCTGGTTCTGGGCCGGGTTGAAAACGTAGGTGCTGAAGAGGGGCGAACCGTGGAAGTTGCGCACGAGGCCATCATTCGGAACTGGGGCCGCCTACGCGGCTGGCTGAACGAAGACCGCGAGTTCCTGCTGTGGCGCCAACGAATGAGACTTCAAGTCGAACAGTGGGGGCAACGCGGCCACGATGCCAGTTACCTGTTGCGGGGGATGTCTCTTTCAGAAGCAGAACGATGGCTAGTTGGGCGGCCACAGGACCTAACAAACGACGAAAAGGAGTTCATTAGGCAAGGTTTGCAGTTGCGACAGCACGAACGGGACGTCGAGCAGCAGCGTCGCCAGCGAGCACTCGACGTTAGCACTGCCCAACGGTTGGCCGCTCAGGCAGAAAACATCGTGCGAGACGATACACCGCTTGCGTTGGCCCTCGCAGCGGAGGCAGTGCAGCTCATGTTCCACAAACGTGATCCCGTCGTACCAGCCGCGGAACAAGCGTTGAGAAATGCTCTTTCACAATTCGGAGTGTCCGGTAAGGAAACGGCGAAAGCTGTGTCGGTCACGCCAGACGACAACAACCCGCTGTGGACCGTACTCCGGAAAATTCCGGCGCCGGCATTCATTGAGCTTGACGCTTGCGGGCACGGCTGTGGCGTGGCGTTCAGTCCTGATGGCCAATGGCTAGCTGGCAGCAAGGGCAGTGCGATCCGGCTATGGGCTATGACACCCATGGGCCACGGTCAACCAATCGTGGATCTATCGTTCCCCGGCTCTCAGGTGTTTGACTTGGCATTCAGCCATGACTGTCGCCGACTGGTGGCCGCGGGGGGTGCCAGTGGGGTCGCTTGGTTATGGGATCTCGAGACCCGCAGACCCGTTGGTCTGTTACATGGAACTGATCCCAACGCCGTGGCATTCAGCCCGGATGGGCGCTGGGTGGCCTCAGCCGGTTGGAACGGATCGGTGCGGCTTTGGGACATCACAGATGCCAGCATGACCAGAGCTGTTACAGCCATACCTTCCATCACGGAAAATGTATCCAATCTGTGTTTGAGTTCTCAGCTGCTTGGTGATATACGGAGTGTCGCGTTTAGCGCCGACAACTCCCAGTTTTTCGCTGCCGGAGAGAAGGGCATAGTCAGGATTTGGGACCTTACCTCGACGGATCCCACCCAGGCATTCGTTGATATACGTCAGTCCGACGATGCGCTCGCGTTGGCCGTCAGTGTAACAGGACGCCTCGCCGTTGTCGGCGGTCGCGGGTCGGTTGCGTTGTGGGACCTAGCGGCTGCGCCCCCCCAAGGTACATGCGTTCCTCTTGGCGGCCACCGATCCGATGTCTCGAGTGTGGCATTCAGCCCGGATGGACAGCGACTCGCCACTGCCGGCGGGGATAAAGTTCATCTATGGGACTTATCAGCCTCAGATCCCGCCGCTGGATTTGTGGTGTTAGCTGGCCAGAAGAAACCAATTCACCGCATTGCATTCAGCCCGGATGGCCACTGGTTAGCTACTAGCAGTAGCGACGATGGCAACGTTCGTATATGGCTAGCCGATCTAGGAGCACTAATGGCATTGGCGAGTGTCCTGGGCAGGAATTTAAGCTCCTCAGAGTGGCGGCAATATTTCTACGGCGAAGAATATCGACGCACCTTCCCCAGCCTCGATGTGCCACCTGATGCCCAGCAGCCATATGAAAGGATAGTTTCTGGGCCATAGTAATTGGCGGAATTCCGGCGAGCCCCCCGCATTCGGACAAAAGAAGTAAGAAGAGCGAATCAAGCATCCTGTAACCATAAGGGCATTTCCTAACACGTCACTTCTCCTAAACCGACTCGGGGCAGTCTGGCCCTGTAATGGTTCAACTTCCAAGCCCACCAGCGGATTCTCGCCCAGCGGCAACGTCGCGGGAACCAACCCGACAGGTTTGAGAGCTACAACCGTTACCTCTGATCCTTGAGAAGGAACCCGCGAGTGGCCGCGTGCAGGATGCGTGGGCCCTGCAGTTCGCAGTCTTTCTTCCGTGACGCGATCGCGAGTGAGAAGCACGTGCGGGGCATCGAGCTGGAGCAGAGATTGCAGTACCTTAGCTTCAGCGGCGGTGCTTGGCGTGGTGAACACCAGGCCGCTGCGGTCCAGGTCGCCCGAGCGCGGGGCTGTAGACCGCTAGAGACGGGTACTCTTCGCTTGTGCTGGAAAATAGATCCTCACTTGTCGCCAAGGGTTTACCTAACCGACGCTGGTTGATTAGTCGTCGCTGCGCCGTTACAGAGGACTTACCGCCAGTGCCGTGAGGGGCGACACTGGTTTGTGGCGCCTCCAAGAACCGAAACGGAACGACTGAACACCCGATGTTTGAAGGGTTGCTGGTTTTTTAGTCGACAGAAACACCGACCGAGACACTCTTCGGTGCGTGCTCGAACGGGCCTGGGCCAACTTGCGTAACGGGTCTCCCAATAGCGGAAGGTGGGATCCCGTGCTGAATGTCGTGAGCGATCACCGCGCGCTTTCGAACCGTCTGTTCCGGATCGCTTAGTCTGCAGGATACGGAAAGCGTGGAAGCGCTAGCCACGTTCATGTGCTGGTATTCCCCAGTCTTGCACGTTCATCGACGATGTGCGGTCGCGCGCTAGTGACGTAGGCGGGCGTTTCTACTTCCTCAAACTCGAAGAAAAGAACGAACACCCGCGCCAAGCTCATGCCACGCTGGCTCAACGCAAACGGCTTAATGTCCCGCGTAACGCTCTTCGGGAAAAAGATCCATCCTGTCGCCAAGCGTTTAACGTAAGCGACGGCAGCCGATTGATCGTCATTGCGCCGTTTATCGCGAGTTAACATCTACAGATCCGAAGAACTCCTTATCCGTCCCGTGGAGATCCGGTATTCCAACGGGCCACGATTGCATCGAATTTTTTCGCTGCGGCGATGTCGAGCTTGGTGACACGACAGTCCACATCCCAAGTCGTGAAGAAGACGTTCAGCACTTTCCACTGATTTTCCCAGCGAGGATGGTGCGGCGGGGTCCAGGCGTCAATTTCCTTGCCGGCCGCCGCCATGAAGGCTACGGTATTGGCAAACGATGGAAAGTCGTAGGACTTGACGATTTCCTGGGCGTTGCCACCGGCGCCCCACGCGTGAGGCCCCCATTGCAGATGCCAGCGCGCCAGCGGCTCGAGTGCAGTACGGACCTCGGCATCCGTCATAGGCTTCTGATTGTGCTGCTCGCGCCGGGGTCGTGCCGGCGAGCCGTTTGGGTTCCTGTCGTCATGGCGTTGGATCCGTGTCAGCCCACTTTCTTGAGCGATCCTCGCGATCAGTGTCTCGAGTCCTTCCTCCCACAAATCGGCCCTCAGCGGTGTTGGCTCGAAACGACCGATTGGCTGTAGCGCTACGTCGAACGCATCAGCGTGCAGACGCTTGGCATCGTCCAAGAGCACAGGAATGATCGCGGTACGTCCTGCTTCGTTTGCCGCGAGGGCCGTCAGAATCTCACGTCGGACCCAGTCCGCTGGGTCGTCGATGCGACGTCGTGCCCACTTGTCAGTCGCAGTCAGCCACGCTTCACCGACGATGAGTACCAACACCTTGGCAGCGTTGAGGCCTCGCTCGAGCGCGTGTGGCCACTGATGACCTGCCCTGATAGAGCCGCGGTCGAAGAAGACCTCGTCCGCTCCAAAAGCCCACGACAGGCGATCGGCGATGGCGAAGGTCGCGTGCTGCGAGTCGAGCCGGCGGTAACTGATGAAGATGGAATTGGGCATGGATCTCCTTTCAACGTCGACCAAGCCGGCTGGCGAGTACGCTGCGCGCGGCCGAAGTGGTCATGTCACGTGATTGGATTTGGATAGAGTGAGGCAAGTTTAGCGTAGACCGGCCGTGTGAATGCGTTTCGCCCTGTCTATGTAGTAGCACAGGCGGATCGCCTTGTCAGCATCGTTGAACGTCCAAAGATGCATGCCTTCGTCCCGTAGCAACGGCCGGTCGACGGCACATCGCACTCGATTTCAAACTCCGCAGCCCCCTGGGCCCTTCCATCCATCATCGACAACAGCCCATGATTCATCACGACCAAGGTGGGGCCGACCAAGCCAAGGTGTCCAGAATCGCGGGAATGTCACCGCACTCAAACGCCGGGTAAATCTGCTTCAACATTCGTAACGATCAGTCATCTCGGCCGGATTGAAATATCCGCGCGGGCAGTGGTTCGCGTCAAGCTGCGTCGCGCTCGACTCCCAATTGGTCGTTCACTGCAATTCGGCGTTTCTGTTTGCATCCGAGGTAGCGCTCGGTGGTCTGAATCGAGACGTGGCCGAGCAGGAATTGGATCTGCTCCAATTCGCCGCCCGCAAGATAGCACAACCGCGCGCAGGTGCGGCGTAAGTCATGCGGGGCAAGCTTCTCGGTGCCCGTCCGCGACGCGGCCTCCCGAACAATCTCCCACACCACCTTTGGCGTCATTCCATTGCCCCAGACCCGGCCCGCCTTGTTGATGGATCGAAAGAGCGTGCCTTCCGTGATGCCGCTGGCCTGTTTCCAATCATCGATCGCCACTTTCACCCACGCTGGTATGGGAACTGTACGGATGTGCCCGGCCTTGCCCAGCAGGTCGGCGATGACCCAGTGCGCCTCACGCAACTGGATGGAATCGATACGCAACCCGAGCAGTTCGCCCCGTCGGAGTCCGCATCCGATTAACATTGCGAGCATCCCGTAATTCCTCTTGCCCCGTAGCGACTGCCGGCCCCCACCAGCCAGCAGTTGCCTGCCCTGCTCGGCGGTAAGCCAGTTTCCAATTCGAACTCCGATCCGCGTACACCCTTCACTCGTCGAATTCCAGCCGCCAGTTCCGGACTGAGCAGGCCCGAGTCGGCAGCTTCAAAGGCAACCCTTCGCACGGCAGCCAGCCGGAGGTTGATGGTCGTCGGCGCGTACTGCTTCTGTTCGAGATAGATCCTATAGCGCAGCACTACGGTGCGGTTGAAGGCGAGCCGCGGCTCGGAGCAGTACCAGTCAACGAAGTCGGTGATTGCTCGGTCGTAAGTACGCTGGCCGCTCTTGGACGTAAGGCTGTTCAGAACAGCCGCTTTGGACTGTTCGAGGTCGGGAAGCGCTAGGACTCGCTTGGGTGGCCGTTTCTTCCTGGGTGGTTTCGACATGGGCGCGGCCTCCTTGGCCGTCGCCCAGGAGAATGCCCAAAACTCCGCACTACGCCGTACTCGCGACCAATCCAGCGAGTGCTTTGCCATGCCAAAAGACTTCCTCGAAGCCGACTTCTTGCCAGTGGACTCGGAGTGTGATCGCTTTGGCTGTTTTTGAACCTCTTACTTCGCGCGATGATGCATAATGCTTTGGCCATGACCCCGTCCGAGTCATTGCGCATCTTCATTTCCTACGCCCACAAGGACGGGGCCCCACTTGCCCAGCGCCTGCATTCTGATCTCACGAACAAAGGCTTCGACATCTGGCTCGACACGTCGCGCCTGCGCGGCGGAGCGGTTTGGAGCAGAGAGATCGACCGGGAGATCGACACATGCGAAATTATGATCGCACTGTTGAGTCCCGGGTCGTACGAGTCGCGAGTTTGCACCGGGGAACAGTTGCGCGCACTAGATAAGGGCAAGCGTCTCATTCCCGTGCTCGCAATTGAGGGTGCAGATCGACCTGTGTACCTTTATGCCACTCAGTATCGAGACTTCACCGACGATGCCAACCACGCTGTCAGTCTCGGCGAACTCCTGGCTGACATACCCGGCGACGCCACCGCGACTCTGACCGACTTGTACCGCAAGACTCGAGTTACTTATCTCACCTCTCCGCCGCGCGTAGCCAACTACTTGGAGCTGCCAGAAGCACTGCGCGCGTTGCGTGACGCAATCTTTGCGGAAGACCACTGCCAACCCATCGCCCTTACCGCGCTGGCTGGCATGGGCGGCATTGGCAAGACAGTCCTGGCCAAGGCCTCACCGATGACCCCGTCGTACAACGCGCCTTCCCTGATGGCATTGTGTGGATCACCGCCGGCATGGAAAGGAAACGCGACTTTATCGAGGAAATGCGTGAGGTCGCCAAGGCATTAGGCGACGACCTCAGCGGCTACGACACACCCACTTGCTTGCGAAAACCGGTACCGCACTACGATCGCAAATAAGGCCGCACTCATCGTGGTCGATGACGTGTGGAGTAAGACCGACATCGAGCCGCTGCTGGCCGAGTCGCCCCGCTCCCGTTTCTTGTTCACCACTCGCGACGCCTCCATCGGTCACTGCGTCAACGCGCACCAGCATCGGGCAGACCTTCTTGATCTAGAGCAGTCCCGCGAGTTGCTGGCCTCGTGGGCAAATCTACCACGTGAGAATTTGCCCGGACCTGCGGACTACATCATTGCCGAGTGTGGCCGCCTGCCGCTCGCGCTCTCCGTCGTGGGCGCAATGCTACGTGGTAAGAACATCCGCTTTTGGTCGGACGCGCTTGGTCGGCTTCGTAGAGCCGACCTTTCTTCCCTGAAGAAGCAGCTTCCTCAGGGGCAAGAGAGCTTCTTCAAAGCCGTGGAAACGAGCTTCCAGTCGTTGGAGCCGGAAATGCAGAAGCAGTACAAAGCATTGGGCGTGCTGCTAGAAGACATGGCTGCACCTCTGCCGATTTTGGAAACGTTATGGAACGTAGATACAGCCGAGGCACGCAACATCAGCAATCGTCTTGCCGATCTGTCGCTCGCGCAATCTGACGCGGAAGAAGAAAGCATTCGCGTGCACGATCTCCAGCTCGACTATGTCCGCGCCCAGTTCCCTCACCGCGAAGCACTAGACCTGATCCACGGCGCGGTACTTCTCTCGTCCCACGTTATTGACAAAGATCCAGAGCAATTCGCCTCCCAACTGGTGGGACGCCTGCTGCCGCATCAAGATCTACCCGTAATCAAACAGTTTGCTGAAAGGATTGCTGAGGGAACGCCGAAGCCGTGGCTCAGGCCAATACAAGCAAATCTGCATCCTCCTGGAACCCCGTTAGTCCGCACCCTTGAAGGCCACCCAGACTTGGTCCAAGGCGTGGCGGTTTGGGATGTGGGGAGGGGGCGCGAACTCCGATCTCTCCAAGGCCACTCAAGCTTCAGTGGCCTGGCGGTGAGTGCGGACGGGCGGCGCGCCGTCTTTGCCTCCCATGACATCACGGTGAAGGTGTGGGACGTGGATATCGGAGCACTGATAGCCACGTTTACTTGCGATACCGTTGCTCATTGCTGTGCATTCATCGCCGATGACCAATTGATCGCCGGTGTTGCAGGCGGCCACGTCCATTTCCTCCGCCTTGAAGAGCCGAAACACAAGGACTGAAGGCTGTCGGTTGGGCCGTGGTTGTTGACGGAGTAGCACCCCGGGGCCTGCTCGGATGGGCAGGAACGTTGTCCAGAAACGCTAGTGCAAACGGGCTTCTTGTAAATAGGTCCTTCCTTTTCGCCAAGGGTTTACCTACCGACCCCAGCGATTGGTCGTCACTGCGCCGTTACAGAGGACTCATCCACATCAAAGAATCGGTTATCCAACGCTCTCCCACAAACGATTTCTGAGCCGGAATGCTTCCGGCATAAGCCGACGAAGCGGTCGGAGGGCGTGTGCCAACCAACATGACTGTCTCTTAAAAGCGGGTGTTCTTACAAACTTTTTACGTCAGCCAGACCACAGCCTACGCATAGATAGCCCGCAGTATACGGACATCACGCGAAGGTCTATTACTACGCCCTTGTGCGGAAACGAGTGTCCGCTGCCGTGCGCGCCAGCAACGCACGCGCACCCGCGGTTTACAAAATTCTAACAGTAGAGTTTTGACAAACTGTTGACAAATTAATTGACGCATCCCAAACAACCCGCACGCCGGTTCCCTCCATAATCTACAGCCTGCAGGGCACCGTTAAGTAAGCAGAGGATGTCCGCGTTACGCTGGAAGGAAATTCGATGAGAAAAACAAATGTCAGGCAATGGCTGTTCTTAGTCGGATCGCTTCTCGCTCAGACCGATCGTCGGATTCGTAGCTCCATCAGAAAGAGATCGTCCGGGAATCCAATGAGCGCGTTTCTGGTTCTTGCCACGTCCTTGTTCACGGCCGCCTCCGCCGGTGCTACACCTACCCTCACCGTGCTCCATACCTTCAATGGTACGAGTGGGGACGATCCGAACTCTCTGATCCAGGCATCCGACGGCAATTTCTACGGCACCACCTACCTGGGCGTCGGCACTGTTTTCCAGGTCACGCCCGCTGGGCAGTTCACGACTCTGTTCACACTACCTCCGCAAAACCCGAACCGCTTTTTCTACGGCGACTTCTTCACGAGCGTGGTCGAAGGGCCCGATGGCTTTCTGTACGTCACAGCCCGCGGGAGCAACAACAACCCGAACCCAATGGTCTTCAGGATCAGCAAGTCGGGCAAGGACTTTCAAGTGGTGCTGCAGGAGGCACCATACGGTCTGTCGGTGGCCTCCGATGGCAACTTCTATGGGTCGGACGGCAACGGGATTTTTCGGCTCACCACCAATGGCACTTACACCCTGTTGTCTTCAGAGAGCAGCAACGGGTTCTATGTGGAGAGCTTTAACAAGCAGGCCTCGGACGGAAACTTCTACGGCACCTGCTATAGCAGCTGGTGGCACGTGTGCCAGGTGACGACCTCCGGTCAGGTGACCACGATCTTCGAGTACGCCACAGGCACCAATGGGCGAGTTCCCGCGAACGGGATTTTGACGCAAGGATCGGATGGCCTTCTGTACGGTGTTGCGGCCGGGGGCCCGGGCGACACCGCCTTTCAGGAGATTTTTCAGCTCAGCACGTCGGGCAGTTACCAGGAGCTTTATCAGCTCAAGGGTTGCACTCCGAAGACCGGGTGCAGCATGGTGCTGCAGGCATCGGATGGGAATCTGTGGATCGCCGATCCGCCTCAGGAGGCCGTCTACTCGATCACCACCAGCGGCACGCTGCTACAAACGGTCTCTTTCTCGTTGCAGCCGAATCCGTACGCTCATCCGCAGCTCCTGATTCAGGCATCTAGCGGCATCCTGTATGGCACGACGGGCGCACCAAATCCCGCGTATTATGAAACCGGGTCAGTTTTTTCCATCAACGCGGGCCTGCCGCCGCCGAGGTAAGGGTTCGGTACGCTCGCCGTCGCCGAGGTCGCTGCGCAGATCGTGCGCAGCAATTTGTTTATCGGCACGCGACTGCCGAGCGGAGAGGGCCCGGCTGCGGGCGGGCCGACTAGCCGGCTTCACGGACTTACCGGTGTTCCCGGTAGAGTGATCGCCGTCGGATAACGAGCCACTCGGAACTGGACACAAAATGGTTCTCGGTCTTCCACTTGCTCATATCCCATCCTACTTCTAACCACCGTCATCACCGTCATGACATCGATGCCATCGATCTGGGTCAGGTCCACACCCTACAGGGCGCACATCAGATTTGGGGGATAAAGTCATGCAGCCACCTGCGTTTGCTGTGAACGGCGTTCCCAGAAATCCTCAAAGCGTCCGCTGAGCTTGCAGCAACGCAGGGCGATGATGGCGTTGGCGCCCTTTACCGTCCAG
>DATKFH010000136.1:0-64897 GCA_035511455.1 Candidatus Sulfotelmatobacter sp. | reverse complement strand
CAAGGCCCTTCCGCTTTCTCCCGCGGATACGACCCGCACACGCGCGTGGCTGATTCAGGCCGGATTCCGCGATGCCATCGATGTTAATTATTATTTTGGCGCGCGTCTTCTGATGGCTGGTATCGGCTTTGCCGGCGTCGCGTTATTTGCCGGCGTCGACAACCTTTTCCTGCTCGTCGGCATTCCAGGTCTCGGCTTCTTCCTGCCGCGCTTTATTCTGAAGCGGATGATCAAAGACCGGCAGCATCGCATTACACTCGGCCTTCCCGACGCCCTTGATCTTACCGTGATCTGCGTGGAGGCCGGCCTCGCGCTGGACCAGGCTTTAACCCGGGTCGGGCAGGATCTGCACCACGCCCATCCTGATCTCAGCGATGAGTTCCATCTGGTGAATCTCGAGATGCGCGCCGGCAAGCCCCGCGCGGAAGCTCTTCGAAATCTGGTGGATCGCACCGGGGTTGACGACATCCGATCTCTTGTTGGTACACTGATTCAGACCGACCGCTTCGGCACCAGCGTCGCGCAAGCCCTCCGAGTGCATTCCGACTCCCTCCGCACGGAACGCCGGCAACGCGCCGAAGAACAGGCAGCCAAAACCACGATCAAGATGGTTCCCCCGTTGGTGATCTTTGTTCTGCCTTCGATCATTTTTGTGACCATCGGTCCAGCCGTCATTTCGCTGATCCGTCAGCTCGGACCGGTTTCAGGGAAATAGCAAGCATCCATGCAGTTCCATGGGGGGCAGTTGAGGTTGATGGCAGTTTTCTCCTCTCTAGGGCAAGCCTTTAATCAGAGTCGGCAGGCCTACTTGGCTACGGCCTTGGCTGTGGCCGACACGCACTGGACTCGACTGCGCGGGCTGCTGGGGCTCGCCCCTAGTGACTTCCGTAACGGAAATGGCCTCTGGATTGTCCCCTGCCACGGCGTTCATACTCTAGGTATGGGGTTCCCCATCGACGTCGTATACCTCGATCATGAGATGACCGTAATTCACGTCCAGAGCCAGCTGCGGCCCTGGCGGTTCGCCCCGGTCCGCGCCCAGGCCACGTCTGTACTGGAACTACCGTGCCATACCGTGGCCGAAACAGGGACTGTTGTGGGCGATAGAATTGAGATTACGATCAAGAAGAAAATGGGAGCGCACGCTTAGCGTGAGTGCGTCGGCACAACTCGAAGAAGTCGTGGAGCAGAGGCACGATGCCCCGGTTCTGCTGGTGGAGTGGTCCTCGCCCTGGCGCGAGTTCGTGACCGCCATACGCCCGGCTCTGGCTCGTTCCGACGCCCGACTCGCGGGCGAAGCACCGTACGGGATGTTCCCGTATCGCGGCATGATTCCGTGCTTGCTACTCGAAGCTTTTCTGATCGTCGCCGCGATTGTCGTCCGCGTGAAGCTCGAGCAAATGCGTCCGTACGTCGCGCCCCGGCTATCCAGCCGGGATGTCATCTATTACAGCGGCGATGAACTTCCCCGCACCGAGGATCTGGGAGGCGCGCAAGCCGGAACGGTTGGCCGCGCAGGCGGAGGAGAAGCCCACCACCGCACGCAAACCATCAGGATCGCGCGGGGCGGCTCTCTCGCGCAGAGGGTGGTGGACGCGCCCAACCTTAGACTTCCGTCGTCGCGCGATGCGGTGGCGAATCTGCTCGCGGTCAACCCCAATCCGGGTCCACCTCCGTCGGAGGGGTTGCGCTCGACCCGAACCACTCTCACTTACTCGACTCCGATCGTCGCCCCCGCACCCCAGGTGATCCCCGACTACACCCGCAACGGAGTGCGGCTCGACACGGTGATTGCGCCAACTCCGTCGCTTCCGCGCGATCCGTTCCGCGCCGCGCCGAATCTCAGCGCGACCGTGATCCCTCCGGCTCCCAGCGCTTCGAGCGATCACACCCTGGTTGCTCCGGCTCTGGGTCCGGCTGTGATTCCACCCGCGCCGAGCGTCTCCCGCGATCGCACTTCAGCCGCGCCGTCGTTGAACGCGACAGTCGTCGCGCCAGCTCCAACCGTTTCTGCCAACACGATTCGCTCTCGACCCGCGATCGCTGCGACCGTGATTCCTCCGGCACCCGGCGCCGTAAGCCGAGAGATTTCCAGCGCTCCCGTCCAGACGACCAACGTTGCAATCGTGCCGCCTCCGGTGTCTACGCCCGAACGGGCAACCAATCGCAATCCCAGGCTGGCTATGCCACCGCCGTCGGTCATCGCGCCGCCTCCTTCGGCCGACATTTCGCAGGACATGCGCCGACTCGCCAGTGGCAACGCTCCCGACCCGTCGAAGGCGGTTGTGCCGCCACCGCCCACCGTCAATGCCAACACCAGCAGTGGATCAAGAAATACTTCGCTCAACCCCGATGTTGTGCCCCCGCCACCAGCCGTCTCGGCCAACGCCGCCAATGCCAAACCACGGGGTAACCGCAACGGGATGGGCGGGTCATTGGGCTCCACCGTAATTGCACCGCCGCCTTCCTCCGGTGTCCTCGGTGGGAGCGGCATGCGCCCGGTATCGGCCTCCACTGCTCCTGCCCTTGGGATGCCCAGCGTTGTTCCTCCGCCGCCCTCTGTGTCCGGCCCCGGAGGCGGCACCGGCGACACGGGCGGGGGTAAGGGTGCTCCCGGAGGAACGCTGCTGGCCAACAATGTCGTTCCGCCTCCTCCCTCGGTGAGCGGCGCAGGCAATTCGACTGGCTCCGGGCTCGGCCGCAAAGGTCCCGGACTCGGCTCGGCCTTGGAAGCCGGTGCTCCCTCCGCCCCATCGGGGAACGGCGGCAGCGGGACGGGAGCGGGAGCCGTGATTTCCAACCAGCCCGGATCCAAGGTTGGATTGCCGGCTGTCGGAGGGAAAGGCTCGCTTGCGACGTCACCCACCGGTGGAGACAAGTCCGGACTGGGCGGGACCGGAGGAGGAACCAGCATCGCCCGCGGCAACGGACCGGGCAGTGGCATGAACGGCGAAGGTCCGGGCGCGGGCAAGAGCGGACCGGGCCATGGTTCCGACCCGAACGCGCGCCCTGGCATCTCTCTGAATCCGGGCCCGGGAGGAACTGGGAACGCGACGAACGGGACGCCACCCGTACCAGGCGTTTCGGTGCAGGGAGGCAGCAGCATCGTTACCCTGCCAAGTTTCGGATCGGACCCGTCTGGCGGCGAACCTGCCGCCCCCGGGCGTTCCAGCACCAGGCAACAACGGCAGGCCCTCGGAGTAACTATCGTTGCTACAGCGACTTCTGGCGGGGTCTTCGAGCCTTACAAGAGCCAACTGCACGGTGAGAAGTACAGCACCTATCTCGAAACTTCACTGGGTACGGTGGTCGTCGAGTTCGCAGTCGGCGGTTCTGATGCGGCCATCGTCGCGCCCACCGGTTTCCGCACCGATCTCCCCGAGGGCCTGCCCCATGCCCGTATGGTGGTCGCGTGCACCATCGATGCGTCCGGAAATCTGAAGAACGTGCGGGTGCTTGAACCCGGTCCTGCCGAGATGACCGCCAAAGTTGTGGCTTCGTTGCGCGGCTGGAAGCTTCAACCTGCCATGCGCGGCGACCAACCGATCGAAGTCAGAGCCATCCTCGGGTTCGGCATCGACACCAGCGATCGCTTTTGAGGGCTCTGCCGACCCAAAAATAGAAACGCCGCCGATTCCGTATCGGCGGCGGCCGGTTCAGGCTCGTAATTACTTTCTTGCGCTTCGCTTCGCTTGCCGCCGCCGCGACGGTGGTATCACGCCCTTCTCAGGACGCTCGCGCTCGATCTTGTCCGACATCTTGTGCAGCGGCCGGTCGCCTGCCGAAGACAATTGCCGTCCCACGGTTTTCACCGTCAGACCTTGCCCGGTATAGATGGCCTCGTCGTAAGTCGTCGCAGAGTTCGCCGCGGCCACGGCGAACACACCGTGCGGAATGCCGTTGGTGAATGCCGTCGCAATGTAGTCTGCCACCATGAGCCCGTTCTGCGAATTCGCCAGCCAGCCCAGCTGCATCGGCCCGGCGATGGTAACCGGTGCATTCCAGGTCGATCCTCCGTTCGCAGAAGAAATAAATCCAACGATCAGTTGGCAGGTCGACAGCGTGCAGCTACTCTGCGGAAAATAGTAGTAGTGAATCGCTACGTGCGCACCCGCGCCAGACGTCGCCGGATCAATGCCAATCCCAGGGATGCAATGATCAACCGTGCTCGAGACATCGTCAATTGGGATGCGCGTCACCGCACTCCAGGTCACGCCGTCAGGCGAAGTGCTGTAGACGAGATCATTCATCGAGCAGCCGGCGCGAAACCGGCAATCCTCCCACACAATCCAGATGTTCCCCGCGCCGTCGATGGCGGCGGAAGGCAGAGGCCCGCTTCGGAACCCTGGCAGATCGGTATGCACCTGAAGATCTGAGATCGTCACCAGAGCGCTCCAACTTGCGCCACCGTCGGTCGAGGTGAAAGCTTCCATTCCAGTCGACCAAATCGGCACGACGACGGTTCCATTCGGCTGGACCAGCGGTTGTCCGCCGATGCCGAATGCCAAGTCTGCCGTTGGCAAAGGCGCGCTCCACGTCAGGCCGCCGTCGGGGGAAGTGCTCATCAGGATTTCTTCCGGGTTCGCAGGGTTGCCCGGGTCATCCCATTCCACATAACAGTTGCCGTAGTGCGGACTCGTCGCCCAGCTGTCGCATACGATCCAGTTCTTGTCGGAACTCGCGACGGGCGCACCAACGGGCACAGGGTTCTGCCAGGTTAGACCGTCCGCCGACCGGCTGACCACGACCGCCGGGGCCTGGGCGGTGGCCGGGATCGGCAGGGACGCGATCATCCATACTCCGTGCTTCGCGTCATACGCCACCGCGGGGTCGCTGGCCGCGGTGTACGGACCGGTTCCTTCCCCCGTGGTCAGTCCAGGCAAGAACCCGTGGGTCCAGGTCGTGCCGCCGTCGGTCGAAGTAGCCCATCCGATGTCGGTTGCACCACCGGGAGCGATTCGCCCGGTCTGAAACGCCGCTACCAACGTGTTCCCGTTCGCCAGAACGTGCGGCTCGACCTCCGTTGCATGCTGTCCTGGTGCGACGGTGAAAGAATCTGAGCTGATCTCGGTAAGGTTCGGGCCGATTGGGTTCTCCGGCTGAACTGTCTGAGGGGTTGGGGACGAACCGGAACAACCCACCAGAGCCAGCGCCCACACAGCGAGCAGGGGAGCGACAAGTGTTCGGGCGTCGATTGCTCTTCCGTGGAAACACACGCGGAGCATTGCCTTCATGCGAAACAGTCTTTCACACGACAGGGCCGAGGCACAGGGAAAATCGAATATTCATCGTTACTAGCGGTGACTCTTGCATGACCTTCAAGGCTTGTGTGGCGCGGGCACCCTTGCCCGCGCAAGCTCTTCCTATGCTCGAGGCAAGCGTGCAGAAGTGCCGGCTCCACACCATTGAACTACTGCGCACTCCGCCTGGCCGCCCGCCGCAGGGGTGGAATCGCGCCTTTCTCCGGACGCTCTTTCTCGATCTTGTCGGAGAGAGAATGCAGAGGCTTGTCGCCCGCCGACGAGAGCACCGCGCCCGTAGCGGGTACGGTCAATCCCTCGGCCGTATACATTGCTTCCTTGAAAGTCGTGCCCGACTTGACCCCGGCGACGGCGAACACCCCGTGTGGCACGCCGTTCGCGAAAGCAGTGGCGATGTAGTCCCCCACCATGAGGCCGTTCTGTGAATTTGGCAGCGAACTCAGACTCATCGGCCCGGCAAGTTTCACCGGCAAGTGCCAGGTTGATCCGCCGTTTGGCGACGAGATGAAGCCCACGTCCAGCTGACAGGTCGAAAACGTGCAGTTGCTCTGCAGGTAGTAGTAGTACGTCACCGCAACGTGCGCCGTTTTGCCGGAAGTCACCGGATCGATCCCAATGCCAGGAATGAAATGATCGACCGAACTCGTGGTGAGATCAATCGGGATGCGTTTCACCGTGCTCCAAGTCGCACCGTCGGTGGAAGTGCTGTACACCAGGTCGTTGGTCGTGCAGCGCGCCCGGAAGCGACAGTCTTCCCAGACCACCCAGACGGTTCCCGCTTTATCCACGGCCGCCGAAGGCAGAGGCCCACTGCGGATACCTCCGGCGTCGCTATGGCTCTGAATCGTTCCGATCGCCAACGGCACCGACCAACTCAAGCCGCCATTTGTCGAACGGAATGCTGACATGAAATTGGTCTCGATCGGTACCACCACAGTGCCGTTCGGCTGCACCAGCGGCTGGCCGCCGATTCCGGCGGCATGATTGGCAGTCGCGCTCGGCGACGACCAGGTAATCCCGCCATCCGTCGACCGGCTCATCAAAATCAAGTCCCCGCTGCTCGGATCGTCCCATTCCACATAGCAGTTGCCGTAGTGCGGGCTGCCCGCCCAGCTGTCGCAAACGATCCAATTCTTATCGGAACTCGGTGCGGTTGGATAAACGCTTACGGGCTTCTCCCAGGTAAAACCCCCGTCGGTCGAACGGCTCACCACAACGGCCGGGGTCCGCACAGTACCGGAAATGGGCAGCGACGCAATCATCCACACTCCGTGTTTCGCGTCGTAGGCCACGGCGGGATCGCTCGCCGCATCGTAGGGCCCTGAGCCCTCGCCCTTGGTCAAACCGGGCAGAAAACCATGGCTCCAAGTAGTCCCACCGTTGGTTGAAGTCGCCCAGCCGATGTCGGTCGAACCGCCCGGCGCAATGCGACCCGTCTGGAAAACCGCAACGAGCGTCGAACCGTGCGCCAGCACGTGAGGTTCAACTTCGGTCGCATGTTGTCCGGGCCCCACGCTAAAAGGATCGGAGCTGATTCGGATCAGGCTCACGACAGGAGCCTGGGCGAACATGAAGACCGGCACGATACACAGCGCAAGAATTGAGCGCGCAAACATCGTTCTGCGGCCAGCGGAGAAGCCTTGATTCATTCCAGTTTTTCCCCAGTCAAAGAAGTTTTGCAGATCACGAACGCCACGATGTTCACACACTCGACAGCAGTATTCAGGAAATTGCCCGCAGGCAATGCCGCGAGGTATCGGCGAACATATAGGGGCCCTTCGATACTGTCAATGTGAATGCTTTTGCAATCTCAAGGAGTAGGAATGGCATTCCGGCGTCAGCGTGGTTCTGTTTCCGCGCTAGAGGAAGAACGCAGGAACGCGACCGCGAGTTGATCGGTATAAATCGGTGTCCAGTCCCGGGTCTCGAGCAAAATGTTGGTGAGAGCCGCATTCCGGGGCAGCACTAGACACGAAACTTCGTGCTCGCGCAGGAATTCCTGCCACCCGGGTTCCACGTGGACCATCTTCAAGTAAGACTTTAAGAACGCTTCGCCGTAAAAATCATGGCGGTCATCCACCACCACCCGCCGCTTCGGGTAAAGCTGGTAAATCAAATACCCGCCCCAATAATCGGGGCTCAGCACCGGTCCTGGCACCTCATGCCTTTCAAGGTAGCTCACCGCATCGACCGGCATCCGTTGCCGATCAAAATGAGCGTTCATGATTTTAGTCGACCCGAATCGGCCTCCGGTGGCCGCGATCCAGAGGGCGATGACAATTGCGACTACGGGCCAAAGGTGCCCCAGCAACTTGCCCTGGACACTCGCAACGTTCTCGGAAAATCTTCCGGCCAGCCCGGTGAAGGGGACAAGCGGCCCTACCACCATCACCAGTAGTAGCGAGGAAACCGGAATGTTTCGCGAAGCATAGAGGCCGGCGTACACGGCGAACAGCAGAGTCAAAGCGTGGCTCGTGGGCAACTGGCGTCCCCGCCCCGCCAGAACCGTCACACTGATGAGCAGAAGCACCACAAAACACCGCTGCGCCACGCCGTGAAAATTGGGAGACTGAAATTCCTCAATGTGATCCATTAAGAATCGGTTAGAAAGATAGGAGGCAATGTGCAAATGCAGCTTCCATCCATAAGGATTTAACAGACTCGCAGCTGCCGAGAGCAGCGCCACGTAGATCAACTGCCACGAGCGCTTCGCGGCCGCAATTTTTCCGAAGGCTTGTTCGATCCTGCCATCTTTTGCGCGAAGCCAGTTCCATACCGCTCCCATCCAGAAGATTCCTAGCAGTGCGAACCCCAACAAAAACCCGCCATGGACATTGACCCAAACCAGCATGAGCAGGGGCAAGGCCCATAACCATTTCCGGCCTCGGCCGCCGCGCCCGCTATTCGAGTCCCGCCCCGAGGCGTCGAGAATCCAGAACCAAATCAGCGTAAACAGCCAACTCAGCAGGTGAGGGCGCGCCAGAAAATGAATCATCGACGACGCCAACGCCAGCAGCACGAGCACGAGCGCGACCAGGACATCCGTCCCGCCCTTCGTCAGCAGCCGAAACAGAAGTGCGAACACGGCCGCGATCACGACCGACGTGAACCACACCACCCCATTGAGTCCCAGAGCGGTTGCCAGTTCACCCACAACCACGTCATAGAGCCATTCCCAGGCAAACCAGGGTTTCGCTCTCATGGAGGCAGAAAACGGATCGACGTGCGGGATAGAGTGCGTCGCCAAAATTTGCTGCCCGGTCCGGATGTGCCATCCGATCCCAGCGTCGCCCAGCAGGCGCACCGACAGCGGCGTGAAGACCAAGGCGCCCAACAACGCGACAAAAATCAAGTCGGCCACCGAAGGCAGGGCCCAACAAGCCCATACCGGGGTTGCCACTTTCGAAGAACTTCCCGAAACCTCTGCCATCGCGCCGAATCTTATAGATATACGGCGATGAACAGCAAGGTAAAACCTCGGGTCGTGATTGTCGGCTCCGGCTTCGGAGGCCTGAACGCGGCGCTTTCCCTGGCAAAAGCGCCGGTCCAGATTACTGTCATCGACCGCAGGAATTACCACACCTTTCAGCCGCTTCTCTACCAGGTAGCGACCGCCGGTCTTTCCCCTGGAGAAATCGCCGCACCGATTCGCTCGATTCTTCGCTCTCACAACAACGTCGAAGTTCTGATGGCCGAGGTTACCGGATTCGATCTAGACCGCCGGGTCGTCGAGACTGCCGAGTCCGCCATCCCCTACGATTACCTCATCGTGGCCGCAGGCGCCAGCCACGCCTATTTCGGCCACGAGGAATGGGAGCTTTTCGCACCCGGCCTCAAGACGATTGAAGACGCGCTCGAGATTCGACGTCGCGTGCTGCTCGCCTTTGAACTGGCGGAGCGGCAGTCCCTGGCCGGAGAATCAGCGCCTCCTCTCAATTTTGTAATCGTGGGCGGCGGCCCTACAGGAGTTGAACTGGCGGGAACGCTGGCGGAAATCTGCCATCACGCGCTCACGCACGAATTCCGTGCCATCGATCCCGCACGGGCGCAAATCCTGCTGATCGAGGGTGGCCCGCGCGTCCTTCCTGCTTATCCGGAAGACCTTTCCCGCAGCGCTCAGGAGCAACTCCAGCGCCTGGGGGTGGACGTCCGCACTTCCACCATGGTGACCCAGGTCGATGCGGGCGCAGTTTGCTTTGAGAACACTCGTCACGAGGCGGCAGTCATATTGTGGGCGGCGGGCGTAGCGGCATCCCCTCTCGGCAAAAAACTCGGTGTCCCGGTCGATCGTGCTGGCCGCGTAGTGGTCGAGCCCGATCTTAGCATTCCCAAACACCCCGAAGTTTTCGTGATCGGCGACCTCGCCGCAGCCAAAGATACAGATGGCAGGATGCTCCCCGGTGTGGCCCCTGTCGCCATCCAGGAAGGCCGCTTTGTGGCCAAACTGATTCGTCGTGAACTCGAAGCTGGCAAGGTTGACTCTCGTCCCAACTTTGACTATTGGGACAAAGGTAGTCTGGCCACGATCGGCCGTGCTGCCGCGGTCGCCCAATTTGGCAAGATTCACATTTCAGGCTTCGTTGCCTGGTTAAGTTGGCTCTTCGTCCACATTCTGTTCCTCATTGGCTTTCGCAACCGGCTTCTGGTTTTCATTCAGTGGGCGTGGTCCTATGTCACTTACGAGCGTGGTGCGCGCCTGATCACCGGCAGCACGGATCTGCCTGGGTGGACTCAAGCCCGGAGCGCAGCGCCAGAACCGCAAGAAATCCGCACGCCCTCGGCTAAATAGAGCGACAATAGTGGTGTCGGGATCGCGATTCCCGACACCGCAGGATGTTCAGGCACGATTGGGCCGCCCATCCTGAGCAAAGAGCCTGCCCTGAGCTTGTCGAAGGGACCTATGCACGTTTCGCCCCAGACCAGAAGAATCAGTGCCAGCATCAGTCTTGTTCTTTCCCTGGGATTGGTTGCGGCTTTTTCCGCCACAGCGTCGGCCGAGGTTCTTAAAGTTGTCGTCAACGACACCATTCAGCCGATCAGCCAGGAATACATTGCCCGCGCCATCGACGCAGCCCGCCGCCGCAATGCTCAGGCCGTACTGATCGAGATGAATACGCCGGGCGGCCTGGTCAGTTCCACGCGGGAGATCATCGAAAAGATCACCGCCTCGTCCGTGCC
Source organism: Candidatus Sulfotelmatobacter sp. (assembly GCA_035511455.1). Taxonomy (GTDB): domain Bacteria; phylum Acidobacteriota; class Terriglobia; order Terriglobales; family Acidobacteriaceae; genus Sulfotelmatobacter. The sequence continues at coordinate 54,458 of DATKFH010000136.1, read as the reverse complement.
CGTCATTGTCTACGTGACCCCGACGGGCGGTCACGCCGGTTCGGCAGGGATCTTCATTCTCGAGGCCGCTGATATCGCCGCCATGGCCCCGGGAACGGCCGCGGGAGCCGCTCATCCTGTGGCTCTCATCGGACCCGTCGAGCTGAAGCCGGACGACACCATGAAGCAGAAGATGGAGAACGACGCCGCGGCCCTGATGCGCTCGGTCGCCTCCAAACGTGGACGCAACATCGAAGCCGCCGAGAGCGCCGTCCGCGAATCAAAGTCGTTCACCGAGCAGGAGGCACTCTCGCAGCATCTCATCGACTACGTCGCTCCGAGTCCAGACGACCTGTTCCGCCAGATGCAAGGCAAGACCTTCAAGCGCTTCAACGGAGAATCTCATTCGCTCAACCTCACCGGAGAACCGGTCGTTGCTTTTGACATGACTCTGAAGGAACGCATCCTCGATGCGCTCATGGAACCGGACTTTGCGTTCCTTCTGCTTGCCATCGGTGCGCTCGCGCTCTACATCGAATTCAACCATCCCGGCGCCGTCATTCCCGGCACGGTGGGCGTGGTGTTCATCATTCTGGCGGTATTCGCGCTCAACCTTCTGCCCACGCGCTTTGCCGCGCTGGGGCTGATTCTTGGCGCCTTCGCGCTCTTCGCCGCCGAAGCCAAGTTCGCGACTCACGGCGTGCTCACCCTGGGCGGAATCGTACTTCTCACTCTGGGTGGCCTGTTGCTGGTCGACTCGCCCATTCCGGAAATGCGGGTTCATCTCATGACTGCACTCGCGGTCAGCATCCCGCTCGGACTGATCACGGCTTTCCTGATGACCATCGCGCTCAAGGCGAGACGCAACAAAGTCGTTACTGGAGCTCAAGGTTTGGTGGGTGAGACTGGAGTCGCGCAAACTGCGCTTTCGCCGCAAGGCAAGGTTTTCGTCCACGGCGAACTCTGGGATGCAGTCGCCTCGACGGCTCTGCCGGTGGGACAGTTAGTCGTCGTGCGCGCTGTCGATGGTCTGATTCTGGAGGTCGCGCCGCTGGGAGCGACACCGCCGCCCGAAGCCGCTCCCGCGGTTCTCTAGACGAGGAAATTTATTTCAAGTTGAACAGTGCGTTCACATGCGCGCTGACGGTCACCGACTGGGCTGTGAACTCCTCCGTCGGAGCCGGCGGGGCGGCGGCCGCCATCGCCGCACCCATCGCACGGGCCATTCGCGGCACCAGGATGCGTTGGTTCTCAAAGGTATCCACCGACGCATACGAGAGTTCTCCCAGCATGCGTCCGCTGGCACGCGCCAGTGTGTCGGCAGAGTTGTGCGCCCGGCGGTAGGCATCTTCGACAGCTCTGTTCTTCGCGTCATCCATGTTTTCGAGCGAATAGCTGAGAGTCTGGGTCTCGCTGACATTGGCGTCGGCGAGTTGCTGTGTGATCGGTCCGACCTTGGAGAAATCCTTCAGCTTCAAAACGACATCGGTCGTAACCCGGTATCCAATCACCTTATGCTTCGGATCTTTGTAGTCGTAGACGGGCTGCACCGACATGAATCCCACCGTCGCAGTCTTGGGATCAAGTCCGTTGGCCCGAAGCACCTGGCGTACTTGCTCGACCTCTTTGGACGCATGCTGGAAAGCCGCCTGCGAAGTGTCGTCTTGCACCGAGACGTTGAACTGAATCTGCGCCGTGTCGGGAGCAGCCTCAAACTTGCCGTCCGCGCCCACGTAGACGGTATTCGGCTGCGCGGCCACGGTGGGATGCTCCTGAGCGACGGCCCCACTCACAGCAAGCAATAAAACCGCCGGAAAAATACCGAGAGATTTCATGACAGACCTCCGAGGGAATTATCGAGCAGCAAAGCTTGTTCCCCAAGATGATTCTCCTCGGAAAGAACGTCTGTCAGAGCTTTTCTTGTACTTTGTCGAGGCGTTGCTAGCGTGTGGGAATGGTCAGGTTGCGGTCCAACCTGATTTCGAGTGCAGTTCCTTTTTCGAGCACGAGGTCGTGTCCGGATTCGAACGCGGTCATAGCTCCATCCGCAGCTCCCGATCCGGCGCCGGTGGCTGCGCCGCGTTTCCCACCGGAGCGCGCGCCTTGCTCGGCGCCCTCGCCGGCCCCGACGACCACGGCTTCAGCGATTTGCTCTTTGCTCATCCCCTTGCGTCCGATTTCGCCTTCCTCTCCGATTTGGCTCAGGCCGTGCTCGCCGGGAACTCCGGTAACGGTCGCGATGAGCGGGACCCATCCATGGGAAGTTTCAATCTCGTCGAAACTGAGCAGCAGTCGCCGCCGCAATCCCGGTTCCACCGCGCTGATGTGCCCCTTGATTTTCTTCCCCGCGTCGATGGTCTGACCGTTGGCTGCGGTCACAGCCTCCGCCAGCCGCGCCTGAAAACCATCGCCCGCCTTCGCCGTATGCGTGTCAAGCCGGTCCGAAAGCTGGATTAGCAAAATCATGCCTTGCGGGACACTATTCGCGGGCATGGGCGGGGCGTCCTGCGCCACCAGTGAACCAACCAGAACCATGGCAATCAGGCCGATAACGGAAGGACTCCACACACGAGAAGCGGAATTGGACATAGCGATCCCCCTGCGAGTGGAACTGTTCAAGCGATTGGATGGAAGAAATGGGAAAAATGCTGCCTGAGGCGAGGCAGTTTATGAGGCGGCACCGGGCCCAACTACGGCAAACATGTCCACCTGCAGCCCCTTCGAGTGCACCCCCTCAACGATCGTGGCCGGCACGTTGCCCGCAGCCGGGAGCATGCCCACGGCACGGTTTCTGCCGGACTGCTTGGCCCGATTCAAAGCACGGTCGGCCAGAGTGAGAACCTCTCCGTAACTAACGGCACGCGGGTTGCCCGGAAAAAACGGAAACGCCGCCCATCCCACCGAGCAAGTGCGAGAAATCTTTTCCGCGGAACCACTCACCGCGAATGGCGTATCGGCGACTGCCGAAAGCGCTCGCTGTGCGAGCAATTCGGCCTCGCTGCGATCAGTGTAGCGCGACACGATAAGGAACTCTTCCCCGCCCCAGCGCACCAGAACATCGGAGTGGCGAATGGAAGAACTCAGCCGACGAGCCATCTCCTCGAGGACCTTGTCGCCCACATCGTGTCCGTAGAGGTCGTTCACGTCTTTGAAATTATCCGCATCGATGAGATAGAACACCAGGTCACGAATGTGACTGCTATGGCCGTCGGCATAGGCACGCAGTGTCTGGCTCACATCCGCCTCGATGGTCGCGGAAAAATAGCGCCGGTTGCGCAGGCCCGTGAGCGGGTCGGTAAGCGAGGCTTCCTGCAGTGTTACGTTGGTCCGCCGCAACTCCCGATTCAGCCGGTAATGCTGAATAAACAGGAGGAACGCCATCAGAAACATCGTGGCCAGTGTTATCAAAACCCGGAAGCGCGAGACCGCGGACGGAAGGCGTGGGTCAAGCATGGCGCCCAGTGCCATGATCGGCAACGAAAGCACACCCATCATCGCCAGGCGGGCCATCCACGAACTGTAGGTTTCGTCAGCCCCAGACTCCGGCGCTGGCGAGAGCCGCTGTCCCAGGAGCACAACCACGGCAAATGCCGCAAATGACACGGAATACGGAATGTCATACCAACTGCCGGTGAAATAGATTTCTTTTTCTATGGCGCGATTAAGAATGTAGAACCAGATGCCATTGAACGCTAGCGCAGCGCCGAACGCCGCGTAGAACCGCTTCCACCGTCCCGCGGAATCGATCCAGAAGAAAATCAGGACTCCAGCAAATAGGATGCTTTGCGCTCCCGTTAGCAAATCAAAGTTCCGGTTGTAGGCGTCCAGGTTGGGGGAAACGTATTGCCAGCAGACAACCAGCGACACGTAGAGATAAAGCCACCACAGCAGCAACAGGAAGAAGTCGAGCGCGCCCAGTCTGGAACCGCGCGCCGTCGGTTCGCGGTGCGGCCTGAGCAACAGGCCGGCCAGCATGGGCGCTCCGGCCAAAAACAAGAGCGCGTCGGCAGGATACATTTGGGGCAGCTTTTTGCGGAGAAATAAGTCGAACGTGATCCACACGACCTGGTCGCCGAACCATGTTGCCCACCCTGCAGCCTGAAGCATCCAGAACCAGCGCATGCGGCCTTTGCTGGCAAGGCCAAGCCTGGCGAAAGCAAAAAACGGGACGAGCATCAGCAGGCCACCAACCACGTCACTAACTGCGACCTGCACCAACCCCTTCGGCAGGAACAGGCACGACGCGGTGACGACCGCCGTAAGCAGGCCCGCAGTCGCAACCGTCAATCTGAATGGCCTTGGAGTGTACAAACGTTCCAATCTTGGTACAGCGAATTTAGCCCTTGGCCCCACTAGAGTAAGCAAGAGGAGCGGTCTGTGCGCTAATGGCACGACGCAGCTCCTCGAAAATCTCATCGGGCATTTGTTGAAAAACGGTCACGACGTCAGGGTCAAACTGGCGGCCGGACCAGGCCTGGATCTCTTTGCGCGCCTCCCCGAGCGATCTAGCGCGTCGATACACCCGGTCCGACGTGATGGCGTCGAGAGTGTCGGCGACGGAAAAGATGCGCGCCCCCAGCGGTATTTCCTCGCCTTTCAGACCGCGCGGATAGCCGCTGCCGTCGTAGTGTTCCTGGTGGGAATACACGATGTCGCACGCCTCTTTCAAAAAGGGAATCTTTTTGACAATCTGATAACCCTTGAAGCAGTGCTCCCGCATGATCTCAGTTTCTTCGCCAGTCAGTTTGGCGGGCTTGTTCAGGATCTTGTCCGGAATGGCCATCTTGCCGATGTCGTGGAGAAAGGCACCGCGGGCAATGGTCGCGACCTGTTCCGCCGGCAATCCCATGGCGCGCGCGATCGCCATGGTAAAGGCGGTGACGCGTCGAGAGTGACCCTCGGTCTCGCGATCTTTGAGATCCAGCGCATCTCCCAGGGCTTGCAGCGTGATGTCGTAAGAGCCGATCAATTCCCGATTGGCGGCCTGCAATTGATCGGTGCGAGCCTTCACCAGGGACTCCAGATTCGTCTGATAGGTGCGGTTTTCGACTTTGAGGCGGCGGTTTTCCAGCGCCCGGCTGACCGTGTTGAGCAACTGTTCGCGCTCAAACGGCTTCAGCAGGTAGTCATACGCGCCATTGCGAATGGCGGCCAGGGCCACCGAGATGTCGTGCACGGCGGTAACCATCACCACCGGCATATCCGGATACTTTTCCTTGGTGCGCTCCAGCAGCCCGATGCCATCCAGATCGGCCATCATCAGGTCGGAGAGCATCAGCTCAAATTCTTCGCCGGAATTGAGCTTCGCCAGCGCCTCCAGGCCCGACCCCGCTTGTTGGCAGGCATACCCCGCCGCCCCAAGCATGGACGCAACGATTTCGCGAATCGCTTCTTCGTCGTCAACGACAAGAATACGGTCTTGCATGAAAAGGTACTCGAAAGTCTATCGGCGATTGTAACCCACACACGAGATGCCGAAAGTAATCAATCGGATCCGGAAACCCCATCGAGAAAGCCACCCGCCGTGATATTCAGAAGTCAGGAATCCGTACGTCCGAAACCGATGAGCGCTTCCTACCGTTCAATCTGGAACATGGCAGCAGGGCTCGGCATGGCCAGGCCGACGACGGCGGAATTCGCCTTGTTGCTCCTGCTGGGCGCTTCCCTGCTGGCGCTGCTCGCATTTCGCGAGAGCTACCTCAAGCTTTGGATTGTGGGCTGGACGGCCTTGGTGGTCTCGCGACTGGCGGAACATTCGCTGGCGACCAGATTCCCCGCGCCCTTCGGGGCAGTAGCCGTACAGGCGACATTCGTGCTCGCAGTGGGATTGCTGAGCGGGTCCATTCTGCTCTATGTCCGCAGCCGGAATCTGATTGTGCCTGTGGCCGTGATCACGCCCATTCTGGTGGGTCTCGCCGGTGCCCGGTTGTTGTTGGCGCCCGACTCTCTGCCCTTGCGCGTGGCTGTTGAAGTCAGCTATCGCATTCTGCTGCTGACCGCCTCGGTTGCTCTGCTGCGAGCGCGCCGTGGACGGTGGGAGCCGGCGGCCTGGTTGGTTGCCTTGTCCCTGCCCTGCCTGCATCTGGCCTGGTCTCCGTTCACCGACCGAGTACCTGCGGCCGCCTTTCTTGCCTTCGAAATTGCGCTCGGCGTCGCCCTGCTGCTGGTAGTTTTTGGCGAGGCTCGAGCCCGCACGCGAAGGCTGCACGCCCTCGAGGCACTCGCGCAGAGTGTGTCCGGCGCCCAGCAGTATGGGAATGTGGTTCAGGCGGCGGTGGAAGATTTGCGGCACTTGACCCATGTCCGGGCGGCATGGTTCCGTCTGCTCGAAGGTGGCCAGTTGGTGGCGACCCACGCCGTTGGGCTTTCTGCCGACTTCCTGCGCGATGCCGGATTTGCCGCGATCACGGAAGATGTCTCGAAACTGCTGGAACTTGCCGAGGCCCGAGTCACGAAACCAGACGCCGCGCTCCCCGAGAGTGCCGAACTTCTCACCGCTGAAAAAATTAACCAGGTCATTACGCTTCCGGTCGCGGGCAGCAAGTCGCCGGTCGGAATCCTTTTCCTGGGAAATTCCGGAACGCGCCATTGGACCGGCGAAGAACTGAGATTTCTACAAGCCTACGCCAAGCAATTGGCCCTGGCCGTAGAAAACTTCCGGCTGCTGGAGCAAGTCCTGCGTTCGCAGCGCCAGTGGATGAACACCTTCGACTCCATCCACGACATCATCCTGGCGCATGACGACGATTACCGCATCATCAAGGCCAACCAGGTTCTGCTCGAACACCTCGGTCAGGCGGCCGCCGACGTTCTGGGCAGCACTTGCGAGGCGACCTTACCTCACGTCTACGGCGAGTGGACCGGTTGTCCTTACTGCGCCCGCGGCGCCGACGAAGAATTCACCGAGGGAGCCGACCCCTGCTTCGGCGGCTTCTCGGTCGTCTCAACTTCGTCCTACGCAGAGCAAGGCAGCGCGCAAAAGGGAATCATCCACGTCGTACGCGACATCACTGATCGCCGCTCGGCCGAGGAGAAATACCGCCTCCTGTTCGAGCAAGTCCAGGAAGGCGTCTACGTGGCGACGCCTTCGGGCCGGCTCATCGATTGCAATGACGCTTTCGTTCACATGCTGGGCTACAGCACGCGGGACGAGCTGCAGGTACTGAACCTCGACGCCGAAATCTGCGTCGACGCCAAGCAACGCGAAAGCTTCCATGGCGAGATCGACGCCCACAATTACGTGCGCAATTTCGAAGTGACCATGCGCCGCAAGGATGGGACGCTCCTGCTGGCGGTCGAAAGCAGTTTTGCCACCCGCGATTCAACTGGCAACATCGACCGCTACCAGGGCTTCGTTCTCGACATGACCGAGAAGCGCCGAGCCGAAGATGAGATGCGGCGGCGTAACCGTGAATTGAATGCCCTGAACGCGATGGCGGTGGTGGCGGCACAATCCTTTGACCTCGACGAAATCCTGAACCTCACGCTGCGGCAGGTCGTTACCCTGTTTGGGGTGGAGAGTGGTTCGGTCTACTTGTCCGACACCGACGCCCCCACCTATCGGCGGCGCGCCGCGTGGGGCCCACGCAGCCGCGAGAAGGGTCAGGCGGCGGAAATCACCTTTGACGAAGGCTTTGGCGACCTGGTGGTGCGTTCCCGCGCGGAGGTGGTCACCGCGGAATACCTTCCGCATCTGCCGCCCAAAGTGGCCGAGTTCCTCCGCTCCGACGCCGAGCGCGCCTGGATCTGGGTGTTGTTCTGGGGCAAGGACAGCCCGGTCGGCATTATGGGCCTGTGCAGCCATCTCGGCTACGAATATTCCAGCAACGACGAGAACCTCCTGGTCGCCATCAGCCGCCAGCTGGCCACCACCATCGAGAAGGTGCGGCTGTACGAGGAGACCTGCCGTGCCTACGAAGACCTGCGCAAAACTCAGGAACAACTGCTGCAGAGCGAGAAGATGTCGGCTGTCGGCCAGTTGATTGCGGGCGTGGCCCACGAGCTCAACAACCCGCTCACTGCGATCCTCGGCTACGCCGAGCTTTTGGAAAGCGAAGGCCTGAATAGCCGCGCCCAGGACTACGTCAGCAAGCTCTTCAAGCAGGCGCAACGCACCCACCGCGTGGTGCAGAACCTGCTCTCCTTCGCCCGGCAGCGCAAGCCGCAACGCGAGGAGGTTGACATCCGCAAGGTGCTCGATGAAACCCTGGCCCTGCGCGATTACGACCTCAAGATCAACAACATTGCCGTCGAACGCGAAGCTCCCTCCGAGCCGGTGGTGGCGGTGGCCGATCCTCACCAGATCGAGCAAGTGTTCCTGAACATTATCAACAACGCCGTCGACGCGATCCTCGAAACCGGACGCACCGGCAGGCTGAAGATCCGCGTCTTCTGCCAGAACGGCCACGTCTGTACCCAGTTCACCGATGATGGCCCCGGCCTCAAAGATGCCAAGCGCATCTTCGATCCTTTCTACACCACCAAGAGCGTGGGCAAAGGGACGGGCCTCGGGCTGAGCATCTGCTATGGCATCGTGAAAGAACACGGCGGTGACATTACCGCCAACAATGCTCCGGAAGGCGGCGCAGTGATTGAAGTGAAGCTGCCGGTCGCGGTCGCCGCCCAGCCCGAACCCGAACCGGTCAAGGCGCCTGTACGCCCGCACGAAGGAGCTGTGAGCGGTCGCATCCTGCTGGTGGAAGAAGAGGCGGCAGTCCTCGAATTTGAGCGCGACGTGCTGGCTGGCGCCGGCGCGGCGGTCGTAACCGCCAGGAATAGTGAGGACGTCAAGACTCGTCTACTATCAGAGCCTGTGGACGCGGTCATCATGAGCGGTAAAATGCCAGGCGAATGGAACGCCAGGGAATCCTATACTTGGGTGAAAACCAATTGCCCCGGGATGGAAAGCCACGTGTTGTTCACCTTCTCGAACGCAATGGACCAGAACGACGCGCGCAGTTTCCTCGGGGAAAACAACGTCCCCTACCTGGTGAAACCGTTCGAAGTGGCCGAACTGATCGCGCAGACCCGGCGCCTGCTGCACAAAGCGCAAGCCGCGGGCGCGGGAGCAGATTAGAACATTCTCTCTCGGCGTTACGCGATAATCGACCCGGAAACGCACAGCCGTCCACACCCTTCCTCCATCCTCCTTGCGCTAAACTACTGACAAACCCATGTCGCAATTCGTCCACCTGCACCTCCACACCGACTATTCCCTGCTCGACGGCGCCTGTGACGTAGAAAAGCTTTGCCAGCGCGTCCAGGAACTGGGCATGCCAGCCGTCGCCATGACCGACCACGGCAACATTTTTGGCGCCGTACATTTTGTCAACGCCGCCCACAAGCACGGCATAAAGCCGATCGTCGGGTGCGAACTCTACGTCTGCAAAAAGGACGACCACAACATCGAGCGCACACCGCCGGAGGGCGACACCTACAATCACCTGCTGGTGCTGGCCGAAAACGAAGAAGGCTACCGCAACCTGGTCAAGATCACCTCGGAAGCCTCGCTGCACGGTTTCTACTACAAGCCTCGCATCAGCAAGAAATTTCTGGCCGAGCACTCGCGGGGCCTGATCGGTCTTTCCGGATGCCTCAAAGGCGAAGTCGCGGAGCGCCTGATGGAGAGCAACTACGACGCTGCCCGGACAGCAGCCGGCGGCTTTGCCGACATCTTCGGCAAGGAGAATTTTTACCTGGAGATTCAGGACCAGGGCCTGGAGATGGAACACCGCATTCATCCCGGCCTCTTCCGTCTGGAAAAAGATCTGGGCCTGCCGCTGGTGGCCACGAACGACAGCCACTACCTGTGCGAGGACGACGCCCACGCGCAAGACGTCATGGTCTGTATTCAGACCGCCAAGTCGATTCGCGACACCGCGCGCATGAAATTCGAGGGCACGCAGTTTTTCGTCAAGAACCACGACGAAATGTACCGCGTGTTCAAAGACTCCCCAGAAGTCCTGACCCGCACGCTCGCCATTGCCGAACGCTGCAGCCTGCGGCTCGAAAAAGTCGCGACGCCGTTCCCACAGTTTGAAGTTCCGCCGGGGTACACCATCGACAGCTACTTCGTGCACGCGACCCGGGAAGGCTTCGCCCGCCGCATGGAGACGCTGCGGCCGCTCGAGGAGCAAGGGAAACTGAAGCATCCGCTCACCGATTACGAGCAGCGCCTGGAGCGCGAACTCGCCATCATCCAGCAGATGAAATTCCCCGGCTACTTCCTGATCGTCTGGGACTTCATCCGTTACGCCAAGGAGAGAGACATTCCGGTAGGTCCCGGCCGCGGATCGGCAGCCGGTTCGCTTGTCTCCTACGCGCTCGGCATTACCGATCTTGATCCTCTGCAGCACGAATTGCTCTTTGAGCGCTTCCTGAATCCCGAGCGCGTGTCCATGCCTGACATCGACATTGACTTCTGCATGAACCGTCGCGGCGAGGTCATCAACTACGTCACCCAGAAATACGGCCGCGACAACGTAGCCCAGATCATCACCTTCGGCACCATGGCCGCCAAGGCGGCGATCAAAGACGTCGGCCGCGCCATGGACATCCCCTACGCCGACGTCGACCGCATCGCCAAAATGGTTCCCACCCAGCTCAACATCACGCTGGAGCAGGCCATCGAAGACTCGGCGCAACTGCGAGAGGCGATCGAGAAAGACGGGCAAATACGCGAGTTGTTCGAAACCGCCAAAAAGCTCGAAGGCCTGGTGCGCAACTCCGGAGTTCACGCCGCCGGGGTGGTGATTTCTCCGCGCCCGCTCACAGAACTTGTCCCGCTGCATAAGACCAAGAACGACGAAATCGTCACTGCCTTCGACATGGTTGCCATCGAAAAGATGGGTCTGTTGAAGATGGACTTCCTCGGCCTGACCACGCTCACGATTCTCACCGACGCCCTGAAACTGATCGCACAAACGCGCGGCAAGGCGATCACGCTCGAAGAGATTCCGCTGGAAGATAGTGAAACCTACATGAAGGTCTTCCACAAAGGATTGACCTCCGGCGTCTTCCAGTTTGAATCGCATGGCATGCGCGATGTGCTGCGTAAATATCAGCCGAATTCGATCGAGGATCTCACGGCTCTCAACGCTCTTTACCGCCCCGGGCCGATCCAGGGCGGCATGATCGATGACTTCGTTGACCGCAAACATGGACGCAAAAAGGTCGAGTACGAACTGCCGGAGTTGCAGGAGATTCTCGAGGAAACTCTGGGCGTGATCGTCTACCAGGAGCAGGTCATGCAAATCGCGAATCGGCTGGCTGGCTACTCCCTGGGCGAAGCCGACCTGCTGCGCCGCGCCATGGGCAAGAAAAAGGCCGAGGAAATGGCGCAGCAGCGCGAGCGCTTCATCGAAGGCGCTGCGCAGCGAAAATATCCTCCGAAAAAGATCGAGAAAATCTTCGATCTCATGGCGCAGTTCGCCGGATACGGCTTCAACAAGTCGCACTCCGCCGCCTACGCTCTGCTCGCATATCACACGGCGTATTTGAAGACGCATTATCCGGTGGAGTTCATGGCGGCGCTGTTGACATCGGTCACCAGCTCTACCGATGACGTGGTGAAGTACATCAACGAATGCCGCGAGATGGGAATTGCCGTCGATGCTCCCGACATCAACGTTTCCGACGCCAACTTCACTCCTCACGGCGAGTCGATCCGCTTTGGCCTCGCTGCGGTGAAGAATGTGGGTGGCAACGCCATTGAATCCATCGTGGCTGCGCGCAAGAAGCTCGGCCGCTTCAAATCCATCTTCGAATTCTGCGAGCATGTCGATTTGCGCCTGCTGAACAAGCGTGTACTCGAATCGCTGGTCAAGAGCGGCGCCATGGATTCTCTCGGGCGCCGCGCCCAGCTCATGGCTGTGCTCGACAAGGCCATGGAGCAGGCGCAAAAAGCCCAGCGCGACGCCGAATCCGGTCAGCATGGCCTGTTTGGAGTCTTTCAGCAGGAAGAAGCCGCGACCCAGAATGACAAGTTGCCGAACGTCCCCGACTGGGACGAGCACGCGCGTCTCAGTGCCGAGAAAGAGATTTTGGGTTTCTTCATCAGTGGCCATCCCCTGCAAAAATATAAAGACAAGCTCACCGACCTGCAGGCCCTGAGCACTGAAGAAATCGCCTCCAGGAAGAACTCGACGGGCAAAGATGAAACCATCGTCACGGCCGGCATCATCAGCAACGTGCGCGTGCTCAAATCGAAGCGAGGCGACTTTTACGCGCAAGCCACACTCGAAGATATGGCCGGCTCCATCGACCTGATCGTCTTTCCCGAGGCCTACAAACGCATTGGCGAGAAGGTCAAGCTCGAGGTTCCCGTGCTCGTGAAAGCGGGCGTACGCATCGAAGAAGGAGCCAATCCCAAAATCACCGCCGCCGAGATCATGGCGCTCGAAGACGCCAAGGTTCCGCTCCCGCGCGCCATCCGCATTCGCATCCCGATCGAGGCGTCTGGCGAGAACACCGTCGACGATCTGCATGCCTTATTTCTGGAGCGTAAAGGAGAGGCCAGAGTGTTGTTCGACGTGGAACGGCGGGACGATTTCATGGTGGTGATGGAGGCGGATGGCTATAATGTTCTACCGGACCGTTCCTTCATCGCCCGCGTCGAGCAGTTGTGCGGGCGCGGGAGCGTCCGCATCATCAACTGATTCCGAACATGGCAGCCACCGAGAAAGCGCAGCAGGAATTAGAGCAGATCGAGCGCATGGTCGCCGAGATGGATTCGCCCGGCGCCGACGACGAAACCCGCCGCCAAATCGAGAAACTGCAAGAGCGCATCGAGATGCTGCGCCGGGACATGAACGCACCGCCTACGGCCTGGCAGAAGGCCGAACTGGCACGGCATCCGCAGCGCCCGCAGTCGCTGGACTACATCGAGCGCGTCTTCACTGACTTTAGCGAGGTTCACGGGGATCGCTGCTTCGGCGATGACGCTGCCATCATCTGTGGCATGGCCCGATTCCACGGCGACGAAGTGCTGGTGGTGGGCACACAAAAGGGACGCGACATGAAGCAGCGCGTCTTTCGCAACTTCGGCACCCCCCATCCGGAGGGCTACCGCAAGGCCATCCGCATCATGCAGATCGCGGAAAAGTTCCGCCGCCCGATCTTCACTCTCGTCGACACTGACGGCGCCTACCCCGGCATCCATGCGGAAGAACGCGGGCAGGCCGAGGCCATCGCCTACAACCTGCGCGAGATGGCTCGCTTGAAAGTCCCCATCATCGCCACTGTCATCGGCGTGGGCGGCAGTGGCGGCGCTCTGGCCATCGCCGTCGCGGACCGCGTGCTCATGATGGAGAACTCGATTTACTCCGTGATCTCGCCCGAGGGTTGCGCCGCCATCATGTGGCGCGACGCGACCAAGAAAGAACTCGCCGCCGAAGCCATGCGTATCACGGCCACGGATCTGCAAGAACTCGGCTGCATCGATGACATCGTGCCCGAGCCGGAAGGCGGGGCCCACCGCGACCACGAGGCCGCCGCCAACCTGCTCGACGCCAGCCTCGAGAAGCACTATGCCGCCCTGAAGAAGATCCCCCCTGCCGAATTAGTCGTGTCACGATATAATAAGTTTCGTAACATCGCCCAGTTCTTTAAGACCGAAGGGTAAGCGCTCGATCCTCCCCGTTCCAAGGCAGGTTCAATTGCGCGCCCAGCGGGCGATTTCGGACGCCACGACCGTAGTGCCGCCGTATAATAGAGTGTTTTCCTGGTTGCAACCTACAAATCAGGGCGACTGGGTTCCGCCCGCTTGGTGAAGGAAGGTATTGGAATGGCCACTACAGATGTCGTGCCCCGCGGATCGACCGGAGGCGTCGGGCACAAGCGCGTAGTCAACGACATGAGTATCCAGGTCGCGACCGTCAACGGTTCCGGCTCGCAAAGCTCAAATACGGTTCTTCTCCGCAGCATTTTCCAGATGGGGGTGCCGGTTTCGGGCAAGAACATGTTCCCGTCGAACATCGCCGGTCTACCCACCTGGTACACGATCCGCGCCAATAAGCATGGCTACATCGGCCGCAAGAAGGAAATCGACTTCCTGGTGGCCATGAATCCGGAAACGGCGCAGGAAGACACCATGTCTCTGGCGCCGGGCGCTTCCGTGCTGTACGACGAACCCCTCGCCCTGCACAAACTGCGCGATGATCTGATCTTCTATTCCGTCCCTTATGACAAGCTCGTCGCCGCGGTCTGTCCCGAAGCCAAGCTGCGCAAGCTGGTCAAGAACATGGTTTATGTCGGAGTCGTCGCCAACTTACTCACAATCGAGATGTCTGAAGTCGAGATCGCTATCCGAAAGCAGTTCGCGAAAAAGGCGAAGGCGGCCAATCTGAATCTGGCGGCCGCGCAGGCCGGCTTCGACTACGCCAAGGATAATCTCGAAAAACGCGGCGTCTTCTACATCGAGCGCATGAACAAGACGGCCGGCAAGATCATTATCGACGGCAATTCCGCCGCCGCCCTGGGCTGCATGTTCGCGGGATGCACCGTGGTCACCTGGTATCCGATCACGCCGTCGTCATCGCTGGTCGAGACCATGATCGAGTACATGAAGGAATACCGCATCGGCCCCGACGGCAAGGCAACATTCGCGATCGTTCAAGCCGAGGATGAACTCGCCGCCATCGGTATGGTCATCGGCGCAGGCTGGGCGGGCGCGCGCAGCATGACTGCAACGGCTGGGCCCGGTATTTCGCTGATGTCGGAATTCGCCGGACTCGCCTACTACGTCGAAGTTCCCGGAGTTATCTGGGACATTCAGCGCGTCGGCCCGTCGACAGGCCTGCCAACGCGCACTTCGCAGGGAGATATCCTCTCGACCGCATTCCTTTCCCACGGCGACACGAAGAACATCATGCTGCTTCCCTGCTCTGCCGAAGAATGCTTCACCATGGCTACCGACGCCTTCAACCTGGCCGAGCAGTTCCAGACGCTGGTCTTCGTCATGTCCGATCTCGATCTCGGCATGAACAATTGGATGGCGGATCCGTTCCCCTATCCCAACACCCCGATCAAACGCGGCAAGGTTCTCAGCAAGGAGGATCTCGACCGCCTGGGCGGGTTTGCCCGCTACAAAGACGTCGACGGCGACGGCATCGGCTACCGCACGCTGCCCGGCACTTCGCATCCTGCGGCAGCCTACTTCGCTCGCGGCAGCGGCCACAACGAGAAGGCGCAATACAGCGAGCGCGCCGACGACTTCGAGAACAACATGGAGCGCCTGAACCGAAAGTTTGAGACCGCGCGCTCCTTCGTTCCGCGGCCCGAGATCACCAAGGGGAACCAAGCGAAAATTGGAATCATCGCTTACGGCACTTCGCACTGGGGCATCACCGAGAGCCGCGATCAGCTCCGCGAAGAGTATGCCACCGAGACCGATTATCTGCGTCTGCGAGCCTACCCCTTCACCCGCGAGGTCCACGAATTCATCGAGCAGCACGAGCACATCTACGTGGTCGAACAGAATCGCGACGCCCAGATGCTCTGCCTGCTCAAGCTCGACCTGAAACCGGAACTCATCGGCCGCCTGCGCAGCATCTCCCACATTACCGGACTCCCGCTCGACGCCCGGTCCATTACCGACGAACTGACTAGCATGGAGGGCAAGTAGATGTCGACCACCACCGTTGAGCCGGGCGCAGCCGCACCCGGACCAAAGACCAACCGCATCGGCCTCACCGTCATCGACTACAAGGGCGGCAAAACCACGCTGTGCGCCGGTTGCGGCCACAACGCCATTTCCGAGCGCATCATCGAAGCCATGTTCGAGATGGGCGTTGAGCCCGAGTTCGTGATCAAGCCCAGCGGAATTGGATGCTCGTCGAAGACGCCGGCTTATTTTCTGACGCGTTCGCACAGCTTCAACGCCGTGCATGGCCGCATGCCATCGGTCGCCACCGGAGCGCTGCTGGCGAATCGCAAGCTGATCTGCATCGGCGTCAGCGGCGACGGCGACACCGCCTCGATCGGCATCGGTCAGTTCGTTCATCTCATGCGCCGCAATCTTCCCATCATCTACATCATCGAAGACAACGGCGTCTATGGCCTGACCAAGGGCCAGTTCTCCGCCACCGCCGACCTCGGCTCCAAACTGAAAACGGGCGTGGTCAACGACCTCCCACCGATCGACACCTGCGCCCTGGCCATTCAGCTCGGTGCTACGTTGGTCGGGCGCTCGTTCTCCGGCGACAAGCGCCAGCTCAGCGCCATGCTGAAAGCTGCCATCGCGCACAAGGGTACAGTCATGCTCGACGTGGTTTCTCCCTGCGTTACCTTTAACGATCACGAAGGCTCGACCAAGTCGTACAAGTACGTGAAGGAGCACGAAGAGATGCTTCAGGAAGTCAGCTTCGTCCCTGCCTTCGAGGACATTAACGTGGAGTACGATGCCGGCTCAACCGTCGAAGTCACCATGCATGACGGATCCCGGCTGCACCTGCGCAAACTGGAAGAAGACTATGACCCCACCGACAAAATTCGGGCCATGACCCGCCTCACCGAGGCCCACGACAAGGGCGAAGTGCTGACCGGAGTGTTTTACGTGAACCCGAAAGCGCCGAACTTCATCGACATGCTGAACGTCGTCGATCAGCCCTTGGCGACGCTCCCCGATTCGATGACCCGCCCGAATAAAGAAGTGCTCGACGCTGTGATGGAAGAGTTGCGATAAGAGCAGCTTGCGCTGGGTAAACTGCGGGTGCCCCAGCCTGACGTCGCGGTTTTTGCGACGTCAGGCTGGGGATTTTGACTTCCTGGAAGTCTGCGCTTTCGACGAGCCAGCTTGCAGTTGCTATATCCGGAGAGCGATCTGTCATCCCGAGCCATGCGCGGGACCCAGGTGTTTCCGGGCAATGACAACACTGGTGGTGCGGGCAAGAACCTAGATCCCTCGCTTCGCCCGGGATGACACTATGGTTTCGTCCACGCAACAAACGGGAATGGCCTAAGCGCTCTTCCGACGCGGCTCGCCGCTGTGTTCGGGATTCTGCCCCGGCTCGGGAAAATCGGAATCAGCATCCTTCAGCATGGGATCCTGATCCCGATGTCCAAGCTGTTCCTGCATCCCTATGTTTCCGGGAATCTTGTGATCTTCAGACTCCATTGCGCCCTTCGCGGTGTCCTGATCAGGCTTGCTGTCTGGCATGAGTCCACCTCGTACCTATGACTAGAATTTGTAAGGCTCAGGCGGGATGATAAATCCAAATAAAAGCCGCCCCCGGCTAGTCACTTTATCACTGGAACTTTCGCGCGAGAATAGCTATAAACTTGGATAAACACATCTGATCGAGGATAGGGTCGAGGTAAAGGCATATGAGGCGGTTGATTTCTTTCCTGCTTCTGTTGTTGGCGATGTCCACTACGTTTGCCTGGGCGGCTCCGCCGCGGGCTTCTGTCACACCCGTAAAGGCGACACACGCCCGCGCCCACCGTCACCACGCCCATAAGGCTGCCAAACATCGCACGCCTAAACGACACCGCGCCGAAGTCTAGACGGCCACCCCCGGCCAGGCCCTAGGCACTTCCGCGCTGATCGGGCGCGCGGTCACGTTTCATCTGGCGACCGTCGAAACTCCCAGCTTGCGTAGCCGCTCGCGCGCCTGCAGCGCCTCCGGAGAGCGCGGATAACGCTGAATCAGGCGCTTCAACTCGGTCACCCCGTCATCCTGTTTGCCGAGTTCGAGCAGCGCAAATCCTTTCTTGAGCTGCGCCGACGCTGCCTTGTTCCCGCTGGGGAAGTTCTGCAGCACTTGATCGTAGCTCTGCACGGCCTGTTGGTAATTTCCCTGCTTGAACTGGATCTCTCCCAGATAGAAATAAGAATTTCCCGCCAGATCGGTGTTGGGATAGTACTTGATGTAGTCGGAAAACTCCTGCAGCGCCAGATCGTTCTTAGCGCCGTTGTAATCCCGCACTCCGTTGTTGTAAAGCACATCCGGAGGCGGTGCCTTCGCCAAGGCGTCCTGTTGTTGCTGTTGCTGCGACTGCTGTGCGGCCAGACTCTGCTGCGCCGCCTGCATGTCCTCAAGCTGCTTACTCACCTTGGCAAGCCTTACTTTGAGCTCGTCCATTGTGTCGTTAAGCGCCTGAATCTGGCCGGAAAGCTGGTCGGACTTTGCGCCCGCGTCGGTCTGCTGCTTTTGCAGGATGGTCTGCAGCGAGTTGAGCGCCCCCACCGCCTTGTTGATCGCGTCGGTATCCTGCTCAATCAGGTTTTTCATCACGCCCATGCGCTCGTCGAAACTGCGCTGCATGGCCGTCATCTGCTCTTGCAGTTGCTGCACCTGGGTCTGCAGCTGGACCATGTCTTTGCTCACTCCCCAAGCGGGAGCGACCCCCAGGCAAAGGACCAAAAGCAAAGCGAACAGTAAGAAACTACGGTTTAGGTTCATAAGGATTCCCTGAAAACAAACAATGTGTAGGCCTCGAAGTTAGATGCCATGATTGTCCCACAGGCGAAGGAGATTCCACAGAGATAAGGACATGCTGGAACCGGAAAATCCAATGGGGAGCCATAGTCGAGCAACTCCCTGCTCGCATGCGGGCTGGCACCCGCGCCCCCTCCACGCACAGAAGTGGGGACGCCGCCCTCGGCGTCCCCGCCAATGTCACTTCTGATAGAGCAGGTGGCCGCGCCGGTTCTGCTGCCAGCAAGCTTCATTGCTTTCCGTGCAGAACGGTTTTTCTTTGCCGTAGCTGATGGTCTTGATCCGGCTCGCGCTAATGCCGGCCGTCGTCAGCTCGTTCTTCACTGCGCTCGCCCGCTGGTCGCCCAGAGCCAGGTTGTACTCCGTCGAGCCACGTTCGTCGCAGTGTCCCTCAATCGTGAAGTTGATATTGGGATGCTGCGTCAAGAACGTCATATCCGACTGTATGGAACTCCGCTGGTCGGCGCGAATATCAGACTTGTCATAGTCAAAGTAGATATCTTTGACGTTTTGGCTGAACAAATCCTCGTCCGAAACTGTCGAAGGCGGAGGCGGAGGTGGGGGTTGTTGTGTCACCGTCAGTCGCGCGGTGGCTTCCTGCGTCCCGCCTGCCCCCTTTGCAGTTAGGTGATAGGTCGTGGAATCGCTGGGCGAGACGCTCTGCGACCCATTGGGCTGTACCGCACCAATGCCGTCGATGGAGACGTCGGTGGCATTGGTGGTCTGCCACGTGAGTGACGCCGACTGTCCCGTCTGGATATTGGTCGGGCTCACGGCAATCGAGGCCGTCGGGGCCGGCGGTGGCGGCGGGGGCGGCGGCGGCGGCGGGGCTGCTTTTTTCTTGCACGCGCCGAGTGCCAGTAGAGCGCTGAGTGCGACTACCGTTAACAGCCATTGGGTGCTTTTTTGCTTCACTTTCATCCTCCTGCGACCTCAAAGCGTTGCTTCGGGTCAGACGAAGCGTATTTACTATTTCCAACTCCAATTCGGTTGCGTATTATGCCCGGTAAACGTCAACTGCTGGACCTTAGTTCCATCCGCCAGCATGCTCCAGATTTCCAGGTTGCCCGATCGATTCGATTGGAACACTATATGCCGACCATCGGGTGACCATGACGGAAAATCATTCCGGCCACCGTCGTGGGTGAGTTGCACCCACTGCTTGCTGGCGATGTCCATCAGGTAAATGTCCGACGCTCCTGGCTCGCCGGGGCCATATTTCCGCACCCAAGCGAAGGAGAGAAACTGCCCGTTCGGTGACCAGCTGGGCGAAACGGCATACCCCTGGTCCGTTATTCGCTGCTGGTTCGTGCCGTCGGCCTCCATGGTATAGATCTGCGGCAAGCCCGTTCGACCGCTGACGAAAGCGATCTGCGCATTCGTCTTGCGGTTCCACACCGGCGAGACATCCGGCCCTTTTTCCGTGGTCATGCGCCGCAGATTTGCCCCCGATGCATCCGCCACATAGATCTCAGGTTCGCCTCCGCGCGAGGAGGAAAACGCCAGCTTCGTTCCATCGCCCGACCAACCGGGTGACAGGTTGGTTCCGCCCATGTGCGGAAAATTCACCACCCGGCCCAGGTCGAGCGAGTACATCATGATCTCCCAACCAGTTTTGGTCAGGGCACTGAAAGCAATCCGCGACCCATCGGGCGAAATGCGGGGCGAGAGCGCAATCGATCCCAGATGTGTCATCTGGTGCTGGTTCGAACCATCGTAATCCATGGCCCAGATTTCTTTGTGTCCGCTCCGGTCACTGACGAAATAGACTTGGCTCTCGGCAATTCCAGCGATGCCGCCGCCCAGCCGGAAAATGATCTCATCGGCAAACTTGTGCGCCATCACACGGGCCGCGGCATCACTCGTTGTGTCGGTGTACTCCTTGCCCAGCACCTGTGGGCTCTGGGTGTTCTTCACGTCATACAGCCAGCCCTGCACCTTAAGCCGGCCGGAATCCACGCCCAGGTTTCCGAACGCCAGCATGGCGGCGTTCGGTGGAGGCGCATTCCACGCCAGAAAATTCACTTCCGCTGGCTGCCCCGGAGTCTGCAGCGGATAAAAACTCTTCGACACCAGTTCGACCACGCCGGAAACATCCAGATCGTTCCACAGCGTGTCATTGAAGGTCTTCAGCAGGGCGGTGTTCTGCGGATCCCCGGTCGACGGCTTGAATTCGGGAACCGCTAACCGGACCTTGTCAACGCCCAGGCCGGTTCCGGTCTTGACCCAATCTTGAGCCAGAACCGCCGATGAGAGGAGGCCGAACGCGCAGAAAAGGATAAGGCGCGCTCGCGTGAAACCCTGAAATCTTCTGGACTGCCGCCGGGGGGTCGGTCTTTCGTCTGGGCCCATCCGCTTTTCGGAGGAACATACTCCGTACAACAATATCGTATCCCGATATGAATTGCTTTGCAACGTTTCCTCGCTCGCCTTGGTCTCCGCCAAAACGCTTAGAATGCATTGTGCTCCTTTCTCGAAGCACAAAATCAATCAGCGGTACATTGGCGGTTTACCAGAAAGGCTCACCGTTTGTAATCAAACCAGTACTCCACGGAAATCTTGCTGCCGGAATAATCCGCCGGCAACGGTCCGAAAGTATCAATCCGCTCGAGGGCCCGTACCGCCGAGATGTCCAGCGAGGGCACGCCGCTCGACTGCTCGACCTGCACATTCGCAGGGTGCCCATCCCGCGCTATATCGAACGTGATGTAGACGCGCTGCGCGCTCGTTATTCTGGGATCCACCTCATACTTGAGCCAGTTCTCTGCCACTTTCTGCTGAATCACGTGTACATACCAGGCATACTTGGTGCCGAAATCCCCTCCGCCGCCAGTGATTCCGAATCCGCCCTTCGCTCCGGCGGCGCTGAAGGTCCCGTACGGTCCGCTGACCGGGCCGCCTTCGCCGAACGCAACCTGGTTCGTTTCTGCTTCGGGCTCAGGCTGCGGCTTCTCCTTCGATGCGGTCTCCTGCTTTTTCTTGGGCTTGATCTTGGCGTTCTTGCCCTGGATCTCGATCGCGTCCGGCTCTTTCTCCTGAATCTTGGGCTGGGATTCGGTCAGCCCCTTCGACTCGTTGGCCAGCACGTTCTGCGTCTGCGCCGGATTTGCAGGCAACGGCACGGTACTGACCAGCGTGGCGCCGATGGCCTCGCCGCCACCGCCGGCTCCCCAGGTGTCACCGCTGCTCCGATAGAAAATTGCCGAGTAGATCAGCAGGAAGACGGTCATCCCGACATGCAGGCCCGCCGACCACGCCAGCGCGCGCCCCCAGTGGCCGTGTTCGAAGTAGATTTCAGCGTTTGCCGCCATTTTGCTCCAGGGGTTGCGTCACGATGCTCACATTCGTAATCCCCGACTGCTTGACCGCATCCATCACGGTGGCGAAGGCGCCAAAGGGAACATTCTCGTCCGCCCGCACAAAGATCATCTGATTCCGCGGATCGCGAATCTTTTGCCGCAACTTCGTCCCGATTTCATTAATGTTGATGCTGTCGTTCCCCAGAAAGACACGCTGATCTTTGTTGATGGTAATGACCAGGCGCTCCTCGGTAATCTGCTTCACCGTCCGGGTTTTGGGCACGCTGACGTCGATCCCGGACTGCAGCACCGGGGCGGTTACCATGAAAATGATGAGCAGTACCAGCACCACGTCCACCAGCGGAGTGATGTTGATGTCGGCCAGAGCAGTCTGTGTGCGCCCGTTGGACGTGGTGAATGCCATCAGCGCCTCACGTCTGCCGGAACTTGAGCCGCGGCTTGCGCCTGGCCGTGTTCCACCGCGTTGAGCACTTCTAGAGCGAAATCATCACTGCGCGCTGCGAACTCACGAATCGACGCCCCAATCAAATTGTAGGCAATCACGGCGGGAATCGCAGCCGCCAGTCCGGCGGCGGTGGTGATCAGCGCTTCGGATATGCCGGGAGCCACAGCCCGCAAGGTCGCTGCGCCCGCCGTTCCCAGCCCATGAAAGGCATCGATAATGCCCCACACCGTGCCAAACAACCCGACGAACGGCGTCACCGCGGCCGTAATGGCGAGCCAGGGAACGTTCCGCTCCAGTCGCGTGATTTCTTCCGACGCTCCAATCTGCATTCCGCGCTGGATCGCCGTGAGGTTGCGCAGCACACCGGAAACTGCAGCTTGCCGCTTGTATTCCTCAAACCCGCCTTCAAACACCCCGACCAGCGGACTCGGCCGGAATTGGTCCGCCACCGCGGCGATATCCTGCAACCGCTGGGCCTTGCGAAACGCACGCACGAAGCGCCCGCTCTGCGCCCGCGCCCGCCGCAGCAGGCTCCACTTAGTCAGAATGATGGCCCACGAGATCAGGCTGAAGGCAAGCAGTGACAGAAGCACCAACTTCGCAACCGCACCGGTGTTCGAGATCATGTCGACGACTTCGCCGCCGACGAAAGCTGCCAGCAAGGGGGAAAATTGCATCTGGTTTTAGGAGAACGCCTGTTTTTGATTATAGATGAAGCTGCCGCGCACTTTTCCTCATGTATCTCATCCGGCAATGAAATTTTCGGCCCTTCAACGCGCACCTCTCGGATCGCTATTGCTCAATTCGAACTGTACCGCCATGGAATCGAGATAAGGCGAGTCTAACGGCGTGAAATGAAGATCCCTCACCTCGAAAAGCACGTAAAACCCATCTACGTGGATGATCCGTTTGGCGCGGATGGGGACTCCGCCGAACCGGTTCGGATTCAGCCACCACAGATTGTTCTTGGGATCCTGGGAAGGCTCCTGGTCCTCCACGAGAAGATTGTTGTAGATCGTGTGGTGCAAATCGCGAAGAGTGACCCGCCAGGAGGTGATCTTGTTGTCTCCCAGTGGCCCCTGCGGCGCAATCGTCAGCTCGTAACGATCGTTTCCCGCCGAGTCTTTAATGCGCTCGCGGTAAGTCGCGTCCGCTGGGGTTAGTTTGGCCTCAAACTTTTCTTCCGTGATGTGCGTCGAGCCTTTGCGAAAACTCTCGGCATAAACCGTTGGCGAACTGCTCTGCGCGCTCGCAGCAGCCGCAACCAGAGCCAGTACGAGACTGGAAAGTGCGGGTGCGTTCATCGGCGGTTCACCGCTTCCCTCGCGTCGGTCGCGGCCGCAATCCTGGTCGGATCGATTTTCCCCAGTGACTCGCACAGTGCCCGCGAAGCACGACTGCTATTGCGTGCCAGCCGAGCAACCTTTGCCCAGAGCCACGGCCGCACCGCCGCATACAACGCGAAGCCAGCTTCCGAGAACCGGCCATCGGGCCCCACAAATCGTTCGATCGCAGGAAGGCTGAAATCCGATTCATCGGAAATGACTTTCAGCACAGCAAACTCCACCCCTCTCGCGGCGGCGGCAAGAGCCACGGCCGCTGCCTCCATATCAACCGCCTGCGCCGCAAACGACTCCCGCAGCTTCGCCTTCTGACCAGGACTGGCAACCGCTTGAAAGCTGACCAGCACACCCTCGCCGCTTTCGAGCCGGATCTGGCTGCCGTCGCCGGCGTTCACCACCCTCTGCGGCCGCAGTATGTCGCCAACCCTCATCCCCGGATCCAGCCCTCCGGCAAAGCCCACGGAATAGACCACTCCGGGCGCATAGATCGCAATCACCGCCTCCGCCGCCCGACGCGCCGAATCGGCTCCTATGCCGCCGCAGACCAACACAACGTCATCGTTCTCGAAGAAGCGGAAACGCCGGCCGACGTGTTCCTTCTCAATGACGCGCCACTGCCTTAGCAGCCCATGCACCTCGCGCTCGAGCGCAGCCACAATGGCGACTCTAGACATATCCGTTTGCCCGGAACCAATTCACCGCCCGCCGGAGCGCGTCTTCCACCGGCACAATTTTCCAGCCTAGTTCGCGTTGCGCTTTGCTTGAACTTGCGAACATTTTTTTCTTCCCCATGCGCACCGTATCGACCGTCGCCCGCGGCTCGCGGTGCAACAGTCGCCCCGTGATGGCTTCGTCCACCACGCCGGCAACAAACGCGAATACATACGGCAGCTTCACCGTGGGCGAGGGCAGACCGGTGATCTTTGCGAGCTTGTCGAGAATCTGCTTCAGGGTTAAATCCTCCCCGCCCAGAATATAGCGCTCGCCCGCCTTTCCTTTTTCGAGCGCCGCCACGTGCCCGCGCGCGCATTCCCTGACATCGACCAGATTCAGACCGGTCTCCACATACGCGGGAAACTTGCGCTTCAGAAAATCCAACACGATCCGCCCGGTTGGCGTGGGCTTCACGTCCTGTTCCCCAACCGGTGTCGTCGGATTCACCGTAACCACGTACAGTCCGCTGCGCCCCGCCTCGAGAGCAATCTGCTCAGCCATGAACTTCGATCGCTTGTAATGACCAATCATATCGGCCAGCGAAACCGGAGAATCTTCGTCGGCGGGATGTCCATTCTCGGTGAACCCCATGGTCGCGACGCTCGAAGTGTGCACTACTCGGCTCACCCCATTCTTACGCGCCGCCTCCAGGATCGCCCGCGTCCCCTCGACATTCGACCGGTACATCTCCCAGGGATCCCGCGCCCAGAGCCGGTAGTCGGCCGCCACGTGAAACACAGTATCGCAACCCGACATGGCTTTTTCGAGGGAGCCGGCGTCGCGCAGGTCCCCGGTTGCGGTCTCAGCCTTGAGCCCTTGCAAGTTGCGCAGATTGCTCGTAGCGCGGACCAGCAGGCGCAAGTCGGCGCCCTGATCGGCAAGAACGCGCGCCACGTGGGAGCCGAGGAATCCGGTAGCACCTGTAACGAAGGCCTTCAAAACAGTTCTCAGTTCGGTTCTCAATTCTGGAGCGAACACTATGAGCCTTCGAGGATCATTTCAGTTTGATCGCACCGCGAGGGCGAAGGGAGAACGGATAACAAAGAACTAATTCCCGTTCTTCTCCATCACCTTGGCGTACGTCGTCAGCGCAAGCAGCGGGAAGTACTCCCGATAGAGGTGATACATCAGATAGAACACGCGCGGAAAACCAGTGCCGGTGAAGTAGGCCTCGTCCCACGACCCGTCTTTGTTCTGCGTCCGCAGCAGATAGGCAACCCCGCGGGCGACCGAATCGCTGCGCGTGTCGTTCGCGGCGAGCAACCCCAAGATCGCCCACGCGGTCTGCGAAGGCGTGCTCTCGCCTTGTCCGCGCAAGGTCGGATCATCGTAGGACCCCACCGTCTCGCCCCAGCCGCCGTCCGCATTCTGGACCATCCGCAGCCACTCCGCCCCTTGCTGGATCGAAGGCTCGTGCAGGTCCATGCCGATCGCTTCCAGTCCACGCAACACCAGCGCCGTGCCGTAGATGTAATTCACGCCCCAGCGCCCGAACCAGCTTCCATCCGGCTCCTGCTCCTTGCGGATAAACTCGATCGCCCGTTTCACTGACGGGTGATCCTTGCTGTACCCGTAAGTCGCCAGCATCTCCAGGATGCGCCCGGTAATGTCAACCGTCGGCGGATCGAGCATGGCGTTGTGATCGGCAAAGGGCACGTACTGAAAGACCATTTTGTCGTTGTCTTTGTCGAACGACGCCCACCCGCCGTTCTTGCACTGCATGGAAAAGATCCAGTCAATCGCCCGCTGCACCGATTCGCGCTGGTAGCGTCCGTTGGGATGCTCCACCCGGCTCAGCGCCAGGCACACCATCGCGCTGTCGTCGACATCGGGATAGAACTCATTGTTGAACTCGAAATACCAACCACCCGGCTGCCCTGACTTGTTCTTGACCTTCCAGTCCCCGGCATTGCGCACCTGTTTCTGCAGAATCCAGTCGGCGCACTTGACCATGCGCGGATCATCCGCCGGCACACCCGCCTCGCCCAGGGCAAACAGAGCATAGGCTGTATCCCATACCGGCGACATGCAGGGCTGCATGCGGAAGGTGTCTTGCTCTTCGATCCCGAGTTTTTCGAATTCATCCAGCGCCCGAATGACCTGGGGATCGTCGAGCGAATATCCCAGGCAGCGCAGGGCAATGATCGCGTTCATCATCGAGGGATAGATCGCTCCCAGCCCGTCGCTCATCTCGAACCGCTCGAGCATCCATTTTTCCGCGCTCTTCAACGCGATCGAGCGCAGCGGCCGAACGTGGACGCGCTCGAACCAGTGCGTAACGCGGTCGATAACCAGAAAGAAATTGCGCCACGAAACCAGTTTCTTGGCCCAGTGCAGGTGCATGCGTGATTTGTGCATGCCGCCGACAAACAATTCCTCGACGCCCATTTCGCGCGCAATCTTCTTGAATGGTTTCTTGGCGTAGCAGATCGACAGTGGCACCAGGATGGCCCGCGACCATGATGAAATCTCGTAGATGTTGAACCAAAACCAGTTGGGAAAGAGCACGATCTCGGGCGGGATCGCCGGCACGGCGTCATAATCGTACTGCCCGAAAAAGCACAGATAGATCTTAGTGAATGTATTCACCTCGGTGACGCCGCCCATCTCCAGAATCTTGGTGCGGGCGCGCTCTAAGACAGGATGATCGGCCGCGTACCCGGCCAGTTTCAGCCCGAAATAGGCCTTCACCGAGGCGCTGATGTTTGATGGTCCCCCCGCGTAGATACTCCAGCCGCCATCTTCGTTCTGATGCCGCAGAACCCAGTTCGCAGCCTTCTGGAATCGTTCCTGGTCGCCGGTTCCCAGCAGCGAGTGCAGCAGGATGTAGTCCGACTCGAGCGTGGTATCGGCCTCGAGTTCGCCGCACCAGTACCCGTCTTTGTGCTGCTGCGAGAAAAGATACTTGCGCGCCGCCGCGATCGCCGTGCCCACGTGGCTGCCAAGTTCTTCAATTTTGCCGAAACGAAGCTGCGGGTTTGAACCAAGAGAGGTCGAGGGGTTGGACTCGGGGGAGTTTTTGTCCATCAGTTCACAGCTCCGATAATTCTCATCGTAGAGAGGTAGTGTGCTACGTCTCTGCTGGCGGCATTTCCGATGATGGCGAGAGAGACGTTCGAAGCAACGTCGCTACGCACAATTAATCGCCCGCAGCCGGCGCGGCGGCGATTGCCTCCACAATTTCCGGTGGAAGCCCAAAGCGCACGTTCTCCGGCATCACTTCCAGTTCCTGCACGTTGTCGAAACCCTTGTTGCGCAGGAAAGCGACCGTCTCTTCTACCAGGTGCTCCGGAGCCGACGCCCCCGCCGTCAGGGCAATCGTCTTCACATCTTTCAGCCACTCGCGTTCAATGTCGTTGCAACTGTCAATCAAGTGCGCATTCGTGCCCAGGTTGCGCGCCACTTCCACCAACCGGTTCGAATTCGAGCTATTCTCGGAGCCGACCACCAGCAGCAAATCCGACTCCGACGCCACTTGCTTTACCGCCACCTGCCGGTTCTCGGTGGCATAGCAGATATCCTGCGCCGCGGGTCCCTTAATGTTGGGAAACTTCTGCTTCAGCGCGGCAATAATGTCTTTGGTCTCATCCAGACTGAGCGTGGTCTGCGTCAGATAGGCCACCCGATTCGGATCCGGCACGTTAAGGTCTTTCACCTGATCGGGGGAGCCCACAACCTGCGTAACCAGCGGCGCCTCGCCCAAAGTGCCAATCACCTCGTCGTGATCCTTATGCCCGATCAGAATCAGCGAATACCCCTCCTTGGCGAACTTGACCGCCTCGACGTGGACCTTGGTCACCAGCGGACAGGTGGCGTCAATCACCCGCAACCCGCGCCGCGCGCTGTGCTCGCGCACCTCAGGAGAAACTCCATGGGCGCTGTAAATGACGCGCTCGCCGTTGGGCACTTCATCTTCGCTGTCGACGAAAATCGCGCCCTTACCCCGCAGTTCGTCCACGACAAAGCTGTTGTGGACAATCTCCTTGCGCACGTAAATCGGAGGCCCAAACGCCTCCAGAGCGATGCGCACCACATCAATGGCTCGCACCACCCCTGCGCAGAATCCCCGCGGCTTGAGCAACAGTAAGGTCTTCCCGTCAGTTTTCGCTAGCACGCCTGCCATTGAGCCCCACTTTGTTGGATGCACCAAGAAGCACGAATCGCGCAAAATAGGTCTTTCCCAAGGTACACGATCCCCCTTGTCGCGATAGTAATAAACTACCGGAAAGTGTCAGGATGGTCAACGTAAGCCACAGAAAGAGCGGGGATTAGCAGCGAACGGAGA
Organism: Candidatus Sulfotelmatobacter sp.; assembly: GCA_035511455.1. Classification (GTDB taxonomy): domain Bacteria; phylum Acidobacteriota; class Terriglobia; order Terriglobales; family Acidobacteriaceae; genus Sulfotelmatobacter. The sequence continues at coordinate 25,935 of DATKFH010000136.1, read as the reverse complement.
ATTCCAGCCTGCGAACGGGCGGGGCAATCTGGGAGATATCCAAGCTCCTCAAATCGGGAAACAGAGGTGCGGGAGTGTCGCGGTTTGAAAACTGAGACCCTACCCTAGCGGCGATTCTCCCGGGCGTCCCGGAGCTTGTGGGCAAGGACTCTAAGGCGTCGCGACTCCATCTCGCCGACCGTCTTGTCGAAAATCTCGTCCGGCGAACCCGTGGCAGCTACCTGCGCTAGCCCCACATTAGGCGGGGTGGCAATGGGGCGTCGCGGGGGCGCTGTTCCTACATGATTCCTACATGAATAGTTGTCGGGCTTGCTGGGCGCGCGGTTACCGGTTGGCCTTGATCATCTGTTCGGCGTGCTTGCGCGAGGTCTCGGTCAGCTTCGCCCCGCTGAGCATGCGTGCGACCTCTTCGGTGCGCTCTTCCCCAGTCACCGGGCGGATGCCGGTGCAGGTGCGCCCGCCGGACTCCTTCTTCTCGATTACGTAGTGATGATCGCCGAAGGTCGCGATCTGCGGCAGGTGGGTTACGCACAGCACCTGGTTCGATCGCGCCAGCGCCTTGAGCTTCTTGCCAACGGCCTCAGCCGCGCGTCCGCCAATGCCGGTGTCGATTTCGTCGAAAACCAGGGTTCGCGGAGACGAGGCGCTCCGCGCCCGCGCGGGCGAGAGCGCCCGCGCCACACTTGGCTTTCCCGCTTCCACGCTCGCTTTCAGTGCCAGCATCACCCGCGAAAGCTCGCCCCCGGAGGCGATGTGTTCCAGCTGCCTGAGAGGCTCGCCCGGATTGGTCGAAATCAAATAGACAACCTGATCCAGTCCCGAGGCCGCCCAGTTCGCGTCCTCTTCCAGGCTGGTCAGCGCAATGCGGAACAGCACCTTCATCGCGAGATCGTTGATCTCCGCCTCAACCAGCTTCTCCAGCCGGCGCGCCGCCTCGTAGCGCTTTTTCGACAACGCGCGCGCAGTCTGCAAATATTCCGCCGCCGCTTGGCCCAACTCCACCCGCAGCTGCTTCAGGATTTCGTCCTTGTTCTCAACCTCGGAGAGCTTGCGCGCGACTTCCGCCCCAAACTGAATCACCTCATCCAGCGACGGCCCATATTTGCGCTTCAACCGGTCCAGCAGCGCCAGCCGGTCCTCGACTTGCGCTAAATGGTCCGGCGAGGCGTGAATGCCTCCGGCATAGTCGCGCACGGTCGCACCCACATCCTCGACGCTGATGCGCGCCGTCTCCAACGCCGCCAGCGCCTCCTGGAATTTCGGCTCATACCGCGCCAATTCCTCAACCTGCTTCTGCGCCGCCCGCAGCGACGAAGCCGTCGACCCGTTGCCCTCATAGAGCAAGTCGAACGCATTCATGGCCGCGTTATAGATCTTCTCCGCGTTGGCCAGCACGCGCTTTTCCGCTTCCAGCTGTTCGTCTTCTCCGCTCTCGAGACGCGCATCCTCAATCTCACGCTTCTGGAAAAACCACAGATCCACCAGTCGCAGCCGGTCCTGCTCGCCGCGTTCGAGATTGTCAATGCGGGCACGAATCTCGTTCCACACCGCAAACGCCGCCTCCACCGATTCAAGCTGGCTACCCGCGAATGCGTCCAGCAATCCCAGCCGCGCCCGCCCGTCGAACGCTAGAATGGATTCATTCTGCGCGTGGATCGTCGCCAGATACGGAGCTAGCAACCGCAGCACCGCGACCGTCGCCGGCTGGTTGTTCACGAACACCCGCCCCTTGCCGCCAGCCGCGATCTCGCGCCGCAGAATGAAAGAGCCGTCATCGGACTCGTCCAATCCGTTGGTTTGGAGAATCTTCTCCAGCGGCTTCTCCGCCGCCCCCTCCGCCTCGAACACGGCCGAGACCACGGCGCGCTCTGCCCCGGCGCGGATCACGTCGCTCGACGCCTTGTCGCCCAGCAGCAAGGCCAAGGCATCAATCAGGATCGACTTCCCCGCCCCGGTCTCGCCCGTCAGCAGGTTGAGCCCCTGCCCGAACTCGACCGCCAGGTTGTCGATCACCGCATAGTTTTCAAGCCGCAATTCAACCAGCACAGTTTTCCTGGAAAGACGAAGTTTGCGCAGCATAGCATGAAAAACCGTCCGCCCGTGGGGGCCCCATTTCTCGCGAGTTCTCTGCCCGAGAAAGCCTGCCCTGAGCCTGCCGAAGGGTGGGGATTTACAACAGACCGGAGCCCCCACCCCATTCCCCAAACTTTCGCTTACAATACCTCTTCATCCGGAACTGAAATCGAAACCAGGCTAAGCATCATCTAACTGCACTTATGATCATGGCTGGAGTGTACGCGGTTGAAACCGAGCCGCACGCTATCCCTGCAACCATGCTGGCTGCCGTCTATCGCGGAGTAAGCGACGTCCGCGTTGAGACCGTCCCCGTCCCCAAGATCGGCCCCGGCGAAATCCTGGTCCGGGTGCATTCTTGCGGCGTCTGCGGAACCGATCTTAAGAAGATTTCCACCGGCTCGCATTCTGCTCCACGTATCTTCGGCCATGAGACTTCCGGCGTCGTTGCCGCCGTGGGCGAGGGCGTGAGCAACTACCGCCCCGGCGACCGCGTTGTCGTCTTTCACCACATCCCCTGCCGCCAGTGTTTTTATTGCCAGAACAAGACCTTCGCCCAGTGCGCCACCTACAAAAAAGTTGGCTGCACCGCCGGATTCGAGCCGTCCGGCGGCGGATTCGCCGAATACGTGCGCGTCATGGATTGGATCGTCGATCATGGTACGGTTCCTATCCCCGACGGCGTCTCATTCGAGCAGGCCTGCTTTGTCGAGCCGGTGAACACCTGTTTGAAAGGCATTGAAGCCCTACGCCTGCGCCGGGGCGAGACCGTGCTGACCATCGGGCAGGGTCCGATCGGCATCATCCTGAGCGTGCTGGCCCGGCGGGCGGGGGTCACCTTAATTACTTCCGATTTGTATCCGGAGAGGCTTAGAATAGGGTCAAGTTTCGGGAATGAGCTTACAATCGATGCTTCACAAGCAGACGTGGTCGAGCGCGTCCGCGAGCGGACCGAGGGGCGTGGCGCCGACGCGGTGATTCTCGCCGTAGGCGGCAATTCCCTGATTCGCACCGCGATGGACGCTGCCCGCCCAGGGGGCCGTGTTTTGCTGTTCGCGCAAACCCAGCACGGAGAGGCGGTCATTGATCCTGCAGCCATCTGTGTCGACGAGAAGAGCCTGGTGGGGTCCTACAGCGCATCGGTTGACCTGCAGGAAGAATCGGTGCGTTTCGTCATGAGTCGCGAGATGGACTTGGACCGCCTGGTCAGCCACCGTTTCCCGCTGGCCGAAAGCACCCAAGGGTTGGATTTGGCGGCTCACCCGCAGCCTTCGTCAATGAAAGTGTTGATTCAGCCCGGTGGTACCTGGGCCCGGTAAAGCGAGTGGAAGGAATGCTTAAGTGAATGGAAAAATGACCGCTGCCGTCCTGTACGGCAAAGAAGACCTGAAGATCGAGAAGGTGCCGATCCCCCGCGTCAACGAGGGTGAAGTTCTGGTCAAGGTGCAAGTTGCCCTCACCTGCGGCACTGACCTGAAGGTGTTCCAGCGCGGCTACCATGCCCGCATGATCGTTCCTCCCGCACTGTTTGGCCACGAGTTGGCCGGCGTCATCGAAGAAGTCGGCGCCGGGGTTCATGGATTCAAGAAGGGCATGCGTGTGGTTGCCCTCAACTCCGCCCCCTGCCAGATGTGCTTCTACTGCTCCAAGCATCAGGAAAACCTCTGCCAGGACTTGCTCTTCAACAACGGCGCGTACGCCGAATACATTCGTGTGCCGCGGCGCATCGTCGAAGCCAACATGCTCGTAATCCCGCCCAATGTGACCTTCGAAGATGCCGCCATGACCGAGCCGCTGGCCTGCGTCCTGCGAGGCCTTCATGAGACCGGGGTTGAGATCGGCGAAACCGTGGCGATCCTGGGCGGCGGGCCGATCGGGCTGATGTTTGTCCAGGTGGCCCGCGCTATCGGCTGCAATGTGATTTCCCTGGTCAAGCGTGACAGCCAGGTCGAAGCCGCCAAACAAATGGGCGCCCACGAAATCATCCAAACGACGAAAGTGGCGAACGTGGTCGAGGCCGTCCGCGCGCTTTCTCCGCAGAAGCGGGGTTGCGACGTGGTCATCGAAGCCGTGGGCAAGCCGGAAGCCTGGGAATGGGCCGTCGAGATGGTGCGCAAAGGCGGCACGGTGAACTTCTTTGGCGGTTGCGCCAGCGGAACCAAGGTGCAGCTGGACACCAATCGCCTGCACTATTCCGAAATCACCCTGAAGGCGACGTTCCACCACACTCCGGAAACTGTTCGCCGGGCCTTCGGACTCATTGCCGCCAAGAAGATCAGACCGACCGATTACATTACCGGGGAGGCGCCCTTGTCGCGCCTGCAACAGGTTCTGCGTCACATGCTGAACCGCGGCAGCGACATCAAAACCGCCATCATCCCGGGCCATTGAGTTCGTTTTGTCATCCTGAGCGGAGTAACCGGTTCGCGAATGCGAACCAGTTACGCAGTCGAAGGATCCCGACATCGCCTGACCTCGGAAGGGCGCAAAGAGGAATTCTCTCCCCGCTTTCGGTTGTTTGGATCGTAGTTTGAAGGAATCCGAAATGGCCCCGCGCTGAATTTAGAATGACTCAAGTCGCCGCTCCCAACCCGCCACTCACGTCCTCGGCTGCGCTCGGCTGGAGCCGCCTGCCCGCCCCCTACGCCATTCCTCCGACACCGCCCTCCCTACCCGAAGCCCGCGAGTACTGCGCTCGTCTGGCCCGCACCCATTACGAGAATTTCTCAGTTGCCACCTGGTTCCTTCCCGGCCACCTGCGCCAGCATTTCTTCAATGTTTACGCCTATTGCCGCATCTCCGACGACCTAGGCGACGAAGTCGGAGACACCGCTCTGTCGCTGGAACTCCTCGACCAGTGGCAGCGCGAACTCGAAGCCTGCTACCAAGGTGCACCCAAACATCCGGTATTTGTGGCCCTGGCCGAAACCGTCCGCCAGTTCCAGATTCCCCAGCACGAGTTTTCCGATCTGCTCGTCGCCTTTCGGCAGGATCAAACCGTCACGCGCTTCGAGACCTTCAACGACGTCCTGGCCTATTGCCGCTACTCCGCCAATCCCGTCGGCCATCTCGTGCTCTACCTCTGCGGATACCACGACGCCGAGCGGCAGCAGCTTTCCGATTTCACCTGCACCGCGTTGCAACTGGCAAACTTCTGGCAAGACGTCAGCATCGACCGCGAGAAAGGCCGCATCTATCTGCCGCTCGAAGATCTCCGCCGCTTCGGCGTCGCCGAGGACGACATCGCACGCCAGCAGAACACCGCGGCTTTCCGCGCCCTGATGAAATTCGAAGTCGAGCGCGCCCGCGACTGGTTCCGGCAGGGACTGCCGTTGATCGGCAAAGTGGACCGCGAACTGGCCATCGACCTGGAACTCTTCAGTCGCGGCGGCCAGGAAATCTTGCGCGCCATTGAAAGGCAGGACTACGCTGTTCTCGGAAATCGTCCCGCGATTTCGATGCCCCGCAAACTCGCGCTGGTGGCGCGCGCCGCCCTCGGCAAACTCCTGGGAAGCAAGGGAGGAAAAAGTTGAGCGCGGGCACGCAGCAGGTCCCAGCTCCCTGGACGCCGGCGCCGCCCCAGCTCGTGATGGCGTATTCGGTCTGCCGCGGCATCACGCGCACCGCGGCCAAGAATTTCTACTACGCTTTTCTGGTTCTACCGCGCCGCAAGCGGGAAGCACTGTGCGCCGTCTACGCCTTCATGCGCCGTTGCGACGACATCACCGACGATCCTTCTCTGAGCCTTGCCGAACGCCGCCAGAAACTCGACACCTGGCTCGACGCCCTGCACGCCGCCCAGCAAGGCCATCCGACCGACGATGCCATCCTGCTGGCGCTGACCGACTCTCAGCGTCGCTTCGCCATCCCCGCCGGCCTGCTCGACGAGCTCGCCCACGGCACCGCCATGGACGTTGAAGATGCCGAAGCCGCGGCACAAACCACCAGCGTTCCCGGCTTAACAATCCAGTACAAGACCTTCGAAGACCTGCGCCTTTATTGCTACCGTGTCGCGTCAGTCGTCGGCCTGGTCTGCATTCATGTCTTCGGTTACCGCGATCCCGCCGCCGAGCCACTGGCCGAGCGCTGCGGCCTCGCCTTCCAACTCACCAACATCCTTCGCGACGTGAAGGAAGATGCGGTCATGGGCAGGATCTATCTTCCCGAAGAGGATCTGGCAAAGTTCAACCTTTCCGCGTCGGACCTGCTCGCCACACCAGATCCCGCACGTTTCCGCCCATTGCTGGCGCTGGAAGCGGAACGAGCCCGCGAATTCTACGCTTCCGGCGACGAACTGATTCCGTATGTCTCCGAAGACAGCCAGCCTGCATTGTGGGTACTGGTGAACATCTACCGCCGACTGCTCGAAAAGATCGCCGAGAAGCAGTACGACGTCTTCACCGGCAAAGTCGGCCTGAGCCGGTGGGAAAAGCTGCGCATGCTGGGGAAAGGTTTCATCAAACGCCTGACCTGACGCGGGGGCCCCGTCCTTCTCGCGTCCTTTGCAAGAGGGCGGGGACTTTGACTTAGCTCATCCCTGATCTGATGCCTTCCACCCCGTCCCAACCCACAGTCGCCGTCGCTGGAGGCGGCCTCGCCGGACTCGCCACCGCATGTGCCCTGTCCGACGCCGGTTTCCGCGTCACGCTCTTTGAGAAGCGTCCGTTCCTTGGCGGCCGCGCTTCGTCCTACGAACATCCCGGCACCGGCGAAGTGGTAGACAACTGCCAGCACGTGCTGTTCCGCAGCTGCACCAACCTGATCGAGTTTTACCACCGTATCGGCGTCGTAGATCAGATCCGCTGGTTCGATCAAATGAATTTCATCGAACCCGGTGGCCGGATCTCGGTGATGAAATCCTCCTTTCTTCCCGCCCCCCTTCACACCGCGCCGTCGTTCTTCAATTTCTCTTTCTTGAGGGTGGCCGACAAGTTGTCGATCGCGCGTGCTCTCGCCCCGCTGACGCTCACCCAACAGCGCGATACGGGCCAGTCGTTTCAACATTGGCTGGATCGCCACGGCCAGACCGAGCACGCCGTGACCCGCTTCTGGCGGCCGATTCTGGTCAGCGCTCTCAGCGAAGAACTTGACCGGATTTCCATCTCCGCCGCGGCCCAGGTGGTGCGCGAGTCGATGAAGTCCCCTGCCGCGCGGCAGATGGGCGTGCCGACCGTGCCGCTCACCAATCTCTACAATGCGGCCGGTGACTACGTCCGGACACGGGGCGGCGTACTGCACTTCCGGCGTCCGGTCGAAGGTTTCGTATCGGAGTCATCGCAGGTACGGGTGGGGCTCAGCGACGCCGAAGAGCCGTTCGACTTTCTTGTGGTAGCACTACCCTTCGAAGCCCTCGATCGCCTTCTGCCCGACCGAGCGGAGAGCAATCCCTTGCGCGAACAACTCAGCCACTTCGAAACTTCGCCCATCACCGGCATTCACATGTGGTTCGACCGGCAGATTTCCGATCTCGACCACGCCGTGCTGCTCGACCGCACGGTGCAGTGGATGTTCCACAAGTCACGGCTGCAGCCGATTCGCACCCAGGCTACGAATGGAACGGGCAGCGGAGCCGCAGGCGGCAGCTACATCGAGTTGGTCGTGAGTTCGTCGAAAACCCTGATCGACAGGTCGCGTGCGGAGATCGTGGACCTCGCGCTCACCGAAGTGCGCGAGTTCTTCCCTGCCTCTCGCGAAGCAAGTCTTGTGAAGGCGACCGTCATCAAGGAAGTGAACGCCACCTACTCGCCCCGTCCGGGCATTGACGCATACAGGCCGGGGCCGGTAACGCCCTGGCCGCGCGTCTTTCTCGCCGGAGACTGGACCGCCACGGGTTGGCCGGCCACCATGGAAGGCGCGGTGCGCAGCGGACATCTGGCGGCGGAAGCCCTGGCGCGCGGAGCCGGACACGAAGCACAATTTCTGTCTCCGGATCTCACCGCGACAGGGTTCATGCGAATTTTTTCCTGAGGATTGCGAATTTCTGAGGATACTGGGTGCCCGGTCCAAGCTCCGCTTGGGCGGGGCTTTTCGTTGAACTCTCATCCAGCCAGTGCATGGCGGCGCGGATAACTCGCGGTAATCTTGCGAATGAACCCGCGCGCCCCAGCAGAACTCCACGGCCCTTGGGGGCGCTGGCCGCCCTGACTACCAGCGCTGTACATCCATACCCGGCCATACCTGGCGCATGCCCGCCTCCGCGCAGCCTTCGACCACAGCCTCAGTCGCAGTGGACGAGGTCATCGGCAGCACCCGTCGACCGGAGGCTTGACGTCCTGCACCCGGGCGAAGCAGGGCCGCCCCATAACTTCTGCTGCGCCAGAATTGACCAGAACCACGTCATATCCACGGCGTCAGAGTTCCTCGAATAACATCACGCTAAAATCCTTGGGCTGGCGGGACAGGCCGACCATGGCAATCCGTTTCTTTGCCAGGAAGTCCTCGATGATTTCCGAGCGCCACTCTCTGATTTCCCATCTTTCTCCTTCCCGAAAACCCACACGGGCGTCGCGGATGATGGCTTTCGCGTCAGGTTCCCCTTGGCTCCAATGTCTTGCCTGTTTCCGAGATCGAAGTCAGTGACCAGAAACACCATCATGGGGGAGCCTAATACCGGGCTCGACAGGAAAGTGAGTTCGGCACGATCAATCCGCAGGCATTACGCTGCACAAAGGCAAAAGGATTAACGAGCCTTACAAGAGACCGCGTCCGGGCGCTCGACTAAGTGGCCGTCGAGGCGGAGCGGTTCTGGCTGAGAAAATCGGCGACAATCCACGCCGCTCCGGTTATCACCAGATTCTGCGCGTTGCCGGCCCAATTGATCAGCTTATGTGGATCGTCAAACGGCGCCGGCAACCACACCAGCAACCCGAAACCGATCAGCATGGCTGTCAATAATCGCGACGCCACAACAGCGGAGCGCCCGGAAAGTAGGGCAATGGCTGCGAGCGCCATTGCAATTGTCGTGGTTATCGCCCAGAACATTTGTCCCGGAGGAATCCACTTCGGAACGAAGCCTGCCGTTCCAGAAAGATAAATGAGTTGTTCGAGTGTGAATGAAACCACACAGATTCCGAAACCAACGTACCCGATTCGGGCCAACCGTGCTGCCCGCTCTGAATTGCCCTGACCGAACGCTGCATAAACGATCAGTGCGCCCGAGACGAGAGAAAATTGCTCGAAAAAGTTGCCCCACCCATCATAAATTTGCGGTGTGGCAACGATGTGCGGCACCCAGAGCAAAGCAAAGACGAGATAGAGGATGCCCAGCGCGAAAGCGCCGGCTCGCGCCGCTCTAGGCCACTGAATCGCTATGCCCCCAATGAGCTCGATCGCAGCCGCGAAGTATACGAGAATCTGGCGGTGAGGAACGTTCCCCAGCGCCCGGATTTGTTGCCAACCGTTAAAGTCATGCCAGACCAAAGTGATGAGGCCAAAAGCGACAGCAGCCAATCCATACACCTGACGTCCAAGACTCATTCTCATCATCTCATCCTAAGTAAACGGGTATCCTGGGAGCCGGAGAAGTGCGCTCTTAGATTAAAGAAAACTAAAGCGACGTATTGGTAGCTTACAATAGCCACTCTCCTTCGCATTCACATAGCCGCTTTCGGACGTCCTCACGCTTGAGCTACAGCCCGCCTTATGCAATTCTTCCCTCGACTAGAGCTTCGCCTTCATGTAGGTAGGGAAAACACGGCTTTGTCATCTCGACCGGAGCTTCCTCTTCCTGAGGGAAAGGGAAGAGGAAGCACGGTGGAAAGACCTGCTTTTTCTCGCCCGCTCACCTGCCTTTTCAATAACTCCCGCATCTTTCGCCCCTGATCTTTTTTCCCGCCCAATAAAAATGGCGCAAAACCCAACTCGGGCTTGCGCCACCGTGTCTTACTCTCTACTTTCAGAATATCAAATTTAAGGGGCAAACCGGACACTTTGCCAACGACATATTACCCCCATAATCAGTGAGTTACCAAAACCATATCAAGTTTACCCTCTCGACAAGATTTGGCTCAAACCTCATTTCCGACATCTTTCAAGCTGTTGTTCTTTCAAACCCGAGTTACGAACCTGGGGGAATACCCTGTTGTGGTCAACGTTTGTTAGCCAAACCTGTCTTCGGGCCGCCAAACTGCCATTGGCGGACAAGAGTGAGCTCACTCGGTGAAATGAACAACCGCGTTTCAATTCACAATCCAAATACTTGCTGCCAGTCATCCCGTTCAAACGTCTAAACTCCCACGGGGTTCCGAAGTATGCCTTTGTCGTACGAAGTTCGTTCCCTTTACCGCTTTGGAGTCTTTGAGTTAGAAGCGCACACCGGGGAGTTGCGCCGAAACGGCATCAAGCTGAAGTTGCAGGATCAGCCGTATCAGGTTCTGCTCAAATTGCTTGAACATGCTGGCCAGACTGTCACTCGAGAGCAACTGCGGTCAGCCTTGTGGCCAGCCGACACATTTGTGGACTTCGAGACCGGCCTGAATACAACCATTAAGCGCTTACGGGAAACTTTGGGCGATTCGGCCGAGAATCCCGCCTTCGTCGAAACGGTTCCCAAACGCGGATATCGGTTCATTGCACCTGTCACCGCACCGAATTCCGGGCCCGAGTCGGTCGCAGAAAAAGTCGGTCCGGAGAGAGTCCGGATAAGCACCATCCTAAAACTCGGTGCCGTCCTGATTCTGGCGCTATTGTCGGTAGTCTTTGCTTTGCGCCACTGGAGCACCGCGTCGTCGCTGCCTGCTAGGGTATTGGACTTTACTCAGCTCACGAGCGACGGACAGGCAAAACAGGGGCGCCTGCTAAGCGATGGTTCGCGGATCTACTTTTCCGAGGTCCTGCCCGTGGGGCGAATCATTGCCCAAGTCTCGGCCAAGGGCGGGGAGACGACAACAATTCCGACCACTGTCTCCAATCCTCGACCCGCCGATCTATCACCCGACGGAACCGAATTGCTGATCCTGTCTGGGGATAATTCGAAGAAGGAGGAGGAAATCGACGGGTCTCCCTTGTGGATCCTTCCGGTTGCCGGAGGATCCGCCCGACCCGTCGACAACGTGGTCGCCACCGATGCAGTGTGGGGTGAGAGAGCGGAGACCATCGTCTATTGCAACGGCCACGATCTCGATGTCGCGAACAGAGATGGTTCTAATCGACGCAACCTCCTGACCGTTTCCGGTTACGTCGAGTCTCTGCGCTGGTCGCCAAACAGGCAGCTTTTGCGATTCACGATGACTACCCGAGCCATGGGAGGCACAAGCTCTATCTGGGAAGTGTCGTCGAATGGTACCGGTCTGCATCAAGTCGTTCCCGGATTGCCAGGCTCTGCTGTTTGCTGCGGTGCGTGGATGGCTGGCAGCGAGGACTTCCTGTTTCAGTGGACTCGTGCCGGGAGAACCGATCTTTGGGAGCTACCCGGTAACCACAGTCGTCTCCGCCCAGCGCTCACCCGCTTGACGGCCGGGCCGATGAATGTTTCCGAGCCCAGTGCCAGCGCTGCGCCCAATGAAGCCTTCGTCGTAGGCAGCATCCCTCGGGCCGAGCTAGTCAAATACGTTTCACAAACGGCAGAGCTTGTGCCTTATCTTTCCGGAATCTCCGCTGAGGGAGTGGAAGCCTCCCGCGACGGGCAGTGGTTGGCATATACCCTATTCCCTGAAGGGACGTTGTGGCGCAGCAACATCACAGGAACCGAGCGGGTACAGCTCACTTTTCCGCCCATGCGTGCGTTTCTCCCGCGGTGCTCGCCGGATGGAAAGCAGATCGCCTTTATGGGTACGGCGGGCGGCGATCATTGGACAACATATTTGATTCCCAGTCAGGGAGGCGTTGCGCGGCAGATGATACCGGGAAATGATGAGATTGCCGATGCCACGTGGACACCAGACAATAAGTTGATCGTCTTTGGTCCCTGGAAAGGTGGAGAATCGCGGGGCATAAAAGTGCTGGACTTAAACACGAATCAAGTTAGTCCTCTTCCTGGGGCAACGGAGATGTGGTCTCCCAGGACTTCACCGGATGGAGTCTACATTGCGGCGCTTTCTCAACCGGACAGCAAAATGATGTTGTTTGACACGAGGACGCAGAAGTGGGAGCAGCTTTCCGCCCAGTATTCCGGATATCCGAGTTGGTCGCGCGACGGCAAATTCCTTTACTTTCAAGAATGGAATCATGGAAGCGGATATCCCTCACGGGTGGTGCGTACCCGCATCAGTGACCGCAGGCTGGAAACGATTGTGGATCTCAAGCGTCTTGATCGCTTGTCCATCGGAACATATATGAGTTGGACCGGGTTGGCTCCCGACGACTCTGTTCTGCTTTCGCGGAACAACAGTACACAGGAAATCTATGCTGTGAAGTGGTGAGCCTCCCCGGCACAAGCTCACGCCTATCGCTAGGGCGCTCTGAAAGCGTTTGTTTTCAGCCCCCGGAGCTCCGCCGTTCCCACTCTTTTCCTTCTGGGCTCCGTGGAGGTACGGCAGCGCGTCAGACGGCCGTTCCTTAACTCCTCGCCAAAGTGATCCGCGACTGCCTCGTTCGGCTCGTCGCAGAACGCATGGCCTAATTCGTGGGTGACCGCGAGCTCGAGAAGCTCAGGCATTGACCTTTGCCACTCCTCCATCAGCTCAGCTGTGCGCAGCGGATCGTGGACGAAGAGCGCTTCTTCGAGAAACGTTTCCCGGGGTTCGAGCGCTGTAAAGGCGGGGCTCTCCGGATTCAATCGCAGCATGTGGGAAATCGGCTTCCAGTCTTGAGACCGTACCAGAACCCATGTCCAATGCCCCAGCCCCTCGATCGGGTAATGAGCCAGAACCTTTTTCAATTCAAGGATGTCCTTTTGGCACTGCGCCAGAGAGTAACCCGTATGGCAGTGGAATTCCTGGCTAGACAGTATTGCCCTCTCGGTTTCTGGCCTTGCAACCTCGGCTACGGTCTGACCCGTTGTCGGGAGCATCCACACCGAAACGATCAGACCGCAACTCATCACCAACCTCGACTTTAGGGATGCCACGGCTCTACCTCATCCGCAGTTGCGGGATAGGCAGAGATTGACCGGTCTGAAACCGCAGCTCTATAGACGACGTCTGATTCCCGTCTGAAACGTGAATGACAAGCTAAGTCTTGCAGAGTGAAAGTGTTAGCGCCTGTCCTGAGACGGATCGATGGGTCGCCGAAAACGGCCAAACGCAATTGCCGGCAGGAGTGTGGACGGCTGACAACCCTTACCGGAAACGCAACCAGTGCAACAGCTATGGCAGGGCGTGCAACGTGGTGTTGAAAAGATACGGATCCTGGAAATCAGTCCGATCGCCCGCCTTCTTGTCTTGAATTGGCTGCAGCCGCGCAGAGAGGGGTTTGTTCCATTTTGTAGCGAGCGAAGCCACGTCACCGAAAATGCGCTCCATCTGCTCGATGCTAATGTCGCCCGGGAGCGGGATTGTATCCAAACCCGTTCCGCAGACAGCCGAATAGGCGAGCAATGAGTCGACGTTGTAAGTGGACTCCGCCCACCGTTGCGCCAGAAGCTTGTCTTCCATCACGGGCACCATCAAGCCTGAGTAGCCGACCTGCTTCTCCGGCACAGCTTTTACAGCAGCGGTGATAATTTGTGCCGCAGTGAGGGTCCCGCTGGAACCGAACTTCGCACCTGTGAAAGCTTCGATAGCGGCCCCTATCGATACGTCCCCCAAGGGAGCAGGCGTAGGGTCGACCCCTAAATAGGCCCAGCCAGTTTCAGCTGCAACTTTTCTGCCCGCCGCCGCAGCGACCGATGCATGTTTTGTGAGCGCAACCGTCAGGTCGGCAAGGGCGGCTTCGGCGTTGCCCTTATCTTTGCTGAAGACGTCGAGGACGACATTAGCTCCTTCAAAGCCAATGGCAAATTGTCTGCCAGCGCCGGTGTGATAGGAACCCGGGAAGAATGGGGCAAACGGCTTCAGCATCGCGGTCGCGGTGAAATTGAAGGTCCCATGGCTATGTGGACTGTGTTCACTGACATACTTCACGACTTCAGCGGTGCTCCGAATTGTTCTCCAATGAATGCCAGCTTCGTCGGCGATGATCGCGCTGCCCTCGATGTTCGGAAGAGTCGAGAGCGCCCTTTCGAGCAGGTGCATCGTGGCCGGATCATCGGTGTCGTCGAGACTTCCCGGTCCCACGTTCGGCAGGAAATTCTCCCTTACGGATAATGCGTCAAGCTGCGCGAGAAAGGCCAACGCCTGGTCCTCCGACATACCGGTGACGAGATCCGCCAGGGGCTGAGTCGTCACGCGCACTGTCTCTACTTCGTAACCGGAAGATTCAAATTCGGCTTTGACTCTCCGCAACACGACGAGGGCATCGGCAATTTGTTTTTGGTACGTTGCCCTGTCTAGCCGTACGAATCCCGTAATTGCCCTTACTTTCGGATTGGACGAAGCGGTGGGCACGGAACTCACCTGAGCGACCGCTTGCAACGAAACCGCGAGGACAACAGCGAGGATAATGCGCTTCATTTAATGTTCCTTGGACGTGAAAAAAGGGGAGTGAGCAGTATAGCGTGAGATCCTGGGTGGTTGGTCGGCCACTCCTGCCGTTCTTCTTCCATTTCGGGACTCGGATTGCCTTTTTCAACAATTTCTACTGATTAGGAAAACCCACAGGCGATGTGTTCTTTGCGTTGAAGCGGGACGAACCCGGGGGCAGTAACGTTCACGCTGGTAGCGGGGCGGGTTAAAGTTGGTGCGGAGTTTGCGTTTGAGGCGTGAACAAAAAAACCTCTCCCCGGTTATCGGGGAGAGGGCAGTTGCAGTCGGAACTTGTTTTAGTCGTCCAGGTCTGCCGTGGTGGGTGCCGGGTTGTCGAAATCGCTCGGAGGGCGAACCGTGCTCTCGCCGGGATAGGGCCGCGTAAACCCGGTGGACAGGTACCAGTTCAGATGGTTGACAGTGTCCGGGTCTTCGGCGTCGGGCTTGGTCAGTTTGCCGGCGAAGATCTGCGCCTTCTTCCGGAGCCAAGCCTCCCTCAGGGCCTTGATCCGAGGGCCTTCCATCGTAGGGGCTGCGCTCGCAGTAACGCCCTGGTCCAGCGGGACCTGGTTTGGCACGTGCGACCATGGCTTGAAGTTGGCTGCGAGCGGCGTGCCCTTGACGAAAGCCGTCCTCATCGGCGACGCCACCAGGTCGAACTGGTTCATGGTCGGCAGACCGAGGATTTGCTCGATCGTCCGAGTCATGTTGACCTGAGTGTAGTAATGGTGGTCGGCAGGTCCGTTCTGCACAGCATATGGGCTGACGATATAGCCTGGGCTGCGGTGACCGTCAACGTGGTCGACGCCGTTCTGCGCGTCGTCTTCCTCCATGAAGATCGCCGACGTGGACCAGACGTTGCTGTGGCTGATGTAGTCGATAATGCGCCCAATGGCCAAGTCGTTATCGGCCTGTTCGGCGTCCGGGGTCGGCGGGCCGCCAGTGTGGTCATCCATGATCCACAGGATGCTCAACGCGGGCACCGTACCGGCCGCGACGTCATTCTTGAAGTCCTGCACCCACAGATCGACGCGGAACTGGTCGGGGATGTTCAGATCGAACTGCGGGAAGTTCTTGATGAGGTGGTTAGACACGGCCGGGACAGAGGACTCTGCCTGAGTCGTGTTCTGGTAGTACAGCGTCTTCTCGCCCCCAGCCTCGAACTTCTGCGCGTCGGCGTAAAACTCGCTCCAACTCGGCTCGCTCGTCGACCCGTTCGGCTGTAGGAATGTATCGTTCTCGACGTATTCGCCGTAGATCTTTACCGGCAGACCGGCGGCCGCCGCTTCCGAGAACAGGAAGCCCTTGCTCGTATAGGCGAGTGCATCGCCGGCGTTCCCGCCTGGATAGCTGCGGTTCCAGTCCGGCGACTGGATGTCGTCGGCGTAGGGCGCCATGCCCTCGGTGATCCACTGGTGACCGTCAGCCGACTGGCGGCTCGGGTCGTAGAAATTGTCGAAGAGAGGGAAGCGCTTCACCAGCGCGTGCGCGTTCGGCGTGTCCTTGCCGCCGAACACTGCCAACGAGGGGTCGCCATTGCCGGCGGCTACGTCGCCCAGGACCTGATCATAGGTGCGGTTTTCACGGATGATCAGGAACACGTGCTTGATCAGCGACGGATCGCCGATCTTGGCCGGGATTGCGACCGGCTTGGCATGCGGGCTGCCACCGGAGGCAGATTTGATATTTTGCGTCAGATCCCAGTGGTTATTCTGGAAAACCTGCGTCGTCATCGCCGCCAAGGTCCCTCTATCCGGCACGGAGACGATGCTGACGGTGCCATTGTCCTGGTGGGTATTGTAGCCACAGACGCCCTGATCGCACTCGAACGAATAACGCGTGCCGATGCCCTTGTCGTTGGCAACGATGAGTGTGTTATTGGCCTCGTCGAGCACGACCGAGCTCGGCGCATAGGCTACCGGAATCATGCCCATGACCGGATTGCTCGCGCCGTTGCTGAGGTCGACCACTCCGACCGCGTTGGCATTGTAAAGCGCGACGTAGGCAACGCCTTTCTTGGCATCGACAGCGATCGAGTTCGGCGCGGCGCCATAGGCCGGTTCGCCGGCGCCGGGCACACCAATCGGCAGCCCAAGGGGGATCGTCCGCGCCACGGTGTTGGTGGCCGTGTCGATAATCGAGATGGAGTCGCTATAGGTATTGGCGACCAATAGGGACCGTCCGTAGAGCGCCATCCCGGTCGGGTGCAGACCGGTCGAGATGGTAGCGGTGACCTTCATCGTGGACAGGTCAACCACAGAAACGGTGCCGGTGATCGCGGCGCCAACCACCGGGTCGGCGACGATTTCAGTGCCAGCGGAGTAGATCTGGAAGTCTTCGGCCAGGGCGGCCCGGCCACCCTCGTTGCTGACGTAGGCCGTCGTGCCGTTGCTGCCGATCACGATGCTGTGCGGCGCGTTGCCGACGCGGATCTCCTGAACCTGCTTCTTCGCGGTCAGGTCGATCTTGGTGAGGGTATCGTTCTGGTTCAGCAGGGCGTAGGCGCTCTTGCCGTCCTTGGAGAGCGCGACGCCGCCGGGATAAGAAGTGCTCGGGCTATAGAACGTGCCGCAGGGTCTGCCGTAATCCCCGATAGGGCTGTTCGGAAAGCAGGTGATCAAGGCATTGTTCGGCGGCACGTTGACCTGCGCGTTGTCTTCCAGCAAGCCCTCTGCAGTAACGTTGGCGATGGTGACATGGCTACTGTCCTGGCTGAACACCAGGTGCTTGCCATCCGCCGAATAGGCTATGCCGCTATAGCTGCCGCTCGAATCCAGTCCGAGCGCGAGGTAGTCCTGCACGACAACGCCGGTATTGGTGTCGAACACCTCCACGGCTTCCGACGCGCCCAGGGTGAGCACGGCGGCGGTGTGACTCTTGAGATTGGGGTTCAACGCGACGGCCTTCGCGCGGACCCGGTTTCCGAGGTCGACTTGGATGCCGGCTGGGGTGAGGACTTGGCCATCGCCGACAACCCAGGAGCCGTTCGGCTGCGGGCCGGTCACGTAGGTCGGGTACGGCTTGGACTGAGCAGCGGCGAGCCCCGGAAGGCTCAGCCCCGCCGCCAGCAGGCCGGCAAGCGGACGCAGACGGTTCATCCGAGACTTATTTCGGGTTCGAGACTTATTTCGAAACTTATTTTTTCGAGACATGTACCGTTCTCCTTGGAGTTTTTCCCTACACA
Organism: Candidatus Sulfotelmatobacter sp.; assembly: GCA_035511455.1. Taxonomy (GTDB): domain Bacteria; phylum Acidobacteriota; class Terriglobia; order Terriglobales; family Acidobacteriaceae; genus Sulfotelmatobacter. Next base: position 8,178 of record DATKFH010000136.1, on the reverse strand, counting down.
ACCGGGATCGGCCGTGCGACATCGGGACGCAAATACAACCAGCGCCCGCTACACATCGTGGTCGCGAATCCTAACAGGCGAACTATGACGCCTTTATTACGATTTTGTGACGATAGGGTGAAATTTCCGTTACAGGGGCTGAACTGTTTCTCGCGGCTCCTGTAGCTGTCGACGCTGAAGCTCTCGCGCTCGAGACACGGCGGTGCACATTGTTGAGAAGCTGCCCGATCAGCCTAAAGAAGATCGAAGCGCTGGAAATCTCTATTTTGTGAGGGCATCTGCAATGAGGTCGCTGCAATAAATTGAGAACCATGAGCCAGCGCCCATCGACCGGGGTCTGCCTCCTTCGGAGTACGAGCCCGTTAAGTGAGGGTCCGGGACGGTTGGCGTTAAGCCTGTCTTCGTCAGCTACTCGTTAGTCACTGCGTTGTGAACCGATTTGCCGAGCCTGACGTGAGGCTCGGGCTGCCAACCACGACAACACCAGCGCGACGTTGCCAACGTTCACCACTACTACGCTTCTGTACGAGTCCATCCGCGGCAGAGACAAGAAAGCACAAGTCGCGGCAAGGACAAGAGAAGCCCGGTCAATTTGGGTAAGGCGGGGATTGCCCGATGCAAACCGGAGGCACAAAATGCTCATTGCAAACAGGCTCGCCGCCACGCTGAGCATGTGAAGCGGCGACACGCGCAATGAACTGGCGAACCGAGCTCCTCCCAGCAACCGCAATGCAGCATAGGCGATTAATCCAACGAATCCTGCAGCCCAAAACCTGGCGGCAAACGCCATTACGACGATGCTGAGGGTGATGAGCAGCCAATGACTATATCAGACGAACTGGCCGCTTCGTGGACCAGTGCGCAGCCGGATAAAAAAGCCGCCGCGATGCAACAGCGGGCCACGAGTTTACCCGCGATCAGGAATCCAGACTAACCTGCTCCTTCACTGGCCCCGGTGACGTTCGAAATCGCCGCCGCCCACGCGCCGTGCCGGATTCGAACACCGAACATGAGCAAGTACGGATAACGCTTCGTTGGAAAGGCCCACCCCCTTGGCCCATGCCGCGAAATCCTGATCGCTCAACATTTGCCTTGGTCTTACCCTCCAACTTGCCGACTCATCAGCGGGATGCCTTCCGGTGTTTGGCTTTCAAGGCCTTGGTGTAACGCACGCCGGCCTCACTGACGAGTTCCTCAAGTTTTGCCACAGCCACAACCTCTCCTTGATTCGTGCTCTGGCTGAACAGATCGATCCCGCGCGGAGGCGTGAATAAGGGAGAGTCTCACCCATCTCGAACCATCGCAGCTTCTGTAGGGCAGCCCACAACGCTGGACAAAACTTCTGCGCGATTTTCGTCTGGTCATCGTCGCCAAGATATGCCGGCGGCCGGTGACTTCACCGTTCCCGCAACTGACTGGAAAGCTGCGAGCTAGCAGGCAAGTCGCGCTGCGTAACGGCACCATTGGCCAGGGCCCTCAGCAATCAGGGACATAGCGCCCACATCGGGAAATTGTACGACTCTGTACTCCCGGCCAAACGATGGTTCAAACCTCTAGACCCGCATTTTGGGGTACGCCGTGTCTAAAGGACTTGCGGGTGTGTTGTCTGCGGCCAAATGATGGTCCAAAAGTGGCCAAACGGTGGTTCATGTCACAGCCTGATAGCGTCATTTGATAGCGTCATTTGACCTTAACTTCCGATGCCTGTGAAAAAGTCTCGATTATGCTTATCGTTCCGCGGGGTCCTAGCCGCAATACGGATTGGCTCTGAGCCACTCCAGGCTAGCGAGGACGACGGATGTTTCGGCTTGGCGCTGAGAAATTTTCCAATACTTTGGAATGAGATGGTCTTTATGTTGAGCAGGAAGTAGTTCGAACCCATGTTTCTCGTAGAATTCGATGGCCCAGGTCGCGTTCGCCCAAGTGCCGATCAAAAGAGGATTCTTCGCCAACTTGCGCAAATGCGAAAGCAGCTTGCCTCCAATACCTCGCCTTTGCACGCTAGTGCGAATGTAGGCGTGGCGGATCAGCGTAACTTCGCCCACGTCCTGGATTCCCATCACGCCGATTAATTCGCCCGAGTCTTCATACCCCCAGAACACTACGCCGTCCTTCATTTCATGTTCGAGTTCGGACTTGGCCATATACGGATCTTTTAGGCAATCGGCAGGAACAATGCCGCGATATGCACGGGCAACATCATTGACAATCGTCCATATCGTTTCGAACTCCTGTGCGGCACAAGGGCGAATCACGGCAGGTGCAGTTTAGTGTTTGCGAGCGGCCCGGCTGTCAAAGAAATGTAAAATTGGCGTGAAGATCTTTCCACAGTGTGGGGGAAGGCGAGACGGGCATATAATCGTGGGCGCTACTAAAAGCAAATGCGAGATTCACGATCGAAAGCCATCCATTTGCCAATCTGGAGGTTCGTCATGAAACTTGCATCGAAATTGCTGCTGTTTCTCTTGGGGCTGGCGGCAGTGACAGTCCACGCCCAGTTCTCAGGCTCTAACTTTAAACACGTCGTGGTCATCTTCCAGGAAAATCGCACCCCGGACAACCTGTTTCAAGGCCTGTGTGCCCCTCCTTATGGAGCATGCGCCGTACCTCCGAGTTCCTCCGCGCCTTATGACATTCAGACTACGAACTGGAAGACTAAGACCGGGACCATTCAACCGTCCCCCGTGGCGCTGGCTGGTACCTACGATCTGGGCCACTCGCACCCGGAGTTTAACGCCATGTGCGACATCAAGGCCGGTAGCCCTCGAGTGTGCAGGATGGATGGCGCGGCTGGCATCGCCTGCATTCCGCAGACGGGCACTACCTGTCCTGCCAACCCGCAGTTCAAGTATGTCGATAATTCGACTGGGATTCTGAACCCGTATCTCACTCTAGCGACTCAGTACGGCTGGGCAAACTACATGTTTCAAACGAATCAGGGGCCGAGTTTCCCGGCGCATCAATTCATTTTCGGCGGGACTTCGGCGCCCACTGCATTGGACGACACCCTTGGGATTTTCGCGTCGGAAAACGGGACTAAGAGCGGAGGTTGCATTGCTCCTACGGGGACGACCGTCCCCCTCATTTCCCCCAATCCAGCTCCGCCTCCTTATGGCGTTGAAAATACCCAGGGCTCGGGATGTCTTGAGCACGAGACCATGGCGGACCTCGTGACCGACTGGAAGTACTATGCAGCAGGCAAGGCTAGCCTCTGGATGGCTCCGGACGCCATTGAGCACATCTGTTTGCCGAGCGGAGGAGTGTGCACCGGCTGGGGCAACCACGTCGTTGCTCCGTCGCGGGTACTGACCGATCTTGGCAACTGCAAGTTCGGCGATCTGACTTGGATCACTCCGACAGCAGCAAATTCCGATCACGCCACCTCGAACGATGGAGGTGGGCCATCATGGGTGGCTTCCATTGTCAACGCCATTGGCAATAGCAAGTGCACCGACACCGTGGGCCCCCAGACTCTTACTTATTGGCAGGACACAGCAATCTTTATCACGTGGGACGACTGGGGAGGCTGGTACGACCACGAGCCGCCCACGATCTTGGCGGGTGTGCAAGGCGACTATCAGTACGGCTTTCGGGTTCCAATGATTGTGGTTTCCGCATATACACGCCGAGGCTTTGTCGACAATGGACGCTACGATTTTGGCAGCATCCTGCGCTTCATCGAGCACAACTTTTCCAATCGCGGCCTGAGGGAAGGACAGTTGGGTTTTGCGGATAGCCGTGCCACCAGCGATTTCAGCGCGTTTTTCCGTATGAATCGTTCGCCTCGGAAGTTTGTGACCATCACCGCTCCCAAGAGTGCAGCCTTTTTCATCAATGACACTAGGCCGCCGGAACCGCCCGACAACGATTAGGGGAGGTCTGATTAAGTCCCGGCTTCGCAGCCCATCGACTGAATCGCAGCGTTGGTTTTTCGAGTGCTGCACGACCTAGATTCTAGCTGTTCGTCAATTGGTGCAAAATCCCCATAGCCCTCAAAATCTCCTTGGAAGGGCGAACGGACAGCGGAAGCTTGTGACATGGCCTGACTTCAACAACTAGCTAGACCGTTGTTCTGCCTTGCACCTTGTTGGAATCGTGTAGCATGTTCGTTCACGAGGAACGAAGTGATGAGTGGATATTGCATCGTACGATCTTAATGACGGAGGCGCTAGGCAGAAACTGCTCGAAGCGATTCCACCAGACAGAGCGACGGTTAAGGAGCGCCATCAACTACTGCTCGATGCCTTCCGCCGCGAAATGGCTTCTCGGAGAGAGGAAGGCGACGATCTCGAAGGCGACCTTTTTGAAAACCTATACTGGTGCGCTCTACTGCTCTATCTGGTCGGCGATCCGGCAGACGTTGCCCTGATGTGGGAAGCCAAGCACATCAACATGGAACAGATTCTCCATCGCAGAACAAGCAAACAGGAATCACCCGAGCTTGAGCGGGGTGACTCCCACACTTCCCCAGCGATTACTGGTGTACCCTCGTCCTCACTTCCTTGACCGCGCGAACCTCGGAGCCAGGTCGTCCGGTGGTCTTCAGAGTGGCCTGGATTGTCCTCACTTGCCGAGAGAGCCGGGCGATCTGCGCCTGCTGCGCACTGATCCGTTCGCTCTGTTCGTGAATCAGCGCCTGCTGTTCTTTCGTCGCCTCGATCAGCAGCGCGGTGAGCCGGCCGAAGTCAACACTCTGCGCGTCTTTGCCGTTCTCCTCCCAGGTAACGACCTCGGGAACCACCGCGCCCACTTCTTCGGCAATTACGCCGACTTCGTGCTTGCCGTTGGCTTTCAGGTCGTAGGAAACGCCACGGAGTTGTTCGACTTTATCCAGCGCGCCGTGCAGTGTCTGGATGTTGGTTTTCCAGCGACGGGAGCTATAGGTATCCCACCCGTCGGCGACGGCGTGGCCGAAGCCTTTTCCAATAGTGAAAATGCGGTTCGGAGTGGTCGTCCCAATACCGACCTTGGTGTTGGATGGGGCCCCGCCTACGCCTTTGATGCTGCCCAGCACCAGCGCATTGCTCGCGCCGACATGTGCAAAAGCGCCGATCGCAGTGGCATTGGTGAGGGAGCCAGTGGAAACGTCGCAAGCATTACCGATACACGTATTCTCACTGCCGCTGGAATTTCTAGCGAGTGCACTACCGCCGACCGCGGTGTTGTCATTCCCCGTGGTGTTGGCCCCGAGCGCAGAATTGCCGGTCGCGGTGTTGTTAAAACCCATGGTGTTGGTGGCGAGCGCGAGGATCCCGACGGCGGTGTTGAGGATGCCTGAGGTGTTTTTCTGAAGGGACAACGCCCCGACGGCGGTGTTGGAGCCGCCCGTGGTGTTGGATTGAAGCGCGCCGTTGCCGTCGGCGGTATTGTCGCTGCCGCTGGTGTTGGAGAGCAGCGCCTGCCACCCGCTCGCGGTGTTATCGTTGCCGGTAGTGTTGTCGGTGAGGGCCGAGGCCCCGATAGCGGTGTTATTCCAACCGGTGAAAGTGCCACCGTTGAGGCTCCCGATGTTGGATGCCAGCGCGTAGAAACCCATGGCGGTGTTGTAGTTGCCCAAGGTGTTGGCCTTGAGTGCATAGTAGCCGCTGGCGGTGTTGTAGGCACCAATGTTGACAAAGCCGCCATCGCCGAGGCCCCCGATGTTAGATGTGAGCGCGAGGAAGCCGTTGGCGGTGTTGTCGATGCCCATGGTATTGGCGGCGAGTGCTTTGTACCCGGTGCCGGTGTTATTCTGGGCACCGTTTGTGGTGGTGTTCCCCGCAAACCCGAGATAAGCATTCCCGAAACCCGGGCTGAAAGCGAAGAGGTCGCTTCCGATGTTATAGGCGCTACCCGACACCAGGCCCGTTGCGCTCACGTTGCCGTTCACCGTCTGATTACCTGTGAATGTATTTGCGGTCGCCAGCTGCGGCACCTTGGTAATGTCGAGATTCAAGGTGACAGTGCCGCTGGTGCCGCCGCCCGTCAGGTCCTTCCCCGCGATCACGCCTGTGATCGTGCCGCTGCCGGCGCTCTGGAACGTCGGTCCTGCGGTCCGCACGAAGGCCGAAGGTGGCAAGCCCCCGATGGTTTGCGCGTCAGCCGCCTTCAGGGCATAGGGAACGCTAGGCAGCAGGACGCGCGGTTGCTCGGCCTGTCCTTGCGGCTGCACTCCCAGCCAGCGCGCTTCCCCAGCCACAAAGATGTCATCTGGCAACCCGGTGCTGGTGGTGGAACCGAGCATCACTGTGTAGTGCCCGGTCTTGTCTGGCTGGACGTTCTGCGTCTCCATCCATAGCGGCGCCCCGCCGCCCTGCTCGTCTTTGTAGAGAGAGAAAGTCACTCCGACGATATTCGTTAGCGGTTTGCCGTTGACGTCATTCAACACGCCGCTGAAATTCATCAACGGCGGTACCACGGCGTTGCTCCGATTGTTTAGGCTCGCTGCCGACTCCTGGCCCGACATTGGAAGCACGCAGCAAATCACTAACAGGCATGCGCCAATGCATGCATTCCTGTGCGACATAAACTCCTCCTCAAATTGTTGGCTGGGCCTTTGGGCCGAGGAACCCGAATGCAGATTCTATGACCCTTCCGGTGCGAAGCCTCGCGGGGTTCCCAAAGAGTTGTAGGTCTGAGGTGGAAAGGATCGGGAGGGGATTCCTACTGACCTCCGAACACAGCAAAATTTTCGAAACCGTAACACCAGGGGACGACGGATGTCAAGTTGACACTCCTGCGAGCGAAGTAGTCCCAAGACAGGCAGCGCATGCGGGAAAACGCAAAGGCCGGCGGCGCGCTGAACGATCTTGTCTTCCAGCACGGGCCCTCCGAGCGATCTTTTCCGCCCGTCGCTCTTGTTGATATACGCCCTACGCACCGGCTTGGCTCGATACGCTCCTCGCTTCAGCCTATGGGAGAGATCCTGGAGGTTGTCCTCGAGGGTCTCGCCGTAGTGCCGCCATGTCTCACCGTCCACGCCCGGCGCCGCTTCCTTCTTCAAGCAGAAGTAGGCCTCGCGGAGCCTTTCCGGATCGTAGATTTGGTGGAGAAGCGCGGTGAACCGCAACTTCTTATCCTTCTTTGCTGCTTGACGGTCGGGATAGATTTCGGGCGCGCATACTTTAGGGTCCGGTGGTTTCTCTCCTGGCTTTCGCCACGGACCTCAGTCCGGCTCCCTTGGCTACGATTCCCGAAGCCCCCCTGCGATCCCGGACAGCCGGTTTTCCCGGGTCCGGTTCAGACCTTGGCTTTCCTGCGTAGGTCTTCCCGATGTCAGCGAGACTTAAGTGCTGGCACACATGCGTCTCTACCCTCACCGGTTTACCATCGCACTCGTCCTTTTAGCGAGCAGCGGCATTCCCTGGCTCAGTGGCCAGATACCTTCTGCCCGATGGACCGCCAAGTGCCCAGAGCTCCTTTGCCCGGCCGGAGCGTTACCTCCGCCGGGGCGATGTCTTGCATCGCCTCAAAAGGCATTACCCTTTCTTCATTGCTCATACGAGCTCACGCGCCAGCCCGACTCTCTTCCGCCTACTTCAGCCTCGGCCTCGTTGGGCGGATCTTTGCAGGTTATTGCCAGTTCTTGCTGAGAGTGGGGCCTTCCCGACGTTATCTCTGCGAGCCCTTGCTTGGATGTCTGGACCTCTGCCACGGTGGGATACGGAGTGCTCTTGCTCGTTGCTTCCTCCATATCATCGGCCTTCCCCAACGGGTAATGGGTCGGCTTCCCACAAGGTTCCACCCGATGACTCCTCGGTGGGCGTTGTTTTCGAGGCTGCAGCCATTCCTTAATGTTCAAACCTCCAAGCTTGCTTGCCATCCAGGTCATCCCTACCGCAACGGTATTCCCATTGGGCAGCCATGGCGTTTACATCCGGGCAGAACATGTGTCGTTACCTCCACATGCACCGGATATGCTATCCGTCTGAAACGAGCAATTGACGGAAGGGGACTTTCACCCCATAAGTCTCACAGCCTTGTCGGCTACTCCTACCCGCTCCAACGCGCTGAGCGCGTCTTCCCGGCTCGGTGTCCGGGACGCGTTTTGTTGGGGCAGGTTCCCTTCGGCCAGGCCTCTTCCCTCCATCCCCTCCGCGGCCGGTTGCCCGGCATTGTTCGGGGACTTCCCCGGTACAGTAGGTCTGTCCGACTTCCCAGGTCCGTTCGTCATCGGCGTGCGTCCTTAGACTTCCCGAT
>DATKFH010000135.1:0-16453 GCA_035511455.1 Candidatus Sulfotelmatobacter sp. | reverse complement strand
GAAGCCCAACTGAACTGCGTTGCGCTTCGTTCCCAGCTCGATTGTAAGTGACGTGGGGAGCTGTCAAGGGTCAAGATGAACGCCGCCCTTCGGCGGCGCCCTTGACAGCTCCCCACGTCACCACCGGAGGCTTATGCAGATGGAAAGCAATTAATAAGGTAGGCCGCCACGTCGGCCTTGACTTTTATGACCTTCTCATAGAAGGCCATTTCACTCAAAACCCCCGTGCGGACGATACAAAAACAAGTAGCGGGGCAGTTTGTTTTCTGAAAGTATGGCTGTCATGGGACCGATTTCAAGGGCCTTAGATAGACTCGTAGATAAACTCCCAAGATGGGCACAGTGGATTCTCATGGTCTTCGTGGCCGTTGGAAGTGTGTACTACATCGCCCACTACGGCTTCTTCACTTTCCTGCTGAGGATGATCTTCAGTCCCCTTCCCTAGATTCAAACTGATCCTCGACACCGCATTCGAGCGTAACTGTTTAAATCAGGCCATAGACGCCGCTGGAGCGAGCTCCCTTTACGTCCTGCGTCGCCCTTCCTCTCGCATCCCTTCTCTCACGCGTCGCGGGCGCGGGCGGGCGGGGGCGGCCAGAACCGGGGGCCCGGGGGAGGGGGGTCGACAATTTTCCCCTCGGTAGGTATAACCCCGTCCGTCGTTTGACCCTTCTTTTCTGACGCCTGTAAGATCAGAAGTTACTCTTCCGCTGGCGGATTCTCCTGTGCCGGATCCCGTCATCGAATACAAAGATGCCGCACGAATTGCCTAAAGCCTACGAGCCGGGCGCGATTGAGATGCGCTGGGCCGACTACTGGATCAAAGAAAAGCTTTTCTCCGTGCCCACGCCGCCCCCAGGCGAGAAGCGCCCGGTGTTCACCCTGCTGCTGCCCCCGCCCAACATTACCGGGCGCCTGCACATGGGGCACATGCTGAACCAGACGCAGATGGATATCATCGTGCGCTGGCATCGCATGTGCGGATTCATCACGCTGTGGCTCCCGGGGACGGACCACGCGGGCATTGCCACGCAGATGATGGTCGAGCGTCAGCTGGCCAAAGAAGGCAAGAAGCGGCGTGACCTGGGACGTGAGAAATTTATTGAGCGCGTCTGGGAATGGAAGAAGCTTTACGGCGGCGCGATTCTTGATCAGATGAAACGACTGGGCGCCTCGGTGGATTGGGAGCGCGAGTACTTCACCATGGACGAGAATCTTTCGCGCGCGGTGCGCGAGGTGTTCGTCCGCCTGTATGAGGAAGGGCTGATCTATCGGGGCAACTACATCGTGAACTGGTGCCCGTGGCACGAAACCGCGATCTCCGATCTCGAAGTGAAGCATGAAGAGGTGGCGGGGAAGTTGTGGGAGATTCGCTATCCGGTAATTGGGAAGTCCGAGTTCATCACCGTCGCGACGACGCGGCCCGAGACGATGTTGGGCGATACCGCGATCGCGGTCAACGCGGCAGACGAGCGTTACACCCACCTGCACGGCAAGTATGTTTTGCTGCCGCTGATGAAGCGCGAGATTCCGATCATTACCGACGAACTGGCGCAACCGGAGTTTGGCACGGGCGCAGTGAAGGTGACTCCGGCGCATGACCCCAACGATTTCCAGGCCGGGTTGCGCCACAACTTGCTCCAGATCAACGTAATGGACGAGCACGCGCACATGAACCAGAACGCCGGGCCGTACGCGGGACTTGACCGCTTTGAGGCGCGCAAGCGCGTGCTGCACGATCTTGAAGAACAGGGATTTCTGGTCGGGGAGAAGGACTACACGATCGCTCTGGGCAAGTGCGACCGCTGCGGGACTGTGGTTGAGCCGCGTTTGTCAGAGCAGTGGTTCATCAAGATCAAGCCGCTGGCCGAACGCGCCAAAGAGGCTGTGGAAAGCGGCGAGATCACCATCGTCCCTGACAATCACCGCCAGGTCTATTTGAACTGGATGAACAACATCTACGACTGGTGCATCTCGCGGCAGTTGTGGTGGGGCCATCGCATTCCGGCCTGGACGTGCGGCGACTGCAAAGAAATAGTCGTGGCGCGCGAGGCGCCATCGAAGTGCACGAAATGCGGAGGCGCGAAGCTGGAGCAAGTCCCCGACGTACTCGACACCTGGTTTTCCTCGGGCCTTTTGCCGTTCACTACCCTGGGATGGCCCGAGAAGACGCGGGACCAGGCAGTGTTCTATCCGACGACGTTGCTGATCACGGCGTACGAAATTCTGTTCTTCTGGGTCGCGCGCATGATCATGTTCGGCTGCCACTTTATGCAAGGACACGAGCAGGATGCGACCATCAAGAAGGCGAGCGGGTGGGGAGACAAGAAGAACGACAGCGTGCCATTCCGGCAGGTGTACATCCACGCACTGGTCCGCGACGCCGAACGCCAGAAGATGTCGAAGACGAAAGGGAACGTGGTCGATCCTTTGGATGTGATTGAGCGCTTCGGCACGGACGCGACGCGGTTCACGTTGGCGGCGATGGCAGCGCCGGGAACGGACATTGCGTTCAACGAGAGTCGCACGGACGGCTATCGGGCGTTTGCCAACAAAATTTGGAACGCGGCGCGGTTCATGTTCATGAACGTGGATAGAGTCGAGCCGGGCCTGCGTCCCGGAACCGGGTCAGAGACCCGGTCCCACACGGGCAATGCCGGTGCCGGCATCGCAGGCTTCCGCGTCGGCACACTCGAAGACCGCTGGATACTTTCGCGCTTCAATCGGGTTGCTGCCGACGTGAACGATGCGCTGTCGACCTACCGCTTTCACGAGGCCGCGAATCGAATCTATGACTTTTTTTGGGGCGAGCTCTGCGACTGGTATCTGGAGTTGATCAAGCCGCGTTTGAATTATGAAAAGGGCGCGGACAAGAGTGCGGCGCGGATCGCTTGTGCGAACCTCGTCAACCTGTTCGACGGATCGCTCCGGTTATTGCATCCTGTCATGCCCTTTATCACGGAAGAAATCTGGCAGGCGATGTACGAGGGCAAGCCGCCGCTGAAATCAATCGCGCTGGCCGGATTTCCGCAGGCCGATGAACAGCAGTTCGATCTCGCGGCAGAAACTGAGATGGCGATCCTGCAGGATCTGATCGTGGCAGTCCGCAATCTGCGGGCGGAACTAAAAATCGAGCCTAAAGTGAGAATCCCGATCGAAATCTTCGCGCATGAACCCGCGATCCATACCATGATCCGCCACAATCGCGGGGCGATCGAACGACTGGCCAGCGTTGAGACGATTAAGTTCGTGGAAGGATCGCTGGGCAAGTTGCCCGGTGCGCGCAGCACGGCTCGGTTCGACGTGCACGTGGTGTTCGAGCGCAAGATCGACGTTGCCGCGGAATGTGAGCGTCTGAAAAGAGAACTGGAGAAGATCGAGAAGGGAATTGCCAGCGGGCAAAAGCAACTCGGCAATGAGCAGTTCCTGGCCAAGGCTCCGGCGAACGTGGTGGAGAATCTACGCAAACAGCAGCAAGAACTGGCTGTGCTGCACGAGAAGACGCTGAGCAAGGTGAAAGAATTGGGCTGCTAAGAAAATGTGGGGACAGCCGCCACCGGCTGTCCATCGAGCGGAGCTCGATTTGGCGCCTGAGTTGATGTCCCGCAAGAATCCGGAATCTGCAGCGGGAAGCGCGGGTCTTCGCCCCGCGGATAGCTGAAGGCGGCTGTCCCCACATAGTTCATTTTTGGCAACGCTCTTATGGATTGGAATAGTCGACGGCTTACCGCGATTCTGGAGAACGCGCTGCTGGAAGACCGGGCGACGCGCGACGCCACCAGCTATGCCTGTGTGGATGCCAACCAGCGCGCCTCGGCGACGATCATCGCCAGGCAGGACTGCATTCTTGCTGGTATCGGCTGTGTGGCGCGCATTCTCGATGTGTATGCCGCGCTCGACGGCGCCGTCACCGCACACTACGAAGTCACCACGCATCCCGAGATCTTTGACGGCGTACGGCTGCGGCCGCGACAGTCGGTCGCGGTGATCCGACACAATGCCCGGGTCATTCTTTCCTGCGAACGCGTCATCCTGAATTTTTTGCAGCGCATGAGCGGCATAGCGACGCTGACGCGCCATTTTGTTGAATTCGTCGCCGGCACCCACGCGCGGATTCTCGACACTCGAAAGACCGCGCCTGGCCTGCGAGCGATCGACAAATATGCGGTCCGTTGCGGTGGCGGGCAGAATCACCGCCTGGATTTGTCCGACGGCGTGCTCATCAAGAATAATCACATCGCCCTGGCCGGCGGGATCGCGTCTGCTCTGGAGCGCGCGCACCGCAATCGCCGGGGCTCGCAGATCATCGAGGTCGAGGTGCGCAGCTTGGCAGAACTGGAGTTGGCGCTTGCCAACGGAGCCGAGGCGATTCTTCTCGACAACATGTCAGCCGCGGATGTTCGTAGCGCCGTTGAGCGCTGTTCCCAGCCAGATGCGCTGCGGGAAGGCCGCCGCATCCCGCTCGAGTGTTCCGGCGGAATTCGCCTGGACAACGTCCGAGCCTTCGCCGAAACCGGCGTGGATTTCATTTCGGTTGGGCTTCTGACCCATTCCCCGCAGGCCGCCGATATGAGCCTGCGTGTGGTCCCGGCATGAGTTCTTCATTTCTCGGGTGATTGATGGAACAACGAATTTGATGTACTCATGGCTAGCTCCGGCAGTCACCCGGCCACGCGTACGAACTGGACTACACTGAGTTCCTGTCGTACTTCTGAGTTGCGCGGCGGCGCGTGGGACGCGCTACATTGGTCGCAATGGAGGTCCCTCCTCATGAGTTCCCTGTTTCGTCCAGCCGCATTGGTTTGCCTGGTCGCGTTCACTTCGAACTATACCTTGGGAGCCAGACCCGGTTCCGAGTCGGCAGCCTCGGAAGCTCCTGCCTCCACAGTCTCGGTCGATGTTGCCGTAGATGTGTTCAGCAACCGTCACCCCATCAGCCCATTCGTCTACGGCGGCGCTTATCCCAAGGATGCGGCCACGATCACAGACAGCGGGCTGACCGTTGTGCGTTGGGGTGGCAACGCGACCTCGCGCTACAACTGGAAACTCTTCACCTATAACGCCGCCAACGATTGGTATTTCGAAGACTTCAACTATTCAGAAATCGGCGATGCGGATTCGGCAAAATTCATTCAGGACGTGAAAAGCGCGGGCAGTCATCCGCTGATGACGATGGTGATGCTGCCCTGGGTCGCAAAAAGCGCGGAGGGCGGCGGGAATGGACACTGGAGCTTTTCAGTTGCCAAATACGGATCGGAGTGTGGCGTGGATCCTTACAATACCGACGCCGGAGACGGTCTGAAGACAGACTGCAGCACGACGCTGACGGCCAACCCTAGTGATGCCAACGTGCGCCTGCTCGATCAGCCTGGAACGAACGATCCGCCGGGCAGCGTTTATCGCAACCAGTGGACGTCCGCGATCGCGGCGGCGTTCGGGACGGCTCCGCATTTCTACAACATGGATAACGAGATCGACATATGGGGCGGAACGCACCGTGACGTTCATCCCTCCCCGACTGCATACAACGAAATGCGCGATACGTTTCTCGCCGAGTCGCGCGCGCTGAAAGGATGGGACCCGAAGGCCGTCCGTCTTGGTCCGGTAAGCTGCTGCTGGTGGTTTTACTGGAATGGCGCGAACAATAACGACAAAAGCGCGCATGCGGGAGTTGACCTTCTGCCCTGGTGGTTAAATGAGATCTACTGGCAAGACAAGATCGCGGGAAAGCGCTCCGTTGATGTTTTCGACGTTCACGCTTACCCCGATAGCCCCAACACCTCGACGTGGACTCAGGCACAGAAACAGGCGCTGGCGGTGCGGATCTATCGTGATTATTGGGATCCGACTTACGTCAGTGAGTCCGGTTCGATCAACCAGAACTGGGCCACCTTCATTCAGCCCAACAAAACGATTCCGTTCCGCATTCCGCGCATCCGGGCTACGGCCAATATGATTTATCCCGGAACTCCCGTCAGCTTTACCGAGTGGAGTGCGGCGGTCGGAGGAGAGTCAGACTTTTCAACTGCGCTCGGCGACGCAGACGCTTACGGCATCCTCGGGCGCGAGCGCGTGTACCTGGCGTCGAGGTGGGTGGCGCCTGATCCGGCAAATGCGAATTACCTGGCCCTGAAACTTTTTACCAACTACGACGGTCAGCATCACGGATTTGCCGCAACTTCTGTCTCGGCCACCAACAACGGTGATCCCAATCTGTTCAGCAGCTATGCCGCGCTCAATTCCACGGGCAAGACTCTGACCATGCTGGTACTGAACAAGGACCCTGCGAAAACGGTGCAGGCGCAGTTTGCGCTCACAGGGTTCGCGCCGTCACAGGTGACCTCGTATACGCTGGCATCGACGAATCCCACCAAGATTGTCGCCTCGAAGTCGGCTGCGTGGTCTTCCACCATCACCTTTGCACCTTACACCGCCACGCTTTTGGTGGTGACGGGCACGTGGCAGTTGCCCGGTGCGGAGTGGGACTTGAATCCGGACACGACGATGGTCGCGGCGGGGAAGCAGGTCACGTTACACCCCAGGATCACAGCGGGCACGGCAACCGTAACTTTGGGCACTCCGCAGTCCGACAGCGGCATCAAGCTTAGCGTCACGCAACCCACGCTCAGCCCGGGTCATGGAGGCAGCATCACGGTGACCGCGGGCACGACGCCGGGTTTCTATCACTACTCCGTTCCGAGCACAGACACCACGGGCGCCGCGCAATCGCAGAGTGGATGGATTCTGGTGGGGAATCCCCCAGCCTCGCTGACGAAGGCTGGAGACAACCAGAAGGGCGCTGTGGGAAGCAAGTTGAATCTGTCGATCACGCTCAACCCAGGCCAGTCGGGCGGGAGCGCAGCCGGAGGGACGATTCTGTTCACCTCCAGCGCAGGGTCGCTTTCCAACCGGACTGTTACGAGCGACGCTTCAGGGAAAGCAGCGGTTGTGCTGACTCTGCCCGCGACGCCGGGGACCATCCATGTCACGGCGGAGGGCCAATATGCTCTGGGGCATCCGGTCGTGACTTTTACCGAGACCGCGCAATGAGCGGGGTTTGTCGTTTGGCGGAGATTCGCGCATAATCTTCGCATCGGCAAGGCTAGGATAATTCGCGCGCGCAAGCCCACGCGGGCGGGGGCCCCTGCGACTACCGCTCAGGGCGGGTCCGTGGCACACAAGCACCAAGCTACCGATGTTCGCCTCGGCCGCATTGTGCGTTTGTTGATGGAACACGCCACGGTGGTGGTCAGCGGCACCAAGATTGCGCAGGAAATTTCCGGCAGCCGCTCGGAAGTGTGGCGATTGATTCAGCAATTGCGTGGCTTGGGGGTGGACGTTGCCGGCCACCAAGCGACTGGCTATCAACTGCGTTCCGTTCCGGATCTGCTTTTGCCAGAGATTCTTCGGCCGCTGCTGCGCGGCACGATCTTCGATGGGCATCTTCATCACTTCTACAAGATTGGATCGACCAATACTTCAGCCATGGCTGCTGCGGCCGAGGGCGCTCCGGAAGGCACTGTTTTCCTGGCCGAAGAACAAACCGCAGGCCGCGGTCGGGGATCGAACTCGTGGCAGTCGGCGCGATCCGCGGGCATTTATTGTTCTGTCATTCTGCGGCCAGTATTGCCGCCGTCAGACGTGCTCGTGCTTTCCCTGGCGGCCGGACTTGCAGTGCAGGCGGCCATTCAGCAAGTTGATGCCGGAGTGAGCGTGGACCTGAAGTGGCCCAACGATGTGCTGATCGGCGGTGAAAAAGTCTGCGGCATTCTCACCGAGATGAATGCCGAAGCGACGCGCGTTCGTCACATCGTGGTTGGAATCGGCATTAACGTGAACCAGGCGAGCTTTCCCAAAGAACTAGGAGCGACCTCGCTGCGACTCGTCACCGGAAGTGAGTGGTCGCGGGTCGAGCTGGCAGGGGCTTTGTTAAAATCGCTCGACCGCGAATATCGTCAGCTGGTCGAAGATCCTGACGCGTCGGAATCGATCCTGCAGCGGTTCGCGGAGCGATCGTCGTGGACGCGGGGAACCCAGGTGCGCGTCGAGGAAAACGGCTTGGCCATCGAGGGAGTGACCGAAGGCCTTGATCCGCGCGGCTTCTTGCAGGTGCGAACCAGAAAGGGTTTGCAAACGGTCCTGAGCGGAACGGTGCGGGATAGATAGAACAAGCGATCGGCGGTTGGCACCACGCATGCAATGGCCTGAGGCACATAAAGAATCTGAGTCCATGCTCTTCGTTCTCGATGTCGGCAACACGAATACGGTGCTGGGAGTATTTGCCCGGGTCGCGAAAGTGCATCCTGGTGGAGACGCCGATCCGCGTTACGAGCGCCTCTTGGCGAACTGGCGGGTGGCCACCTCGCGCACAAGCACGGTCGACGAATACGGAGTCCTATTCCGCAATCTTTTTTCGATGGCGGGCCTGGAAGCGAGAGGGATCCACGGCATCGTGGTTTCATCCGTCGTACCGCCGCTCGATCCCGTGCTGCGCCAAGTCTGCGAGCGCTATTTCAATTTGCGGCCGCTATTCATTGAACCGGGAGTCAAGACGGGGATGCCAGTGCACTACGACAACCCAGCTGAGGTGGGCGCCGACCGGATCGTCAATGCGGTCGCCGCATTCGAAAAATATGGCGGGCCCTGTGTGATTGTGGACTTCGGCACAGCGACGACCTTCGACTGTGTGTCGACGAAGGGTGAGTATCTGGGCGGAGTGATCTGCCCGGGAATCGGCATCTCGGCCGACGCTCTGTTCGAACGCACCGCGCGCCTGCCGCGGGTCGAGATCCGCAAGCCCGCGCGTGTCATCGGATCAAACACAGTTGGCAGCCTGCAATCAGGTCTTTATTACGGCTATCTCGGGCTGGTGGATGGCATTCTGGAACTCCTGCTGACGGAACTGGGCCCAGAGACGCATGTGATCGCGACTGGCGGCCTGGGGCCCATGATCGGTACTGGATCGAAGTACATCAAGCAGGTGGATGATTTTCTTACTCTCGAAGGCCTGCGCATCATCTGGGAACGGAACGCGGCCGTTCGACGGGAGTCCAGTGCGGCAAAAACCGGGCCCAAAGCCGACTCGAAGCCCGCGACGAAACCGGCGTCGCAATCAAAAGCCAAAGGTGGCGGCGGGGCGGCCGCAGGTCCGGCGCGTCCAGCACGTTAACCCGCCGTGGAGAATTACTTCAACAAATCGGTTTGGAGGGCACTTTGTGTATTCAAGGATTTAGGTGGTGTCTAAGGACGTTACGGGGTATTGGCGTACAACAAGTGTGCAGCAGATTGTGCAGTGCCCCCTGATGCTTTGAAGAATCGCGTAAACTCCGCTTGGGTTTACTATCCCCGATAGTTCACGCCGAAATCAGGCCCGCAGATTCAATGAAGTAGCGGGCGCGCGCTGCACAGATTGCCCAAAACTTTCCCTTCTTCCCTCTTGCGACAAAAGGACAAAAGCGACATCAGCGACAAAACTCCGCAGTTCATCCTGCACGGAACGAAGGGCCTTCGAACCCTCAACACACGTTTTACCCCGTATAACGGTTTAGCAAAAGGATCATCTCTCGCCGCCCTCACTCGTTTTCAAGGGCTTACAGTCGGACTCGATGCCTCCAAGTCGGGCTGAGGGCCTCTCATTCGGCAGTTATTGTGCTCGGTTTTGTGCTCCAGATTTGTCCCCGAGAAATCGCTAAGCGCCAATCTGCCCTCGGCCGCCTCTGAGTGCGACTACTGCCATTGCGCAGCATAACACCTGCCGGCAACGTTCTTTACCTGCCCGCTTCTCGAGCAACATACCTGGTAGCCAAGCAGGATTCGTTTTGTTACGTTCGCCTTCTGCATGGCTTCTGTAAAATGGCAACCGATTGTTCGGTATCCTATGAGAAGCACGGGAGGAAAACCTGGGCTTACTTCTTTGCGACCCGCAGGAAGAGATGTTCGTCTTTTCGCTTCGCCAGTTCGGCTTTGCCGTTTGTAATGGCTTCGTCAATCTGAGCGGAGACCATCACTTTAAGAAATGCCCTACATCGCTCGAAGAGAATGCCCGGGTCGGAGTTGGATTCGACAAACAGCTCGTAGGGCGGTTTGTTGTCGGTGTACGAAACGTTGTAGTGGAGGCCGAACGTCCTGAAGTCCTTACTGTTAGCAACGCGGCACGTCGGGGTTTTGATGTGGTCGGTTTTCGGCTCTTCCTGGCCGATCGCACGGCTTCCCGACAAGATGATGAGAAGCCAGATGAGGGTTAGCCAGCCTCTTACGGCATAGCCAATACAGCAATCGCGGATCCTTCCCTGCATGGTACCTCCTAGTCCTAGTTAGCCTTACTCTTTTCTCCGTTTCGAAGCTGGGGAGGACCTCTGTTTGTAGAGTGTCGTTTGGCGTTCAATCGTTACGGTCGGCGTATCGAATTTTGACGACAAGCTTTTCGCGGCACCCGGGAAAGCAGACGGGGGTTGAGAGCGAGCGGTTTTCCGCGGATAAAGCATCCTTGGTATTCGTCCGGAAGCAAAACGCAGGTTGAGCTGGCGGTCGGCTTCGGAGTCGCCACGACCGAGATGTCATGCTCAGGTTGCATGTTGTTGATCGGTAGTGTAGGTAAGCCATGCCGTTGCGAAAGCAACGTTCATCTTGGAGTGCCAGGATCGGCCATCTTTGGCGATGGGTTCGATTCCCAGACCACTTTGGTTAACAACATTCTGATCCGGAAAACCGGGCAGACAGCGGTAGTTTGCGGAAATTTTGCTGGAGAAACGCCGATCTTCGAGTTCAACGATGTTCTTTCTCCGCAAGCCTCAGCTTATGGAGGGTCTTGCAGCGATCAGACAGGAACTGCGGGGAACATTTCGGCAGATCCGAAATTCGTCGATCCCCCAGCAAACAATTTCCATCTTCAGGCAGGTTCGCCCGCCATCGATGCCGGCGACAACTCGGCCCCAAGTTTGCCCACGAAGGACTTGGACGGGTTCCCCCGGATCCAGAACGGCACAGTTGATATGGGAGCTTATGAGTTCTTTTCGACGAGCATTTCATTGCAGCCCTCGAGTCTTACATTTCCGACCCAATTGATCGGCACAACGAGCGCGTCTCAATCGGTGAGCGTCAAAAACACGGGTGCAATGCCGTTGTTTCTGGGAGTCACAGCGGGTTTTCATTGAGGAGAGACGGCAAAATCGGCCACCTCTGACCTGGTTTGATCCAGAAGTGGCCAGCTTTTTTGCGCGGTATACCTTCCCCGGTTGTGAATCAGTTTTCTCTCTCGTGCACCACTACGACCATCCGCATCCAGGGGTGGACACAGCATTCCCAACGGGAAACTCCTGTTGGCAGCGCGGCGGTGCCTGCCGTTGGTCCAGGTTCCGTATTGCCCGCTTCGACAAACTGATTCGTATCACTCTCTGGTTGAGGCGCGAGGGTCCCGTCCGGGAGCACTTGAGCACACTCCGGAGCCGGATCGGAGTTGCCCGTCAGGCCGTTCAGGCGGGCCTTAAATCCGCCGCCAAAGTTCTCTACTCGCGTGAAGGTATGAGTTTCACCACCGACGTTCTGGATAGTGGTTTGGTCTCCAGAGTTCAGATCCACGCGGACCAATTTGAACTGTCCCTCTTTTGCATTCAGCATCGGATTAAACCGCCAGGCCCCAGCGTTTTGGTCGGTTTGCAGTTCACCGAGAAAATCACTGAATAGCGTATTCCCGTGGTGACCGGCTGTGCAGTGTCCAGGCCCGAGGGCAGCGTTGAAGCTGTCCGGATCACAGGCGTCTCGCATCATGATGGTGGTTGTTGTTTGCGCGTTGGTGTTAGCGACGATGCTAAACAGGGTTGCCACACAGATTCCGACAGCGAGCCATTTCATAGCTACTCCCTTTCAGTTGTGTTTTACTCACTATTTCGCCCAGGCACTCGGTCACAATCGGGCATGCTGGCCTAACCGTCAAACGGCAATGCGTGGAATGAAGCATTTACCGTCAAATGCCGCCTTTTGCCGTTCCGGTTCCGGCGGGTACAATCACCAATCAGGCAACCGCGCCACGATGTGGACTATGCCGAAGAACCCCACAGACGAACCCGTTCCTGGCACACCCCCGGCCGGGAGCATGCCTGAAGAACGGCTGGACTCGTGGAAGGAAATCGCGGCATACCTCGACCGCGATGTGACAACCGTTCAACGCTGGGAGAAGCGAGAGGGTATGCCTGTACACCGGCATCTGCACGACAAGCGTGGCTCCGTTTACGCCTTGAGTTCCGAGATTGATGCCTGGCGCCAAAGCCGCAAACTCAGCTTGGAGGAGGAACGGCAGGAGTTTGCCGGGGAAGTGCCGACGGAACCGAAAGCTGATCGGCCAGCGGCAACCTCGAGACTACGTCGCTGGCTTGTTCTGAGCTCTGCGATGGCCGTACTTGCCCTGCTTGCATTCGCGTACGTCATAGCACGGATCCGCGAAGTGGATGCGAGCTTGCCCAAAATCAAATCTCTGGCCGTGCTTCCGTTGCAGAACTTGGGCGGAGATCCTTCGCAGGATTACGTGGCCGACGGCATGACCGAGGAGCTCATCGGACAGCTTTCTCGAATTCACGGACTACGCGTTACGTCTCGCACATCGAGCATGCACTTCAAGAACATCCAGCTGCCGATGCGAGAAATTGCCAAGATGCTTGGTGTGGATGTAATCCTCGAAGGATCGCTGATACGGGAGGGGAGTCAGGTCCGTATCCACGCCCAATTAATTCGCGCAGCGACCGACGAACACATCTGGACAGGGGAATACCAGCGAGAATACCGAAGCCTCCTCGAAGTGCAGGATCAGGTCACTCGGAGCATCGTTGAGCAAATCGAAGTGAACCTCACACCTGAGGATCGGGCGCGCCTGGCATCGACGCATCCAGTCGACCCCGAAGCTCACGAGAACTACCTGAAAGGTCTCTACTACTTCAACCAGCGGACCGCGGATGCGCTAAACAAGAGCATCGCGTCGTTCCAACAGGCGATCGCCAAGGACTCAGGCTACGCTCCCGCGTATAGCGGCCTGGCGGAGGCCTATGCGATGCTTGGATTTCGCGGTGGTTTCCCATCGAAGGATGCTCTGTCGCGCGCCAAGACAGCAGCACTGAAGGCTATCGAACTGGATAACGCTTTGGCGGAACCGCACGCCTCCCTAGCGTTCATCGCGGAGACCCATGAATGGGACTGGGCCACCGCCGAGCGAGAGTACAAGCTGGCCCTGGAATTGAACCCGGGTGACGCTCAAGCCCACAACTGGTATGCCGGTTATCTGACCTATACAGGGCGATTCGATGACGGAACCTCTGAGGCCAGGCGGGCGCGGGACCTCGACCCATTGTCTTTGCCCATCAACAACGCGCTCGCTGGAAGATTACTGGCGGGTGGCCATTACGATGAGGCGTTGCGGCAAGTGCAAGAAACCTTGGAACTGGATGGCCACTTTGCACCGGCTCACCAATCCCTGGGCTGGGTCTATCTGCATACCGGAAGACAGGATGAGGCTATTCGAGAATTTCAAAACGCGCTGAAACTCTCCGGGACAGATGACACGGATCTTCAGTTAGACCTGGGTTTCGCCTATGCGGTGTCGGGCAAGCGAGATGAGGCAAGAAGAATACTCGCCAGGATGGAGAAGTTGCATGAGCAAGGCATCGTTCCGTCCGGTTCAGTCGCGATTCTGCATGGAGCGTTGGGTGAGTCGAATCAGGCTTTCGCCTGGCTGGAGAAGGCCTACGAGGAGCGGGACCCTCAACTTACATACATCAAAGCGGGACGTAGATTCGAGCCACTGCGTAAAGATCCACGATTTGAACAGTTGGTGCGCCGTGTCGGATTACCCGATTAAGATGGCCATCAAGGCACACGGATTGTGTTGTCGTCGGTTCGCGACATTGTAGTCTACCCCCTGATTCTGCCCAAATGTTCGGTAACGGCTTTACTCAACTACGGTGTCGCCCGTTTTATAAGACGAGTTGTACAGAGTTGTTGCAAGTCAAGCTGCCGCTAATGGACTACGCATGAGTGCGCTCTGCTCTAAGATTTGTTAGCTTATTGCACTCGGCGCGGATGCGCTCGAGCTTCGGAGACCCTACTGAAGCAAATGACGCTCTTGAACTCCGAGCGATGATTGTTGCTGGGTTGCGAAAGCTTGCTCAATCCTATGGGACCATGGCGATGCTGGATTTCTGGTTGAGATGAACCGCCATTCGCCTTGGTCTGCGACCTTGCCCTTTGCGAGACTCTGGGCGGCGACGGGACGGCAAGGTATCAGTATGCGGACCCAAAAGCGCTGGGTACCACGAAGACTGGCTCCTTGCGCCACTTGATGATAACGCAATGTCAGGCGACCGACTTCGGCGTGTTCTGCCCAAAAGTGATTTCGGGTATAGGGAAGCTGCCGGAAACAATTAACGATCGCTCGATACCAATCCGTCTGAAGCGGAAGGCTCCGGGGGAGAAAGTCGAGCGGTTTCGCGCAAAGCTGGTCTCCTTCCTATACCGGGTCCCTCAGGCGCTTCTATGAGAAGGTCATAAATGTCAAGGCCGACGTGGCGGCCCTCCTTAATTTGTTTTCCGACGTCAGCCATAAGACCTCCGATGGTAACTTGCGGGGCTGTCAAGGGCGCCGCCGAAGGGGCGGCGTTCATCTTGACCCTTGACAGCCCCGCAAGTTACTTCACAATCGAGCTCGGAACGAAGCGAAACGCAGTTCAGTTTGAGCTTCGTTCCTTAGTGGAGTGGTTTCCGCTCTTTCTCGAGCTTGCTCGTTGGCATCCACACTCCACCTCACCGTTCTGGCATTCTCCATCATCATCTCATCATCTTATCTTTTTCGTTTCGGTCACAGAACATTCTGGATCCGCTTCGAACCAAGTCCTCC
Source organism: Candidatus Sulfotelmatobacter sp. (assembly GCA_035511455.1). GTDB lineage: Bacteria > Acidobacteriota > Terriglobia > Terriglobales > Acidobacteriaceae > Sulfotelmatobacter. Next base: position 1,575 of record DATKFH010000135.1, on the reverse strand, counting down.
TGGAAAACTCTGGCCGACGCCACCCCACCGTTGCCATGCTTCTATCCGCACTCTAAATGGGCCGCTTCCGGGCCCCGGTGCAAGTTGAGGTTCGATCCTAAGCCCAGGTCCATCACGATCGTGACGAACCTGGGATTGTTGGGTGCTGCTATCTAACTGGCGGCCTCTTGGACCAAGCGCCTGGGCGCAGTCACCCGAACAAGGCGGTGGATGTCGTTGTCTGCCAAACTTTCTAGATCGCTCTTGGTTTACGCGCCATCAACGCATGTCTGCTCTTCTGCTCCTGGGTACCGCGTTCTGCAAAAATCACTCCTCTCAGATTTCCTGGCTCCGCTCGCCATGGCCGTCAGGCAGCCACCGCCGGCGCTATCGTCGGGGACATGCCCTGGCGCAGCGGCTCATATACTTCTCCACTCACCCAGAGGCAGTGCAGCAAGACGGCCAGCTTCCGGGCCACCGCTACCGCCGCTCGCTTCTTCGCATTCTTCCCGCCCCGCTCGCAGAGCCGCAGCCCATATCGTCGTAAGTCCGTGTCCGGTCCGAATGGCCCCAAGATATAGTGCGCGCTCCCCACCAGTAGCTTGCGCAGCATCGTGTCTCCGGTTTTGCTGATTCCTAATTGCGGCTGGCTCTCCCCGGAGTCTTCCTGCTTCGGCACTAATCCCAGATACGGCCCCACATCCCGACTCTTCACGAATCGTTCCGGATTCTCCAAGGTCAGTACGTAGGCCAGCGCCGTGAGCGGTCCTACCCCCTTCACCTGCCGCAATAACGCCGTATGCCCATACTTCTCGCGGCCCAGCTTTTCAATCTTCTCGTCATACCCCTGAATGCAATCACTCAGTGCCGCCGCCATACGCACCAGCGGCAACAGGGCTTCGCGGATCTCGCCGGGAACTGCCTCCTCTACCTTTTGCGCAAAACTCTCGCTCGAACACTTGGGGAGCCGCGTGCCCATGCTCTTCGCCAGTCCTCGCGTGGCGTTGATCAGCTCGGCCCGCGCTGCCACCAACGCATTGCGGGCTCGTAACACCACCAGGTCCTGCCGTACTTCCCGACTCCGGTGCCGGATCGGGTGCAACGATTGCGGATCCACTCGCCCCAATCGCGCCAACTTGTTGGCAGCGATTCGATCATTCTTGCGCTTGCGACGCTTCGATCCTTCCATTAACCGCGGGTTGGCCACCAGCACCTCGTGTCCGCAACCGCAGATGACTTCCTGCACCCATGCAGAGTGTGTCCCCACCTCGAAAACCACTCGCGCCGTATTCAATGCCTGGAAGAATTCGGCAATGTCCTGCTGCGTCGTACGCAACTGTCCCTCTGCCAGCGTTTCCCCCTCCAGGCCCAGAATGCAGTAATGGCTCCATTGGTCGCCCAGATCTACGCCCACCGTCAGACGGTCGAGATTGGGGCGAAGCTCACCGCTCTGACGCTTTTCTCCGGCGCTCGTTACTGCCACTTTTTTCGGATCCAGCTTTTCTTTCAGCTTTCCCACCAGTTCCGCCAGCACTTCTTTCGTATCCCGCTGCACCGGGCCCCGCGACTTCGTCCGCTTCGATGTCGGTTCACTCT
>DATKFH010000134.1:0-25024 GCA_035511455.1 Candidatus Sulfotelmatobacter sp. | reverse complement strand
TCCGCAGTTTTACTTGCGCACGACGGATGTGACGGGGGTGGCGGAGTTGCCGGCGGGCACGGAGATGGTGATGCCGGGCGACAACGTGAGCCTGGTGATTGAACTGATCACGCCGGTGGCGATGGAAAAGGGCTTGCGCTTCGCCATCCGCGAAGGCGGCCACACGGTGGGAGCGGGAACGATCGCCGAGATTGTGCAGTAGTGAGCATTGGGAGCGCCTCGAAGCAATGCATAGGTCCTTCTGCGAGACAAAAAGCGTCTCGCTCAGGATGACAAGGATTAACTGAAAGCTGAGAGCTGACAGCTAGAAGCCAGGAGCCGTTTGAAATGCCCCGAGAAATTGTGACGTTACAGTGCGGTGATTGCAAAGAGCGGAACTACTCGACGACCAAGAACCGGAAGACGACGACCGAGCGGCTGGAATTCAAGAAGTTCTGCCGCCGTTGCCGCAAGCGCACGCCGCATAAGGAAGTGAAGTGACGCCGTTTCGCGGGCTTGACCCTGAGCGTAGTCGAAGGGGGAACCCGCCGGTGTCATCCTGAGCGATCTTTGCGAAGGATCTCAGGCAGCTTTACAGGGGCGTAAGCTCAACGGTTAAACTGCCGGTCTCCAAAACCGGACTTGGGGGTTCGAATCCCTCCGCCCCTGCCAGAGTTTACGGCTCCGGCTTGTAGAGTGCAGGCGGAGAAGATAGCGAAAAGAAAGAAGTAGGATCATGGCGACTATCGCAGAACAGAATGCAATCGTAACCACGGTGAAGGCCTGGCCGGAGCGCATTAGAACCTTCTACAACGACGTGCGTTCGGAAATGCGCAAGGTCACGGCGCCGAGCTTCAAGGAAGTTCGCGCCACCACCACCGTGGTTGTCATTACGGTGTTCATTTTCGGACTGTACTTCGCCGTCGTCGACTACTTCATTCAGCACGGCGTGTCGTTTCTGTTCAACTATTTCAAGAGCCACTAGGAAAATGAGTCGTCTACAAGTAGAGCCCCATATGCAGGACGAAGAAAAAAACGAAGCCGCAGCCAGTGAGCCGCAAGCGTCGGGCGCGCCCGACGCTACTGCTACCGCCGACGCGCCCAAGAATCCGAACATGAAGTGGTACATCATCCACTCCTATTCCGGGTTTGAGCGCAAGGTGAAAGAGTCGCTCGAGTCGCGGGTGGCGGCCTTCGGGCTACAGGACAAGATCGGCAAAGTGCTGATTCCGACCGAGTCGGTCACCGAAGTGCGCGGCGGCAAGAAGTATACCTCCGAGCGCATGTTCTATCCCGGCTACGTGCTGGTTGAAATGGACATGGACGATCACGTCTGGCACGTGGTGAAGTCCACGCCCCGCGTCACCGGATTCGTCGGCACCGGCCAGCAGCCCACGCCGCTCTCGGAAGAAGAAGTGCAGCACATTGTCTACAAAGTCGCCGACAGCCGCGAGAAACCGAAGCTCAAGGTTAAATTCGAGAAGAACGAATCGGTGCGCATCACCGAAGGCCCGTTCGCCAGCTTCACCGGCGTGGTCGACGAAGTCAACGAAGACCGCGAAACACTGAAAGTGATGGTCACAATTTTTGGCCGCTCCACCCCGGTCGAACTCGAGTTCAACCAGGTGGAGAAGGTCGCATAGAAGACGTATGGGTATTTTCACGGCCAAGTTGAGGGTTTGGAATCCGGCCAGTTCGTCCTCGAGTCAGGAAATTGAAGCGATGGTGGACACCGGCGCCTCTTACAGCTGGGTTTCGCGCGCGCGACTCGAACCGCTGCGCGTGCATCCGGCGCCAATGCAGTTTCCGACGATCGAAGGCAACACCATCGAACGCGATCTGGTCCCGGTGTTCGTGGCGGCGGATGGATTTACCGGAGGAGACAACGTTGTGATGGCCGAACCGGGCGACATGGAAGTGATCGGGGCCCACACGCTAGACAGTCTGGGTTTAACCGTGGATCCCGTCGGCAAGAAACTGGTTCCGGCGGTTGGGCTCGCATTAGCGGCGATCCTCAAGAATTCAGTCGAAGGATAAAAGATGGCAAAGAAAGTTACCGGTTATGTGAAGCTGCAAATCGCCGCGGGCAAGGCGACTCCGGCGCCGCCGGTCGGCCCGGCACTGGGGCAGGCCCAGATCAACATCATGGAGTTCTGCAAGCAGTTCAACGCCAGAACCAGCCAGAAAGAGATGGAAGGGCTGATCATTCCGGTCGTGGTCTCGGTGTACAACGACCGCTCGTTCACCTTCATCACTAAGACGCCCCCGGCCTCGATTCTGCTGAAGCGCGCGGCGGGCATCGCCAAGGGATCAGGCACGCCGAACAAAGATAAAGTCGGCAAGGTTACCGCCAAGCAGGTGGAAGAGATTGCCAGGCAGAAGATGCCCGACCTGAACGCCGCGTCGGTAGAGACCGCAATCAAGAGCGTCCGCGGCACAGCAAGGTCGATGGGCATTGAAGTAGTTGGATAGACCGTGTGGGGACGGACGCATTCGTCGTGTTTTGGCAGGCGGTCTGGAGGAAGTTGAGTTTTAGCGGGCCGGAGTGCCCGCTCCACACAAGAGTTTGCAGTCGAAAACACCACGGCTGATCCGAGCAACGGTGAGCGGTGGGAGACAAGGAAAAGCAATGAACAAAAAAGAAGGAAAGAACATCGCCAAGGCGCACGCCGCAGTCGAAAAGCGCCCCTACGTTCTGCAGGATGCTGTTCCGCTCCTGCAGAAGGTGAAGTACGCCAAGTTCGACGAAACCGTCGAAGTCACGCTGCGCCTGGGAGTCGATCCCAAGCACGCTGACCAGATGGTGCGCGGTACGGTCGTCCTGCCGCACGGTCTGGGCAAGTCGAAAAAGGTTCTGGTCATCGCGACTGGCGAAAAAGTGAAGGAAGCTGAAGCCGCAGGCGCCGATTTTGCCGGTGGCGAGGAGATGGTGGAGAAGATTACCAAGGAAAACTGGACCGATTTCGACGCCCTCATCGCCACGCCCGACGTGATGAAGTCCGTCGGACGCCTGGGCAAGATTCTTGGCCCCAAGGGCCTGATGCCGAATCCGAAGACGGGCACGGTCACTTTCGACGTGGGCAAAGCGGTGCAGGAAGTGAAGGCCGGCAAGGTCGAATTCCGCACCGACAAGACCGCGCTGGTGCACTGCCCGGTAGGCAAAATTTCGTTCACGCCCGACAAACTGATCGAGAATGCCACGGTGCTGATCACCAGCGTGATCAAGGCCAAGCCGTCGGTGGCCAAGGGCAAGTACATCAAGGGCTGCACCCTGAGTTCGACCATGGGCCCCGGCATCCAGTTGGATGTCGCTCCCATCGAGGCGGCCGCGAAGGCGTAAGCAAGAATTGCCGGGCTCCGCCCAGTGGACAGCCGAGGCGGCTGTTCCCATACACGATCATCAGAAGGATTGGACAATGCCAGTTACCAAAGCGAAGAAGACACAGCAGGTCGAGAAGCTGAGTAAGGACCTGAAAGATGTTTCCAATGTAGTCGTGGCTACCTACACCAAGATGACCGTGGCCCAGGACTATGAACTGCGCAAAGCTCTGCGGGGCGCGGGCGCGAAGTATCAGGTGGTTAAGAACACGCTCGCCGAGCGCGCCGCCAAGGGCACGAAAGTCGAAGGCGCTCTCAAGGATCTGGCGGGCGTGACCTCGATTGCCTACACCACCGGCGATCCCGTGGCCATGGCGAAGGCCCTGACCAAATACGCCAAGGACGCGCCGGAGTTCACCTTCAAGGTCGGCGTAGTCGAAGGCCGCGTGATCACGATCAAAGAGATCGAAGCGCTGGCCACCATGCCGTCGAAGGAAGAGCTGGTGTCCAAGTTGCTGTTCCTGATCAACGCTCCAGCGCAGCGCCTGGTCACCGCGATGGGTGCGGTCGGCCGCAACCTGGCTGTGGTAGTCGATCAGGGTGTAAAGGAAAAGAAGTTCAAAGAGGCATAAACAGTTTGGTTGTCCGCAGTTCAGGGGTTGCGCGGTCCTCTCCGGACGTTGTCTGGCGCGAGGAAGTAGGACCTGGTCGCACTGGAAACCTGATTTGCGGATGGCGAAAGAAGAGACTAAATAACGGAGAAACAAAAATGGCGGATTTAGCACAGTTAGAAGAATCAATCGTAGGTTTGTCGCTCTTGGAAGCGGCGGAACTGGTCAAAAAGCTCGAAACGCGTCTGGGCGTCTCAGCGGCGGCGGCGGCTCCCGTGATGGTAGCGGGCGGCGGCGGTGCGGCGGCAGCGGCTGCTCCGGCGGAAGAGAAGACCGAATTCACCGTCGTTCTGAAGGAAGTCGGCGCCAACAAAATCAACGTCATCAAGGCGGTACGCGAAGTCACCAGCCTGGGCCTGAAAGAAGCCAAGGAGCTGGTCGACGGCGCGCCCAAGAACGTGAAGGAAGGCGTCTCCAAGGAAGAGGCGGAGACGATCAAGAAGAAGTTCACGGACGCTGGCGCCGTTGTCGAAGTGAAATAATGGCAGGTGTGGAGCGGGCACTCCGGCCCGCTTGCCCGCAGCATAAATAAGGCCGCGGGCAAGAGTGCCCGCTCCACACCCCCGCCAACGCACCAAAAGCAGTGCAAAATCGTTTATGTAGCACGTTCCTACTTGTGAACCCGGGACGGCGATGTTAGCATCTATATAATATCGCTTCCCGTGCTTCACTCGAACGCGAGCGAGACTCGCGAGGGAAGTTTGGGCAGGCTGCTCCGCGGGCAGGCGGGGCGGAAACAGGCCGACGAACTGGCGCGAAAGAGTTCAAATTCAGAATGGCGAAACGCCTCGGTTGGCGTCTGCGGGAACGACTGTCCCCGCGGGCGCCGCGTCGTCTTTTGTTGTGATTGCTCGATTTAGGATTCCAGGTTGTCTTGGTTCTGCACTCTGACGTAAAACCCGCGGCGCGATAAGCGCCCTACATTCCGCGGTTTGAGCGCGGCCCTCGGCTGCGCGTGAGATTGGGAGTTTCTTGACGATGAAAAATGCCTTCCGTAAACGCTTTGATTTTTCCAAAATTCCGGCCACCATCCAGATCCCGAACCTGATCGAGGTTCAGAAGCGTTCCTACGACCGCTTCCTGCAGATGGACAAACTCCCCAGCGAGCGCGAAGACGGCGGCTTGCAGGCGGTGTTTCAGTCTGTCTTCCCCATCACCGACTTCCGCAACGTATCACAGCTGGAGTTTGTGGATTACGCCATTGGTAACTGGGAGTGCAAGTGCGGGCACCTGAAGGGCCTGCACCACCTCCGCACCACCTGTAAGAACTGCGGATCCACGGTCATCACCGATCCTTTTCATCCCGGTGAAGTGCTGTGCAACAAGTGCGGCACCTACAACGCCAACACGCCGGATTTCTGTAACAAGTGCGGCGACCCGGTCGGACTGCAGCTGAAGTACGACGTGGCCGAGTGCGAAGAGCGCGGCATGACCTATTCCGCGCCGCTCAAGGTCACCATGCGGCTGACCATCTTCGATAAAGACGCCGAGACCGGCAACCGCTCCATCCGCGACATCAAGGAGCAGGAGGTTTTCTTCGGCGACGTTCCGCTGATGACGCAGAACGGAACCTTCATCATCAACGGCACCGAGCGGGTCATCGTCAGCCAGTTGCACCGCTCGCCGGGCGTGTTCTTCGAGACCGCGAACAACCGCACCTACTTCCTCGGCAAGATCATTCCCTACCGCGGGTCGTGGGTCGAGTTCGAGTACGACCAGAAGAATGTGCTTTACGTCCGCATTGACCGCAAGCGCAAGTTCCTGGGCACGATTTTCCTGCGCGCCCTCGGCCTGCGTTCCGGGGAAGACATTCTGCGCACCTTCTACACCGTCGACCGCATCGCCATTCGCGACAAGAAGCTATACTGGACGCTCGATCCGGCCAGCGAGAAGGCCACGAATCTGCTGGGCATGAAGCTCGCCCACAGCATCAAGTCCAAGTCCGGCGACGAGATTGCGCACTCCGGGCGCAAGATCAACCACCAGATTTTGAAGGACATTCAGAAGGCAAAGATCAGCGAGATCGAAGTCGACGTCACCGATCTTGAAGGCGCCTGGACTGCCGGCGACGTCGTCGACACCACCACCGGCGAAGTCATGCTCGAGGCCAACTCCGAGCTGACGGCCGACAAGCTTTCCAAGATCCTTGACTCCGGCGTGATCGAGATGAATCTGTTCTTCCCCGAGCGCGACGACGTGGGCACGGTGATCAGCCAGACCCTGAAGCGCGATTCGGTGAAGACGCCGCAGGAAGCGTTGATCGAAATCTATCGCAAACTGCGTCCCGGCGATCCGCCGACGCTCGACACCGCCACGGCTCTGTTCCATGGCATGTTCTTCGACCCCCGCAAGTACGACTTCTCGCGCGTGGGCCGCTTGAAGTTCAACATCAAGCTGTTCGAGAACCAGGAAGCCACCAGCCTCGAGAAGCGCACGCTCGATCCCGAGGACTTCTACGCCACGATCGCGTACCTGCTCAAGCTGCGCAAGAATATCGGCGCAGTCGACGATATCGATCACCTCGGCAACCGCCGGGTACGCGCCGTCGGCGAGTTGATGGAGAACCAGTTTCGCATTGGCCTGGTCCGCATGGAACGCGCCATTAAAGAGAAGATGAGCGTGTACCAGGAAATGTCGACGGCCATGCCGCACGACCTGGTCAACGCCAAGCCGGTGATGGCCGCGATCCGCGAATTCTTCGGATCCTCGCAGCTGTCGCAGTTCATGGTTCAGACCAACCCGCTCTCCGAGATCACGCACAAGCGACGTCTCTCGGCCCTTGGGCCGGGCGGGCTATCGCGCGAACGCGCCGGGTTCGAAGTGCGCGACGTGCACCCCACGCACTACGGTCGTATCTGCCCCATCGAGACGCCGGAAGGTCCGAACATCGGCCTGATCTCGTCTCTGAGCTGCTACGCCCGCATCAATGACTATGGCTTCATCGAGTCGCCCTACCGCAAGATCAAAGCCGGACGCGTGATCGACTACGTCACCATCGTCAACACCGGCGACAGTGACTTCAAGGTCGGCGACCACATCGAGAAACACGAGATCGAGAAGATCAACGCCGAGCTGAAAGAGAAGCGCAAGAAGCCGACGCAGATCGAGCCATTCTCGTTCTACCTCTCCGCCTGGGAGGAAGACCGGCACACGATCGCGCAGGCCAACGTGGAACTCGACGACAAGGGCCGTATCGTGGCCGAACTGGTCAACGCCCGCAAGGCCGGCAACTTTGTGCTGGTCAGCCGCGACGAGGTGGACTACGTCGACGTCAGCCCGAAGCAGCTCGTGTCGGTGGCTGCCTCGCTCGTGCCCTTCCTCGAGCACGACGACGCCAACCGCGCGCTGATGGGCGCGAACATGCAGCGCCAGTCCGTGCCTCTGTTGCGCGCCCAAGCGCCAATCGTCGGCACCGGGATGGAAGGCGTAACCGCCCGCGATTCCGGGGCGGTGGTTCTGGCGCGCCGCAACGGGTTCATCGACTCGGTCGACTCCGAGCGTATCATCGTGCGCGTCGAAGGCGAGCATCATCCGACCCAGTTGTCGCGTGAGGTCGGCAGCGACATCTACCAGCTCACCAAGTTCAAGCGTTCCAATCAGAACACCTGCATCAACCAGAAGCCGGTGGTCAAGAAGGGTGAGCGCGTGTTGAAGGGACAAGTCATCGCGGACGGCCCCTGCACCGATCACGGCGAACTGGCGCTGGGCCGAAACGTCCTCGTGGCCTTCATGCCTTGGCGCGGCTACAACTTCGAAGACGCGATCCTGGTCTCCGAAAAAATGGTGAAGGAGGATTACTACACCTCGCTGCACATCGAGGAATTCGAGATCGAGTCGCGCGACACCAAGCTCGGCCCCGAAGAAGTGACGCGCGATATTCCCAACGTCAGCGAGTCGATGCTGCGCAACCTGGATGAAGCGGGCGTGATTCGCATCGGCGCCAGCGTGAAGCAGGGCGACATTCTGGTCGGCAAGGTTACGCCGAAGGGCGAGACCCAGCTTACGCCGGAAGAAAAGCTGCTGCGCGCGATCTTCGGCGAAAAGGCCGGCGACGTGCGCGACGCCTCGCTCTACTGCCCGCCCGGCATCGAAGGCGTCATCGTCGACGTCAAAATCTTCTCCCGCAAGGGTCAGGAAAAAGACGAGCGCGCCAAGTCCATCGAAGCTACGCAGATTGCGAAGTTGGAAAAGAACCTTTCGGACGAAATCCGAATTCTTACCGACGAGCGACTCAAGCGTCTGGAAAACATCCTGGGTGGCAAGGAAGTGCAGGCTGACTTGCACGACGAGCGAACTAACAAGCGCCTGCTGAGCAAGGGCAACGTCCTCAACCGCGACGAGATTGAGCGCATCTCGACCCGCAACCTGAAGCGCATCAAGTATGCCGACAAGGATCCGCGGGTAAACGAACAGATCGACGAGATCGAGGAAATGACCTCGCGCCAGATCGACGTGCTCAAGAAGATCGTCAACGAAAAGAAGGACAAACTCACCAAAGGCGACGAACTGCCGCCGGGCGTGATCAAGCTGGTCAAGGTTTACATCGCCATGAAGCGCAAGCTCAGCGTGGGCGACAAAATGGCCGGCCGCCACGGCAACAAGGGCGTCATTGCCCGCATTCTGCCGGAAGAGGACATGCCGTACCTCGAGGACGGTCAGCCGGTGGAGATCGTGCTCAACCCGCTCGGCGTTCCTTCCCGTATGAACGTGGGCCAGATTCTCGAGACCCACCTCGGATGGGCGGGCTTCGTTCTAGGCGAGAAGATCACCAACCTGCTCAAGGAAAACACTCGGACCGAAGCGATCCGGCGCGAGTTGAAAGCGTTGTTCAAGGACTCGCAACTCGCCGACATCATCGCCGAAATGAGCGATGAGGAACTCGAGTCGGTGGCCCCAACCCTTACCAAGGGCGTGTTCATGGGATCGCCGGTGTTCGACGGATCGAAAGAAGGCGAGATCAAGGCCCTGCTCGAGCACGCCGGCCTGCCCACTTCGGGCAAGACCACGTTGTTCGACGGCATGACGGGGGAGAAGTTCGAACAGCCCGTCACCGTGGGCTACATCTACATGCTGAAGCTGTCGCACCTGGTGGACGACAAGATTCACGCCCGTTCCATCGGACCGTACTCGCTCATCACCCAGCAGCCGCTGGGCGGCAAGGCGCAGTTCGGCGGACAGCGTTTCGGCGAAATGGAAGTCTGGGCGCTGGAAGCCTATGGCGCAGCGTTCATCCTGCAGGAGCTGCTGACGGCGAAGTCCGACGACGTATACGGCCGCACCAAGATTTACGAGGCCATCGTCAAGGGCGAAGCCGCCATGGAGCCCGGCGTGCCGGAATCGTTTAACGTGCTCATCCGCGAGTTGCAGTCGCTCTGCCTCGATGTGGAACTGATCAAGGCAGGCGAGAAAAAGCCCACGGCCAGCGCGGCGGCGGATTGAAAACGGTTGCGGCAGAGACGTAGGTCAGCACGTCTCTACCGCACCGAGATTTAGAAATACGCGCCACTGCGGCATCTGAGCTCAATGCCGCATGAGGGGCGAGAGTTCAACCCGGTTTTTCGCTGAGAACTGGAAGCCGGGAACTGAGAACTTGCTGTCGAGCTCCGTCAGCGGACGCGTGAGAACCGCAGGAAGCGGAGGACCACCTTGTTTCGTTCGAGCCCATTTGAAATGGCAAATGTGATCGCGGACTTCGACGCCATTCGCATCAGCCTGGCATCGCCGGAGAAAATCCGGAGCTGGTCGCATGGCGAAGTCACCAAGCCCGAGACCATCAACTACCGCACCTTCAAGCCGGAGCGCGACGGCTTGTTCTGCGCGCGCATCTTCGGTCCAGTCACCGACTGGGAATGCCTGTGCGGAAAATACAAGCGCATGAAACACCGCGGCGTGATCTGCGACAAGTGCGGAGTAGAAGTCACCCTGTCGAAAGTACGCCGTGAGCGCCTGGGCCACATCGAGCTGGCGTCGCCATGCTCGCACGTGTGGTTCTTCAAGGGACTGCCCAGCCGCATCGGGCACCTGCTCGACATTTCCCTGCGCGATCTTGAGTCCGTGCTCTATTTCGAAGCCTACGTCGTCGTCGAACCTGGCGACGCCCCGGTGAAAGAGCGCGAGGTCATCAAGGACGAGGCCAAGTTCCGCGAGCTCGACCAGCAATACCGTCCGGCCGGATTCAAGGCCATGATGGGCGCCGAGGCGATCAAGGAACTGCTCAAGCGCGTCGACACCGACGGCCTTTCTACCGAACTGCGCGAGAAGATGAAGAACGAGAGCTCGCTGCAAAAGCGGCTCAAGTACGCCAAGCGCCTGAAAGTGGTTGAGGCCTTCCGCAAGAGCGGCAACAAGCCGCACTGGATGATCCTCGACGTGATCCCGGTGATTCCGCCGGAGCTGCGCCCCTTGGTTCCACTCGACGGCGGCCGCTTCGCCACCTCCGACCTGAACGACCTGTATCGCCGCGTCATCAACCGCAACAACCGGTTGAAGAAGCTCATGGACCTGCACGCTCCCGAAGTCATCGTGCGCAACGAAAAGCGCATGCTGCAGGAAGCCGTCGACGCCCTGTTCGATAACGGCCGCCGCGGGCGCGTGTTGCGTGGCGCCAACAACCGTCCGCTGAAGTCGCTCTCCGATACGCTCAAAGGCAAGCAGGGACGCTTCCGCCAGAACCTGCTCGGCAAGCGCGTCGACTACTCCGGACGTTCCGTCATCGTGGTAGGTCCCGAACTCAAGCTGCACCAGTGCGGTCTGCCCAAGAAGATGGCGCTCGAATTGTTCAAGCCCTTCATCTATCACCGGCTCGAGCAGACGGGCAACGTCACCACCATCAAGCAAGCCAAAGAAATGGTCGAGCAGCAGGAACCGATCGTGTGGGACATCCTCGAAGAAGTCATCAAGGATCACCCCGTGCTGCTGAACCGCGCTCCCACCCTGCACCGCCTCGGCATTCAGGCATTCGAACCGGTGCTGGTGGAAGGCAAGGCGATCAAGATTCACCCGCTGGTCTGCACCGCGTTCAACGCCGACTTCGACGGCGACCAGATGGCGGTTCACATTCCGCTGTCTCCCGAAGCGCAGGTCGAAGCCAGCGTCCTGATGCTGGCCTCGCACAACATCCTTTCGCCGGCATCCGGCCAGCCCATCACCGTGCCCACGCAGGACATGGTGCTCGGGCTGTACTACCTGACCAAGGCCAAGCCCGGCGCCAAGGGTGAAGGCCGCGCCTTCGCCAACATTGAAGAAGTGCTCATGGCACTCGATGCGGGCGAAGTCGAAACCCTGAGCCCGATCCGCCTTCGTTACTCGGGCGAACTCATCGACCTGACCACCGCGTACGACGATCAGGACATCATTCACACCGAACCCGTGCAGGTCGAGCGTTCGTTCGTCAACACCACCGTTGGCCGTGCGATTCTGAACGACCACTTGCCCGAAGGCATGCCCTTCATCAACGGCCTGCTCAAGAAAAAGGGAATCGGCGCGCTGGTGAACTATTGCTACCTGCGCTTCGCGCTCGAGACCACGGTCAAGATGCTCGACGAGGTCAAGTCGCTGGGCTTCCGCTTCGCGACCCGCGCCGGCTTGTCCATCGGCATCGACGACATGGTCATCCCGGACAGCAAGAAGGTCCTGGTCAAAGACGCCGAGAAGCAAGTGGTCAACGTTCAGCAGCAGTATCTGGACGGCGCCATCACCAACGGCGAGCGCTACAACAAGGTCATCGAAATCTGGTCGGCGATCACCGAAAAAGTGGCCGACGAGATGTTCGGTGAAATGCAACGGCGCGACAAGGAAGGCGAACTCAATCCGATTTACGTCATGGCCGACTCCGGCGCTCGCGGATCGAAACAGCAGATTCGTCAGCTCTCCGGCATGCGCGGATTGATGGCCAAGCCTTCCGGCGAAATCATCGAGTCTCCCATCACCGCGAACTTCCGTGAAGGACTGACTGTGCTCGAATATTTCGTCTCGACCCACGGCGCCCGCAAGGGTTTGGCCGACACGGCGCTCAAGACGGCCGATTCCGGTTATCTGACCCGCCGCCTGGTCGACGTGGCGCAAGACGTCATCATCAGCGAGTACGACTGCGGCACCGTCGACGGCATCTACGTGCAAGGTATCGTGGAAGCCGGCGAGATCATCGAGCCGTTGCGCGACCGTATCGTGGGCCGCGTTTCGCTCGAAAAGATCAAGGACTATGACGGCAACGTCATCGTCGACATCAACCAGGAAATCACCGAAGACCTCGCCGGAGCGATTCAGGCTGCCGGTATCGAGCGGGTAAAAATCCGCTCGGTGCTGACCTGCGAATCCAAGCGCGGTGTCTGCGTGATGTGCTACGGCCGCAACCTGGCTTCCGGACGCCTCGTCGAACTGGGCGAAGCGACCGGCGTCATCGCGGCGCAGTCCATCGGCGAACCCGGAACCCAGCTCACCATGCGTACCTTCCACATCGGTGGTACCGCATCGCGAGTCTCCGAGCAGTCGCGCCTCGAAGCCAAGAACAACGGCACGGTGCGTTTCATCGGATTGCAGACCGTCAAGGCGAAATCGGGCGACTGGGTCGTCATGAACCGCCAGGGCTCGATCGCGGTCGTCGACGAGAAGAATCGCGAACGCGAGCGCTACGCGGTCGTGTACGGCGCCAAGGTCAAGGTCAACGAAGGGGACGCGGTCACGCTCGGCCAGGTCTTGGTCGAGTGGGATCCTTACACCTTCGCCATCCTGACTGAAATCGGCGGTACCGTGCAGTTCAAGGACTTGCAGGAAGGCGTCACGCTCCACGAAGAAGTGGACGAAGTCACCGGCCTGTCGCGTCACGTGGTCGGCGATTCTCCGGACGAGAAACGCCAACCTGCCATCGTGATCAAGGGCGGGAAAACCAGCAAGCGTTACCTGATGCCGTCGCGTTCGCACCTTATGATCCAGGACGGCGATGCGGTGAGTCCGGGCGACGTGCTGGCCAAGATCCCGCGCGAAACCACCAAGACCAAAGACATCACCGGTGGTCTGCCGCGCGTGGTCGAACTCTTCGAAGCCCGCAAGCCGCATGAAACCGCGGTCATCAGCGAAATCGATGGCACGGTCAAGTTCGGAGAGGTCTCGAAAGGCCAGCGCAAAGTCTACGTCGTCGCCGACAACGGCACCGAAAAGGAGTACTCGGTTCCACGCGGCGTGCACATCAACGTGCAGGAAGGCGAGCGCGTCAAGGCGGGCGAACCGCTCATGGACGGCCCGCTCAACCCGCACGACATCCTGGCCGTGCTCGGCGAAAAAGAGCTGCAGGCTTACCTGGTCAACGAAATCCAGGAAGTCTATCGCTTGCAGGGCGTCAACATCTCCGACAAGCACATCGAAGTGATTGTGCGGCAGATGATGCGCTGGGTAAAAGTCGAAGACGTGGGCGATACGCAGTTCTTGCTCGAGCAACAGCTCGACAAGTTCCGCTTCCGCGAAGAGAACGAGCGCGTGATTGCGCAGGGCGGCAAACCGGCCACTGGCCGGCCGTTGCTGCTCGGCATCACCAAGGCGTCGCTCTCCACGGATTCGTTCATCTCGGCGGCGTCGTTCCAGGAGACCACGCGCGTGCTTACCGAAGCCTCCATTCAGGGCGCGGTCGATCACCTGCGCGGTCTGAAGGAAAACGTCATCGTCGGACGCCTCATTCCTGCCGGAACCGGCATGGAGTACTACCGCAACGTGCGCCTCTCGCCAGAGATGGAAGAGGCCGCCGCCAAGGTACAGGCGGAAGTCTCGGCAGCCTACGAGGAAGCCGAGCGCGCCCTCGAATTGATGCGTCACGAGGGCGAGACCGACGATCTGCCGGCGGAACTGCCTGCCGCGGAGTAGTCAAAACTGAATTCAGTCTCGGGGGCGAATCAATTCGCCCCCGAAGCTGCATCTGGAGTTAAATTTTAAGAATGCACGCTTCCCCCCAGCGAGTGCGATTCCCGGTCCCCGGCCAAGTTCCCTCTTTGCGCCAGGTGCCTCCCGGCCCTAATCTAGGGCAACGCATGCTTCGCCTTCTCCGCCTTTTGCGCCTTGCCTTCTGGCGTGCCTTCGTGCACGACGCGTTCGCCACGGCCAAGGCCTCGGCCTATTCCTCGATTCTCACCTTCTTCCCCGTGTTGTTGATCGTCGGTTCGGGTTTGGCGAACTGGCGAAAGGGTGCGCCATATCTGCGCGAAATCTCCTATGCCTTGGGCAGCATTCTGCCGGCTGGCAGTAATACCGCGCTCAGCTATTTGAAAGGCGCCGCGCAACATCCCGTTGGTTGGTTGACGACGACTTCGCTCATCACCCTATGGACCGCCTCCGGCGTCATGATCTCCTGGATGGAGGGTTTCCGCCGCTGCTATGAACTGCCCAAAACCTGGGGCCTGGTGAAAGAACGCTCGATCGCCTTTCTGCTGGTCGTTTTCGCGCTCGTTCCCATGACCTTCGCCACCCTGCTTGTGGCCGTTGGCAGCAAGTTCGAAACTCGCCTTCTGCCCTACCTTGATCCCGATTTCAGTGTCTACGTCCTGTTGCTCTGGGGCGGGATGCGTTGGGGGATCGCCACTCTCACCAGCATCGCGGTGATCGCGCTGATCTACCACAACGCCGTCCCCCGCACCCAGCCCTGGCATAGCGTGATTCCCGGCGCCATTCTAGCGACGGTCTTATGGTTCTCCGGGACGGTGGGATTTCGCTCGTACCTGCAACATTTCGGCAACTTCGCCACCATTTACGGATCGCTCGGTGTCGCCATGGCCTTGCTGGTGTGGATGTACCTGATTTCCTTGGTCGTCCTGGTGGGAGCGGAATTCAACGCACTGCTCTACCCGCGCGCCATGCTGGGGAAGGAACTGACCGCCATCAACCACCGCACGCCATAGAGACGTTGCTTCTAACGTCTCTTCTATCCGTGAGCCAGAAAGACGTAACAAGCCGGGTCCCTACGGTGGTCGTATCTCCAATCGAGGAGAGAATTGAAAGCCGATTCGAAGGAATTTGATGCATCAGACGATCCGGGCACGGCCGAGGCAGTCTCCGCCGAGGGACTGGCTGCCCGGTCTCGATCCCGGCGCGCCAAAATCATCTGCACCATCGGCCCTGCTTCGAACACCGAAGCCGCCATGCGCGACTTGCTTCGACTCGGCATGGACATCGCGCGCCTCAACTTCTCCCACGGCACGCACCAGGACCACGCCCGCAACATCGCCGGTCTGCGCCGCGCCGCCGATCGCGAGGGCCGCACCGTTTGCATCCTCCAGGATCTGCAAGGCCCGAAAATCCGAACCGGGTTGCTGGAGGGCCACACGCCGGTCCTTTTGAAGACCGGCACCGTCGTAACGATCACTCCTCAGGACGTCGCCGGCACACCCACTCGTATCTCTACTACATTCCCCGACCTTGCCCGTGAACTCGCGCCCGGCGCCCGCATCCTGCTCAGCGACGGCCTGATCGAACTCCGCGTTCGCGGAGTCCGCGGCAAAGACGTGCTGTGCGACGTTCTCAATGGCGGCATGCTGGGCGAGCAAAAAGGCATCAACCTCCCCGGTGTTGCACTCTCGATCCCCGCGCTCACGGAAAAAGACCGCAAAGACCTGGAATTCGGCATCGACCATGGTGTGGACGCCGTTGCTCTCTCCTTCGTTCGAACCGCAGCCGACGTCAGGATGGTCAAGCACATTATCGCCACCCACCACAGCGATGTTCCGGTCATCGCCAAGCTCGAAAAGCCGCAAGCTATAGATCATCTCGAAGAGATTCTCGAAGCCGCCGACGGAGTCATGGTTGCCCGCGGCGATCTGGGCGTCGAAGTCGCCCCGGAAAAAGTCCCGGTCATTCAGAAGCACGTGATTCGCCGTGCCGGCGGCTGGCGCAAGCCCGTCATCACCGCCACGCAGATGCTCGAGTCGATGATCGAAAACCCTCGCCCCACCCGCGCCGAAACCAGCGACGTCGCCAACGCGATCTTCGACGGCTCCGACGCCGTAATGCTCTCGGCCGAAACCGCCAGTGGAAAATATCCTCGCGAATCCGTCGCTATCATGGCGCGCATCGTCGTCGAAGCCGAAGACAACATGGGCGACTTCATCCACTCCCGCCGCCGCCGCGAGCACCGCGGCCTCTCCGTGGCCGAAACCATTTGCGAATCCATCGCTCACTCCGCCGAGGACCTCCCCATGGGAGCCATCGCCGTCTTCACCGAGACCGGCAACACCGCCCGCATGATTTCGAAATATCGCCCCAAGGTCCCCATCTACGCCTTCACTCACATCGATCCCGTCGTGCATCGCATGAATCTGTACTGGGGAGTTCATCCCGTGCGCTGCCGTCAGGCGCGCTCGGCGGAACAAATGGTCACCATGGCCGAGCGGGATCTCGTCCGGCGCGGCCTGCTCAAGCCCGGAGACGTTCTAGGAGTGGTGGCCGGAACCCGCCAGGCCTCCGGTTCCACCAACCTGATGCGCCTGCACGTGGTCACCGACGAGGAGGCCGAGCGCATCTCGCATCCGAAAAAGCCAAATCGAAAGAAGCCCGGGAAACATTAATGTGGGACAGCCGCCCTCGGCGGTCCGGTCGAGCGAAGCTCGACCGCGCCGCCGCACGTTATAATCCCCCCTTATGGCGCAAGAGATCCTCTCTCTAGCCGTCTGGGAACCCGTCCCTGAGATGGAAGCCGCGTCGCTCGCCACCCTGCGCGAACTAACGTCCATCGTCGTGGCCAAGGGATACGGCCGCGATCTCCTTTACCGCGACCGCGAATCGCACTACGTTTTTCTGCGCCACTGGAGCTCTGAAGAAGCCCGCCGCACCGCCCAGGAAGATCCCGACATGCTCCGCTGCTGGGCCCGCTTGGGCAACGAAATCAATATTGTGAAAGTCTACGAGACGTTGACGGAAGTCGGGCTCGACCGGCCCAAGTAACTCGCGCTGATCATCCGCAGATCACGCGCTCTTCGCACCATTTCACTTCGAAGGTTCCTTTCAGGATTTCGCCGCCCTTGAATTGCAGTTCGTAGTGTCCTGCTGCGCCAGAGCGTTCCTGATAGTTGTCGAAAACGAGCGTGGCGGACTGCGCCAGTTTGCAGTCGCCTTCCTTGGTGCAGCGGGCCGCGGAACCCGCGTCCGAACCCGCCCCGAGCTTGACGATTTGACCAGCATGGATGGGCAGGCCTCGCCAGACTGCGATGGAGATGTAGGGTTCGGTGACTCGCTTGCACGGCGCTGGTTCCGTGGTCAGCCTGATCTCGATCGCAGGTCCGTCCCACGGCGCACAAGAGCTTTGCATGGTCCCGTAAGAGAAAGAGGACCCGGCTGGTGTGGCGATTGCGGAAATCGCTGTCAAAGCAAAGACCGCGAAGGTAGCGACCTCTCTTCTAACCTGCATCCGGCGGTTCTCCTTGGACGCGCTTTTTGTCAGAACGATAACACGCACAAGCTTTGCGCATATCGTCCTAGGTCTGGCTTGCTCCTGGACCGTGACGCAAGAATCGGCATGGCGGTTTACTCGGTTAGAATGTTTTCTTGCCTGCCACCGCCATCCGCGAATTTGTTCACACTGGGGTTGAGCCCCCCATCCGCGGTTTTCTGCATGTTCCCGCTGCTCCCAGGGGCAATGGCGTGGTGCTGACTCATGGCGCCGGTTCAAACGCGCGAGCCCCCCTGCTGGTTGCGCTGGCCGAGACTTTCTCCGCCGCCGGATTCACCGTCCTGCGCTGCGATCTGCCCTATCGGCAAGCCAGACACTGGGGCCCGCCCGGACCCGGTGACGCGACTCGCGACCGCGCGGGCTTGAAGAACGCCGTTGCCGCACTCCAGGCTACGACTCCGGGATCGGTGTATCTCGCCGGCCACTCCTACGGCGGACGCCAGTCCAGCATGCTCTGTGCCGAAGAGCCAGGCCTGGTCCCAGCCCTGCTGTTGCTTTCCTATCCATTGCATCCGCCGCGCAAACCGGAGCAGCAGCGCACCCAGCATCTGCCCAGCCTGCGCACGCCGTCTTTGTTCGTCCACGGCACCCGCGACCCATTCGGCTCCATCCGAGAGCTGGAGCAGGCGCTGAAGATGATTCCCGCCCGGACGAAGCTGGTAGCGGTGGAAGGCGCCGGTCACGATCTGGGATTCAAAGGAAAGATGAAGAAAGACGAACCACCGAGGCTGGTATTTCTTGAATTCACCAAATTCCTTGAATTGTCATCCTGAGCGAAGCGAAGGACCTATGCATTTCTTTAGGTGCGATATAAGTGCATAGGTCCTTGGTGCAAAGAGCGCGCTCAGGATGACCGGCAGAATTCTAGTTCACCCACCCCGACTTCCCGCCGCCGTTCCCCTTGCGCACGTCATCATCCGGAGGAATGTAATTCCCATGCTCGTCGAAATGCACTTCCTGGTCGTGCTTCCGCATGTAGACTTCAAACTTCTTCGCCGCCCGCCGCCGCTTCCAGCGGTAATAGGAATTGCGCATTCCGTAGTAACGCTCCGCGAGACCAACGTTGACCATCGCCGGTTTTGGCCCCCTGCGCACGTAGAGCCAGCCGAAGAGCAATCCGCCGAGGTGCGCCACATAAGCCACGCCGCCACTGCCCGACATCGCAAACGCCAGCGTCACCACGATCAAGATGCCCACAAAATACTTGGCTTTGATCATGAAGGGGAACGGAATCATCATGATTTCGTTTTCCCCAAACAACATTCCAAACGCCATCAGGATGGCGAACACTCCGCCCGACGCGCCCAAGGTCCGCGTCAAGGGACTGCCCAACAGGTGCGCGAACGAGATTCCGATGGTGGTAATCGCCGCGCCCACCACTCCAACCGAGAATAGCTCCACAAACCGACGCGAACCCCATGCGCCTTCCACGGCCGAGCCGAACATCCACAGTCCCAACATATTGCCGAACCAGTGCCAGAATTCGAAGTGCAGGAACCCGTAGGTCACCAACTGCCAGATTGCGCCATGCACCACCGCCTGCGGTTGTAGCGCAAGGTTGTCAAGAACCCATAGCGGAAGGAAGGGCTGCGCCTTCATCAAAAGCAATAGCAGTAAGTAAATGCCGGTATTGATCCCCAGCAGCCACGTCACCGCTTTGGTGAACGGTGGCAGGCTCAACGTCATCGGTTCGCCAGTTCGCCGCACTCAATTACCTCTGCCCAATTCTACTCGTTTGGAAGTCGGGTGCCCTATCCTGGTCTCGCCGTACTTTGGCGAGACAGGGTGGGGATTTTCACGAACCAAAGTGGTAAGTTCTTTTGCCGAGCCCAAGAAACCCATCCTACCGCTCCGGGGCCGGCACCGCCGGCAGGCTGCGATGCCCCGCCGCATCCACCGCCTGCACAGCGAAGATCACCTCATCTTTGGAAACCTGCAACGTGGCCCGTGTAAGATTGCCCACCTTTAGTGTATGCTCCCACTCCGGGCTCGATGTCGCCCGCCACACCACTTCGTAACCCGTTGCCAGCCCGCCGGGAGCGGCCTCCCAGGTCAGCGTCGAGTCATTCTCCAGATTCTTCGTCAGAAGATGCACGTTAGCCGGGGGCGCCGGCGCCGCTGCCAGCGAAGCCAGAGTCGCCGCATTCAGCCGCGCTACCGGCGCCACGTAGTCATAATCCACAAACTTGGGGAGGTCCCCATATTCCACGCCGTTCTCGGTCCGTGGATTTTGATGCTGGTGGTGAAAGTCCTCGCGCAACTCGGTGAACCGCACTGCCGCGAAACCTTCCTGGTTGAACGAGGAGTGATCCCCACCGCGCAGGTAGCGGTCCAGCCGGAACACGAGCATCGGCTTCACCCCCACGTCATACCTCCTGCCGACATCGGCGATGTACCGCGCCAGTTCCCGCGACGCCGAATCGCTCTCCCCGCCTAGCGCTCGAATCCGCCGAATCTCTTGCTCCGTCGCTGCGGCCGGCAGGCCCTCGGAAAACACCCGCAGCGCGGAGTGGTCCTGGTCAGGATTCTTGTCTCCCCCGACGATGTCGTTGTTCAGCACCGCTTCGAGGTTCCACCCCTGTTCTTTGGCCATCTGAGCAAAATGCCGGCTGCCGTAAAGTCCCTGCTCCTCGCCCGCGACGGCCAGAAAAACAATCGTCGCGGGGAACTTCAGTTTGCTGAGCACGCGCGCGCACTCCATGCTGACCGCGGTCCCACTGGCGTCGTCATTGGCGCCAGGCGCCCATCCCTTGGCATCCATGACGTCGCTGTTGCGGGAATCGTAGTGTCCCGTCACCAGAACCATCCGCTTGGAATTGGCGGCGTCCGTGCCCTTCATCACCGCATAGACATCGGTGATCTCGGTCGGACCTGAAATTCGCTCCCCCGGCTGTTCCACGGATCGGTAGGTCTCAACGTCCAGGCAGCCGCCGCAATCCTTCCCATATCGCTCCAACTCCGACACGATCCACAGCCGGGCCGCGGCGATTCCCCGCCCCTCCTTCTGCATCCCGGGATCAGATGCCGAAAGCGTCGACCGGGTATAGAAGCTGACCAATTTCTCAATGCTGGCCCGAATGTGTTCTGCGGAAACGTCCCGCAGCGCCGACACGATCTGGGGATCGGCGCCCTCCTCCGGGGCCTTGGCGGCTTGAGCCGCGGCGTCCGGGCGCACAGAAAGCAGGTTCACCGAAAGAAGGCCAGCCAGAACGGATCCACTCCAACGTGTCGATTTGAACAAACGGAGCATGGTTTTGAGTAATCCACCGAATCCGTGCCCGCAGGGAACCACAGTGCCCAGACCCCGTCGAAAGCGGTGCCTTTACCCGAGAACCCAGTGATCCTCGGCCCCACCCCTTGACCAACCGCCCGGTAGAATCTAAATATTAACAGGAGGCTCTAATAGGCAAGGGAGGCTTTATGGTTCTCTGTCCCGAATGCGAAAACAACCTGGACGTCGAAGAAGATGATGTCGACGAGGGCGAAGTCATCTCCTGCCCCGAATGCGGCACTGACTTTGAGGTGATCACCACCAGTCCGCTCGAGTTAAAAGCGGTGGAAGAAGGCTACGAAGAAGAGGACGAAGAACTGGAAGAGGAAAACGAAGACGGTGACTACTCCTAGTCCGCGCCTGGGTTGTTCAAAGTTCTCGCCTCTTGCTCTCTGGCTTGCCGGAACCCTTCTCCTGAGCCTCAGCCCGTGCCTCCAGGGTTCGGCTCGGCAACATGGCAAAGACAAGGACAAGCCTTACGCCCTCATCTTTGGAACCGTCTGGGGGCCAGATGATCGCCCCCTTTACGGCGTAGCCGTGAAGATTCGGCGCGCCTCGGATAAACCCAAGAAAGTTCGCTGGGAACTCTACTCCGACCATCATGGTGAGTTTGCCCAGCGCGTTCCCGCCGGAGACTCCGACTACATCCTCTGGGCCGACCTGAAAGGCTTTAAGCCCGCCGACGGCAAGGCCCTTCACCTAGTCCAGGAGGTCACCGTCCATGTCTACGGCGACGAGCGCGAGGACACCGGCCTGCATCTTGTCCACTAACCGGCCCGTCCGGCAATCGTGAGACAATGAATCTCGGCATGAATCGCAAACGATCGGTCATGATCGCGGTAACTGCTTCTTGTGTACTGCTGGTAGCGATGGGCGTGGCCCACGCCTCGCAAAAGGACCGGTCCGCCGGGCGACTCCTGTTCGGCAAAGTGCTCGACCCCCAAGACAATCCCCTGCCCGACGCCGTCGTTTACCTCACCAACACTCGTACCCGTACGGTGAAAACGTACATTGTTGGCAAGGACGGAACCTACCGCTTCCCCGCACTTTCCAGCGCCATCGACTACGAGGTCTACGCCCAGTACAAAGGCATCAAGAGCGACGTCAAGTCGGTCGGCCAGTTCGACGACCGCTCCCAGGTCTACCTGGATCTAAGAGTTAACACCAAATAACCTGTGGTGCCGGGCATTCTTGCTGGCCAATCTTATTCCCCACCTGGAATCTTCCCTTGCCAACACGCACCATTTCATGCAACTTTTTCATCCGCTCCCGGGTTCAATATAAAGGAGACCGTTGGAGGACCCCGTGAACGGACTACTTTTCTCTCGCAAGTCGGCCTTTCCGGCCGCAAAGCTCTTTCTGGCCTGCTTAACCCTGCTTTGCGCCGCAGCCATTTCGCTTCGAGCTCAGCAAGGCTCCATGAGCCCCTACCAGGACGAAAAAGATGGTGTCAGCGCCGGCGGCAAGTGGATGGAGTTCCGGTCTGAAGACAAGATGACGGGCGCCAAGAAGGTACGCTTCGAACTCCTGGCCGAGAACTATTTCCGCGAAGATCCAGACTACAAACCGAGAGTCGAACTCTTCTGCGAGGACGGCAAGCTGAAGCTCTCCGACTTCAACCCCGGCGTCCGCCTCCCACCGCCCAACCGTCCCGGCTTCTGGGGCCAGCCTCAACTGGAAGTCATGGTCCGCATCGACGACACTCACGCCTACCACGGCTGGAACTGGGTCCGCGGCCATTTTCTCTCGATGGACAAGGGCACGACCCGCGGCATGATCGGCTCGCAGGTATTCAAGGTCGAACTCCCAACCCGAAGCGGCCGCCAGATCGCCGAGTTCTCCCCCGCTGGCCTGAACCTAGACCAGGTCCGCCAAGCCTGCGACCTGACCCCAAAAAAGCCGAGCAAAGACTAAACCGGAGGCCCCAAAATACGCTCATGTGGGGACAGCCGCCTTCGGCTGTACCGCCGTGGCGAAGCCCGGCGACCCATTCGCCGCACCCATCTGACGCAACCCTTCCGGCACTTGCCTGCCCGACCCTCCCGCTGGCACCTTGTTGATAGCCGAGGTGACGATGGACAGCACCCTGATTTCGGGTCTGGCATTCTTTCTGTTCGTGGCCGGTGTCGTGATCTACACCGTGATCCTCTACAACGGCTTGGTGCGACTGCGCAACGAAAACGACCGCGCCTGGGCCAACATTGACGTCCTGCTCAAGCAGCGTCACGACGAGATCCCCAACCTGGTCGAAACCGTTAAAGGATACATGCAGCACGAACAGCAGACGCTCGTGGCCGTCACCCAGGCCCGGGCCGCGTCGATGAACGCCGCCAGCATCAGCCAAAAAGCTGTAGCCGACCTGAAGATGGCCGGCGCTTTACGCGGACTGTTTGCCGTCGCCGAAAACTACCCGCAACTCAAGGCCAACGAAAACTTCCTCAAGCTGCAAAACCGCATCAGCGAACTCGAAGAGCGCATCGCCGACCGCCGCGAGTTCTTCAACGACGATGTGAATACCTATAACACTCGCATCGGGCAGATCCCTCAAGTATTCGTGGCCAGCTTCATGAGTCTGAAGCCGCGCTCCATGTTCAAAGTCTCTGATGAGGATCGCCAGATGGTCGAAGTAAAATTCCAGGGCGCGGCGGGAGCGTAGACGGCATGTCTGAGCTGACAATTCCTCGATCTGCTCCATAAATAATTTCTTCTACAGCCACCCGCGTTCTTTTCTGCAACTAAACTCTCATAACGTTTGATTTCACGATGACGAGGTGGACCATGATTAACAGCGTACTGAAATCGATGCTCAAAACCGCAGTGTATTTCCTCGAACAGTCCGACCGCGTCGCCAGCGATGTGCGGGATAGGGTCTCGGACCGTTTGGATAGCGCGGCTGATCGCGTATCCGATCTGCGCGGCCGGGCCCAGGATCTTTACGAAGGCGAGAATCATGCCCTCCGCAATGTGCTTACATTTGCCGCTGGTGTTGCCGTCGGCGTGGGAGCCGGGATGCTGCTCGCTCCCGCCAGCGGCGAAGAAACCCGAGGCGCGATCGGAGACAAAGTGCAGGACATCGGCGACCGGGTTCGCGACCGCTTCTCCTCCGAAGCTAGAAGCGCCACAGGCACGGAAGGCCGCTAGGGTTCCTTACAGAGCCGGGCATTCGACGATGTCGAGGACAGAACAAGGTCAAGAGCCCCGCTTCCCGCGGAGAATGCGAGAAACGGGGCACACTCTGTCTTGATGGCGAGCCGCCGCTGTGGCTGATCCTCAGTTCTGGCGCAATGCCGGCATCGGGATCGGAATGTTCAGCGCGGTTGCGCCGGCACCGACTCCGCCTTCGCAGGTGTCGGGCGGGAAGGTGCAGACCGTGCCATTGCCCTGGCATCCTCCGCCCCAGAACATGTAGCCAAGCATTCCCGAGGTCGTCCCAGCACCCGCCGGGGCGATGGTTTCGACAAAATTGGCTGCCACTTCCTGGTCGGAGCTCGAGTAGCTATTGCAGTTCGGTATCACGCTGTTTCCCACTACCCAAACGCTGCCTGCCAATTTGGCGGGAGCGAGTGGCGGGACCGAGCCAGAAAGCCCGTCGATGTGCTGTTGCCAATAACCCTCCGAAGCGGAGATCGCCGTTTTCTGCGAGCTGACCATGGCATTGGCGTAGTCCAGCACCGGCTTGCTGGTGGTGAGCCAGTTGGTGGTCGCGTAATTTGCCAACGCAGTCAGATATGTATCCCCATCGCCAAGATCGACGGTGAGGCGCGCCGCCTGATTGGCTCCGGTTGAGTCATAGGGCAGCACGGAGCGGTAAGCCGCGACGAATGCCTGCAGGCCGGTCAGGTTGGGATTGCTGCTCTTTTCATAATCGATCTCGATCCCTACATTGAATTGCTTGGCGGCGTTCGCGGCGTTGATGCCAAGCTGCGTAGGATTGCTTCCTAAGGCTTTATCCCAGTCTTTGGTGTAGCTGATGCCACCAACCGACATCATGACCCGCACGCCTTTGCTTTCGAAGTAATTCACCACAGCCGTGGTCATGCCGTTCGGAATGCCATTGGTGTCGGTCGAATCGGTGGTGAGGTTCATCAGCTTCACTGGGTTGACGAAACTTAAGACGACGAGATTCACCGATGGCGAACCGTTGCCGCGGTCGATGATCCAATGGTTCTGAGTATCGAATGTGGTCATGTTCGGAGCGGATGCCCAACTGCAAGCATCCGAGGAACAATGCCACAGGCCGTAGACCTGTAATTGTGTCTGTGCGTCTGCCCGCGGAACCGTTACCAGCGCTCCCAGGAAAAACGTTACACCGTACAGCAGCACTGGGATCTTTTGGATCATGATGCCTCCTTAGTTTTTGAA
>DATKFH010000133.1:0-62790 GCA_035511455.1 Candidatus Sulfotelmatobacter sp. | reverse complement strand
GTGGACGTCGACCGCACCAGGCGGTCCAGCGTGGCCTTGGTAGCCTGGTCGAGCGAGACTGCGGGAGCGATTCTCGACATGCACCAACAACTCTAGCCGAAAACCACAATAATGTAAATAACTATCTGGACGATGTACTAGAGCCCAGCATCCATTGCACCATCGAAAGATCGAGTGCAGGAGCTTTGCGAGCTAGCTGAGAGGGAAAAAGATCCACACAAGCTGCTTGCAATTATCGAGGAAGCAAATCGCCTGCTCGCGGAACGAAATAAACAGTGCCAGCGCAGGAAGCAACAATAGTCAGGGTTGCTGGGTGCCCCACTTCTCGCGTTCTTTGCGAGAAGTGGGGACTTTGACTCTAGAAGCTGATCTTCAACGCCAACTGACACTGCCGCGGCCCGATGGGCGACATGCTGGTCAGTACTCCAAAGCTTGGGTCTCCAACACCCTGAGTGCCGTAGCCGCCGTAGTTAGGGCTAGTTACACTGAACAGAGGATGATTGAATGCATTCTGGGCCTCAAGACGCAACTCGAGGTGTATGCCTTCGTGCACGCTGGATAGCAGGAACTCCTTGATCAACGACAAGTCACTTGCAAACAACAGCGGCGTCCGAACATCCGCGGTTGCGCGGGGCGTATTGCCCAGAGTGAATGGCGCCGGCACATTAAGGATGTCGCCCGGTATAGTATTCCCATTGCTATCTGTAGTCGGCGCCGTCTTCGCGTCGGCAAAAAACTGGTCTACCCAACCGTGACCAGATGGATCGGTGCGGCTACCATAGTTGCGTTTCAGCCTTCCGGTCATAATGGGCCGCTGCGCGCCGTACGTGGGTATCGGTGTTCCACCGCCGGCAACGGCTAGCGTCAGCGGCCGCCCGCTGGCAATCTGCCAGATTCCGTTGGTTCTCCATCCCCCGATGAAGGCGTCCAGCACTCGTGGCATGTTGCCGAAAAATGCTCTGCCGCGCCCAAACGGCAGGTTGTAGCTATAACTGAATTTCAGCACCGACGGAATGTCGAAGGTCGAGAGGCTGCGCTCCAGCCACGGCTTGTTGGGATCCTGCTGGCTGCTGAAGCTCCCTGTCCACGTCACGTTATCGTCGGAAGTTGAGGAGTCGTCAATGGACTTCGACCACGTGTAATTCACCAGGAACTCGAGGCCGTTGCTGAACCCCTTTTTGGCCGTGAGCTGCAGCCCGTGATAAATGGAATTTGCATTTAACTGATCGTCAGTAAAAACGCTGGTGAATTGCGGGTAAGGAAGGTCGAGCTGATAGCCCGGAATCGTCTGCTGGGCCAGGGTGCTGTTGGGGTTGGTGATGATCTTGGGGTAGAAGGGATTCGCCACGCTGTTATTGAGGGCGGCCATCTGAGGCGTATTCCCGGCGTAGGCCTCCACCCACGACCCCAGGATGTCAAAGTAGTAGCTGGAGCCAGCGAACGGAAGATGGGTTCCTTTTTTTCCAATGTAATCCGCGCTGACCACGATGTTCGACGGCAGTTGCCGCTCGATCCCGAAGGTCCAGGTTTGTTCCTGGGGGCTGCGGTTCGCAGCAGCAATGCGCAGGGGACCGTTGGCCCCAAACCCTACGTCGTTCAACAGACCCAGAGAACTCCCGGCGGGCTGATTCAATCCGTTAGGGTAGGGATTGCTGAGGTGCAGGTAGGGCGTCGTGCGGTCACTGTTGTATGTGGTGATCACGTTGGTGTACTCGTCGAAGCCCGCGCTCCCCCAGGGCACAACTCCGCTGGCGCCTGAGCGCGACTGGCCGTAATAAATGCCATAGCCTCCCCTCACCACCATTTTCGGGGCAAACTGGTAAGCGAAGCCCAAGCGCGGCTGGATGTCGCTCCAATCCGTCACATAGTTCGTGCGTTGACTGTTCGTGGCAAACACCTCGCCGCCCATCAGTTGCCGGGTAACGGGCTGGCCGGTGATCGGATCGGTGTATGAAATCTTTCCGCCGTTCAGCGGGTTGACCGCGTTCGGATTAAACCAGTCCTGATGGTTGAATTTGTCGGTTCGCGGTAGCGACACGTCATAACGCAAACCCAGGTTCAAGGTCAGCTTGGGGGTTACCTTCCAGTTGTCCTGGGCAAACCATGCGTACTGGTAGTTTTGGGTTGCAGGTTGGAACTGAACTTCATAGTAGCTTTTCCCATTACCCTCTAACTGGCCCATCAGAAAGCTGGCCATGGCATCGCCGCCGCTCGAATTGTTGGCGTTAGCTGTGTCGGCGCAGGCGGTTGTGATGCCGGGTTGCGAGCACAGTGAACTGCCAACGTTACTAAACTGGAAGTAGCCCAACGGGGCGTTGGTCTGGATGTAATTCTGTTGATGCAGGCGCCCCTCGAATCCGAACTTTAATTCATGAGGACCGTGGATCTTGCTCAGCAGCACTGTCAACTGACCGGTGTCCTGACCCTGCTTGTAGTTGCTATACGGATCATTTCCCGCGTTGGGACCTCCCGCCGAAACATAATCGCCAATGTAAAGGGCCGGAATCCCGTTGAAGCCATTCGCCTTCAGATATTCGGGGAAGCCCAACGTTCCCAGAGGATCGGCACCCAAGCTTGAATTGTATGCGAGTTGATGGAAGGCGCCGCGCGTGAACCCAAGCGTGGCAGTCAGCAGCAAGGTGGGACTGAAGGTATAGGCATCGTTGAGCGTGAACACGTGCGACGTGCTTTTGTTCGCTCCGTGTCCACAGGGATCGATCAGCGTCTTGAAGCAATCGAAGCTAGTGTTGGAACTCCATTGTTGCGAGTACCTCCCACTGAGCAGATTTTTGTCGTTGAAGCGATGATCGATCTTGATGTCGAACTGGTCATTAGGGCTACGAGAGGCCCCCGAAGCGATCCAGTTGTTGTAGATGCCTTGGGCCTGGTTATTGGCGGCTGGGAACAGATTCAGCACCTTCTGCGCCACAGGATCAATCAGATTGCCCTTGACGCCTGGCGCGGGTTCGAGATTCGCCGGCAGGTTAGGACTGCCAGGACTGACGTAGTTGGCTAAGTTGTTATAAGGGATGAATGCGTTGCGTACGGGTCCGCCATCAGCGGAGTTGTACGTAAGACCGGAATAAGGATCCCAAAGCTGCCCGGCTGTGGCGCTGCACATACCTGTTGAGTCGAACGTCCCGCCATTCGCAGCGCAGATTTCGCCGAAATCACCGGTCCGCTCCAACGCGCTAGGCACGCCCGCCGTGCGGGTCTCCGGGTTGCTGGCGCGCACACCCTCATAGTCGAAGAAAAAGAAGGTCTTGTTCTTAAAGATGGGTCCACCAATCGTGCCGCCAAAGTTTTGTCGGTGAACCTGAGCCCTAGGAACGACTGGCGTGGCGCGATTGTTGAACCAGTCGTTTGCGTTCCCGATCGTGTTACGGATGAAGTCATAGACGCTGCCATGGAACTTGTTGGTGCCGGAGCGCGTGACCATGTTGACCACAGAGGCCCCAGAAAAGCCGTACTCCGCGCTGAAGTTCGACTGCTGCAGTTTGTACTCTTCCACCGCTTCTGGTGAGGGAAGGTATGTGACCTGAGTGATTCCGCCATTGGGTTCGAAGTTGGTCGCGCTGGCGCCGTCCAACAGAACGTCGGCGCCGGACGTGCGGCTGCCGTTGATAACAAAATTGGTGCCCGTGCAGCCTTGCACCTCCGAGCACTGGTCATCCGCGTCCGTGACGCCTGGCGCCAGATAGGTCAGGTTCATCACCGTGCGGTTAATCAACGGCATGTCGTTAATGAACCTGCGGTCGATCACTTGGCCGGTCACCGCGTCTTCGGTCGCGATACCCTGCGCCTGCGCCTCGACGTGAACACTTTCCACGCGGCCGCCAATCTTCAGCGTCAGATTGGCTGTCGGGTTCTCGCTGACGTTCAATTTGATGTGCGTGCGTACGGTCTTCTCAAACCCCGGCATCTCCGCCGTAACGGAATACGTTCCCGGCGGAATCGAGGCGAACAGGTATCGCCCGCTGTTGTCGGAGGTGGCCGCAAACTGGTAGCCCTTCTGCTCGTCGAGAAGGGTGACTTTGGCCCCTTGGACGATGGCTCCCGAGGCATCCGTCAGAACGCCGCTCACGGTCCCGAAGTAACCCTGCGCGAACAGCATGGCAGGCAGCAGGACCGCAACAATGAATACTCCCTGAACTAGAACTCGCTGGGAATTGCGAAGATGGGAATTGCGAAGAATGGATGCGTGCATCTGACCCTCCTTTTCGCGAGTGGAACAGACACAGCCACCGATCGCCCTGCGTGGCGTGCGCGGCAATCTTACACAGAATTCTAATCCGATTCCATAGCGGAAATGCACGCAAAAAACGATTTAATAGAGTTTTCTTTCTGATCGCTTTTTTTCTTGAAAGATGCCGGTGATCAGTGCTAGTAGCGATTTGGCCCCAGGAAATGACTAGCTCTACCGCACAGCTCATGTGGGGACATCCGCCCTCGGCTGTCCGGCGGAGCGAAGCTCCGCCGGTGGCTTGTATTAACCCCCGGCTCAGTGAATGAAGCGCAAAGGCGAGCTACGCTCGCCGGATGGCCGAAGGCGGTCTCCCCTCATGAACCACCCGCCAGGGGGGAATCTTGAACACCGACTTCATTTCAAATCCGCCAAGTCGGCCTGCAACTGCTGCAAGTTGAGACCTTGCGGAGTTTGTTTCTTCTTGCTCAGGTAATCGTTGCTGAGAATAGCGTACGCTTCTTCGCAGTAGGTCTCCCAGAAGGACCACGTCATCGTCTGCAACGCGCCCCAAGTCACGACCGTGACACCGCGTGAGTCGTAGGCCACGACGGGAACCGCGTGCCCTCCCCAGGATCCGGGCGCGCCATCGCCCGTCGGACCTCCCGGCGGCACAGACCATGGCTGATGATTCTGTACCTGCGATTGCGCGCTTTTGGGCAACCGCAATCCGATATAGCAACCTTCGAAGATGTAGACCGAATCCATGACGTGGGCGTGGTTGGCGGGCTCGAGCGCGACGTAAGCGCCGATCGTGTGTCCCGCGATGCCGCTCTGCCGCCAGTAATTCAGCACGTCGATCTCGACCGCGCCATTGTCGTTGGCCCCAGTGGTGGGGTTGTAGCCGGTGATGGCCGAATACGCCGCGACAATCTGCTTGTCGCTGGGCGTGTACATTTTCTTGCCCGCGTTGGCGGTCCACTCCATGAGCAGATGGCCCGCCGCGGCGCAGGTGCAGTCGCCGATCTGGTCGTTGTCCATCATGCCCCACGCCGACACTTTCGTGGTGAGATCGAAATTGGCCGGCGGCGTGGGCAGCGCCGGGGTG
Source organism: Candidatus Sulfotelmatobacter sp. (assembly GCA_035511455.1). Lineage (GTDB taxonomy): Bacteria > Acidobacteriota > Terriglobia > Terriglobales > Acidobacteriaceae > Sulfotelmatobacter. Next base: position 57,499 of record DATKFH010000133.1, on the reverse strand, counting down.
ACGTAGGAGGCTAACAGCAGCGTCCGCGGGTCGTGCCGCGCTGTCTGCTTGCCGAGCTTTAGTTTTTGCGGATCAATGCGCGTCGGGTCGTTGCGCAGGGTGACGCTCTGCCGTGAATCCGGAATGGACAGATCGAGTTTCTTCAATGCCATGTGGGAGTCTCCTTTGGAGAAAAATCAAGAATTATCGATCGGAAAACTACAAGGGCTCTGCCCGCGGACACCGCGGGCAGATGTCACAAAAAACAAAGGGGGAAGGATGCGCGCGAATCTTAGACCGGCAGGATGGGGAGGTCAAGCGCGGTCGGAAGGTTGGGAAGGTTGTTACGAAAAGCGAACAGGCAGAGGCGAGGAGGTTCCCCGTGAGGTTACAGCCAGAAATCCGCCTTGAGGGCCTGCGAAGACGGCGACGCGGCGCGCCCCATGCGGGGTTCGACGCGATTGCGTCCGGCGCTCTTGGCCAGGTAGAGGGCTTCGTCGGCGGCGCGCAGCAGTTTCTCGGAGTCGGCGGCCGAACCGCCATTGGCAATGCCGAGACTCATGCTGGCCTGGACCCTGGATCCTGCGATGACGATGCTGCAAGCAGCGACGTGGCTGCGCACGCGCTCGGCCAGTTCCCAGGTTTCCGCCAGTCCGCAGCCAGGGGCGACGATCAGGAATTCCTCGCCGCCGTAGCGTCCGACCGAATCGTAAGGGCGGACCACGGCGGAGATTGAACTGGCGATGATGCGCAGCACGACATCTCCGGCGGCGTGCCCGCGGCTGTCATTGATGGCCTTGAAGTGATCGACATCCGCCATGATCAGGCCAACAGGTTGGCCATCGCGCTCGGCGCGGAGCAATTCGCGGTCCAGAATCTCAAGAATCGATTTGTGGTTCCACAAGCCGGTCAGGCTGTCGTGAGCGGCCTCGCGGCGCAGTTCTTCTTTCGCCCGCAGCATGCGCTGCTGGGTTAGGAGCAGGCGTCCGCTGGAACACACAAACGACAACAGCACCACGACGGCCGCCAGTCCGAGGCGCTGGCGCGCGATGCCCAGCGCCATGAAAAGGACCAACAGCGGATAAATCAGGTAAAAGATTTCCGTGTACACAGTCTTTTCCCGCCGCGGAGGTTCGCTGGGATTCGACGGGGACTCCGCCTGTTTCCAGGTGGCGGCAATTACCAGAGGGACCACCAGCAGGGCGCTCCACAGCAGGTCGAACCAGGCGCCGGTTTTCAAGCCGCGTCCCGGGCCGTAGTAGTAGAGGGCATCGACGCAAACGGAGAGCGCGAGAAAGATTCCGACGCGCCCGAATAGAGCCCGCGCGTCGCGCGAGCGGGAAGTGGCGGCGCGCAGAAGGAACGAGATCGCGACAAACCCATAGCCGGCGAAGTAGGGCGACCAGACCTCGTGCGGCATTTCGCCCGAGGCTTCCGCCTTCGGCAAATAAAAGAAATACAGATACGCGGCCACGCACACCAATACCGCCTGCACGAAGTCGAGCACGACCAAGGTGTCGAGACGCCCAGCTTCCCGCTCCGGGTCGAGGACAATGGCCATGGCCAGCGGAACGAACCAGAAACAGAAAATCAGGTTCTCGATCCAAGACACGGACGCGGACCGCACGAGATCGTTGTAGACGCCGAGACCCTGAGCCACCAGCCACAGAGAGTACGCGGCGGCGGCGAGGCACCAGAACGAACGCGCCATTCCTTCGGAGCGACGGCAGGCCTGAACGACGGCGTGAATGAGAACCACTCCCAGCGTGAGCTGAATCAAGTCCGAAAGTAAAGGCCCTCGCCCAGCGCTGCCTGCCAGGGCGACGACAGCAGCGTGAGCCAGCCACAAGGATGCGGCCACGGTCACGACCATTCGCCGGTGCGGAATATCGCTCATGCTTGCGAGACAACTGATTTACAGATGGTGTTCCAGGGAGGACCTACCTGCCGCCAGTGGCTCGGCTTCCCGTCCGAGCTCGTGGCCGCATGGCTGCACCTAAGACCTCATCCAGTATGGCGCAAGGCGCAGTGCGCCTTCACCTAACCATGGTACCCCGCGATCCGGTTACCGAAATAACGAAATCAGCACCATTTCTGGAGCATCGTTCTGAGGATTTCTACAGCGTCACCGAGAGTGGCAAGCTGAGCAGAGGGAAGTTGGTTGAGTTGAGAAGCGAGGTCGGCAATGCGCCGCTCGCGGGCTTGTTGCAGCAGGCTGGTACCTTTGGGAGTGGCGCGAATCTGCATGCGGCGGGCGTCGTCGGGATCGGGCGTGATCTCCGCCAACTGGCTGCGAGCCAGGCCGGCTGCGATGCGGGTCATGGTGGGAGGCTTGACTTGTTCGGCGGCGGCCAGTTCGCCCAGCGTTTTCGGGCCACCGAAGACGAGCACCGAGAGCGCGGACAGGCGCGCCGGGCCTTCGCCCGTGGCGACGTCCTGCTGGCGCACACGGCGCAGCAGGTGGATGGCAGCGGAGTGCAGGCGGTCGGCGACCATGAGGACATCGGCGTTGCTTTTGGAATGTGGATGGGGGATGGAACGTCGGCTTGGCATGGGGCTTGACTTTCTGTTTCGAATATAGTTAGCTATGCTAACTAATTTTAGAGAGGAGATCAAGACCATGACCGCAACTGCAACTGGAGTGGGGATAACGCGCCTGGGACAAATTCAGATCCGCACCCACGACGTGGAGCGCGCCGCCAACTTCTACGAAAATATCCTCGGCCTGAAACTGCTCTTCAAAGCGCCCCCAGGACTGGCCTTTTTCGACTGCGGCGGGGTGCGGCTGATGCTCGACCGTCCGGAGAAACAGGAGTTTGACCATGCCAGTTCGATCCTGTATTTTGCCGTGCCCGACATTCAGGCCGCGCACGCGACCATGAAAGCGCAAAGTGTGAAGTTCGAAGACGAGCCGCACATGATCGCGCGCATGCCCGACCACGACCTGTGGATGACGTTTTTCCGCGACACCGAGGACAACCTGCTGGCACTGATGAGCGAAGTAAAGCGGTAGATGGGGCAGGCGTCCGGCAGCGGCTCTGAAGCGGAGAGACTTTCCATCCGCGGAGCGGCGCAAGATTCATGTGGGGACAGCCGCCACCGGCTGTCCGGTCGAGCGCAGCTCGGCCCTTCTTGCAACTGGCAGCCTGCATCGGCACAGGCATTCGGGCCTCCGGCCCGAAGGACAGCCGATGGCGGCTGTCCCCACATGCGGCGGATTCTGACGCCCTACCGCTCTCCGCGAGCGCTGCATCCAACGTTCGTATGAATCGGAATCGAGTATTGCAAGGGCTGGCGACAGGAATGGCGCTGTTTGCTTTCGCCCGGGCGCAGACGAAAAACCCGGGCAGCGCGATCTACTTTTACGAGTTGGCCCGCGTCGACCAATATCGATCTAACGCGGCCGACATGCGCAAGGACAGCAAAGCTGCGATGGCCGCGATGGAGTCGGCGATCTCCGAGGCGATCGAGGCGATCAAACTGAATGAGGCGTCTGCCGAGGAGCACAGCCTGCTCGCCGATCTCTATGGACGACGCATCGGCCTGGGCGGATTCATGGCCGGTGCGAGATTTGGGCCGAAGATCGGGGCTGAAAACAAGCGCGCGTTGGAACTGGACGCAAATAATGCCAGGGTGCTGGCCAGCGTGGGCAGGCAGTACCTGATGGCCCCGAAAATGTTCGGCGGCGATCTGGACAAGGCGATTGCCAACTTGCAGAAATCGACGGAGCGCGATCCCCAGGCGGACGAGACGTTCGTCTGGCCGGCCATCGCCGAGCGCAAGAAGGGTGACTCCGACGCTGCGAACAAGGCTCTGGACGTGGCTTTGCGGCTGAATCCCCGGAGCCTGTTCGCGCAGAACACGAAGGCCGGAAAATAAGACGACGCTCGCGATGGCGAAGCAAAGCGGAGCGCCGTCCGTCTTCCAGTTTCCGACCGAGCGCCTATTGTTTGGTGCTGATCTTCGCGTCGGGCAGAGGCGATTCCAGGGGAGTCGTGTTGCTGAAATGCACGAAGTTGGTCACCTTGCCGGAGGCATCGCGCACAAACCTGATCTCCTCGGCTTCGCTCCCGTCCTTGCGCACGCGCCGGAAAACGTCACCGCCTTTGGGCTTTAGAAAGCTGATGTCGCCAGCGGGATCGGTCGATGGCAGGTTGAGAGCCGCCAGGCCTCCGGCCCAGGGGAGGATCACCGATTCGGAGCCCCAGGGCTGGTCGGAATAGCGGCCAGCGTAATCCTCCAGCTTCATTCCGGTGGCAGCAGGCGGCGCTTTGAACTCGTAGCCCTTGCGCTTGTCGAGGATGGCGAAGATAGCCTCGGCAAATGGCGAAGGGCCCTCTGCACCGGTGTCCATCACGATCACGGCAGTCTGATCGTCGTTCCGCATCGACAGGATGGTGTGGTATCCCGGGCAGGAGCCGCCATGTCCGACATAGATGTGGTCGTCTTTGTGAGTGACCGCGAAGCCAAGTCCCCAACTGGTCTTCCAGTCCGGATCCATGAACTGGACGCGTTGCATCTCGCGCAGGGTCGGAGCCTTCAGGACGTTCGTCTGGCCGGTGCGCAGCAGGCGGAATTGCCAAGAGGCGAACTTGCCGAGGTCGTCCACGGTGGAGGTATAGCCGGCGGCAGGCGTTACGCCGCGGGTGTTGAACGGCTTCACCAGGTCGCGGGTACCATCGCGCTTCAGGGCGCCATAGCCGACGGCCAGTCGCTTTCCATAGAGATCCATCGGCATGAACGTGCGGGTATCGTTGAGGCCGAGCGGGGCAAGAATATTCGCCTTGGCATAGTCCTCGTACGGCTGGCCGGAGACGGCGGCCACTGTCTCTCCGACCAAGGTGAGCCCGAGATTGCTGTACTGGAAATAACGTTCGGCGGGATAGAGCGCCGACTGGCTGGCGATCTTGCCTCGAATTTCCTCGCGCGTGGGAAAAGGAAAATCAGGCCCAGACCAGTACGGAAAATCGGACTCGCGCGGAATGCCGGAAGAGTGGGTAAGCACGCCGCGCAGGGTGATCGGGCCGCTATCGCTGGCGGGACTGATGGTGGCCCAGGGAAGATAGGTGGTGATCGGGTCGTCCAAGCGAACTTTGCCCGCCTCGTACAGCTGCATGAGGGAGATTGATGTGAAGAGCTTGGAGATCGAGCAGATGGAGTAAATCGTCTGCGGCGTGGCGGCGACGGTGTGGCTGGCGTCGATGGCCCCGAAGCCCTTGGACCAGATCATGTCGTCGCCCACCACTACACCGGCCGAAAGCGCGGGAATGTGCCGGTATGCCTGCACGCTGTCGAGCCAGATGTCCACCACGCGGAGCGCTTCAGCCCGCTCCGCTGCGTCTTTCGGAGCTTGCGCTTTGGCGATCGCAGAGACGAACGCAAGACTGCAGACGACGGAAAGGATCACTCGTTTCATTTGTCAGCTCCAATGTGGGAAGTATCTGCTCCAATGCGGCCTGTGCGAGCCGGCTCATTCTAGTCGAATGGAGAATTCCATTGCGCTGCTTTTTCGGAACAACCACGAGAAGCTGCACGCCGACAGAGGCGGGCCGGGTCACAAAACCGCATCGCTTCCTCTGCTATCATCGCTGACGGAGTCATTCAGCGTTATGGAATACCTCGACGACGACGATTTTGAAGAGGAAAACATACCCATAGGTTCCGGAAGAGGAGAGGGAGTCATGGAAGAAGCTCCGGCCACAGGCTCAGGCGCCGCGCGCCGTAATGAAGACATTGCACTGGATCTGATGAAATTCGTCGCCATGACCACGGGCTACGGAAGAACGACCTCCACCGGAGTGGGATTTCAAGGCACCGGCTCCGCCGCCAAGCCGGAAGACTACGCCGAGCGCTTGCTCGAGTTATACGGCAAGTGCCTGAGCGCGGTGGGTGGGAAGAAATAGGTACCAGGCCCTACTCTGCCACAAGGGTGGCAACCGAATGTTCTTGAAACGGCCGCTGGTTCTTTTGTTGCTTGCCGGGGTCACGAGTTCCTTGCTTCCCGCCCAGGAAAAAGCGGCGGAGAGGCCAAGCCCTGCTGCTGCCTCTTCTGCGTCTGATTTTTCCAAAGAAGCCTACACCATCGAACGGCACATTAACCGGATCACCACAGAAAGCGATGGCACCAGCTCGCGGGAAGTGATCGCGGAAGTGAAGATGCTCGCCGATGCCGGCGTGAAGGCCTTTGCCGTCCTGAGCTTCACCTACACCAGCGCCAATGAGGTGGTGGACATCGACTATGTCCGCGTCCGCAAGCCCGACGGCACCGTAGTCAAGACCCCGGACTACAACATTCAGGACATGCCGGGCGAGGTGACCCGCACCGCTCCTCTCTGCAGCGACATCCACGAGAAACACATCGCCGTGAAAGGACTGGGCGTGGGCGACGTGCTGGAGTATGTGGTCCGGTTTCGCGTTGTGAAGCCGCCGGTTCCGGGACATTTCTGGTACGAGTATTCGTTCGTCAACAGTGCGATCGCCAAAGACGAGCAGCTTGAGATCAGCGTGCCCGGTGAAAAATACGTCAAGGTCGTCAGTCCCGACTTCCAGCCGGAGATCAAGGAGGAGGGGACGCGGCGCGTTTATCGCTGGAAGCACGCGAATCTGGAAGCAAAAGAGAAGGATCCGAACGAGGTGCCGCGGCGAATTCCGCCGAACCCGGACGTACAGGTCACGACCTTCGCCAGCTGGGAAGACATTGGCCGCTGGTATGGAGGCCTGCAGAAGGATCCGCTCGAGGTCACCGCGCCTGTTCAGGCGAAGGCCGCAGAGTTGACCATGGGACTCCCGACGGACGACGACAAGATCCACGCCATCTACAATTTTGTGTCGCTGAAGTATCACTACATCGGGGCTGGACTTCGGCATTGGCCGCTACCAGCCGCATGCAGCTGACGATGTCCTCGACAACGGCTATGGCGATTGCAAAGACAAACACACGCTGCTGGCTTCGCTGCTGAAGGCAGCGGGAATCGAGGCATGGCCGGTGCTGATCCACAGCCACCGCAAGCTCGATCCGGACGTGCCATCGCCCGCGCAGTTTAACCATGTCATCACCGCGGTGCCTCGCGGAGATAAATTCCTCTGGCTCGATACCACGCCAGAGGTCGCGCCCTACGGATTGCTGCTCCTGAATCTGCGCGACAAGCAGGCCCTGATGATCCCCACCAGCAAACCGCCCGCGCTGGTGACCACGCCGCAGAATCCGCCCTTTCCCGAGGAACACGAATTCTCCGCGGAAGGAAAACTCGGGCCGGATGGAACCTTCACGGGGCACATCGAGCAATCGTACCGGGGAGACACCGAGGTCCTGCTGCGAAGCGTTTTCCGGCAAGTTTCGCAATCGCAGTGGAAGGAGGCGGTGCAGCGATTCTCCTACGGGCTGAATTTTGGCGGCGATGTCGGCAACGTGAAAATGACTCCACCCGAGGAACTGGACAAGCCCTTCCAACTCTCCTACGACTATGTGCGGAAAAACTTCGGCGACTGGGAAAATCGGCCATATCGTCCCGCCGTTGCCACCGATCGGGATGGAGATCGTGAAAGGTTCCAGGGAGAAGAAGCCCTTGGAGCCGCTGCCGCTGGGCGGGTTGGGCAAAGCGACGTTCCGGTCGCGAGTGGAATTGCCGGCCGGCTATGCCGCGACCGCGCCGGCAAAGTGCCATCTTTCGGAGCCGTACGCGGAGTATACCGATGACACTCGCGTCGAAAATGGAGTGATGACCACCACGCGCGAAATGGTGGTGAAGAAAAATGAAATTCCGCTGAGCGACTGGGAGGGGTATTACAAATTCGGTCGGGCTGTTGCCGACGACGAATTCAACTTTATACGTCTCAGTCGGACGGGGGCATCCGTGGAGGCCAAGGGAAAGGACGCCGGGGACGAGGACGAGGAAAGTGCGGGGGACATCGATCAAACTTTTCGTGACGGGACCGATGCGTTAGCGCGCCGGGATTTCAAGGGAGCACCGGAAGTATTTGAGAAAGTAATCGCCAAGGACCCGAATCACAAGTCGGCACACCTGAATCTCGGGCTGGCGCAGGGAGCGCAGGGTCACACTTTCGATGCCCTAGCGCAGTTCCAAAAGGAAGAGCAGATTTCCCCTGACGATCCGCGTGCGTATCAGGCTGCAGCCTTGCTGGCCAACTATATGGGCAACACGAATGGCGCGATCGCAGAGTGGCGCAAGCTGTTGAAGGCGGACCCCGCGAATGGTACTGCGGCGACGTCTCTGGCTGGCTTGCTCATGCAGCAGGAGAAATATACGGACGCGGCGGAGGTTCTGGAAGTGGCGGTCAAGGCTGCGCCCGACAACTCTGGCCTGCAATACCAACTCGGGGAGGCGTACTTCAAGAGCGGACAAGGCGACAAAGCGGTGACTCGCATGAAACAGGCAGTCGAGCAGAAGGACGACGATCCTGACATGCTGAATAACGTGGCCTACCTGCTAGCGGACAATAAAACAAACCTGGATTTGGCCCTGCAGTATGCCGAGAGGGCAGTTGATGAAATCGAGGATCGGTCGCGGGGCGCGGAATCCTCCGACCAGGTAGGCCTGGACCTGACCTATCGGTATGGGCTCATCTGGGACACGTTGGGGTGGGTGCACTTCCGGCAGGGAGACAGGAAGCGCGCCGAGAGCCTGGTTCGGGCGTCGTGGTCCTTGGGAGAAGATAGCTTGGTGGCAGAACACCTGGGCGAGATTTATGCCAAGGAGGGCAAAATCCAGGAGGCGGCGCGCGCGTATGAGTATGCTCTGGCGGTGGCGTCGGTGCCACCTGTGGCCCTGACCGATGCGCAAAAGGCATACAACCGCCATGCGGACGAGATCAAAGCGCGCTATAAGAAATTGACCGGGAAAGAGGTTCCACTCAGCGAAATCCGGCGACCGCCCAACGGAGAATGGACCCAGACCCCGGCGGAGCAACTTCGCCACTCGCGTGAGGTGAAGGTGAGCAACCCGGGCAAGCTTTCGGGCAAGGCGCAGTTTATCGTCGAGATCAAGCCGGGGAAAGTAGACTCAGCGCATTACCGGAGCGGCGACGATACGCTCGAACCGCTTGAGGACAGGTTGGTGGAGGCCCATTATCCGCTGGAGTTCCCGCCCGACGGCGGAGCCCTTCTCGTGCTCCGGATCGAGGTCAACTGCCAGCCCGCCACCCCATGCATCGCGGCGCTGGTCGACCCGGTGCCAGAGCGCCGCTAGCTCCGCACCACGTATTCGAGCCCTAGCCTGATCCAAGCAAAGACCGTTACCCGTGAAGGGCAGGTTCTTCCGTAACGTGTTCCCGCGGCTGAAACATCCGATACTGAAGCAGTGAATTCTCTCCCCTCATCACAGCCTGCCCCGCGGGCGACGAGAGCGCATTTTGCCGAGCCCACGACGGCGGTCCTTCGGTTCAAGGACGGCCGCCGCATCGCGGCCAAGTTAAGAGTTGTTTCCCTAACTGGCGGATTGCTGGCCCTGGCTCATCCGATCGACACCGGGTGCAATGCGAAGTTGATGTTTCTGACTGGGTCGGGAATGGTACTCGGCGCGGCAGAGATGCTGAGCCCGCGCTCCTGGACACTGCAGCCCTTTCGCTTCGTCGCGCTCAATGATGACGACCAAGCCCGGCTGAAAGCTGTCATTCAGATGCACAGCGACCAGAGTGTCAGCGCTGAAATCGAACGCTCCCGAGCCTGGTGAGCTTCCTGCGCCAGTTCCGCTTTTGCCGACCTTCTATGTCGAACCGCCGCTCTAATTCCTAACCATTCGCAGGAGAAGTTTGAAAGTGGCCGAACCATTTCGATCGGTTTTTCGAGGCTCGCAATTCACGGCCTAATGCGGGGTGTCCGAGCCGCCGGATTCTCCCGGTGGAGTGTTGCGGGGATAGAGGCCTCTTTCGAATTCGTAGGTGTAGCGTAAAGCCAACTCGAGGCGGTTCCAGCAGCCGGCCCGGTCGTAGATCTGTTTCAAGTAGTTCTTAACAACGAGCTCGCTGATCCTCATCTCGCGCGCGATTTCGCTGTTTTTGTGACCGGTGGCCACAAGACCGACGACCTCGAATAGACGCGGCGTCAGCAATTCCAGTAGCGTACGTCCCTCCCCCGTCTTATCAATAAGGGGGCCGGTTGGCACGGTTCACACCTCCATTCGGATCGGTCCGCCGACAGAGATGTAGGGGCTGTTCCGTCGCGCGGAACCGCGTCCTCGGCTACGGCTCGGTCAGGCGGCTTTGCTCTTGCGGGCTGCGAGTGCTGCCTGGCTCCTATCTACTCCCGCTTCGCCCTCAGCGTCTGCGAGACCGTCGTCCGCCTCCTCGCCGTAATTCAGCAGGTCATACAACTGCTTGACGAGGTGCATGAATCTGCTGGGGTCTCGCTCTTGGCGAGCGGCCCGGGCCAGTTGCTTCCATCGGTTTCGGGGAGCGCCAGACATTGGTCAGCCTCCTGCGAACGAATCGGCCGTATCAGGGAGCCGTCGACTGCCACTTTTCTGTTGCACTTGATTTGCCAATGGCTAACCTCAGCGACGTCAGAAAGATGTCTTGATATTCAGCAAGTCGAGCCCGGCCACTTTTGCAAACCCGCTGGTAGTTAGTTCGTGGAGTTTCGCGGCTCGTAACGGCGATCACGACGGACCGGGCCTTTAGCTCTTCCTTCCGCGAACGACGGATTCCAGGATGACAGGCCCAAAGCATGAAAAAACCGCGCCCCGAGAGGGCGCGGTTCGGACCTTCAGTCTGAGGCCGCGGAGGTGCTCGCGGCACGGTAACTCTTACCGGCGCTTCTTACCCTTCTTCTTTGCCGCTTTCTTCGCGGGCTTCTTCTTAGCGGCCTTTTTCTTGGCAGGCTTTTTCGGCGCTTTCTTGGCCGGCTTCTTGGCCGCCGCTTTCTTCTTCGCCTTGGGCTTGGGCTTGGGTTTGCCGCCCCCGCCGCTGGGGCCGGGTGGTGCGGGTTTAGGCGCAGGAGGCGCGGGCGCGGACATGGGCTCCGGCTCCGCTGCTTCGGGTTCCGGGATGCCCGATTCCTCTTCCTCCTCCTCTTCTTCGAAATCTTCCTCCAGCGACTCGCTGTAAGCGCCGCTGTCGCCGAATTCTTCCTCTTCATCACGTCCGTAGAGCGTGGGGTCGTAGAACGTCATTGCTCCTCCTGATTTCAGTGGCGGCCGGGTGCCGAACAGCGCGCCCTGGCTGCGGGCACGAGAGAATTTAAAAGACCACCGAAACTACTTTGCTGGAACGGCGCGTGATTATAGCACGACGTTCGGTGCAAGCCGCAAGGACTGCAAACACATACTGCTGGCTATCCTGTTATCACACAGGACCGGCAAAGGAAAGAAAAAAACGAGCCTGAGCTTGGTTGCGAAAGTCTGAGCCTAGCCCGGCTCGCTTCGTCGCGTTGGTCGGTGCCGCGTACTGGTTGCCGCCTGATTCGCTAAGAAACATGCGATTCCAGCTTCTTAATCACCGTCACCTTGCTGTAGGCCACGCGAAATCCCAGGCGCTCGGCATTGCGCTGCGAGGTCGTCCCGCCCTGGGTAACCAGGACCGCATATTCGCATCCGGCCTCGACTGCAGCGCCCAGGCGCGCCCGCAGCAATGCCGTCTGCAGCCCGCGGCCGCGGAACTCTCGGAGGGTTCCGGCCCCGCATAGGGCAAAGACTTTGTGCTCGGGAATCACCAGCCCGGTGCCGCAGGCCACCAGTTTGCCATCGACGGTAGCGGCGAACGCCAGCGCCTGTTTCATCTGGTAGAGCGGAGTGATCAGGCCCCGAAACGCCTCGGGCGCGCCATCGGGGAAGAACGCACTTTCCACGATCGCCCCAGTAACCTGGGCCTCCTCGATAGGACTGCGGCGGACTTCGCATTCTGCGGGAGCGGGAGGAAACTTCTCTCCCACATCGAGCTGGCGGTACAGCACGTTGTTCAGTTCCGCGATGGCATATCCCCGTTCCTTGAACAGCTCAAACCCTTCCGGCCCGTGCATCGGACACAAATCCACCTGCGACGGAGCCCGATGCCCGGCGTAAAAGTGCTGCACGCGTTGCAAATCTTCGGCCGTAAACGGACGATCCAAGCCTGCGCCCGTTGCCCGCCCGATTGGCGATCCCAGGCCAGCAAACACCATATGCCCGCCACAAATCTCTTCCACCGCAGCCCCGATCTCAGGCCGGGTCTTCTGGAATACGCGTGCGTACTCGACTTGCGGCATCTCCTCGCCCGACTCAAGGCGGCGGGCCAGTGCCTTATCCACGAATTGCATGTCAGAGGTCCTCCCTGGTTGTAAGAGCACACGGGTAAGCGACGCGCACACTCCCGCGCATTCGCTCAGGAAATCGGACGGCGGACTTAAAGGACGGCGGTCATAGGCAGGCCACAATTCTACCGTGGGGGCGCGATTTAAACCAGTCTTACAGTTGCTCTATCCCGGAGTGATCTGTCATCCCGAGTTATCTGTCATCCCGAGCCAGGGACCCGCTTTCAGCGGGTTAAAAGAGGAATGAACAGGCGGCATGTATCGAAGTTGTTCATTAGGAGCGAAGCGAGGGATCTGGGTGGCCGGCAGCGGCGACACCGGTGGTGCGGGTAAGGACCCCTAGATCCCTCGCTTCGCTCGGGACACTGTGGGTCAGGCAACGCTACGATGAAATTAGTCCACGCTATACATGAAAACGGACTAGTGGCAAAATACGTCCCCATGTTTACACTTCGCCTGGCGTCGCTCTCTTTGTTGGTATGTGTGTTGCGGCCGCTCGCCGCCGCAGCCGAGTCCCAGACTCTCCGCTACACGGTTGTTTCCAACGGCAAGCTCGCCGGCAGCGAGGTCGACACCTATCTGCCCGGCGGCCGCGTGGAGAGCGCGTTCGAGTTCAGCGACCGCGGGCGGGGCCCCAAGGTGTCAGCCGTCTATGTGCTGGATTCCAATGGGACGCCCTCCAAGGTCGACGAAACCGGCAACGACTACCTGAAGGCGCCGGTCGACGAGCACTTCGAGGTCAAAGACGGCATCGCCCACTGGAAAAGCACTACCGAGGACGGACAGGGACCAGCAGGAAGCTTTTACGTCAGCAATAACGGAGCCGCAGCCGAGCTTGCGTTCCTCGTTGCGGCGCTCGAAAAAGCCCATGGTGCACCGGTCCATCTGCTCCCTGCCGGCGAAGCGCGGCTCGAGCGCCTGACCGATGTCACGTTGGAAGACCACGGCCAGAAGATCCACGTCACCGACTACGCGATCACCGGACTCTCCTACGAGCCCCAGACGGTCTGGCTTGATGACGAGCACCACTTTTTCGGAATCCCCGGACCCTGGTTTGCCTTTCTGCGCGAAGGCTGGGAGAAGACGAACGACCAGCTCTATGCCATCGATGTCAAACAAGTCGACGCACGCTACGCACACCTGGCCAAAGACCTGGCGAGGCATCCGGCGCATCCGGTTGCCGTCGAACACGTACGCTTGTTCGATTCCGAGCAGGCTCTCATGCGGGAAGATCAGACGGTGGTCGTGTCTGGCGACCGCTTCCTGGCGGTCGGACCGTCAAGCGCCGTGCACCCGCCCGCGGACGCCGAGCGCCTCGACGGAACTGGCAAGGCTTTACTCCCGGGCCTGTTTGACATGCACACCCACAACCAGGCCCTGGACGGCATCCTGCACATGGCCAGCGGCGTAACCAGCGTTCGCGACATGGGGAACGACATGGAGCAACTCCAGCATCTGCAGGATCAGTGGCAGAACGGCACCGCCATCGGTCCGCGCATTTGGAAAGCTGGATTCATTGACGGCCACGGTCCCTTCCAGGCTCCCACCGGATTGTATGCCGATACCGCGGCTGAGGCCGAAGCTGCGGTCAAACGTTACGCCGATCTGGGCTACGTTCAAATCAAGCTGTACAGCTCGCTTAATCCTGAATTCGTGCCCGGCATTGTCAAACTCGCCCACTCCCGCGGACTCAGGGTGAGCGGCCACATTCCCAACGGAATCACCGCCTCGAAATTCGTCGAAGATGGTGCGGATGAAATTCAACACATCAACTTCATCTTCCTGAACTTTCTCGCGGCCCAGGTGAAGGACACGCGTACGCCGGACCGCTTCACTGCCGTCGGCGCCAACGCCGCCAAGCTCGACCTGCAGTCCAAGCCGGTGCAGGATTTCATCCAACTTCTGCTCGACCACCACACCACTGTGGATGTGACCCTGGCCACGTTTGAAGGCATGTTCACCGAGCGCCCGGGGCAGGTATCCCCGGACTTCGCGCCGGTTCTGAAACGGCTGCCCGCGCAAGTCCAGCGCAGCGCTTACACTGGTGGACTTCCAGTCACCGCCGACACCGACCAGCTTTACAAGGATTCCTATCGGGCCATGCTACAGATGACCAAGCGCATGTACGACGCCGGCGTCCCCATCCTGGCCGGCACGGACGCCACCGCCGGAATTATGCTGCATCGCGAATTGGAGCTGGAGGTCCAGGCGGGCATTCCGCCTGCGAAATCGCTGCAGATTGCGACCTTTAATGCGGCCCGTCTGCTGAAACAGGAAAAAGATCTGGGGTCGATCGCCGCCGGCAAGCGCGCCGACTTTGTGCTGGTGGAGGGAAATCCGGCGGAACACATCAGCGACGTCCGCCGGTGCCGCCTGGTGATGAAAGACGGCACGCTCTACAATAGCGCCGATCTGTACGCCGCCGTCGGCATCCAGCCTGCGGAATAGATTAGCCGCGATTGTTTCTAGTTCTCAAAGGTCACCTCTCAGAGTTCTGACGTGGTAAAGGTCTGTCATCCTGAGGTGGGTGTCTTTTGCCCGCCGAAGGACCTGTCGAACGGGCTGGCAGTGCAGAGGTCCTTCGGCGCCAAAGAACGGCAACAACTTCGATACATGCCGCCTGTTCATTCCTCTTTTAACCCGCTGAAAGCGGGTTCCTGGCTCAGGATGACAATACAAGCTAGGCCGGCCAGAGCAACTCGGAACACTCTTTAAATTTGTCGAGCTGGAATCGCTCTAGGGAAACGCAGCCAAAACTCACAGCAGAGAGCCGCAATCCACTAGACCTGCTGCCGCGCTTCGCCCAGTGCTACGCTTACGTCCGTCTTCTTCTTGCCGCGGTAGATCGTTACCTTGACGGTGTCGCCGGCGCGGTGGTTGTTCATCATCTGCGCCAGGTCGTCCTCGTCCTGTACCTTCTGATCGTCGATGGCTACGATCAGGTCGCCGCCGAGCATGATGGGAATATTGCCCAGGTAGGCTCGCTCCGAGCCGCCGCGCAGGCCGGCCAGATCGGCAGAACCTCCCGGCGTCACCTGGATGATCAGTAATCCGTAGTCCACCGGCAATCCGATTTCGTCGGCGAGTTCAGGACCAATGGGAATCGTGCGCACTCCCAGGGCTGGGCGCCTCACTCGGCCCAGGGTCAGCAGATCATTCAGCACGGCTTTGGCCGTGTTGATGGGAATGGCGAAGCCGATGCCCGCGTTCTGCCCGACATTGGACAGGATCATGGTATTGATCCCGATGACCTCCCCGTGCCAATTCATCAACGGCCCGCCGGAATTGCCCGGGTTAATGGCGGCGTCGGTCTGGATGGCTTCGTCGATCATGGCGCCGTTGGGCTCGCGCACCGGGCGGATCGAACTTACAATGCCGCGGGTCATGGTTCCCGCCAGACCAAACGGATTGCCGATGGCATAGACTTTCTGCCCCACCTGCAGGTTGCGCGAGTCACCCAGCACCGCCGGAACCAGATCGGGCGCCTTGATCTGGATCACCGCCAGATCGTGCGGGGCATCGGTCCCGACCACGGTGGCTTTGTACTTCTTGCGGTTGTGCATCGTGACTTCCACCTGCCGCGCGTCGGCAATCACGTGGTAGTTGGTCAGGATGTGGCCTTCTTTATCGATGACGAAGCCGGATCCCTGCCCCTCTTGCGGCACCAGGCCATAGAAAAAGTCGAACGTCATGGCACGCGAGGTGACGTTCACCACCGACGGAATATTCTTCTTGTAAACGCCGATGTTGTTCTGCTCTTCCCCGTCGAGCGACTCTCCCGGGGCGGCCTCGGTGATCTCCACCTCGGCGGGATGGACCAGCCAGTTCGGGGGATGCACTCCGGCCTGCGAGTTGGAACGCCAGGTCGTGAAATAGAAGAACCCGCCGGCAATGGCCAGCGTGAGGATCAAAGGCCTTATGAGTTTCATAATTCAAACCACCTGAGGTATGTACGACGCGTGGGAGTGAAAAGGTCCCTCATTTCATTCTAAACAATGCTCGTGCCGGAGGATACCGCTTCACCGCGCCGGGAGCGGTTCAGTTTGAGAGGGGGATCACACAAACGACAGACGCTGACCGTGATCTGGTAGGCGCGCGATACAGACATGGCCCAACGGTCGCTCAGAGCCCGTGGTTCCTGCAAAATCGCAGTCCCATGAGAATCTTCATCCGCAAGCTTAGGCGAACACCTGACGCAGCGCGGGATAAATCCTGCGGTAAGTGGCGTAGGCGTGCTGCATAGTTCTTGACCCGGGTGGATCCACTGCGATCCGCGACGCCACCCGAACCACCTTATCGCAAGCTTCATCGACCGATGCCCACGCGCCTACGCCCGTGCCCGCCAGAATCGCTGCGCCGTACGCGGCCCCCTCTTCGGCTGCGACGATTTCCACTTCATGCCTGTAAACGTCAGCTTGAATCTGTCGCCACAATGGTGACCGCGCCCCTCCGCCACCCAGCCGGATCGAGATGACCGGAATCTTCATCTCTTCAAAAATGGTGAACGTATCTTTTAGGCTGAAAGCCACGCCTTCCATCACGGCCCGAATCAGGTGTCCGCGCGTGTGCGAAGCCGTCAGTCCCAACAAGGCCGCTCGAGCGTTCGGATCGAGGTGCGGTGTGCGTTCGCCCATAAGATAAGGCACCCAGAAAGCCCCCTCCGACCCAGCAGGCGCCGCCCTGGCTTCTTCGGCAAGCAGGTCGTAAGGATCGCGTCCGTCTTTGGACACCACCCCGACGCGATCACGAAACCAGCGCAACGACAATCCGGCGGCCTGCGTCACGCCCATCACGTGCCAGCGTCCGGGGATCGCGTGACAAAACGTGTGCAACCGCCCCTGCGGATCGAGCGCCGGACGATCCGTTGCGGCAAAAACGACACCTGAAGTTCCGATCGTGGCGCTGACTGCGCCCGCGCGCGCGATGCCCATGCCAACGGCACCAGCCGCCTGATCGCCGGCGCCGGCCACGACCGGCGTTCCGGCTCGCAGTCCGGTCGCCTCTGCTCCCGCAGCGGATATTCGCCCGCAGACCTGCGGCGATTCGTAGAGCGCCGGCAGCATGCGTTCCTCGATCCCGGTTTTGCTCAGAACTTCCGCCGACCAACGACGGTTGGCCACGTCCAGCAGCAGCGTGCCCGAAGCGTCCGCCATGTCGATGGCTCTGTCTCCGGTGAGGCGGAACCGCACATAGTCCTTCGGCAACATCACGTGCGCCACACGTTCCCAATTCTTGGGCTCGATTTCGCGTACCCAGAGCAGCTTGGTGAGGGTGAAATTGGTCAGCGGAGGATTGCACGTCAGACGAATCAACACGTCGGGCCCGAACATCGCGGATAGCTCGTTGCTCTGGGCTTCGCTTCGCTGATCGCACCAGATGATTGCGCTGCGCACCACCTCATCGGCGGCGTCGAGCAAGACCGCGCCATGCATCTGTCCCGAGAACCCGACGCACGCGATGTTGTCGGGGTGCACATCGGAGGACTTGAGTGCCTTCCGCACCGCCGTCCCGCAGGCTTGCCACCAGTCGCGTGGATCCTGTTCCGCCCATCCCGGGCGTGGGCTGGCGAAATGCTCATGGTCAGCCGATGCCGAGGCGATCACGGTGCCCTGCTCGTCCATGACGAGGGCTCGCGTGCCTCCCGTACCCACGTCGATGCCCAGATATGCGATGGTTCCTCCTGGTTTTTTTATTTTTCTGCCTGAGGCTAAGCCATTTCCTTAGCCAGGACTCCCGGCCGTTCCCGGAGCTGGGGGATTTTTTCTTTGCCGGCTTCTTGCGACATCCGGCGCAGGAAGAAATCCAGATTCCCGCGCATCACCAGATGCGGCGCCAGCGTGAGGCGGTCGGTCGAATTGCCGCGTTCCACCAGAAACTTGTGCAGCATGCGAAACGCCATCTCCCCTTGGGCGCGCGGACGCTGGTAAATCGACGCCGCCACCGCCCCCGATCGAATTTGAGGCACGAGGTCGGGGAACAGGTCCGTCGTAATGATCGTGAGGCCGGACAGCAGCTTCACATCCCGGGCCGCCTTGAGCACCGGAATCGAAGCTTCCGTGGTCACGTACACTCCCGCCAGGTCGCGGCGTTCTTCAAACAGCTTGCGCGACTTGCTGTACGCTTCGACCTCGGTGCCATGGTCCTCGATCGGCTGCAAAACCTCCAGGTGCGGATAGAGTGACTGCAACGTGGCTGCAAAGGCAGCATACTTTTCTGCGTGCTCGGTAATCGCCAGGTCGAATACGGTGATGGCGATGGTTCCCTTGCGTCCTACAAGGAACCGCCCCATCAGGTCAGCCGCGATCGAACCGCTGACCAGAGTATCGATGGCCACGATGCCGCGCCGGCCACTGTTGGGAGCGTCCGTGGTCACGCACACGACAGGAGTTCCGGAGCGCGAGGCGCGCTGGATCCACGGCTGCAGGCCTTTCGGATTTCCGGGGAAGATAATGATTCCGTCTACCTTCTTACGAAGAGCAGCGCGGAACGCCTCCTCCTCGCCTTCCCCAAGCTGAGGATAGGTTCGGAATTCGAGCTCAATGTTCTCCAGAGGATTCGATGCAGCTTCTTCCCCGATACCGGCCCGCACCTCGTCCCAGAATGACGTGGTTCCCTTCAAGGTGTGGATCGAAACCCGAAAGTTCCGCTTGGATGACAGGAGCCGGGCCGCGAGGTTGGGTCGATAGCCCAAGGTTCGGGCCATCTCCAGGACTTTAGTTTTGGTAACCGGGCTCACTCCCGGGTTGTCATGTAAGGCGCGATGCACGGTACCAATCGAGGTACCAAGTGCGTTGGCAATGTCGAGCAGCGTGGTCGGCTCTTTGCCCATTTCTGACTCGTGACGGGGTGATGGCGCTTGCACCGCAAGTTCTCGGGTTAAACGCTTACCCCACTATAAAAACGATCTTGCAAGGCTGAATGTAAACGTTTACGGCCCGGTTGTGCAAGTGCATCAGTAGAGAATATTTGGGCAGACAAAACAAATCGCTGCGGAGATCAGGGGGAGGGCTCACGCCCAAAGCGCTGTTTTTGATCGGGAATGCCGGAGAGATGGTAGACCCAGTCGCAAATCGTATCCCGCCAGACCGCGGCCTCACCCGCCTGGTACTGGAGCAGGGTCAGAACCGGGTTGTAACGCTCCTCATCGATGTGCCCTCGGAGCGCTTTCCACTGGGAGACAAACTCGCCAGCTCGTTCCGCGCCCTCGAAATGAGAATCGAAAATGTGCTGGATGACGGTTTTTCCCGAATGCAATAGGTAGGTGTAGGGCACGTGGTGAAAAAAGAGCAGCAAGTCATCGGGGCACGCGGGGAGCGATTCATATAGCTTTTGTATAGCCTCTGGATATTGCCCGATGTATCCCGTGCCGGTCGCCACGGTGCGGTCCATGCCGATTCCATCATGATCGGCACGGTGCCACTGCCCCCAGCCATTTCTCTCCGACGACTCCGGCGCCGGATCGTAATGGTTGCCGACAATATTGGTGAGCGTACCTGCTCCCAGGGGGCCGGTGTAACTCTCATAGACATGCCACGAGCTTAACTGCAACCTCGAGATGGTCTGAACCACCCACGGATCGTTGCCGAAAGTCAGGCGCGTCCATTCGTCGATAATTGTTTCGGCGCTCAAGTCAGGCTGCCACGCAAGGCGCCCAAAGCCGTAGAGATTGGCCATGGCCATGGGATTTCCCAGCCAGTTGGCATCCAGCCCGACGTTGGCTACGCCCACGACTCCGCCGGTCGGGCGATGAAAAACGCGCCCCGCCACCAGATCTTTGACCGGAGAGGCGTGGCCCTCAATTCGCAAATCGAAGTCCAGTACTTCCTTCCACATGGGGACAAGAAAACATAGTTGCCGTTGCTGCCCGGTGTATTCCTGTGTGATCTGCAGTTCGATCGCTTCGTTGGTGTGGCGTAGGCCCGCGAAAAGCGGCGACACCGGTTCCCGCACCTGGAAATCGATCGGGCCGTTCTTGATCTGAACGATCGCGTTTTCGTCGAAGGCGCCGTCGAGCGGATGAAAATTATCGTAGGCGGCCTTGGCGCGGTCGTTTTTCAGATCGCGCCAGTCCAGATGGTGGTTGTACACGAAGGCGCGATAGAACACGACGCCGCCATGAGGTTTTAACGCGCGCGCGACCACGTTGGCTGCGCCGGCTTGCGTGCGGTTGTAGGTCGAGGGCCCGAGGCGCCCCTCCGAGTCGGCCTTGACCACAAAACCACCGAAATCCGGGATCCGCCGGTAGATCTCGTCGACCTTCTTGCGCCACCACTCGGCAACCCGAGGATCGAGGGGATCGAACGTGTCCAAATCGCCCAAAGCCTTGGGACTGCTCAAATCAACCGAGAGCGCGAGTTGCACACCCCAGGCTCGGAACACATCTGCGATGCGGTTGGCCTGTTCGATAAAGGTGCGGTCGAGGACGCGCGGGTCGGCGTTCACGTTGTTGATCGCACACCCGTTGATTCCGATCGAAGCCAGCAGGCGTGCGTACTGTCCGGCGCGGGTCAGGTCGGAGCCAACCTTGCCATCGGCAAAAAATATTGAAGGCCCGCCATATCCGCGCTCAATCCGTCCGTCGAGGTTGTCCCACTGGTTCACCCAGCGCAAAGGAGCATGCGGCTGCTGTATTTCGTCGAGCGCCCCGATGTTTTCTCCCCGGGCGATCTTGCTCAGCAGTGCGAACACGCCGTACAGAACGCCGCGGTCCGTCGCCGCGGTAATGACCAGGCATTCCTGCTCCCGGATGCGGGTGCTTTTCAGCCAATAGCCGTCGGCTATCAATCGTTCAGCCGGATGCAGGTCCGGAGCAAGCCCGTGAATTTGCGAGAGCGTCCCTAGGATGAGGGCGCTTTTCGCCGAGCGTGAGGGTGGGTTCCGTGAGTCTACTTGTAGAGTCCGGCCCAACATTCTCGAGATGCCCCGCGCCAGTTCCGCCTGCGCGGACTTCAGCACCGCCGAATCACCAAGGACCTCCGCTCGGGATGCCAGGTGCTCGTAGTTCTTCGCCGTCTTCGCATCCAGGGCGGCGTACCGCAACCATGCTTCCTTTCCCGTTTCGGCGGCAACAACGGGCGCCACAGCCACTAAGACCGCAGCCATGAATTTGCGCTGCACTACATTGCTGAACAAGTTGGAGCGAATCAATCTCATATCCCCGAAGAAAAATACTTATAGCACCAAGAACTCAACACCTCGCGGGCCTCTCGTCTCTGCCCTGACACCCGCGATATACTCTCACCGTCCGCAGCCGTAAGTCACACTGCACCTCGAAATCATTCAGGAGATCCTCCTCATGCAGAGCCGCATCACCGGCACTACCATGCCCGTCCTCGAATTCCTCCTCGAACCCAACGACGCAATTATCTCCGAAGCGGGGGAACTGTCATGGATGGGCAGTTCGATCCAGATGACGACGCACACGCAGTTCGCCGGTGGCGGCGGCATTTTCGGGGTGCTGAAGCGCGTGGCCGGCGGCGGATCGATTTTCATGACCGAATATCGCTCAATCGGCGCAGGCGGGGAACTCGCCTTCGCCACCAAACTTCCCGGGCACATCGTTCCCGTCGAAGTCGCGCCCGGGCATGAATACATGATCCATCGCCACGGCTTCCTCTGCGCGACCCCTCAAATTCAGATTGGCGTGGGTTTTCAGCAGTCACTGGGCGCGGGTATCTTCGGCGGCGACGGCTTCCTGCTGCAGCGCCTCAGCGGACAAGGCATTGCCTGGCTCGAACTCTCCGGCGAACTGGTCACCCGCGACCTTCAGCCCGGTGAAAATCTGCGCGTTCATCCGGGACACGTGGGCGCCTTCCAGGCGAGCGTATCGTTTCAGATCACGACCGTCCCCGGCATCAAGAACATGATCTTCGGCGGCGACGGAATTTTTCTAGCCTCGCTAACCGGCCCGGGGCGAGTCTGGCTGCAGACGCTGCCCATCGCCCGGTTGGCCCACGCCCTGGAGCGCTATATGCCCCATGAAGTCCGTCGCCAGACTGTAGAAGGCGGAGTAGTCGGCGGCATCGTAGGCTCGATTCTCGACAACATGAAATGAGGGGACGCCTCCATGAGCATCTTCGCGCGAACTCTTGCTCTCATACTGATGTTCCCGTTGTTCGCCCTCGGCCAAGACGGCCTGAAGTACAAGCCGTCGGAAGGCGACTTCGTTGCCCACAATTTCAAGTTTCACTCCGGTGAGCAGCTCGCGGACCTTCGCCTGCACTACCGAACCCTGGGCCAGCCGGTTCGCGCTGCCAACGGGCAGGTAACCAACGCGGTGTTGCTCCTGCACGGCACCGGCGGATCGGGAGCGCAATTTCTCGTGCCCCAATTCGCCGAGGAACTCTTTGGCCCGGGGCAACCGCTTGATATCGCCCGTTACTTCATCGTCGCGCCCGACGGCATTGGGCACGGGAATTCGTCGAAGCCCAGCGACGGCATGCACGCCCACTTCCCGCAATACGATTACGACGATATGGTGTCGGCGCACCATCTTCTCCTGACCGATGGCCTCGGCGTTCAACACCTGCGCCTGATTTTCGGCACCTCGATGGGATGCATGCACTCCTTTGTGTGGGGCGAGACCTATCCAGACTTCATGGATGCCCTGATGCCGATGGCCTGCCTGCCGGTGCAAATCGCGGGCCGAAACCGCGTCTGGCGCAAGCTGCTGATGGACGGGATCCGCAGTGATCCCGACTGGAAAGAGGGTGAATACACAGAAGAGCCAAAGCGGGCTCTGCGCACAGCTCAAGACTTACTGGCTATAGCAGGGAGCGCCCCCTTATTAATGCAGAAGAACCTTCCGACGCAGCAGGCGGCAGACAGGTATGTCGCCGATTCGGTCGAGTCCCGCATCGCGAGCCTGGACGCCAACGACCTGCTATTCCAAGTGAATGCCTCGCGCAACTATGACCCGTCACCGCATCTGGAAGCGATCACCGCGCCTCTGATGTGGATCGACTCCGCCGACGACTTCATTAATCCTCCGGAACTTGGCATCGCCGAGAAAGAGAGCAAACGCCTGAAAAACGGCGCTTTCGTACTTCTTCCCATCAGCGACAAGACTCACGGACACGGTACCCACACCTGGGCCGTGGCGTGGCGCGAATACATGACGCAGATCCTTACCCACACGGCTCACTAGACCGTCAGGCCATGCGTAATCAGATCGTCTTGAACAAAATATCTCAACTTAGAAGAAGGGAGAGCTATATGACCAGGTACGCAATGTACGTCACCCTCGCGCTGGCATTCTTGCTGGCCTCCATGCCGACCGGGTTTGGTCAGACTGCTGGCGACCAAACAAGCGACTCGGACTGGCACGACCGATTCCAGATCAGCAGCACCACGTTCACCGATGGCGGCCAGTTGCCGCTCAGCATGGTGCTGGGTTCGAATTTTTGCTCCTTCGTTGCCGGCGGCGGAGATCAATCGCCCGAACTCTCGTGGAAGAATGCGCCGCGCGAAACGCGCAGTTTCGTCGTAACCCTGTTCGACGTGACCGCATCGTTCACTCATTGGGGGATGTACAACATCTCTCGCAAAACCACCGAGCTTCCCGAGAACGTGGGTGTTGCTGCAAGCCCGTACGGCCAGCAGGTCTTTAATGATTTCTTCCTGGGCGCCGAATACGACGGTCCGTGTCCGCCCAACAACATTACCCCGGTCGTTCACGACTACGTGTTTACCGTGTACGCTCTTGACGATGACCTGCATCTGACATCGTCACCACCGAACTTCCCGGCGGATGCCGAGACGCTGTATCGCGCCATGCTCGGTCATGTGCTGAAGCGGGCCAGCATTCAAGGATATTTTTCCACCGCCAACTAACCGAACCGAGACCGACCGCCGTGCCCTCTTCGCTCCCGTGCCGCCGAGGGCGCGGTATTCTGTTGGGTACGCTTAATTTTGTCCGAGCCCGTGACGTGCCAGGCCATGCATCTCAGGTAAACTATCTTGGGTCTATAGAATTTTTCCTGGCAAATGATCAACGGCAAGCGCATCGCGGTGGTCCTGCCCGCATACAACGCGGAGAAGACCCTGGCGGTCACGGTAGGAGAACTGCCGGACCTGGTCGACATTCGCATCCTGGTCGACGACCAGAGCCGCGACAACACCGTCGCCCTGGCGCGCCAGCTCGGCCTGCTCGTCTTCCAGCACGACCGCAACTACGGCTACGGTCGCAACCAGATGACCTGCTACCGCGAGGCGCTGGCCGCCGGCGCCGACGTCGTCATCATGCTGCACCCCGACTATCAGTACACGCCGCTGCTGGCCACTGCCATGGCGAGCATGGTGGCCTACGGCGTGTACGACGTGGTCCTGGGTTCGCGCATCATCGGAGGGCGTGCCTTACGCGGCGGCATGCCGATTTACAAATACATTTCAAACCGGCTGCTCACCGCATTCGAGAATCTATTTTTGCGGGTCAAGCTTTCCGAATATCACACCGGATACCGCGCCTTCAGCCGTAAGGTGCTCACCGAACTGCCGCTACTCGAAAACTCTGACGATTTCGTCTTCGACAATCAGATGCTGGCGCAATGCGTGCACTTCGGGTTCCGCATCGGGGAAGTCTCCTGCCCCACCAAGTATTTCGAAGAGGCCTCATCGATTAATTTCCGCCGTAGCGTGACTTACGGTCTGGGCGTGGTGGCCACGACCTTGCAGTTTGCCCTGCACAGGATCGGACTGGTCCATTTGCCCCGCTTTAGTGACAAGGGACGCAAGCTCGAGGCCAGCCCTGACGCTTATTACGCCCGCCCCAGCGAAACCGTGCGCTCGGTCTAGCGAGCCAGCCGCCGGTTCCCTACTGAATGCAAGAGTCTCCACAAAATCCGACCCGGCTGCTGTCGGGGAAAGGCGATTGGTCCGCGAGCGCCATGCTGCTGGTCGCCCTGATCGCCGGGAGCGCTTTCATCGTGATGGGCTACCACCCTGGGCTTGAAGACGACGCGTTCTACCTCGCGGCCATCAAGCGCAATTTGAACCCGGCTCTGTATCCCCACGACGCTGACTTTTTCAGCTTGCAGTTTCAAGCCACCATCTTCGATAAGCTGATTGCGTTTTCGGTTCGCCTGACGCACCTGCCTTTGGCGTGGGTCGTCCTGCTCTGGCAATTCGTTGCCATCTTTCTGCTGCTGCATGGTTGCTGGCGAATCACTCGCCGCTGTTTCTCCAAGCCGGAAGCGCAGTGGGCCGCCACGGCGATGATCGCTGCGCTGCTTACGCTACCTGTGACGGGCACCGGGATCAATCTCGCCGATCAATACTTACATCCGCGGACGCTGGCCACCACGGCAATCGTGGCCGCCGTAGTCGCCGTCCTCGATCGCCGCCTCTGGCTCGCCGGAATCCTGCTGGCGGTGGCCTTCCTGATTCATTCGCTCATGACGGTGTTCGGGATCTCCTTTTGTGCGTTCCTGTACTGGAACCTGCGCACTCTCGGGCAGCGGCGGCAACCAGTCTTGCCCGCTGCCCAAGCGCTGATGATCCCTTTGAGTTGGATGTTTGAGCCCGCTTCCGACGCCTGGCGCCAGGCTGCCTCCACTCGGAGTTTTTATTACCTTGCAGGCTGGCAGTGGTATGAATGGTTGGGAGTTTTCGCGCCGCTGGTTCTTCTGTTCGTGTGCCAGCGATTCTTGCGATCTCGCAGAACTGTGACCGATGACACCGCCCTGATGCCGCTGGTTTCAGCTCTGCTTTACTATGGGGTGCTTCAGACGGTCGTAGCACTCGCCGTAATGCTTCCGCCCAGTCTTGAGCGCCTGCGGCCCTTCGAGCCGATGCGTTATCTGCACTTGCTCTACCTCTTGTTCTTTCTGGTCGTCGGAGGCTTTCTCGGATCTTATGTGCTGGGCCGCCGCGTTTATCGCTGGCTGCTGCTTTTCGTCCCCTTGAGCGCGGCTATGTTGTATGCGCAGTGCCGGATGCTTCCCGCGTCTCCACACCTGGAGTTTCCGTTCGTCGCGACCGGGAACGGCTGGTTGCAGGCTTTCGCCTGGATCAGCCGAAACACCCCGGTGGACGCCGTGTTCGCAGTTGATCCCCACTACGAGACGCTACCGGATGAGGATTATCACGGCTTCCGTGCCCTCGCCGAACGCAGCGTTCTCGCCGACTACGAGAAAGATGGCGGCATGGCCTGCCGTGTGCCGCGCCTGGCCCCACGATGGCTCAGAGAAGTGACGGCGCTGAATGGCTGGCGCAAGTTCCAGCCGGCTGATTTTCAGCGCCTCAAGCACGACTTTGGAGTGCGGTGGGTCGTTCTGTCCCACAGGAACGCAAAATACTCGGGCAGCGATCCAGATGACATGACCTGCCCGTACCAGAACCAGGAAGTAAAGGTGTGCCGTTTATACTGAGGGCGACCCAATGTCTGAAAATGGTTTGGGGAAGGGCACGGCTTCAGCCCTACCGCTAAGAGCTGCGTCAATGCGGACTTTAGCCCCTGAGGCCACTTCGCTCCCGCCTGCAAATTGGGCGCACTGATGCCAATCAAAGCCACTTTCTCCACGCGTCATCCACCCTATGCCCTGATCGTAGTGATCGCCCTCGCGGTCCGCCTCGCCGTCATCCCATTTGTCTACCAGGACTGGATGGACCCTTTCGTTCTCGAGCATTGGGCGTTCGGAAGAATCGCCCGCTCCATCGCGTTGGGTCACGGCTTCGGCAGTCCTTTCGCCGATACCGGGCTCTCCGCCTTGCTGCCGCCTGTGTACTCGTATCTGCTTGCGGGCATATTCAAGATCTTTGGAATTGAAACCAGGGCGTCGGTTCTCGTGGCGCTCTCGTTGAATAGTGCGTTCTCAGCTCTCACCTGCGTGCCGGTTTTTCTCTTTGCCCGGCGGGCGTTCGGCGAACGCGTGGCGGAATGGGCCGGTTGGGGATGGGCTTTCTCACCTTACGGCGTCTACTATGGCGCGGACTGGGCCTGGTCCACCTCCCTGGTGACGCTCGAACTCGCCTGCCTGTTCTTAATCGCGTGGCGTCTGGAAAAATCTTCGCGCACCCGCGACTGGCTGGTGTTCGGACTATTTGGCGGCCTCTCCGCGCTCACCGAGCCCGTGGTGTTGTCTGTCGTTCCCTTGCTTGGGCTGTGGACGCTTTATCGTCGCTACCGCCAGAATCTGCCTTGGAGAGCGCCGCTGCTGGCCGCGACCCTCGGCGCAATTGTCGTGATGTCGCCCTGGTTCGTGCGCAACTACGAACTCTTCCACCGCTTCATTCCCGTGCGCAGTGGCTTTGGGCTGGAGTTATACATCGGCAACAACGGTTACTCCACGCGCTGGGTCAACAGCAGCCTGCACCCGAATCACAGCGACGCCGAGCTTTCCGAATACGAGCGAGTAGGGGAGGTCGCCTACATGGACCACAAGCTGCAACAGGCTAAGGGTTTCATACGCAGCCATCCGGCGTGGTTTGCCTGGATGACCCTTCGCCGCATCGTCTACCTGTGGACCGGCTACTGGAGTTTCAACCGCGCCTATTTGAAGGACGAACCGCTCGATCCACCCAACATTTTCGTGAATACAACGATGTCGATCCTCGGGCTTCTCGGCTTACGGTGCGTTTTTCAACGCAACTCCGCGCTGGGGGTTCGCTTTGCCATCGTCTTACTTTTCTTTCCACTCGCGTACTACATCTCTCATCCTGAGACCTACTATTTCCGTCCGGTGGATCCGCTCATTGTGATTCTTGCGGCAGTGACGGTCGCAGGACATTCGAAGAAACTATAGCGGTTTTGCAGCACGTGTATCCGGCTTTGACAGGGGCAGCTAAGTGAGCCCTTAGGGAACCTCCGATTAGGCCATAAAATCTATTTCTTTCCCGATAGCCATCCCAACACGCGGCTGGCAAATTCATCGGAGAATCCGAATCGTGCTTTCGCCCGCGAATAGAGATCTACAGCCTTCTTATCGAGCCAGATCATTGCCGCCTTCGTCCGGCTATCTTGCGGGCGAGCAAAGTAGTCCGTGGAGTGCGCGGCGAAGTTCGCATCCTTCTCAACCGTGTAGTAGTAGAGCGCAAGACTCTTACGGGACTGGCCTTCCGGACACTTCAACGGATCAGGAAATCCGTGCAGTGACCTCCCGTCGGTGGTGAAGATGAGCGCGTGGTTCAGCCGTGGCGGATACTTGGCCACGCAGCGTGCGATCCCGCCTCCTGGCGCCCGCTCCCATAATTCGATCGCCCCACCCCAGGCATTGTCCCAGTCCGGGTTCAAATAAAGAATCAGATTCACGCGCCGATGCCAGTTGACATGGAAGTGGTGCTTGGAAAAATCTGTGTGTACATTTAAGTACCCACCTGGCCCGCATTGATGAAGGCCACCGCCTTCGAGCATGGGATCAGCCACCAGATCGGGAATGCCGGTCAATCGCGAAACCCATGCCACAAACTCCGGTGAATTCAGTTCGTCGGTGACTGCGCCCAGCGTGGCCGGAAACAAATCGCGCCTGGGCATGCCGAGCTTGTTCTCGTTCGTGTGCTTGTACTGCGTCCAGGCATCGCTGGCTGGTTGAGGAAATTCGCGAGCCATTTCGAGCGCGGTCTCCGGCTCGATAAAATCCTCGAGCAGGATGTGCGGGCATGGCGGATTGCGCTGATATCGTTTGGCCAGTTCGCGCTGACGGGCTCCCCAGCGCTCATATGAGAACAACCTTGTTGGGGGGGACATTCGTGCGGTTGACATCGACTGGAATCTCCTTGCTTGTGTGCGGTTGTGTCTCGGTGCTACCAGTCCGAAGTGCATTCTTCGCTCCGCAAAGCTACTACGGTGCCCGGCAGACGCGCACTGCGTAGTTTGCGTAAGGGCATTCGATCCCTGTCACACCGGGCTGTTGCATAACCAACCAACTCACTCCGTAGTTCGCCTCCAACCGCTTGAAATCTTCCACACCCAGGCTGGCCCACGGAGTCGCAGCGTTGACCTCGCTTAGCCAGCGGTCGGCGAGCGGCGGAAACATGCTCACAACACCATTGTCTTTGATCGCGTCGGCCAGACGGCTCCTCTGCGCCAGGCAGCGGAATCCAATCTCGTCTTCGCCGGCGATATCCATGTAGCGTGGATCCATTGCGAAGACCGCATCAACGGCTGTGTTCTGACGCGCCCAAACAAACGCCTGCGCCCACGGATTCCTCGGCACCTGCCGGGGCCATTCAACGGTCGCACTTGCTGGGAATAGACTGCGCTCCTGCATGAACATGGCTGCACTCAATGGAACGAACAGGGCAAGCCATCGCCACACTCGATTTTTCAGCACCAACTCACCCAGCAATCCTCCTATGATGACGAACATCACCAAGTACAGGAGGTGCAGGCTGCGCAGGGGCTGCAATCGCGCCAGGCTTTCGAAGCGCTCCGGTAAATCCACGACCAGCGCGGCCACAATGTAAATCACGTCGTAGACGATGAAGGCGCGACACAAGCGCGCGGTATTCGTCCATCTCTTTGCGCGGGCAATGTTGCTGAACCAATAGAACAGTCCTATCGGCGCCACCAGTCCGATCAGCTCATACCAGGCCCAGTGCTGGATGTAGTGATAAGGGTGCAGCTTCGCCGCTTCGTGGTAGGCAGGAGTAAACTGCGTCAGCGGAAACAAACACGCCACCGTCGCTGGGACCTCTACGCGTTTGAGGTATGGTTGCACCCGCGACTCGTACTGCTTCATTAGAACCAACAGCGCGCAGAAAGAAATTACAAAGGACGACATCAGCGGATGCACACACGCTGCGAATGCCAGCCATAACAAGGCGCGAACGTATTTCAATTCCATCAGGCGCGTGAGTGCAAACACTCCCGCCGACGCCGCGAGATTCCGCGGATTCAGGTACTGGTCCATGAGAAAGAGAGCAGTGCCGGCAACGGGAATCGTCAGCAGGGCGGCAATGAGGCACACCGATCCCCACTGCGCCTTGGCGGACCGAAACATAAGGCCACTGAGCTGCCAGCAGGCCAGCAGCAACAAAAAAATCGAAGCGAGGTGCCACACCAGCAGTCCGGTTTCGAAGGGCAGATGAGTCAAACGAAAGGAAAACGCCACCAGGTTCGAAAACAAGCTCATCCGGGCATGCGACTGAAAGAACTCCTGCCCCACCGGGAACAGCGCCGGGTTCAGGATTCGTTCCACCCCGGGAAGATAGATCTCCGCGTCTTCGGCGTAAGGATGATAGCCGTGCAGGAGCAAAGCTGCCGCCGTCAGCGCCAGCAGAAAGACTGCCGTCCTGTGTTTTAGAAACACGCCCAAGAGTTCTTGCTGGGTTAAGAGTACATCAATGGCGTGGAACTTGCGGCGCTTTTAAGTGAGGTTTAGCATCTAACCACTCACAATGCCGACTGCGACATCTTCGCCGGTCATAGCCCCGCGCCGGGTCACGGCTGGGCTGGGCGAGATCGTGAACTTCGCCTACGACTCGTTTTGCAGCAATAAGCTTCAATTCACCCTGACCGCGCTTGCGATGGCCGTCGGCACGGCCTCCGTAATCCTGGTGGCTACGATCGGCCTGACCGGAAAGCAATACATCCTCCGCCAATTGCAATCCATCGGCACCAATATGATCTATGCCGACTACCAAGGAGGCGGACAGCGTATCGACTCCACCCCCGATCCTATGACGGTGGACGACGTGCGCGCCGTGCGCGAGCAGGTTCCGACTGTGGTTGCCGCCTCTCCCACCGTGGCCTTGGGCGACCGAATCAGTCTGGGAGACGGCAAACAGCGCGACATTTCCATCCTTGGTGTAGATCCAGATTACCTGCGCGTGCGCAATCTGGTGCTGCTGGCGGGCCGCTTCTTCGACGCTGCCGATTCGGCCGGACGCAACAAGGTTGGCCTGATCACTCAAACCCTGGCGCAGAAACTCTACGGCGTGCCGCAGAATTCCGTCGGCCACGTCCTCAAACTCAGCGGCGGCCTGCCCTTTACCATCATCGGCGTCTTCCGCGAAAGCGTGGATACCTTCGGCCAGTCGGATATTGGGGAAGACACCATGCTGATCCCCTTCACGGTCAGCCGTTTTTTTACTCCCACTGGAGAAGTTCGCCAGATTTATTTTTCCGTGGCCAGCACGCAGGACGTGGTCCCGGCCACTGCCGCCATCAAACACGTGCTCCAATCCCGGCACCGCGCTGAGTCAGTTTACAGCGTAGAAAACCTGAGCCATCTGCTCGAGGTCGCGGCGAGAATTGCCGACGCCCTGACCATGGTGGGCATGCTGGTCGCCTTCGTGACACTGCTGGTGAGCGGCATCGGCATCATGAACATCATGCTGGCGACGGTAACCTCGCGCATTCGCGAGATCGGTATTCGCAAAGCCATCGGCGCCACCAACCGTGAGATCCGCGTTCAGTTTCTCGCCGAAGCGGTGCTGATTTCGTTTGTGGGCGGGATCGCGGGCATCGTGGCGGGCTTGGCCATTCCTTACTCAGTGCGCTTCCTGACCGACTACCGCATCCCGATCTCGGGCCTCTCGGCGATCATCGCCATTATTGTTTCTTCGCTGGTCGGAATCATCTTCGGGACCGTACCCGCTTCTCGAGCCTCGCAACTCGACCCCGTCGAAAGCCTGCGCTACGAGTGAGAAACGCCCTCCTAAGCCACTGGCTCAGGGGCGCCAAGTGCGGATCCAAACCGGCAACTCCGAATACTTGGGGGCAAAGGCTGTCCAGCAAGAGAAAGCCGGGCTGGTTCGCCCGGCTTTCTCTTTGTGAAACTGGTTGTCGGTCTTAGTTTTGATCGGCTGCCCAGAGTGTAACTATTTCAGCTCCCGTTGATGCTTCCCTGAGTCTTTCAGCCCAGCACCGCGCGTGTTCTCACGCAAGCTGAATTCCCATGTGCTGCACGCGGGGTCACCAGCCCGCTGGGCCTTACATCACCAGCGCGAGGTTCTCCAGTTCGTGCTGCAGGACCGGCAGGGCGCACCCTGCCATCTCGACGCGGCCCGCCGCGTCCAACGCTGCCTTGGGCGATACCCCATACCCACGGCCCATCAGGAACACCTGGAGCAACTCGGCGGCTTCGTAGGAATCGATCATCCCACCCTGCAGCAAGTCGTTCCTGAGCGCTGCTAACTCGGTCAGCGTGAATCGTTCCTTGTCGTTCATCACCTTGTCGTTCATGGCCGTCATCACCTCCGATTCCGACCTTTCTATACCTTTGCCGTATTAGACTCATCGGCAGCTACAGAAGTTGCATGCAATTCAAATGCCGCAATGCGTCCCTTGGTGCTAGTACGTTCCACGATCCCTACTGGATTCATTAACCCTTGTGTATATCGAAAGTTGCAGGCAACCTCTGGAGCCTTTTCCGCTTCCTCAGGTTCCTTTTGTACCTGCCAGTAATCACCAAACTGACACAATGTGTCGTTTTCGGAGCACAACGCCTCAAAGTCCAAGGCCTGGTCGGGCACTGGCTGCCGCCAAGAGCCCGCAAACGACAACGGCCGAGGATTTGGTTGAGGCCTTCGTTTTTCGCGAAATGAAAGCGAGGAGCGATAGAATGGCCCCCACTACTGGAAAGTGAACCTACGTGAGAGTTTTGAAGGCGCTATTTACCGCCGTGTTGCTGGTGATTATTGCTGCTACGATTGGTGGCGTCGTGCTGGTTCGGCGAGGTTTCCGCGCAACCGTCGCACCTCCCAGTTGGGAAGCCATGCTGGCCCGAAAGGTGCGGAATCTGGCCATTCCCAAACCGGATCGGAACCTCAAGAATCCTCTCGATGCAAACTCCGATGCCATCAATCAGGGCCGGGAACTCTTTGTAACTCAATGCGCCGCGTGTCATGGAACTGACGGCGTCGGCACCACGACGGTGGGCCGACACCTTTATCCGAGAGTGCCGGATTTGCGCGCGGCTGCCACGCAAACCCTGACCGACGGGGAGATGCACTACATCATTGAGAACGGGGTCCAACTCACAGGCATGCCGGCCTGGGGCAATCCGCACCTGGAATCGTCGCTCGACAGTTGGAAACTCGTGTTATTCCTTCGGACCCTCGGGCCGCTCACCCGGCAGGAACTCTCGCAGCAGGCGGCACTTGCCACGTCGGCGCACTACATTGGCTCCCAGTCCTGCCAGAAGTGCCACGCGGAGATCTACGACCGCTGGCAGAAGACGCCAATGGCGAACGTGGTACGCGATCCGTACAGCCACCCCGATGCCATCATTCCCGATCTGGCTACGAATATGGTCGCCAGGTTCAACAGGAACCAGGTGGCGTTCGTCTACGGCAGTCTCTGGAAGCAGCGGTATTTCACCAGGATTGGCGATGATTATTTCCCCCTCTCGGCGCAGTGGGTCGTCGGGAAGCGCCAGTGGCTTCCGTATTTGGTTCCGCCCACGGGCGACTGGTGGGCGGCGTTTTATCCCCCCGACAACCTGCAGCGGCCGACCGGACCCACCTGCGATGGTTGCCACTCGGTGGGCTACGACATCCACACCAAACAGGTAGCCGAGTGGAACGTAGGCTGTGAGCGCTGTCATGGGCCGGGCAGCGAGCATGTGGCGCATCCGGCGCGCGGCAACATCCTCAATCCTGCCGCGATGGATTCGGTGGCCGCCACCGATACCTGCATCCAATGCCATTCGCAGGGCCGGCCTCTAACCAGCCCCATCGAAGGCAAGTTCTATGACTGGCCGGTCGGCTTCAGCGTGGGACTAAAATTGCAGGATTTCTGGAAACTCGAGGATTGCACCCTAGGGCAAACGAACTTCCTGTACTTTCCCGACTGTACCGCGCACAAGAACCGTATGCAGGGCAACGACTTCGTGCAGAGCGTCATGTACCGGCACGGGATCACATGCTCCACCTGCCACGACGTGCACGGCACGGCGAACTATGCCCAATTGAGGAAACCGGCGCAGCAGTTGTGCCTGGAATGTCACGGTCCGACGTCGCCCAACGGCCCTCACACTGCCACGCTCGAAGAGCATACTCACCACAAAGATGGCAGCGCGGGCAGCGAATGTGTGGTCTGCCACATGCCCAGGATCGAAACTGAAGGAGTTCCTGACACCTTCGTCCGTGCCCACACCTTCCGCTTCATTTCCCCCGTGTTGACCGACCAGTATCAGATTCCCAACCCTTGCACGTCCTGTCACACGGACAAGTCCACCGCGTGGGCGAAAGACGCCATGACCCATTGGCCAGAGTTCTCTCCCTGGCGGATGCGCTAGGCAGTTTTACTTAGTTGCTGCATCCCCGGAGCAGTCTGTCCCAGGCGATTGTCTTCCCGAGCGTAGCGAGCGATCGAGGTGTTTGCTGGCAGCAGCAACACTGGTGGTGCGGGCAAGGACCCAGATCCCTCGCTTCGCTCCTAAATGAACAACTTCGATACATGCCGCCTGTTCATTCCTCTTTTAACCCTCTGAAAGCAGGTCCCTGGCTCGGGATGACACTGCGGGTTTAGTCCACGCAATACATGAAAATGGAGTAGCGCTCGGAACCGGAAACGTTGCGCCCGCGCTACCGCGCGTGCCGTATACGACGCAGTCCCAGACTAAGGCTCGATCTTCGCCTCATCGACGAGCATGTTAGGGATGTCGTCCTTCACCGCATAAACACGATGGCATTTCGTGCACTTCAAGGTTTCTGGGTTCTGGCGATACTCGAGCGCCGCCTTGCACACCGGACAAACCAGGATTTCCAGCAGATCTTTCTCGATCATAAGGGAGACATTGTACGACAGACGCGACTCTCCTCCCTCTACGCCCTCTGCGATAGAATCAAATCCAATGCCAGCAACCATTCTTGACGGAACCAAAATTGCCCAGGACATCCGAGCCGAAATGGCAGCGGAAGCCAAAACCCTCGCTGCCGCCCGAGTCCGGCCCGGACTGGCCGTAATGCTCGTGGGACATAACCCGGCGTCCGAGATCTACGTGCGCGGCAAGGTCAAAGCCTGCGAGGAGGTAGGTGTCTATAGCGAAAAGCTGACCCCGCCGGAATCCGCCACCACGGGCGAACTACTGGCTCTGATCGAAGATCTCAACCGGCGTGAAGAAATCGACGGCATCCTGGTGCAAC
The DNA here is from genome assembly GCA_035511455.1 of Candidatus Sulfotelmatobacter sp. Taxonomy (GTDB): domain Bacteria; phylum Acidobacteriota; class Terriglobia; order Terriglobales; family Acidobacteriaceae; genus Sulfotelmatobacter. Next base: position 22,251 of record DATKFH010000133.1, on the reverse strand, counting down.
TGCCCCTGCCCGCTCACGTCGACGCCAAAAAAGTGTTGCTGGCTGTCGACCCGGCCAAGGACGTCGACGGCTTCCATCCCATGAACGTGGGCTTCCTTTCGACGCAGCGCCCCGGTCTGGTACCCTGCACCCCCGCCGGAGTGATCGAAATCCTGAAGCGCAGCCAGATCCCCATAGCCGGACGCGAGGCCGTGGTCGTCGGGCGCAGCGACATTGTGGGCAAGCCCGCAGCCATGCTGCTGCTCAACGCCAACGCCACGGTGACCGTGTGCCACTCGAAAACGCACGATTTGCCCGGAATGTGCCGTCGGGCCGACATTCTGGTGGCCGCGATTGGACGCGCCGGAATGATCACCCGCGACTTCGTCAAGCCCGGAGCGACTGTGATTGACGTCGGCATGAACACTGTGACCGATGCCGTCGAGTTCCAGCGTTTTTTTGCCGGAAACGCGAAGAGGGACGAGAATTTCCGCAAGAAAGGGTCGACGCTAATCGGCGACGTGCACCCCGAAGTTGCTGAGATTGCCGGAGCCCTCACGCCCGTCCCCGGCGGAGTGGGTCCACTCACGATAGCCATGCTGATGTTCAATACGGTCAAAGCCGCGAAGATGCGCCGGGGAAGCCGCGTCCCGGAACTTTCCCGTGTCTGATCAAACGACCTTCACCACAGAGACACCGAGGCACGGAGAAACCCTTTCTTTTTCTTTCATCGTTTTTCTCTGTGTCGCTGTGTCTCTGTGGTGAAAGTCCTTATTTGGGAGGAGGAATGCTGAAAGTCGGTCTCACCGGAGGCATTGCCGCCGGCAAGTCAATAGTCGGAAAGATGTTTGTCGCCCTGGGCGCGTATCTGGTGGAAGCCGACCACATCGCGCACTCGCTGATGCAGCCGGGTCAGGCCGTTTACAACGAAGTGGTCCGCCATTTCGGCCGCGAGATTCTCAATCTCGACGGCAGTGTCAACCGGGCCAAACTGGCCGAGGCTGCGTTCGGCCCGGCGACGGACGCCCCCAGCAAACGCGCCTCGCGCGTCGAAGAACTGAACCGCATCGTGCATCCGGTGGTTATTCGCAGCCAGGATGAATGGATGCAGCAGATGGGCATCCAGGACCGGCACGCCGTCGCCATAGTCGAGGCGGCACTGATTCTCGAGGCGGGCGCGGCCAAGCGCTTCGACCGCCTGGTCGTCGTGACCTGCAACCCCGACCAGCGCGCGGCCCGGTTCGCGGCCCGGCAGAAGATCGACCTCGAAACCGCGCGCAAAGAAGTGGCCCGCCGCATGGCCGCGCAGCTTTCCGACGAGGAAAAGATCAAAGCCGCCGACTACGTGATCGACAACTCCAGTTCCCTCGATCCAACCCGCGAGCAGGTCCGGCACGTGTGGGAGAAGTTGCGCGCAGAGGCCTGAGGCGCGATTCAGATCGGGGCTTCGCTTCAAACCAATTTCGTGAGACCAATCCCAGAAACCGAGGTGCCCCAAGATGGCCGCCTCATCGGGAGACCCCTTGAATCCCTATTGAGACGGTTCCTTCACCGCGACGACCCGGTCAGCCGTCACGTCGTGCAATTGTTGAACGATGCCTGAAGGCCAGCGGATTTCGACTAAATCCGCTGAGGCGTTGGCGCCCAGGCCGAAATGGACCGGCGCGGCGCTAGAGGAGGCGTAGCCGGCGCTGGTGCTCATGTGGTTGTACTGCGCACCGGATTTGGTGAGCAGCTTGATTCTTGCTCCGATGCCGTCGCGATTGCTCTTGGTGCCTTGCAGCTTGAACTCCAGCCAATGATTGCTGCCGGGACTCTGGTTGATCCAGATTTCAGCGGGGGCATTGATCGCGCTCACGACAACATCGAGGCGACCGTCTCCATTGAGGTCGCCGACGGCTGCGCCGCGGTGGCGGGAAGGAGGTTGCGCGGTGAATCCCGCCTCGGCGGTGAGCGCGGAAAACTTCATCCCGCCAAGATTGCGGAAGACGGTGTTGGGCTGTTCGACAGCGAGATTCGGCGCCGACAGCAGCGACTGCACGTGTCCGCGGGAGACGAAAATGTCTTTCCAGCCGTCGTTGTCGAAATCGGCGATGTTTGGAGAGTATCCGGCCATGGGCAGACTCAATTTGGTCATGCCGCTTTCTCGCGTCACTTCCACGAAGCTTCCCTTACCGGTGTTGTGGTAGAGGGGAAAGGTCTCGCCATCGAGTGCGACTAGAAAAATGTCGGGGTAGCCGTCGTTATCTAAGTCGCGGAAATCTACTCCCATGCCGGAGATGTAGACGCCGTCTTCGCGCAGCGCGACGTTCTTTTCAAAGCCGGCCTCCTCGAACCTTCCGCCTCCTTTATTCCGGAAGAAGGAATTCATCAGCTTGTCGTTGGTGATGATGAGATCCATCTTGCCGGAGAGTTCGGTGTCGGCAGCGGCCACTCCCATGCCTTTGCCGGGATGCGCGCGGAAACCGGCTTCGACCGAGGCATCGCGGAAGGTGCCGTCGCCGTTGTTGATGAACAATTGATTGGGGGTGGGCTTGTACATCTTGGGATGGCAGTAGTCGCGATGGCCGTAGCCTTCGCAGACGGGCTCGTGGTTGAAATCCCACTTCAGGTAGTTGATGACGATAAGGTCGAGAAGGCCGTCGTTGTTCACATCGACCCAGGCGGCGGCGACGGACCAGAGCGGTCCGTATTCCGAGTCCGGTTTGTTCAGTCCAGCTTTGGCGGTGACGTCGATGAAAGTTCCATCGCCGTTGTTGTGGTAGAGCGTGTTGCGATAGACGCCGGCGACGAAAATGTCTTCATAGCCGTCGTTATCGTAGTCCCCGAGGGCGATGCCGGTATCGTAGCCGGTCCCGGCTAGGCCGGCTTTTTCGGTAACGTCGGTGAAGTGTCCGTGGCCGTCGTTTTCGAAGAGGCGGTTGTAGTACTTCGGAGAATCTTTGCGGAGCGTTTTGATATCGGCTCCGTTGGTGAAGAAGATGTCGAGTTTGCCGTCGTTGTTGTAGTCGAAGACGGCCACGCCGCCGGCCATGGTTTCCGGCGCGTGGCGCTCGGGGGTTTCAGAGCTGTCGAGTTTGAAATCAATGGGCTGGTAGGTGAAACGGATCGGGCTAACCGGCATGGGCGCGCTTGGTTTCGGCTGCGCTTCGGGTGCAACCGCCTGGGAATAAAGCGGGAGCCTGGCAGGTGAGATTCCCAGAACTAGAAATGCAGCGAGCGAGCGGGAAAACGGACTGATCCTCATTATTGTTGGCGACGCCGAGCGCATGTTCTCATCTTAATGCTCTTAATGCCGAGAATCGCTTCAGAGAGGTGGCCCTTTATGGGTGACTCGCTTTGCCGACGTGGACAGGGCCGAAGTCGGGCTTCGCCCGACGACCGGGTCAGAGACCCGGTCCCACACCATCCATCTCACACAAGCGGTGCGTTCTACTCTGGGAGCTTCTGCTCGCCCTGGATCATCAAGTGAGATTCGGCGTGGGGGGCGCTCGTGCCGGGCTGTCCTCCGCCGATCGTAATCAGGTAGTCGCCGGTCGCAACGAAACGATCTCCAGCTTCATTCACGTAGCTGAGGTTGCGGGGACTGAGTGTCAGCTTTACGTGTTTCTGCTCTCCGGTATTCAGGTGGACGCGGGTGAATCCGCGCAGTGAGCGCAAGGGCGCGCCCGGTAATTTCGGGAAGGTGATATACAGTTCCGCTACCTCGTCGCCATCGCGCTTGCCGGTATTCTTGACGTCTATCTCGACATCCAGCGCGTCACCCGCGGTCAGAGAAGCGTTCGACAGCTTCATGCCGCTGTATTCGAAGGTCGTGTAACTTAACCCGTGCCCAAAGCCGTAGAGAGGCTCGCCGGTGAAGTAGCGATAGGTGCGGTTCTTCATGGCATAATCTTCGAACTCCGGCAACTGCTCGACACCTCTGTAGAAGGTTACCGGCAGGCGTCCGGCAGGATTGTTGGCCCCGGCCAGTGTTTGGGCGATGGCCGTACCGCCCTCTTCGCCCGAGTACCATGCGTCGAGGATGGCGTTGGCGTGATCGTTGGCCCAGTTGACGGCGAGGGCGCTTCCGTTCATCAGGACCACTACGAGAGGCTTGCCGCTTCCCTTCAGGGCTCCGAGCAGGGCTTCTTCTTCCGCAGGCAGGTTAAGGCTGGTGCGATCGCCGCCGCGGAATCCAGGCACGTCGACCTTCATCTCTTCGCCTTCGAGTTTGGAGGTGATGCCGACCACGGCGACGACGACGTCGGCCTGACGCGCCGCCGATACGGCTGCAATCAACGGATCCCCGTTAACTGCCTTCTCACTCAGAAAATTCGTGCCGGGTTGATACGAAACCTGCGCTCCGGAGAACTGCTTACGCACCCCTTCCAGGACCGTGACCGCGTGCGATGGAGTCCCGCTGTAGTTCCCGTACAGTACCTCGGCAGAATCGGCGAGTGGACCAACCACCAGAATCTTCTTTACGCCCGCTCCAAAAGGCAGCACGCCATCGTTCTTCAGCAACACCATCGATTCTTGCGCCGTTTTGAGCGCCAGGGCACGGTGCGGAGCACTGTCAATTTCTGATTGGGGCGTGTTGGCATACGGTACCAAGCTTGGAGGATCGAACATCCCCAGACGCATGCGCGCGGTGAACAGCCGTTTCAACGTGACGTCGAGATCGGCCTCGGCGAGCAGTCCTTGCTTGACGGCGTCGATGAATGGCTGGTAATCATGAACGTCCTTGACAATGGTAATGTAGTCGGCGCACTCGTTGTCCATGCCTGTCTTGATTGCGTCCGCGGTAGCTTCGGCCTGGCTTTTCGCGAAGTGATGCCCCTGAAAGATGTCCACCACGGCATCGCAATCTGAAACCACGTAGCCGTTGAACTTCCACGCTCCGCGCAACGTGTCCTGCAACAAGAACGTATTGGCGCATGCCGGCTGCCCATTGACGCGGTTGTAAGCGCACATCACCGACTCGGCCTTTCCCTCGGTGATCGCTGCGCGGAATGCCGGCAGATAAGTGTCCTCCTCGTCGTGCTTCGATACCTGCACATCGACCGTATGCCGCGTGGTCTCGGGACCGCTATGCACCGCAAAATGTTTGGCGGTCGCAATCACATGAAAATATTTCGGATCGTCCCCTTGAAGTCCCGTGATGAATGCCACGCCCATCCGCGCCGTCAGAAAAGGATCTTCGCCATAAGTTTCCTGTCCCCGTCCCCAACGCGGGTCACGAAAAATGTTGATGTTCGGCGACCAGAAGTCCAAACCTTCATAGATATCGCGACGGCCAGCTTTAACCGCCTGATCATGTTTGGCTCGCGCCTCAGTCCCGATGACGACCGCCATCTCATGAATCAGCGCATCATCGAAAGTCGCGGCCAGCCCAATCGGTTCCGGAAACACGGTTGCTGTTCCTGCTCGCGCAACCCCATGAAGAGCTTCGCTCCACCAGTCGTAGGCAGGGACTTGCAGTCGCGGGATAGCGCGAGCCTGATTCACCAACTGCGAGGCTTTCTCTTCCAGAGTCATCCGGCCAACCAGATCGTCCACGCGGACGTTGATGGGCTGGGAAGGGTCCAAATAGACGGGGCTGCCGGTCTGTGCGGCGCAACGCAGAAGCATGCAATTGAGAAGTGCTGCCAACTGCAGGATGGTTTGAATTTGAGTATGACGCCGCCGCATGAGAGCCTCCTCCGCGACTCGCTTTGAACCCGTGTGGACGGTAATGCGGTGCGGTAGTTGTCGCTTCGTTAACGTTTACGGTTGACCGTCGCTTGTAGCACAGGGGAAATCCTGCGTCAAGCAAGCGGCTCGAGAAGCACGCCCGACGGGCGTTTTGACGGGCCTGAACTGGGTGAAAGGCATGCTCGTACCGTCGGGAAGTCCCTCCCGAAAACAGCGGTTTCGGGCACCTAAACGGCGAAAACGCGGCGAATCCAGACGGCCACGGCGTCTTGGCCACAAAAATCGATTTTCTACTTGACAACGATCAACCAACGGCTGTAAACCGTAAACGTTTACGAGCTTGGGGCGTCCCCTGTAGGACGTCTCTCAATAAAAAAGTGGTTTTCCTGGAGGCAGGCAAATGAAAAGTCTCTCGCCCACGTATGCCGGGAGTTTGGGCCTTTTCGTGAGAGGCCGCAACGTAAGGCGTCTCGCGATCGTCGCTCTCTTCACATGTTTCTTCCTGGCAGTGTTCGCCACGTCGGCGTTCGCTCAGGAAGCGACCATCGTCGGCACTGTGACGGACCCGACGGGCGCCGCAGTCCCGAACGCATCCATTACCATTACCAACCTCGAGACCGGTCTGGCTCGCACCCTGACCACCAGTGGCAGCGGCGAGTACGTGGCGCCGGATCTTCACATCGGTCACTACTCGGTCCGAGCTGAGGTAGCGGGATTCAAGGTCACCGAGCAGAAGAACGTCGTGTTGGCCGTGGGCGATCGCGCCCGCGTCGACATGAAGCTGCAAGTCGGCAGCAACAAAGAAGAGGTCACGGTGGAGGCAGCGGCGATCGCCGTGCAAGCCGATACCGGCGAAGTCAGCGACGTAATCACTGGACAACAGCTCAGTCAGTTGTCCACCAACGGGCGCAGCATGTACTCCCTGATCTCGCTGACGCCTGGAGCTTCCAGCGGCCAAGGCGATTTTCAGATTCCCACGCCGGTAGGCGGCGATGCCAACGTAAGCTTTAACGGCATGCGCGAAAGCCACAACCTTTACCTGCTGGACGGCGGTGAGAGCGACGACCGCGGTGGCGCGGGTGGCTCTGACGTAATGCCTTCCATGGACGCTATCGCCGAGTTCCGCCAAATGACATCGAACTACAGCGCGGAATATGGACTCTCGTCGTCAGCGACTATGACGGCGGTCATCAAGTCTGGAACCAAACAGTACCACGCTAGCGCGTGGGAGTTCCTGCGCAACGACGCGCTCGACGCCCGCAACTACTTTAACCCATCTCCGCAAAAAGTCGCCGAGCTCCGTTTCCACACCTTCGGCTTCAATGCTGGTGGTCCAGTTGACTTCTGGGCGAAGGAGCATAAGACGTTCTTCTTCTACAACATGGAATGGCGTCGGCTGATTCAGGGCCAGACACTAGACCAGACGGTACCTGACACGGCGTGGTATGGCGGGGCGCTGCCGGCCAGTATTCCAATTTCCGTTCCCAGCGCCGCTAACGTCACCGCTAGTTTTCTATTCAGGAATTGCCCTGGCAAAGTCGCACCAGTTGGAATTGTGCAGGGTAGCCCGTTCCCCAGCAACACAATCCCGAGCTGCATGATCGATCCCAACTCACTCGCTCTGCTCCAGAAGGGGATTTTTCCCGCCAATAACGGTGTGAGTAGCGGAAAGCCGGCTTTCCAAGGCGGGAACAACGTTCCCACGAGTGTAAAGGAAGAGATCGTCCGCATCGACCACCAGTTCAACAGCAAGTTCTCGGTTTTTGGCCACTTTCTTGCCGAGCAAATCGCCCAGAACTTCGGCACGTCGATGTGGAGCGGTGACAACGTTCCCACAGCCAGCAACACGTTCGGCAACCCCTCGTACAGCGGCGTCATCCATACCACGTACGTGATCAGCCCGACGCTCCTGAACGAGGTGGCCTTCAATTACAACGGAAACCGCATCGCCATTCTGCCCACCGGCGTTTTGGGCCGTCCCAGCGGATTCACTTCGAACCGCATCTTCAGCGGACCGAACAATAACAACCGTATCCCGGAAATTCACCTTGCCGGTTTGACCAACACGGATTACACCAACGCCAGTTGGCCGTGGCGCAACAAAGCGGATGACTACCAAATCCGTGACGACATATCCTGGACCAAGGGCGCGCACCAGATAAAGATGGGCGGCAGTTGGGCGATCTACAAGAAGGTTCAGGATCTGTTTGGCAACACGCAGGGCTCCTTTACCTTTAACAACAACTTCACCGGCAATGACTTTGGTGATTTCCTGCTGGGTGCCGCTTCGGGCTACAACGAACTGGCTGTCCAGGACCACGGCTTCTGGAACAACGTTTCCTGGGCCGCATATGTTCAGGACAACTGGCGTGTCAATCACCGTCTGACCTTGAACCTTGGTATTCGTTGGGACGGTGTGCCGCACACCTATGAAGCGAACAACCGCATGGGCAACTTCTATCCCAACCTCTATAATGCGGCTGCCGCTCCGATCTTCGCGGACGCAGCCGGGAACAACATTTCTCCCACGAGTCAGGGCCTGGGCACCAGTCCGAATCCCATCCTGGCCGGTACCCAGTTCTACCTGAATGGTATCGGTATTCCCGGCAAGACGCCGGGAGTTCCGAAGGGCCTGGTCGACAATCACTGGGCAGCTTTTGGTCCTCGCGTTGGCTTTGCCTATGATCTGACTGGATCGGGCAAAACCGTCGTCCGCGGTGGATTTGGCGTCATGTACGAGCGCATTCAGGGCAACGACATGTATAACGCCGGCCCCAACGTACCCTTCAGCACCAACATTAACTTCAGCAACGTGGAACTGGAAAACCCCGGCACGCAACTGAGCAGCGGACTACCCTTGGTTGCGCCCATTACCGTGGCTAGCATCACCGGCCTGGACAAAGTGAACAACAACCTGCCGGTGAGTTATCAGTACAGCTTCGGTCTTCAGCGGGCGCTGTCATCGCGCACAGTGTTGGCCGTCCAATACGTCGGCAACCAGAACCGGAACCAGAATGCATACCTCGAAACCAACTTGCCTAGTCTAACCACCCAGATCCCAGCGCTTTTCCTGAACAACAACGCCGACTACAACAAGCGGGTTCAGTACTTGGGATTCCACTCCATCAGACAGACGGAGGACGTGCAGAACTCGCATTACAATGGCTTCCAGGCCGAATTGCACAGTCAGATCCGGCATGACCTGACACTTCAGGCAGCTTACACCTTGTCTCGGGCAATCGATCCTGCGACAGGCAATAACGGAGTGGGCGACTTGAACAATTTTGACAACCCCTACAACTTGAACTACGATAACGGTCCTTCTGGCTTGGATCGCACCAACATCGCGTTCGTCAACTTCATTTACGACATCCCGTTCCTGAAAGACAGTTCTAACAAGCTGTTGAAGTCCACGGTAGGTGGATGGCAGGTATCGGGCATCGTAACGTTGACCTCGGGCGAGCCGATCCATATCTCGGAAGGCGGTATCACGAACTGCGCCCAGGCGACGCTTCCGACGAGCTGCACTGGCTCGCTGATTGGCACTGGAAATATCACCACCATCATTCCCAATGCCGATAATCGGCCCAACGTTAACGGGAGCGTCAGCTACCCGAAGACGGTGAAGAGCTGGTTCAACGCGTCCGCATTCTCCCCAACTGCGGCTGGAACCTTCGGCAACCTAGGGTTCAACAGCATTCGTGGTCCTGGCCGCCAGAACTGGAACCTCGCGCTGTTCAAGTCCTTCTTGTTCAGCGAGACTCGTGGCAGCAAGCTCGAATTCCGTGCGGAGTTCTTCAATGCCTTCAACCACACGGAGTTCAACAACGTCAGCAACACCTTTACCAACGGTGACTTCGGTGCGATCACGTCGGCTCACGACCCACGCGAGATTCAGCTTGGGTTGAAGCTGTACTTCTGATCCAGCATGGTTCGCCTATCGGCCCCGCTCGCAGTAAGTATCCTGCGAGCGGGGCTTATTATTTGCGGGGCTGACCATGTCCTCAGTCGCTGGCGGAACGTCCTTCGTCACTACACGGCGCCGCGAAGACCGAAGCTGTCGAAACTCCCATTGAGGCCGCCGGCAGTGTGGGCATGCACGGGATTCTTCGCTTTGCTCAGAATGACAGCCTAGAGAAGCACGCGAGTGCAGATGAAGAACTGGAGATCCAAACTCGTTCACCTGGCGCTGACCGGCTTTTTTGCGCCTTTGGTGTCGGCGCGGGCTCAGACTCCCGCCGTTGCGATCGCGCTCGAACAACAAGGGAAATTGCCCGAGGCCGCACGAGCCTGGAGGGCGGTGACCGAGCGCAATCCGAGCGACGCGGCTGCGTTCGCCGGACTGGGAGTTGTCCTGTCGAAACAGCAGAAGTATCCGGAGGCCGTAACGGCCTACAGGCGCGCACTCAAACTCAACCCCAAGCTGCCCGGAGTCGCGCTCAACCTGGGCTTGGCGCAATTCAAGCAGGGACAATTTCCGGCGGCGGCGATCGCTCTACGTGCGGCGCTCGCAGCGGACCCTGCAAGCATTCAGGCGCGGACATTGCTGGGGCTGAGTTACTACGGGACAAAGAAATTCGATCTCGCGTCGCAGTATCTGGAACCGGCCGCCAAGGCGGACCCCAGCAATGTGGAGCTTCATCAAGTACTGGCGCAGAGCTGCTTGTGGGCTCGGAAATTTTCCTGCGCGCAGGAGGAGTTCCATCAGATCCTCGAGCAGAATCCGGATTCGGCGCCCGCCCACGTCCTGTTCGGAGAAGCGCTCGACGGATTGGGCAGAACTCCTGAGGCGATTGCCGAGTTCGAGGCGGCCGCCAAGATTTCCCCCAACGAACCCAACGTCCACTTCGGTCTCGGCTACCTGCATTGGAAGTCGCACCAGTATGACGAAGCCAAACAGGAGTTCGAACGCGAGCTTGCTGTCGACCCGACCCACGCCCAGGCGCTGGCATACCTGGGCGACATCGCATGGAAGAATAACCATCCCGACGCCGCACTGCCGTTTCTAAACCAAGCGCAGAAAATCAATCCCACCTTGCGCATCACGTACGTCGATCTGGGCGCCATCCATATGCAGCAGAAAAACTACAAGGACGCAAAGGCGGCGTTGCTGCGCGCCGTCGCACTCGATCCCGCGCAACCCGATGCTCACTATCAGTTGGGTCGCCTGTATCAGGCTCTCGGGGAAACCGCCGATGCCGGGAAAGAACTCCACAAGGTGCAGGAATTACACAAGAAAGCAGAAGAAAACCTGGTCGGGAAGATCTCGTCTTCCCCTCCGGCATTAAATCCATCTGACCAACAATAATTTGAGGAGAGTATGAGCCATAAGAACGGACACTACGAGCCAAAACCGGAGCACAAGTTTTCTTTTGGGTTGTGGACGCTGGGAAATCGCGGACGCGATCCATTTGGCGACGCTGTGCGCCCTACGATGCCGCCAACGCAGATCGTCTCGGTGCTGGGCGAACTGGGAGCGTGGGGCGTCAACCTTCACGACAATGACCTGGTGCCGATCGACGCGACGCCTGCCGAACGCGACCAGATCGTCAAGGAATTCCGCACGGCGTGTCAGGAGAGCGGGATCGTCGTGCCCATGGCGACGGTATCGTTGTTCTATCATCCCGTGTTTCGCGACGGCGCGTTCACGGCCAACGATCCCGAGGTGCGTGCCTACGCGTTGCAGAAAACCATGCGCGCCATGGACCTGGGGGCGGAACTGGGAGCCAAGATTTTTGTTCTGTGGGGCGGACGCGAAGGCGTCGAAACCGACGCCTGCCGCCGCGCCGACGAAGCGGTCAAGCGCCTGCGGGATGCCGTCAATTATCTTTGCGAATACAACATCGCTTGCAAGTACGGATACAAGTTCGCCCTCGAAGCCAAGCCCAACGAGCCTCGCGCCGACATTTATATGGCGACCACCGGGCACTATCTGGGATTCATTCCCACGCTGGACCATCCAGAAATGGTGGGCGTCAATCCGGAAGTCGCTCACGAACAGATGGCCGGTCTCAACTTCATGCATGGCGTGGCGCAGGCATGGGAGGCCGGCAAGTTGTTTCATATCGATTTGAATGATCAAATGCCGGGACGATACGACCAGGATCTGCGTTTTGGCTCGGCCAACCCGAAGACGGCATTCTGGCTCGTGAAATTTCTGGAAGACGTCGGGTACGACGGTCCGCGGCACTTCGATGCGCATGCCTACCGCACGGAAGATTGCGCGGGCGTCAAGGATTTTGCCCGCGGCTGCATGCGCACTTATCTGATTCTTAAAGAAAAAGCCGCTCAGTGGAATGCCGACCGCGAGATTCAAGCAATTCTCAAGCAGATCTCTGCGGCACCATCGGGAACTCCCGAGACGCGTGCCTATTCGAAGCACGGGTCAGCCGCTTTGCTGTCGCATGCTTTTGACAAGGATGCGATCCTGAAAAAACGCTTGCCCTACGAATTTCTTGACCAGTTAACAGTGGACATTCTGCTCGGGGCTCGCTGATTCCTCCCCGGCCGGCGGTGTTGTACTTCACCAGTTCGATGCCAAGCGGTTCGAGCTGCGCCCGGCGATGCTCGCTGAATACCGACTTGGCTCTCTGCGCCTGTAGATGTAAGATTCCCGCTTGTCGATTCCTGTTAGGTCAGCGGAGGCTTCGAGGAATGTTCATCAGAAAACTGATGTTCTGCTTTGCTTGCATTGCAATCTTGGGCAGCGTGATTTCAGCGAGTGCGCAACAGCCGAACGCCGAGGAGGAAGGCTCGTTTCGGTTCCGCTTCGTCGGGCCACGGGTTGGGAACCGCATCGCGGCTATTGCGGGGGTGCCGGGAGATCCGAGCACTTACTACGCGGGAGCAGCCTCGGGGGGAGTTTGGAAATCGACGGATGGCGGAAATCATTGGGCGCCGATTTTTGACAAGCAGCCCGTCGCCGCCATCGGCGCTCTCGCCGTGACGCCCTCGGCCCACAGCATTGTCTGGGCGGGAACAGGAGAGGCGTGGGTGATCCGTGACAGCGACGTGATGGGCAACGGAATTTACAAGTCGACCGACGCCGGCAGGACCTGGACGAACATGGGACTGGCGGAAACAGGCCGCATCGGGCGCATCATCGTCCACCCCTCGAATCCTGACATCGTCTTTGCCTGCGCATTAGGGCGCGCGACTGGACCGCAGCAGGACCGTGGCGTCTACCGCACCACCGATAGCGGCCAGCATTGGGACCGTGTCCTCTTTGGTGGAGAGAATGTGGGGTGCTCCGGGCTGTCTATGGATCCGCATAATCCGCTCATGTTAGTGGCTGGCATGTGGCAAGTAGAGCTGCATACCTACGGTGAGTTCAGCGGCGGCTCGGGCAGTGGAATTTGGATTTCTCATGACGGCGGAACGAAGTGGACCCGGATCGAAGAGCATGGGCTTCCCCATAGTCCCCTGGGGAAGATCGATGTCGCGGTTGCTCCCACCAATTCAAACCGCGTTTATGCACTGATTCAGACCAAAGATCAGGGCTCGCTTTGGCGATCTGATGATGCGGGAGAACACTGGAAGGCCATCAATTACCAACGCGCCTTGATTGGACGGGCGGGCTACTACGTCCGGCTGGCGGTTTCGCCGGGAAGCGACAATGAAGTGTACGTGGCGAACAGTTCCTTCCACGAGTCACTCGATGGAGGGGAGAACTTCAAGGAAGTCCCCTGGGGAGGAGACACTCACGACATCTGGATCGACCCCACCAATCCCGACCGATTTGTGGTTACCGATGATGGCGGCTTAAGCATCACGACCGTCCACGGTCGCGGCTTTCACCGCGCAACGTTCCCTATCGGCCAGATGTACCACGTTGACGTCGACAACCAGATTCCCTACTACTTCTACAGCAACATGCAGGACGACGGAAATATGCGCGGGCCCAGCCTGCCCGTGGATTCCAGAGAAACCGGCTGGGATCGCGAAATGGGCGGTTGCGAATCCGGGTTCACAGTGCCGGATTTAGCCGATCCAAACGTGGTGTGGGCGACTTGCTACGGCAATAAAGTCACGCGCTGGGACGCCCGCACTAAGCATGCGCGTTCCGTCAGTCCCTGGATGCATACTCTGGATTCACCGCCCAACGCGATCAAGTATCGCTGCCATTGGACGGCGCCGCTGGCCATCGATCCCTTCGATCACAACACGGTCTACTACGGTTGCCAGGTGATCTTCAAGACCACGAATGGCGGGCAGAGTTGGTCGGTCATTAGCCCGGACCTTTCCACGCAAGATCCCGCGCGCATTGTTCCCTCGGGAGGAATTGTGGGAGACAATCTCGGGCAATTCTACGGAGAGGTGGTCTTCGCGATCGCTCCGTCCAAAATCAAGAAAGGACTCATCTGGGCGGGAACTAACGATGGTCAGGTCTGGTACACGAGCGATGGAGCGAACTGGAACAACGTTACCAAGAATATTCCGGGACTCCCGCCGTGGGGGACGATCACCAGCATCGCACCTTCGAGCTTCGATCCGGGCACAGCATACGTCAGCGTCGATTTTCACCTCATGGATAATCGTGATCCTTTCATTTACAAGACCACGGACCTGGGGAAGACCTGGAAGTTGGTTACCGGCAATCTACCCAAACACTCTTTGTCCTATGTGCGCACGATCGCCGAAGACCCCAACTGCGCGGGCTTGCTGTTTGCCGGGACTGGAAACGATCTTTATTATTCGCTCGATGACGGCGGCCACTGGACTGCGCTCGATACCGGATTACCCCACTCGCCGGTCACATGGGCGGTGGTGCAGAAGGATTTTCATGATCTGGTGATCTCCACCTACGGACGCGGACTCCATATTCTCGACGACATAACGCCGCTGGAACAGATGGCGAAGAATCACTCGGACACCGCGGTCACGCTGTTTGAGCCGCGCCCCACCTACCGCTTTACGCGCGGCGGCCAGGCCATGCTCAATTTTTCACTGAAGACCGCACCGAAGAAACCGCTTGAGCTTGAGATCCTTGACTCTGACGGCAAAGTGGTCCGAAAGCTCGACGCCAAGGGTAAGGCGGGCATGAATCGCGTGACCTGGGACTTGCGCTATGAATCTCCGCGATTGATTGCACTACGAACCGTGGCCCCGGATAATCCGCACATCTGGGACGAACCGCGATTCCGCGAGTCTGATTCGCGGCCGATCACACATTGGGGAAGCAGGCCGGCAGAAGTTGGTCCGATCGTGGCGCCCGGAAAATATACGGTGCGCCTCAAGGTCGAGGACCAATCGTACACGCAGCCTCTTACGGTCGTGCGCGATCCCCGCGCACCCGGGTCCGATGCGGACATCGAACTCTCGGTGAAAACTCTACTTCGCATTAGCGGTGACATTAGCCGTGCTGCTGACACCGTCAACCAGATTGAATGGCTCCGCAAACAACTCGAGGTCATCGAGACCATGCTGCGTCCACCCAAGAAAAAGGAAAAGGAGAAGCAGGTCTTCGATGAAGACGACGACGAAGGCGATGAACCAGTCGACGCTCCGCCACAAGCCTCGGACGAGGCTCAGGAAAAACACAAGGCCGAACTCTTGAAAGCCGCTGAGGACATGGATAAGAAGCTCCTAGCGATCGAAAACCAGCTGGCTTCGCCGGCACTCCTCAACAGCGATGACAAGTACTTCGTCGAACCGTACAAGGTTTATCTCAATCTGATCTGGCTGAACGCAGAAGTCGGCACGGGAGGCGGTGACGTCGCCGGTGGCGCAGACTTCGCCCCCACCGATACCCAGATGGAGTTGCTGCAGGGGTTTGAAACGGAAATGGCTGGAGTGGACGCGGACTACCAGAAAGCCATGAAAGAGGATCTTCCCGCGTTCAACCGGACCCTGGTCGGCAGCAACGTCGCTCCGCTCGTTGCTCCGCCCAGCTCCGAAGCAGCGAAGTAAGGATGGAAGCGTGAGCCTATTCTGGAGCGGTTTTGCAGGGGGTGTATCTGGTTTGAAAGAGCGCTCGCCAGAGTTGTGCCATGGCAAAGTACTGTTATCCTGAGGGCCGTTCTTTGGCGCCGAAGGACCCCTGAGCTGGCCGCCCGTTGTACAGGTCCTTCGGCAGGCAAAAAGCGCCCCTTAGGAGGACAACACAAGCCAAGACCGTCACCGCAACTCGCGAACCGCTCTAGGTGACCGCCTTCTTCTGGAATTGGCGAAGACCGACGACCAGAAGCAAGACATCGAACGTCCCCAGAGCTACCAGAATGAGCGGAAGCGACAGGTGTGGAAACTGCGGCACAAGCGTTGCGCGCAGTCCTTCACTGGCATAAGCAAGCGGGTTGATTAAGACGACTTTCTGCAGGATGGGGAAATTGCTGAGCGCGCTCCAGGGATAGTAAGTGCAACCGAAAAATATCATTGGAGTCAGGACCATGCTGAACATCAGCCCAATGTGCTGCTGATCGACGCTGCAACCGAGCGCCAGTCCGCCGCAGGCCGAGAAACTCGCGACCATCAGCGTGATGCAAGCGAACAAAACTGGATTCGTCACATGCAATTCCAGTCCCGGCCGAAGGATAAGCCACGCTAGCGGAATCACGGTCAAACCCGTCACCAATGCCTGAATCAGACCCGCGACAACCTTTTCTACGGCGACCCAGGAGATGTCGATCGGAGCGAGCAGGCGGTCCTCAATTTCGCGGGTGAACTGAAATTCTCCGATCAGGGGCATGGCGACGGCCCAAATCCCGGTAAATACCATGCTGATGGCCATGATGCCGGGAAGCAAGAGACTCTTGTAGGCGGCAGGCATGTAACCGCTGCCCACCATCACGCGTCCGAAAATAAAAACAAACAAAAGAGGCTGCAGGAAAGTCTGAAACACCAGGGGTATCAGATTCCGCCGGGCCACGTGTGCGTCGCGAGCCAATAATGCCAGGAACGTCTTCCAGTTCATTCGCGCAAACTCCTGCCGGTGTGATGAAGGAACAGGTTTTCCAGGCTGGGCTCGGATATATGAACGTCCGAGAGCTCCACGCCCAGAGCGGAAGCAGCATTCACGATCTCGGGAATCAGAGATCCGCCGCGGCTGGCATATAGGTCGGCGGTGCTGTCTCCCGAGGCGCGCACTTCCGTTACACCGGACAGGGTAGCGAGACCTTCTAGGAGTGGAGCAGAATGATGTCCAAACCGCAGGCGCAGAAGAAATCCGCCTGGGACTGAAGCCTTCAGCTCACTGGGCGTGCCCGATGCAATGATGCGCCCATGATCGATGATGGCGAGATGCTGGCATAGCGCATCGGCCTCTTCCATATTGTGTGTGGTCAGCAGGATGGTGCGGCCTTTCTGGTTGTACTCGCGAATGATCTCCCAAAGCAGCAACCGGGTCTGCGGATCGAGGCCTGCGCTGGGTTCGTCGAGGAACAGTACCTGGGGGTCGTGCATCATGGCGCGCGCGATGGAAATGCGCTGCATCATCCCACCGGAAAATCCGCGAACCAGTTGATTGGCGCGATCGGTGAGCTTGAAGCGCTCCAGCAAAGTGTTGGCACGCTCGGAGCGTTCCAGCGAACTGAGACCGAAATAGGCTCCGTGGAACAGCAGAATCTCGCGAGCCGTAAGGGAGAAATCCAGGTTCGGGCGCTGGGCCACGACTCCGATCAGGAGCTTGGCCGCAGTCTGATCGCGCCAGACGTCATGCGGCCCAATCCAGGCGGTGCCGCTGGTGGGGCGAACCCGTGTGGTTAGAATTCCGACGGTGGTGGACTTCCCCGCGCCATTGGGCCCAAGCAGGCCGAAGATCTGTCCGGGCGCCACCTCGAGATCAATCCCGTCGAGCGCTGTGATTTGCGGCTTGGCATCCTTGCCGCGTTTTCCGCCCGGCGCGGACCCGTCCCCGCGCCCGGCCGCGGCGGGCGGCGCCGAGTTGTAAACCTTGCGCAGACTCCTGGTGCGAATCGCTGAATCCATGTGCGGGAGTTCCCCCTGACAGTGCCCCACGCCGAACCGGGAATTCGTCAGGCAGAAAGTATACATAGCGTCTACACGCAGCCGGAAGAGCCCTGAACTGCGGGTAAGATATGCGAGCCGAGCGCCGTCGCCGCCTTCGCCCGACTCAGGGCTTGGCCGCGCGAACTCACCAGTACCGCGGAGGCAGTAAAGGATGATCCGGACCCTGGCGAGGAGCCCCGAGCCGCTGGAGTGAGCGGAATTATTTCCGATAGGAGCACGAAAACTGATGAGCGGCTGCTGACCGGGTCAGGGCTGATGTCCTGAACTGAATCCTGAATGGGTTGGGCTTGCTGCCGGGAGGGGGAGTCGAACTCCCAAGGTATCAGGTACCGGCCGATTTTGAGTCCCGCCGATTCACTTTCTAACTTCCCTGCCTGCTGCATTTACAAGCACATGCCATGCCAGCTATTCGGCAACATCTAGGACACAGCCTCGTACGATGAGCTCCCTGAAATATAACCGTTGCCTCGGACGATGCGTCCAAACACAATCCTGCTTATCTGTCTCACGCTCGTCAGCGTGAGTTTCGGCCATGTAACGAAAGAGGAATCGACTGCTTCGGATGGTCCATACCGCGTTTTTACTGAGCGTTTGAGATTGCTTTCCTCGGAACACCCAGGCCACACAATGGATTGCGCGACGACCCTCGCGAAGTTTGAATCTGTCGATGAGTGCGCCCAAAAAAGGTTTGAGAAAGGCAAACCCTTTTCCTCGGCGATCCCAGTCCTCCGAACGCACGGTTCGTGTTCGCCTATGGTCTAGCAGCGGATGCGTCACGAAATGTCTTCGCGATTGTTTATCAGGAGCGCGGTTTCCCGCCCGTAGCCCTGAATCGACACATGCGGCTGATGGACGACAGTCACACGAGAGTCACGGACTGTATTAACCCGACAAGGCTGGAAGCTACAGAACGAGGGTGGCTGTGAGCCCAGCAGGCATCCTCAGTCCATTTACTCCGGCAGGCCCAATCGCCCTACTACGGCCTTGTATCGCGGGTCGGAACGGATGGGATCGAAAGAGGGATAGCGAATGCATAAAACAACTTCAATTTCCTGGTTGGAAAGCGCCTTCTCCAGGTAGTCGAGCGCCCCGTTCCGCTCGCCCGTTACCGAAAGAGCTAAAGCCACCCAGGTAGTCTGGTCCGGCTTATTGAATGCATCGAGTGCTAGATCACGAAAACCTTTCGCGTCCCCGCTCCACGATCCTGGTGCAGGAGCGAACTTTTTCAATTCGCTCACTGCATTTGTGAAATCGCCAGTCGCGGCGTACAACTGCGATAGCTTGTGATGGGCTGGTCCGAAAGTCGGATCGCGCTCTACCGTCTTCTGAAACTGAGTGAGTGCCTCCGGGTAGCGATGTGCATCCATCAACGCAGTCGCGTAGTTCGTATTCACGATGGGAGAAAGAGGGTCGAGCGACAGCGCGAGACGAAATTCCTCGAACGCCTGATCGAATCGCTTCTCGGGAACGAGCAGGCTAAAGGCGTATAAATAATGCGCTGCGGCGCTGTTGGGGTCTAACTCGATGGCGCGCTGAAATTCTTGATCGGCCTCGCGCCATTTCCAGGCAAAAGTTAGAAAATCAGCGCGCGCCAGATGTACCTCTGGTAAGGAATCATCCAATTCGAGCGCCTTGCGCGTTGCCGCGTCCGCCAGCAATCCCGCCTGCCGCGAGGTTATGCCGGCCCCGTAACTCGGGATCACGTTGTAGGTGTCGCCCAGCCCGGCATATGCAAGAGCGTAGTTAGGATCAGCAGCAATCGCCTCCTGAAACAAATCGATGCTCTTCTTCAACCCCTCCGGGGTGCGTCCGTACCAGAGTTGCCGCCCTTCCAGATACAGCCGGTAGGCCTCCGGATTCGCAGTCCCGGCGCTGCCTAATCGCCGCTGTTTCTCTCCGCTTAACTGCACTCGCAACCGCTTTGAGACGTCGCGCGCAATGTCGGTTTGCAGTTGGGTGATGTCGGCGGCCTTTCGCTCGTAATGCGATCCCCAAAGTTCGCTCCCATCCGCAGTATTCACCAAGTCAGCCTGTACTCCCACTTCACCGCCATGCTGGGTAATGCGGCCTATCAAAACCGCACTGACTTGCAGCTGTTGTCCGATTTTCTGTGGGTCGTCATCCTTTCCCTTGAACCGGAAGACCGTGCTTCGCGCCATCACCTTGAGATCGGGCATCTGCGACAGGGTACCGATCAGACTCTCGGTCAGGCCGTCGCTGAGGTATTCATTATTCGTATCGGCGGTCGCGTTCACGAAGGGCACGACCGCGAGCGAGTCGATCTTCTTTGCCCCTGACCCGCCGCGCATCAAGTACACCGCTGCGCCTATCACCACGACTATCACAACCACAGCCGCTCGAAATACCGGGAGCTTGCGCGATGGGACGGGCGGCGCCGCAGAAATCGGAACCGAAGTCCGACCCCCTGACTCCGCAGTCACGGGTGCGTGAACTGCTGATGCCCGCCCGGAGTCCAGGTCCCGCTTCAGCCGTGTCAGGTCTGAGCGCAGATCGGCAGCGCTCTGGTAGCGGAGATTTCGATCCTTCTCCAGCGCCTTTGTGACGATGCGCTCTAATTCCGCCGGCGCATCCGGATTGAGCCGGGCCGCCGGCGTCGGCGTGGCATCAAGAATGGCCTTCAAGATCTCTGCTGAACTCTCGCCCCTAAATGCCAAAGCGCCCGTCGCCATTTCGTAGAGCACCGCACCGAACGAGAACAAATCGCTGCGCACATCCAGTTCTCGCGCTTTCGCTTGCTCCGGCGACATGTAAGCCACCGTACCCAGCGCCGAGCCAGGGCTCGTCAGTTGTTGGTTATCGAAACTGCGCGTCAGCGTCTTATCGGAGCTGCCGGCAGCGCCGGCCGCCTGCACCTTGGCCAGACCGAAATCCAAAATCTTGGCGTGTCCGCGTTCGGTGACGAAAATGTTCGCAGGCTTGATGTCGCGATGTACGATGCCCTTGGCGTGCGCGGCGTCCAGCGCATCGGCAACCTCGATACCTAGAGAAACAAGGGTTTCATTGTCGAGTGGCCGTCCTGCGATGCGGTGCTTCAGGGTTTGGCCCTCGAGAAACTCCATCGCGATGTAAGACTGTTCGTCACTCTTCCCGATTTCGTAAATCGTGCAAATGTTGGGATGGTTTAGCGCCGAGGCAGCTCTGGCCTCCCGCCGAAAGCGCTCCAGCGCCTGCGGATCGCGCGCAAGATCCTCGGGCAGAAACTTTAGCGCGACAAACCTGCCTAACTCGGTGTCCTCGGCCTTGTACACGACGCCCATCCCGCCCCCACCGAGTTTTTCGACGATGCGGTAGTGCGAGATGGTCTGGGGGATCATGCGCAAGCATCCTATGGCGGATGTGAAGGCAAGTCAATGAAAGCCGGGGAGTTGGGGGGAGTTGGCAGCGATTCCGTAAAGCGCCATTTTCCCATCGAGTAGGCCGCTGATTTGACTCGGGTTGGTGGCAGGCAAGGAAGCTGGAGCGAGTTGGACTGCTCGCGGGTGGAGAAAGCGCTTGATTTTTGGAGTCGGAAGGAATACAGCGTCAGGGCGTCGAGACGGATACCCGGAAAGACTGCCGGACACGACCCAGGCCAGGCACGGCGGCTCGATCAACTGGTGTTGGGCGAAACCGCGAGGAACCGGTAGGCGAAGCGCTTAGCCTGCGCCTACCGAAAACCGCGTCTGATCTTTCAAAGGTTCCCCCACGCCGCATGTAACAATGTTACATGCGGCGTCTTCATTACGAACCTTGCTGAGTTCTGGGCAGGAACCTGGATGTTGTTGATTCTTGGGCCATTCGCACGCGATGGCATTTTCGGTAGGCACAGCCTGCGGCATTGTCGGTGAACGTCACCATAGCTCTCAGTGCGCCGACGGAATCGGGCCTTGAAGACTATCGAGAGAGAACAGTTTGCTCCAGGGGCTACCGTGCCTCCGCAACTAATGGCTTCTTGAAAAGACCCTGCATCCGGTCCAGTGATCTTCACACTCGAAATTTTCAATGGCGCGGTCCCAGGGTTTGCACGGCAACTACTTTGGGATTGCTGGATCCGCCGACTTTCTGGCTGCCAAACGCGACCTTTGACGAAGAAAACGAGATTAGCGGGGTCAGCGGAGAGACTTCGAAGTAAGCGCTGTTGGAGGTCTACCGCGACAGTAATCCGCCTAGTTCACGGCAGAGACGCGCTCAAATGCGAATGTTGTCGCACAGTTGTAGGCGGAGCTTATGGGTGGCGCGAAAAAGTGTGTTCTTGACGGTGCCTTCGGTGGTCTTGAGAATTCCGGCCACGGTTCTCAGCTTTAAGCCGTGATAGTGCTTTAGTTCGAAAACGATACGCTCGCGTGGCGAGAGCTGGCTCAGAGCACGAACAATGTGCTCCCGGAGTATGCGGCCTGCGAGGTTGCGCTCGGGACTCGCGCCCGCGCTCTGATCGGGTATTCGGTCGAGGATTTCCCGCTCCTCTCCGTCTGGGGCAATTGTAGTGGTCAATTCGCGGCTTCGGGTGCGCTTACGCCGAAGATAATCGAGGCAGAGATTCGTGGCGATACGATAGACCCAAGTATAAAACGAGCACTCGAAACGAAACCGAGTCAAATGTGTATAGGCGTGCAGGAAGGCTTCCTGATAAAT
>DATKFH010000132.1:0-4969 GCA_035511455.1 Candidatus Sulfotelmatobacter sp. | reverse complement strand
TCATCTTTGCCCTGAATACAAACATGTGTTGCCTGCCGGTGGTCCTCTTCCTCCTCTACAGCTGGGCCCTTAACAGGCGAAACCTGCTCGGGGCAGATCACAATTACATCCAGCTTACGCTGCTCACGCGAGCGTTCTTAGCAGATACGAGCCATAACCTCTCGCAAGCCACGAATCTGAAGGACGTCGCACAACTTCACCCCTGTCGGGAGTCGATGCCAACGTCCGGTCCGGCGATGTGATCGGAATTCTCTACGCGGCAGGAAGCCCGTTTACCGCGTCATATGGGTTCGCTACGACGAATACGGCGACAAGATGCAGGTGGCTGTACACCGCGTCGATCCAGACATCTGACCGTGGCAGCACTTACTGGCACAGGCCGAGGCCGCCGCAACCGCGCCTGCACCGCTTAGCACTCCGGCCCCTTGAAGGACAAATCCAGGCAGAGTTCCTGGAGACCGAGTGCTGATTACTGATTACTGCTACTCAACCCACACCGTCTTGGCGTTGAGAAATTCCCTCATACCCACCGCACTCAACTCCCGTCCGTGGCCGGACGCCTTGACGCCGCCAAAAGGAATGCGCGGGTCGGAAGCGACCATTTTGTTGATGAATACCATCCCGGCCTCGAGTTCATTGATGAAGCGCTCGCGCTCTTTTTCATCATTGGTCCACGCGCTGGCGCCCAGGCCGAAGCGAACGTCGTTGGCGAGCCGGATCGCTTCATCCTGATCCTTTACCCGAAATACCGATGCCACCGGTCCGAAGAATTCCTCGCCGTACGCAGGAGAATTCTTGGGAATATTCGTGAGCACCGTCGGCGCATAGAAATTCCCCGGACGCTGGAGCGGATGCCCGCCGGTCAGCAACTTCGCGCCGGCCTTGATTGTCGTCTGCACGTCGCGGTCGAGGTCCTTCATTCCGTCCGGGGTCGACAAGGGGCCCAGTTCCGTCTTCTCGTCGAAAGGGTCGCCGATCTTGAGACTCTCCATGCGCGCCACAAACTTGCGCTCGAACTCATCGGCGATGGGCTCGGCAATGATGAAACGCTTGGCCGCGATGCAGGACTGGCCATTGTTCTGCACGCGAGCCTGCACCGCGGTGGCAACCGCCGCGTCCAAATTAGCCGATGGCATCACGATAAATGGATCGCTGCCACCCAGTTCGAGCACGACTTTCTTGATCCGCTTGGCTGCGCCCACTCCTACCTGGATGCCCGCCTGCTCGCTGCCAGTCAGGGTCGCGGCCACCACACGCGGATCGTTCAGCAGCGCATCGACCTGGCCCGAGCCGATCAGAAGGGTCTGAAATGCACCCTCGGGAAATCCGGCTTCGAGAAAAATGCTCTCAATCGCCAGCGCGCACTGGGGCACGTTCGAAGCGTGCTTCAACAGCCCGACATTGCCTGCCATCAGCGCCGGCGCGGCGAACCGGAACACCTGCCAGAACGGAAAATTCCACGGCATCACCGCCAGAATCGGGCCAATTGGAAGATACCGGATGAAGCTCTTCTTGGCCCCGGTCTCGACCACTTCGTCGGCCATGAAGCGCTCGGCGTTCTCGGCATAGTAGCGGCAGGCAGTTGTGCACTTGACCGCTTCGGCGACCGCCGACTTATAGGTCTTGCCCATCTCTAGCGTCATCAGGTGCGCGAACTTGTCTTTGTCGCGCTCCACAATCTGGGCCGCCTTCAGCATGCGCTGGGCGCGCACGGAAAACGAAGTCTTGGCTTCGGACTTGAACACCCTGACCGCAAGCTGCAGTTTTTTCTCGATCTCCGCTTCAGCAAGTGGCTGGAATGTCTTGATGACTTCACCGGTAGCTGGATTAATCGTCGCGATCGCCATGATGGCAGTTCCCTTTCATTGAGGCCGGTCGCATTGGCCGGCCGGCTCGGCTTCGCCCTTAAACAACGATGATGGTTTTCCGCTTCTGGACGCAGATGAAAAGCGGTCATACCACTATACCACTGGTCTCTGACTGTTAGGGAACGGTTCGCGGGGCAAATTCTAGAGGAGGCGCTGGGTGTTCTTGATATCGGCCAGGGCGTCTTCAATTGCTAGCAGCTCAGCCTGGTGGTCGGAGCCGCCCTGAAGGGCGGCCCGGCGGATCCGAACAACAGCCTCCGCGGCTTCCAGGCGCTTGAACATGTGGAGCTGTCGGTTGCCGTCAAAACCGGCCGGTATTCCCGCTCCCAGAGGGGAAAGCGAATGAAATAGGAGGAATCACCGGGGCGTCAGGGCGTGCCTGCTTGCAAACCGACCTCATCTGTTCACAAGGACCTGCGTCGGGGGGACGCGAAGGCTGTGGATAGATCGAAGCGGTTTTATATCCGACTGCGTGCTGTAGCGCACATTAGTTTGTTCGCCACAAAGCTCACCCCCCGACGCCGTCCCTCGCTTCGTTACGCCACACTCGGGCCTGCCGCCGCATCGCCTCATAGCACTCACAGGCCGCAGAGGTAAGACGGGTCCGGTTTTGAATTCGTATTTGACCCCGCCCGTACGCAATGGATCCTGCCTTCTGCAACGCGCCGGCGGCCAGGGTCACACTGGAACGGCGCGTGCCCAGCATCTCGGCCAACAATTCCTGGGTCAATGCCATGGTGTCGGAGCCGTTCCGGTCGTGGCACATCAGCAGCCAGCGCGCCAGTCGCTCCTTCACTTCGTGTAGCAGGTTGCAGGCCGCAATCTGGGAAATCTGCGCGGACTTCATCTGTGAAAATTGTTGGAGGCGGCGCTCCAGGCCGGTGCATTGACCTAGGAGAGGGTCCAGGGTCGAGGCGTCGATCCGAAAGGCTGTGCCTTCCAGTTGCACAATCGCACGCGTGGCCGCGCTCTGGAACCCGGCAACCAGAGGCAGCCCGACGAAGCCCTCGGTGCCGACCACGGCAATTTCAATATTTTTTCCGTTGGGGAACGAGGTCAAAATTGAGATCAACCCGCCGTTACAGAAATACGCCGACTTCAGCGTATCTCCCACCTCGTGCAGCACCTGGCGCGGCCTCAGGCGAACCAGTTCCAGTTTGGGAAAAACCAACCGGCTCTCGTCGAGGGGAAGGCTGAGCAGGATTTCGTTGTGAATCCGGTTGCCGTCGACATCGGAGTGCGTCCACTCTTGACCGCGTCTGCTGGGCGCACCCACGGTTTTTCTACGCATGACGGTTCTCCGCTTTCTGCGCACACCGCGTCCAATTTCGCAGGGAACCGCTGCCCGGTCGGCCATGACGGAAACGTGCTAGACGAGAGCGGAAGAGACTACCCGCCGCGGTGCACAATGTCTGTCCCGGGGAAGGCACAGCAAGGTACGCTGCCGCAC
Source organism: Candidatus Sulfotelmatobacter sp. (assembly GCA_035511455.1). GTDB lineage: Bacteria > Acidobacteriota > Terriglobia > Terriglobales > Acidobacteriaceae > Sulfotelmatobacter. The sequence continues at coordinate 1,651 of DATKFH010000132.1, read as the reverse complement.
CGTCCCGGCGGCATCGGCGGCTGCAGCGAAACTGACCTTCCACCCAGATTCCATCGTCTGCAGCAGCGGAACCGACGTAGGGTATCTCGCGCAAGCGGAACGCTTGGCTAACCATAAGGGCTCCTTACGCCTCAGAAACGATGTCTGATTTCGCAAGGAACCGTCACCGAGAAGGGGTTCGGCGGAAGGTTGCAAGAGGAGACACTTCCAGCCTAGCGCCAATCCGCGACGTTTACCAGCAAATTAACAGTGCCGCACAGTGCCGCAAACAGTGCCGCCGCTGTCTGAGATGGAAGGCTGTTATAAATGTGTACAGCCTCCCCGGCTGTCCGTCGAGCTCCACTGCGCAGTTCGAGCGAGCGTCGCCTTGGGGTTCGGTTCCTAAACTCGGAATTCTCGAGCCTGAACGCGCCGGGGCAACGCCGCTTTTCCTTCCGCCTTGGTTTACAATGATCGGTACTTCCAGCACTCATCTTCATTGGTATCAGGAGGATTCTCATGAAACTCACCCCCGGGAAACTCGCCGGCCTCAAAAAAGTCTCCAACGAACGCGGTGTGATCGCCGCCGCTGCCATGGATCAGCGCGGCTCCCTGCAAAAATCGCTGGCCAAAGAAAAAGGTGGCGAAGTCACCGACGCCATGATGGAAGAATTCAAAACCCTGGTCAGCGAAGTGCTCACCCCGCACGCCACCGCCATCCTGCTCGATCCTGAGTGGGGACTGCCGGCCTCCAAGCGCCGCGCCAAGAATGCCGGCCTGCTGCTCGCCTATGAAAAAACGGGATACGACAAGACCGGCCCCGGCCGCCTGCCCGACTTGCTCGATGTGTGGTCGGCTCGCCGCCTGAAAGAAGCGGGCGCTGACTGCGTCAAGATTCTGCTCTACTACACGCCCGACGATCCTAAGCACGTCAATGAGATCAAGCATGCCTGGGTCGAGCGCATCGGCGACGAATGCCGCGCCAACGACATTCCGTTCTTCCTCGAATTCGTGGGCTACGAAGAGGGTGCGGATGAAAAGGGCTTGGACTATGCCAAGAAAAAACCGCACATCGTCACCGAGAGCATGCGCGAGTTCTCGAAAGACCGCTACGGAGTCGACGTGCTCAAAGTCGAAGTACCGGTGAACATGAAGTTCGTCGAAGGCACAAAGTCGTTCGGCGGCCAAAAGGCCTATACGAAGAAGGAAGCGATCGACCTGTTCCACAAGGCCGCCAATGTGGCGACCAAGCCATTCATCTATCTGTCTGCCGGCGTGAGCAACGCCGAGTTCAGCGAGACGCTCGAACTGGCCGGAGAATCCGGCGTGAAGTTCAACGGCGTCCTCTGTGGCCGCGCCACCTGGAAGGATGGCATCCCGGTTTACGCCAAGCTGGGCACAGCCGCCTTCCGCAAGTGGCTCGAAACCGAAGGCGTCAAGAACATTCACAACGTCAACGACAAGCTGAAAGCGGCGACCAGTTGGCACTCCATCTACGGTGTAGAGCTCGTACACGCCTAGCGTGAAACTACTAGTACATCGTCCAGATAGTTATTTACATTATTGTGGTTTTCGGCTAGAGTTGTTGGTGCATGTCGAGAATCGCTCCCGCAGTCTCGCTCGACCAGGCTACCAAGGCCACGCTGGACCGCCTGGTGCGGTCGACGTCCAC